>NZ_JAVDTX010000003.1:0-495623 GCF_031456055.1 Flavobacterium granuli
CGCCTACGGACCCTTTAAACCCAATGATTCCGGATAACGCTTGGATCCTCCGTATTACCGCGGCTGCTGGCACGGAGTTAGCCGATCCTTATTCTTACAGTACCGTCAAGCTCCTTCACGAAGGAGTGTTTCTTCCTGTACAAAAGCAGTTTACAATCCATAGGACCGTCATCCTGCACGCGGCATGGCTGGATCAGGCTTGCGCCCATTGTCCAATATTCCTCACTGCTGCCTCCCGTAGGAGTCTGGTCCGTGTCTCAGTACCAGTGTGGGGGATCTCCCTCTCAGGACCCCTACCCATCGTAGCCTTGGTAAGCCGTTACCTTACCAACTAGCTAATGGGACGCATGCTCATCTTTCACCGTTGTGACTTTAATACAGTGTTGATGCCAACTCTGCATACTATGAGGTATTAATCCAAATTTCTCTGGGCTATCCCTCTGTGAAAGGTAGATTGCATACGCGTTACGCACCCGTGCGCCGGTCTCTAATTCCGAAGAACTATACCCCTCGACTTGCATGTGTTAAGCCTGCCGCTAGCGTTCATCCTGAGCCAGGATCAAACTCTTCATCGTATATTGTTTGAACTATAAATAGCTCTATTAATTTTTGACTGAAGGTCTAGTGGTTATTTCAAATCTTCCGATTCTATTACTCTTATTTTATTTGTTCTGATTTTCATCAGAACGGCTGTCAATTCAATATGTCTAGGAACGTATTCTTCTTTTATTCTTACTACGCTAGTCTTTCGATTAGCGGGTGCAAAAGTAGTTATTCTTTTTTAACTGGCAAGTAAATTTTGAAGTTTTTTTGAAAATTTTATTTTTCGTTTGCTTCTCTTTTTCTCAGCAGTATTTCAAGGAACGTTACGCGTTTTGCGGGGTGCAAAAATAGCTTACGTTTTCGAATCTCACAAGCTTTTCTCAATCTTTTTTTGAAAATAAATTTTCGTTTCGATTTCGTGGGCTTGTCAGGATTTCTATGAACGTCTGCGTTGTTGCGGGTGCAAAAGTAGCACGTTTATTCGTGTAAACAATACCTTTTTTAACCTTTTTTCAAAGTATTTTTTAATCTGCTGGTATGTTGTTCTTTATGGGATACCCTTTTTGAGGTTTTGACATTTCAAACCCTCCCCTTTAGGCTCTTTTTGAGATTTTGTTGACGTTTCGTGGCTTTGATTAATTTTTTACTCGTCAAATTGAATAGCGACAAAACGAATTCTTCTGAGTAAAGAGAGAGATTCTCGCTGATTTTCTTGAGAATCTTTCTCTCCTATATATAAGGTGTGGACTTATTGCCTTCTTTCTGATGAAAAACTCAGGCCCTAGCCCCGATAGTAGCGGAAATCCTTGTGGTCCGGGGTTCGGACCACAAGATTGTAGCGGATAGCGGGATTAAGCTCCTGAATATCTAAATGAATTTAACCGAAGTAATGGCAAGGAGAAATAAATATAGTTAGTAAAAATGCAACAGTGAGAAGATTTCTTTAATTGAGAATTCAGCACAGCATACAAATTCATCTGAGGCACCATAATATATAGTCACTGTATCTTCCTTGAGATTTACTACATGACCGTTGGTAAAAACCACATTCCCGAAGAAACCTGTAAGTTCATATTTTTCTGTCGGAACCATAATAGTTTCTTCTGTTCTCGCTAATATTTTTGAAGGATCCTCTAAATCCATTAAAAAGGCTCCTAAACAGTATTGGCTATTTTGATTAGCGCCATGGTAAATAGAAAGCCATCCTTTTCTAGTTTTTATAGGTGATGCCCCTGCTCCGATTCTTGCACTATCCCAAAGACCTTCTCTTGTTTTTAGAATACATTCATGGTTTCCCCAATTAACCCCATCCAGAGAAGAGGCCAACCAAATGTAATTCCCCCCGATTCCAACACCACTCGGGCGATGCAAAGCATAAAACAGGCCGTTAATTTTTTCTTCAAAAATAGCACAGTCTTTATTATGTGGCGGCAAAATCATTCCGTGTGAATAAAAATTTTTCCAATCGGTAGTCGTTCGCATACCAACACCAACACCATTTTCCGAAACAGCAGTATAAGTTAAATAATAAACCCCTTCTATATATGACACTCGGCAATCTTCGATTCCAAATGACTCCAGTCTCCCTTGCCCAATTAGCAAAGGATAACCTTCGGGTTCATAGAATTTATACCCGTCTTCACTACACACTAATCGCAAGTGCGATAGTGTCGTCAAATAATTAACGTTTTTATAATTAATAACTCTTGGATCCTTAGTTTCTAACCCTACTGCATCATTAGAAATTTCCATAATTTTAATACCTGACTCAGCTAGTATCGGAAATGATATCGTATTTTCTTTTTGTTCAGGTCTTTCGGCAACGCGAATTATCATCCATATTTTACCATCGAATTGGAACACACCTGGATTGAGAAGACAGGCTATTTGCAAATCTTTATGACTCGGCATAATATCTGGAGGAGACAATAATGGATTTTCGGGGAAACGTTTTGCAATATCTTTCATTTCGTTCTTTACTATTTCATTTTTGAATAAAAAAACTGAAGGCGGAAAGCTACAGGAGCATATTGTTTTAGTGCTCTGAATCTTTATACTAAGATAAGAAGGAATTCACTAAGAAAGTGATTAAAACAAAAAAGCTTCTCGAGATGAGAAGCTTTTGGTGCGGATAATAGGACTCGAACCTACACGCCTTGCGGCACCAGATCCTAAGTCTGGCATGTCTACCAATTTCACCATATCCGCGCAATTGTGGGTGCAAAGATAATCATAACTTCGAATTTTCAAAGGATTTTTTAAAAAAATATTCATTCTATTTTTTGTATTTTTGATCCTTAAAAAAATTTTGATTCAATGGAAGATATAAAATTATATGTTACAAAACACAAAGATCGCTTTATCAACGAGTTAATTGAATTATTAAAAATCCCATCAGTAAGTGCAGACACCGCTTTTTCACAAGATGTTCTTGACACTGCCGAAGCTGTTAAAGCAAGTTTAGAGAAAGCTGGATGCGATTTTGTAGAAATTTGCGAAACAGCAGGCTATCCAATCGTTTACGGAGAAAAAACAATCGACCCAAAATTGCCTACCGTTTTAGTCTACGGTCATTATGATGTTCAACCTGCTGACCCATTAGAATTATGGACTTCTCCCCCATTTGAACCTATTATCAAGAAAACTGAAATTCATCCTGAAGGCGCTATTTTCGCCAGAGGATCTTGTGATGACAAAGGCCAAATGTATATGCACGTAAAAGCTTTTGAATATATGATTCAAAGCAACACTTTACCTTGTAATGTCAAATTCATGATTGAAGGTGAAGAAGAAGTAGGTAGTGTAAACCTAAAAACCTTTGTAGAGAATAATACCGAAAAACTAAAAAACGATGTGATTTTGATTTCGGATACCGGAATGATTTCCAATCAACAACCTTCTATCACTACTGGGCTTCGTGGTTTGAGTTATGTGGAAGTTGAAGTTACAGGACCAAATCGTGATTTACATTCTGGTCTTTATGGAGGTGCTGTTGCCAATCCTATTAATGTTTTAGCAAAAATGATTGCTTCATTGCATGACGAAAACAATCACATTACGATTCCAGGCTTCTACGACAATGTTCAAGAATTATCTCTAGAGGAAAGAGTCGAAATGGCCAAAGCTCCTTTTAATCTTGACAATTACAAGAAAGCACTAAACTTGAATGATATATATGGTGAAAAAGGATATGTAACCAATGAGCGTAACTCCATTCGCCCTACGCTGGATGTCAACGGAATTTGGGGAGGCTATACTGGAGAAGGCGCAAAAACGGTTATTGCAAGCAAGGCATTTGCCAAAATCTCGATGCGTTTAGTACCCAACCAAGATTGGGAAGTCATCACAGACTTGTTTACCAAACATTTCACCAACATTGCTCCGGCAGGCGTTACCGTAAAAGTTACTCCTCATCATGGTGGTCAAGGTTATGTGACCCCTATAGACAGCATAGGCTACAAAGCGGCCAATATGGCTTATACTGAAACCTTTGGTGTTCCGGCAATTCCGGTGCGCTCAGGAGGAAGTATTCCTATTGTTGCTTTGTTCGAAAAAGAGCTAAAAAGCAAAACAATACTTATGGGCTTTGGTCTTGACAGTGATGCTATTCACTCGCCAAATGAACATTTTGGAATTTTCAATTATCTGAAAGGGATTGAAACCATTCCGTTGTTTTACAAATATTTTGTGGAATTAAGTAAATAAAATTCCTCTAACAATATCTAAATCCGTTCCCAGTGAGCGGATTTTTTTATGCCTTCTTCAAAATGATTTTGGTTTTAATTAGGAGCTATTTACTTCGTCAATTCGCTTCGCTCGTGTCCTGCTATCAGTTACAATCTTATAAGCCGAACACCGGCTCGTAAGGATTTTCGCTACTATCAGGGCTAGGGCTTTTGGTTTTTATAAGACATTGCTTTTTTATAACAAATAATTTAACCAAAATAAAACCAAACTCACTTCTTAAAATAGTACTTAAAACAATAAAATCCGCTTCTTTCGAAGCGGATTTGTCTAAAAAAAATTAAAAAATCTAAAATTAAAAAAAACCTTAACTAAAAACTTTATCAGGATTATAACCTACATAAGGCATCGCTTGTTCATTAAAAATAACTCCGTATTCTTCTAACTCTTTTAAAATAGGAAGGTATACCTCTTTGTGAATCGGAAGTTGTACTCCTGGAGTTGTGATCTTACCATTCAAGATTAACAAAGTTGCCATTGCAACTGGCAATCCAACAGTTTTGGCCATTGCTGTATAAATTTGATCTTCACCTATACAAACCATTTTGGAATCTATTTGCTTTTCCTCGCCATTAAGAACATATCCAAATTTGTGATACATCACAATCATATCTTTATCATCATGCTGCAAGGTCCAGCTATCAGTAAGAATTTTTTCAAGAATTTGTGCAGGTGTAGCATCTTTCAACCCTACTTTTTTATTTCGATTGAACAAATCCAATTCCACCAATTTATCCCACATAATATCATCTTGGTCAATTTTTAGAATCAAACGCATTTTAATTTCAACCGAATCGGTTGGGTGATATGGAAGGAAAGAATTCACAAATTGACGGTAACTCATATTTTCAGAGTTTTCCATAATATAACTATCGTCCGTCATACCCAATTGCACAAACATATTCCAAGCTTTTGAAAAACCAACTCTACGAATCGTACCTCTATATAAGGTAAGCACATCATCAAGACCATAAACACTCCTATATTTAAGAGAATCTCTATTCGAATAGGCTTCGAATTTACCATAACCTTCTACTTCCAAAAATTCGGTTCTACGAAACAAATTTACATACGGGATGTATTTATAGGTACCTTCCTGTATAAACTTGGCAGCACCTCCTTGTCCTGCAAGAACTACATTTCTTGGTGCCCAAGTAAATTTATAATTCCATAAATTATCATCAGATTCTGGTGCTACGAGACCTCCACAAAAGGATTCAAACAAAAGCATTTTGCCACCTTGTTCCCTAATCTCATCAATCACTTTCATTGCGCTCATGTGGTCAATCCCAGGATCAAGTCCAATCTCATTCATGAAAATTAGATTGTTTGCTTTGGCTGCCTCGTTCAATTCTTGCATTGCATCACTTATATAGGAAGCTGTCACAAGATGTTTTTTATAAACAATACAATCCCTTGCCACTTCGATATGAAGGTGAGCTGGCAACATCGATATAACTATGTCTGCTTTTTGAATTGCATTCTTTCTTTGATTTACATCAAATATATCTAGAGCTATAGGAGTTGCATTTGGATGATTATTTGTCTTTTTTTCGGCTAAAGTCAAAGACAAATCACCTATAATAAGATGCAATTCTTCGGATACCGATTTTTCCAAAAGATATTGGATCAACGAGGAAGCAGATCTTCCTGCTCCAATAATAAGAATTGTTCTCATGAGTTCTTTTATTTTAAAAACGTAACATTATAAATTTCAATACATTATTCTTGTTAAACAGGATGTTTTTATCCCTATTTAAATCAGATTACATTTAGACTATTTTAAAAATATAACACAAACATACAATATTGTTGTATTTATAACAAATGATTTTAAAAAAACATTTACCTTTTTTATTTGATTCTTAATGTTAAAATTGGTAAAAAACATCAAATATCTATGTTTTAAACAACTAAAAAAACTACTTTTATCCCTGCTTAATAAATTACTTTTGATTTAAAATAATAGATATATTTATGACTTTCATAAAACAAAAAATGATTAAAAAAAAAATAATTACGATGGCTGCTATTTTAGGGATGATAGCTATAATTTTTGGTGCTTTTGGTGCACATGCCCTAAAAAAATTACTACCTGTTGAACAACTTACCACTTTTGAAACTGGTGTGCGCTATCAAATGTACCATGCTTTGTTTTTATTATTTATTGGCACAACAACTATAATTAATCTAAAACTCAAAAAAAGGATCTATATTCTGACTGTTTTTGGAGTTATATTCTTTTCCGGTTCCATTTACTTATTGGCAACCAATTCTTTAATGCCAATTGATTTCAAGATACTTGGTTTCATTACACCAATTGGGGGGATATTTCTTATTTCCGCATGGTTCCTTCTATTTTTTGACTTAATAAGGCCAATAAAAAAAGAAAAATAAAATTTAATGTGGTTCTAAAAAAATTTATACTTTTGCGCTGAAATAAACAACACTCAAAAAAATTTATTTTTTATGGACAACTACGCTTTGTTTACGAAATCGATTTCGTTAAAAGAACTGGGAATTGAAAATGCTAAAATTCAATATCAACTAACCCCTAATGAGTTACACGATATTACAATTCAATCTGGACAGGGAGTTGAAAATTCGACTGGAGCATTAGCAATAAATACCGGTGAATTTACAGGACGTTCTCCACAGGATCGTTTTATTGTAAAAGATAGTATTACAGAGGACAAAGTATGGTGGGGGAAAGTTAATATTCCTTTTGAACCAACCGCTTTTGATGCTCTTTACAAAAAAGTAACTGCTTATTTATCTAACAAAGAAGTTTTCGTTAGAGATTCTTATGTTTGTGCCGATACCAATTACAGATTAAATGTTCGTGTAGTAACCGAAACAGCTTGGGCAAATTTATTCTGTCACAACATGTTTCTAAGACTCACAAATGAAGAATTAGAAAATTTCACACCTGAGTGGACAGTAATTTGCGCTCCTGGATTTATAGCTGACCCAGCCGTAGATGGAACACGTCAAGGGAATTTTGCAATCTTAGATTTTACAAAAAAGGTTGCGTTAATAGGAGGTACAGGATATACCGGAGAAATGAAAAAAGGAATTTTCTCGGCATTGAACTTTATTCTACCTGTTTTCAAAAACACATTACCAATGCACTGTAGTGCTAATGTTGGAGAAGATGGCGATACTGCCATATTCTTTGGATTATCTGGAACGGGAAAAACAACTTTGTCAGCAGATCCTGATAGAAAATTAATTGGTGATGATGAACACGGATGGACAAACGAAAATACCGTATTCAATTTTGAAGGAGGATGTTATGCCAAAGTAATCAATCTTACTGAGGAAAACGAACCAGACATTTTCAGAGCTATTAAAAAAGGAGCTATTCTTGAAAATGTAGTTTTCAAAACCGGAACGAATGAAGTTGATTTTGAAGATGTTTCAATCACCCAAAACACAAGGGTAAGCTACCCAATTGACCATATCGATAACATTCAGCCGGGTTCTATTGGTAAAAACCCAAAAAATATATTTTTCTTAACTGCAGATGCTTATGGGATTTTGCCTCCTATATCCAAACTAACTGCTGGGCAAGCTGCTTATCACTTTATATCTGGATATACTGCAAAAGTAGCTGGAACAGAAGCAGGTGTTACAGAACCGCAACCTAACTTTTCGGCTTGTTTTGGAGCGCCTTTCATGCCATTACACCCAACAAAATACGCAGAGATGTTAAGTGAAAAAATGAAAGATGCCAATGTAAAAGTTTGGTTAATCAACACAGGATGGACTGGTGGACCTTATGGGACTGGAAGCCGAATGAAATTAAAATTCACTCGCGCCATGATTACTGCTGCATTAAAAGGACAATTAGACGCTGTTGAATTTATCAATCATGATGTATTTGGAATTGCAATTCCACAATCTTGCCCAGAAGTACCTAGTGAAATTCTAAATCCAAGAAACACTTGGGAAGACAAAGAATTATACGATAAAAAAGCTACTGAATTAGCTCATAAATTCGAAGAGAATTTTGCTAAATTCAAAGAATTTGCCAATGTCGAAATAATGGCAGGAGCTCCAATCGCTTAGTTAATTTTAATTCAATATGTTAAAGAGCTGTTCTTAATCGAACAGCTCTTTTTTTGACATCATCTTGAGGAATTCCGAGGTTCCGGAAAAAGAATAGCTAGAGTAATAAGATAATTTAACTCTGCTCAATATGATTAAGGAATTATTTATTTTTGGCTTGATCAATACGTTGCTGCATCAAATCCCAAGCATAATAATGAAAAGTCATGCCATTGCTCATTGCAACAAAAAGTCCGTTTTTATATTGGCCTCCTAAATTAATACTCGTTACATCTGCTCCGTCACATTCTATTGTAGAAGTTGGAATTTCTGCTAATAAAGGATAACTATTGGCATCTCCATTTGCCCCTTCTCTCAGGTAAACCATAAACGTATTTGCCTGCTGATTGGATACCAAAATATAGCCAGTTGTCGAAGTTGTTTTATAAATTGCAATTCCCTCGTTATCTGCTTTGAACTCACCTTTCCCAAAAAGAGCTAATTCAGTGTTATCATTTAAAGCTGGATCGGCTTTGTACTTTCTGATTCCGAATTGCTCATCACAGTAATAAAGAACACCTAATTCATTATCGACAGCTATGGCTTCAATTTCTTTTTTACCACTGTATTGCCCAAATTTACGAACAACATTCGCCTTTGCTATTCCATTGCCTCCATCGGTCAATCGATATTGCCACAAATACGTTCCGGAAGGACCGCTTTTTCTGCCAACGATTGCAAAAATAACATTATCACTAGTACGAGTGTATAAGGCAATCCCCATAGGATCGCGCTCCAATTCTCCATCAAAAACAGCAATTCCACCGTTGTCAATAGGCTTCAAATCTGGCAGACTGAAAATTCTAATCGTATTGCTTTCACGTTCTGTAGTAACGGCAATGTCAATTTTTTTGCCGTCAATAACAAAACCATAAGCAATATCCACATTATTTGGACGCTTTAAAACTTCTGATTTTGCAATGATTTTTCCATTCAAATCAAAAGCATACAAACCGCCGTCAGTATCTTTATCAGTTCCAATAATTAAGCTTTTGGACACACCATTAGGGTTTATCCAAATAGCAGGATCATCAGTATCTTGCGGTAATTTTTGGGTAACAATTGTTGGCTTCACTGCATCTTTGCGAATTGGTGCCAATTTATCGCTACAGGAAATTAAGGAAATTAATCCAAGTGTTGCTGCTATTTTATTTATGCTTTTCATTTTTGTTTTTTTCTATTTGAGTTGTAAATAAAACTTTTCCATCTCCATCAACCACCTGCGCAAGCAATTTTGAATTTGTAATGGTAAAGGTCATAAAACCTGATTTTTCGGCAAAAAACATTGTTCCTTCCCTTTCCCCACTGGGACGAACAGTACAAGCTGCACCTGACAAAAACTGAGTTGTATAATGCCCTTTTTGTTTTATAATCTGTAAATCGTGTTCGTGACCGCAGAAATAAGCATCTACCTTTTGATTATCAAAAATAGCAGCAAACTTTTTTTCGAAACTTATAGTTTCTGAACTGGTTTTTCGCTTTCCTCCGCTATACAAAGGGTGATGTCCTACCACAATTTTCCAAGTCACTTTTTTGTCTGTTGTGGCTAATTCTTTTAACAGCCACTTTTTTTGAGCCGTGGTATCCTGTGCTTTGATAGCCTCACTCATACCGGAATCTACATCGTAATATTTATCTATAAACGGCGAAGTATCCATAAACAAAACTAAAACTTTATTACCGTCTTCTAAATCAAACTCCTTTTTAAAATATGTTGAAGGCATGTGCCAACGGCGACTTTTTGCCGAATAATCAATCTGCGCCTGAATATTTCCTCTATAATCATGATTCCCCAAAGCTACAAACCAATCGTTTTGTAAACTAAAATCGGTATAAACATTTTCAAAAGAAGCGATCCACGAATGATCTGTGGTGCTCTGCACGCCATTTGGATAAAAGTTATCTCCCACACTAATCACAAATTCAGAGCCAATTGTAGCAGCCGCTTTTCCCATTTGCGCAGCCACTTCTTTTTGATAAAATTGACCGTAACGTCCAAAATCACCCATTAATAAAAAATTCAGGCTGTTGTCAATTTTCTGCAATTCCGGGATATAACCTTCCGTATAGCCAGACAATTCTCTTTTTTCTACTTTTTGTGCAGACGAAAATTGAAAAACCAATACCGATATAAAAAAGTAAATTATATGCTTCATTTTGTATTAACTATAAAAAAGGGAACAGGACATTACATCCTGTTTCCTTTTTTTATTATTTAAAAGGTCCTTTTAAAAATCAAATTTTAATCCCAAATTATATCTTGCCTGATAGTATTCAGCTTGCTTCGTGTGTGACTCAACACCTTGATAATAACGCAATGGCTGATTAGTCAAGTTGGTTGCTTCTGCAAAAATTCGAATGTGAGATGTGATTTTGTAAGCCGCATTTGCATCCACAAAAAACTGTTTGTCATAATAGCTGTCATTATAAGCTTCTGAACCTAATTCATCTAAATAATCTGAAGTAAAATTAGTAGAAACTCTAGCAGAAAAACGCTTGTTTTCCCAAGATAAGGAACCATTAAACATGTGCGGTGCCGTTCCCGGAAGACTAATATCTTCTCTTTCGTTTCCATCTTCATCAGCAATTCCTTTGGCTTCAGATTTGGTATAAGTATAGTTCAAATAAATTCCGAACCCTTTCAAAAATTTGCTTTCGAAGAAATCCAACTGACGCTGAAAAGCAAATTCAAAACCGTAAACATCTACAGTATCACCATTTTTTGGCTGAACAAATGTCCAATTTTCACCCGCTGGAATCGGATTGTCCTGACCTGGAAAATCAGCAGTAAATTTCTCAGTAGTATATTGGCTGTCGCTGTAATTATAAATAAAATCATGAAGCTTTTTATAGAAAACACCTCCAGAAATTAAACCAACCGAGTTAAAATAATTCTCGGCCATAAAATCATAATTGTATGAATAAGTTACATCAAGGTCTGGATTTCCAGCCGAAATTTCCATTTCAGATGCAATATTGTTCACATAAGGAGCCAATGCATAATAATTTGGCCTAGCCAAAGCTGTAGTAGCTGCCGCTCTTAAAACTAAAACTTTTGTTGCATTGTATTGAAAAGTAAGACTTGGCAACACATTCGTGTATGTATTGGTAGTATTGATTTCGCTTTCCAATTCTTCTTCATCCAAAACGCGGTTTCCACTATAATCAATATGAGTGTTCTCTACGCGGAAACCCAAAACCATCGATAATTTATCATTAAAATCCTGATCCCACCTTACATAAGCGGCATAAATATTTTCTTTGGCATTATAATTTACAGCCAAATATTCAGATGGATCAGCTTCTTTGTCAAATAAAGAAGCGTTATTCAAATCAAGATTTCCTAAGAAATTTGCCGACGCAAAAGTTCCTGGCACATATTTGCTTCCCGGATTAAAATCTTTTCCGTCAAAATAGCTTGTCGAAATATCAGATAGCAACGCCATGTCATCATTGATTGGTTCGTAAGAATAAAAAATATTATCTCTTGATTTTTCTTTCATTCGAAGACGAAGACCCGTTCTGATTCGGCCTTTTTCTGCTGGAATAATTGTAAAAGGGAATCGAACATTTATTTTCGCTCCAAATTCGCTTTCTTTAGTATCATCTGTGTTTTCAGAAACTGACTCAAATTCAAATTCATCTACTGCTTCTCCAGTTGTTGTTACCAAAGGAAATCTTGCATCCGAAAGATCCTGTGTCATATCCAATCCTTTCTGACGATACTCGATATAACGCTCTGCAGGAGTATATTCTCTTGCGCTAGAATAATTTGCTGACCAATCCAAATCTAATTTTGAGCTAATCAAATGCTCTCCGCGAAGCGAATAGTTTTGTACGCGTTGTTCTTCCAGTCTTCTGCTTTTGTTTCTGTCGTTGTCAACTCCGCCTTTCGTTTCACGTTTTACACGTCCTTCAAAACCAAGAATCTTTGATTCATCAACATCATCATAAACAGCTTCAATATCATCATAAGTTGTTCTGAAACGGTTCTCTCTATCGTCTCTCCAATTGTAAATGGCATTGGCAAAAATGGTATTGTTTTCGTCAAATTTATAATCTAATGCTAAGGAAGCACTTCTGCGGATACGCTGTACATCATACTTTCTAACATCGGAAGCCTGAACAAATTCATTACCAAAATCATCTTTTACCCATTCGTTTTCGATATTATCCGAACCATAATCAACATTATTATAAGAACCGCTTACTACAGCACCAAATTTATTATTAAAAAATCTATTCCCATAAACTAATCCTGCAGTATATATTGCCTTATCACGGATTGGAGCATAACCTCCAGCAATAGTAGCAGATATTCTTTCGCCATTTGGAGTTGGTCTGGTGATCAAATTTACCGAACCTCCAATAGCATCAGCGTCCATATCTGAAGTTAATGTTTTACTTACTTCAATAGTTGAAATCATATCAGACGGAATCAAATCCATCTGAACATTTCTGTTGTCGCCTTCGGCAGATGGAATTCTGTCACCGTTCAAAGTAACTGAGTTTAAAGATGGAGCCAATCCTCTAATAATAATATTTCTGGCTTCTCCTTGATCATTCTGCATAGTAATTCCTGGAACACGTTTCAAAGCATCACCAACATTGGCATCTGGAAAACGTCCAACTTGGTCAGATGAAATTACGTTACCAATATTTTTATTGTGTTTTTGCTGATTTAAAGCTTTCGCCTGTCCTTTTAAGTTATCCCCCACAACAACTTCGTTCAACTCAGTAGTTGCTGATTTAACTATAAAATCAACAACATTATTTTTTCCTTCTGTTACAACAACTTCATGAGTCATGCCAGTATAACCAATGTATTTTAACTGAACTTGATACGTTCCTGGATTAATATTAAGCAATTCAAAACGCCCATTATAATCTGAAATGGTGTATTTGTTTTCGCCAACTATTTGAATCATAGCCCCAGCCAAAGGAAGTTTGTCATCGGCATCCAATACCTTTCCGGATATTATGGCTTTTTGTGCATGCCCTGATAATGCTAATAAAAAGAGGAATACTGTTAAATAAAGATTTTTCATTTTTGCTTGTTTGAATTTGAATGCGAAACTAAAACCTAAACATTACTAAAGCCGCGATAAAAAATTAACATACTGTTATGATTTCAACGATATGAACAAATCTTATTAATGTTAAAATAACATTTAAAAATCTGACAGGCTTCTTTCAATCAAAAACAAATCAACAATTTACATCCATAATTAATTTTTTGGAGCTAAATTTGTGCTTTCAATCAATCAAAAATCAATCAATCATGTTAAAACAATTTTTCATCCTGTGTTCAGGCGCAGACAAACCGCTGCTAGACGGTTGCTCCGAAGGCGAACAAACCAAATATGTAGGTATTGGCGCTACTGTATTTTTTACCGCAGTTATGGCTTTTATAGCCAGTGCTTATGCTCTTTTTACGGTGTTCGACAATATCATTCCCGCATTACTTTTTGGATTTGTATGGAGTCTTCTTATTTTTAATCTAGATCGCTTTATTGTTTCAACAATTCGAAAAAGAAACAGTTTCTCTAGTGAATTCCTGCAGGCAACTCCCCGAATTATTTTAGCAATTATCATTGCTATCGTGATTTCAAAACCATTGGAAATTAAAATTTTCGAAAAAGAAATCAATACCGTTTTATTGAAAGAGAAAAATGCGATGGCTTTGAATAACAAAAAGGAAGTCGGAAATTATTTCAAATCGGATTTGGACAAAAACAAAAACGAAATCAAGAGTCTTAAAGCTGAAATCGTCAATAAAGAAAAAGAAGTAAACACGCTTTATGACACTTATATCAAAGAGGCTGAAGGAACAGCCGGGACTAAAAAATTAGGTAAAGGTCCTGTTTTTAAAGAAAAAATTGCCAAGCACGATTTATCTAAAAAAGAATTGGACACCATTCGCAAAAACAATTTAGCTAAAATAGCTGTTTTGGAAAAAGGTACTAAAACATTACAAACAGATTTAGATAAGAAAGTTTCCGAAACCCAACCTATAATTGATGGATTTGATGGCTTGATGGCACGAATTAACGCTTTGAATAAACTGCCTTGGATTCCCTCGTTTTTTATAATGCTTTTATTTTTAGCGATTGAAACTTCTCCAATTATTGCCAAATTATTATCGCCTAGAGGTGAATATGATTTCAAATTGGAAGATTTGGAAACAGCACTCAAAGCTACTATCGAGCAGGACAAATACCAACGGGAATTATTAATAAAAACTAGTGCTGCAATGCACGATAAAGTCTACGCTGATATTGCTGAGGACAAAAAACTATATGATTTGCAAAGAAAAAATGCAACCGAATTACTGGAACAGCAATCCAATAATTTTTTAGAAAAGCAAATGAAAACATTATAAAAAACAAAACCCGACATCAGTTAAGCTGTCGGGTTTTGTTTTTTTTGATACTTATGACTTATTACATATAACTCAAAATTTCTTTTTTGAAAGCATCATATTCACCTTGTAAAATCAAACCGTTATCAAGGAGTTTTTTATAGTTTTGAAGCTTTGCAAAAAGTTCATCTTGTGTCAATTCACTTGTCTTTTTCTCAGTTGAAGCATTTGTATTCTCTGTAACAGGTTCTGCATAATTAGAAACCACAGGCATTATTTCGGCAAAATCAGTAACTTCTTCGGTTTCCATTTCCTCGATTAATTCTGACTCTTGAATTAATGTCGGAGCAATTTCTTCAGTTATAACAGATTGTGCTGCACCATTTTTTAAGATATCCAATTGTTCTTTGGCATACGTAAATATTTTACGAGCTTGAATTTTAGGAATATAATCAATTGAAACCTGCATCTCTGTTTTGGTAGAAAAAGAAAACTCAGAACCAAGAATATTTTCCTTTACAAAAGTCCCTTCAATATCATCCCAAGTGTAATCAATAAAATTCATAGACAGCCCTAAATTTTTTGGCTGGCAAATGATGATTCTTTTAGTTGTCACTACTATACTGTCCGGAAGCACAGTCAATGCTGGTTTTTTTTGCACAGCAATATATCCAATTTCTTCGTTTTTCATTAAGATATCCTGCAATTTTGAAGTGACTTTCTCAATCGCTTTTGGATCTTGTTCTTCGTTTAAAAACTTTTTAATTTGATCTTTCATTTTTTTATAAAGTTGCTGAGTTACTATGTAACTGAGTTGCTACGTTTTTTAATAATGACACAAAAGTAATGTCTATTTTTCTAATTGCTTCGCCTGTTCGTTAAATAATTTACCTCGGGTCGATAATTCCCATTTGAATTTTCTTAGTCAAACTTTTAAAAACCAAGTCATACGAATGATCTATCAATTCTTTCAACAAAGCATCGGGAACATCTTGATTTACGGCAATCGTGTTCCAATGTATTTTGCTCATGTGAAATCCAGGCTGAATAGCATCGTATTCGGCTCGCAACTCTTGTGCGCGTTCGGGGTCACATTTAAGATTAACGGAGGGAGCTCCTTTTTCCCATTGCAATAGTGATGACAAAGCAAACATTTTTCCACCAACTTTAAAAACCAAAGTATCTTCGTCAAACGGAAAATGTTCGGTAACTCCTTTTTTGGAAAGGCAATATTCGTAATAGGTTTCTAGATTCATGATACTATTTTTTCCATCATACGTTCGGGAAATGCCAACTCTTTGAAACCAAATTTCTCATACAGAAAATGGGCATCTCTTGTCGCCAGTCTCCATATTTTCACTTCTTCCAACGAAGGTTCTTCCATCATCGCCGAAATCAGAATAGATGAATATCCTTTTCCTCTGTGCTCTTCGCCCACAAAAACATCCATCATATAAGCAAAAACCACATAGTCGGTAATGACTCTTCCAAAACCAATTTGGACATCATCCAAATAAATCCCAAAACAAACCGAACTGTCAATGGTTCTTTGGACGTCTTCAATGGTTCTTCCCGCAGTCCAATAAATATCCCTCAAAAATTGTTGGATAAAAGGAACATTTAGTTTTTGTTTATCAGTAGAAACGGCAATCATGCTTGTTTATTTTAGAATTCGGTTTACTCTTCAACAATTATAGGCTTATATAAAATTGGCTTGCTTGGGCTTGCATCATTTTCGAAAGAAGCGATTTGCAGATTCAACAGATAGCTTCCGTCTTCCACTTCATCAGCAACAAAAATCATTTCGGTAATCGTGCAGTCCAATCTCGCACTATCGTTTAAATCATTAACATCTTTTACATTCCAAAACGCTTTGTGCGCCAGCAATTTTCCTTCGTCATGTTCTTTGTCCACGCTCGGTAAATCAATCAGCAAATGTTTGATACCGCTTTCACGTATGAAATGCGCCGCGTCTTCTGCTACATAAGGCGGATTAGTATTCGAGTATTTAAGTGATTTTTTTATTTTGAAATTGGGCAATGTTCTGATAATTATGGCTTCAGGAGTTTTATTGCCCAACGCTATTTTAATCTGATTTCTGGTTATTACCAAATCATCACCTTGTATTTCCGGCACAACGGAAACCAATTCGGCCAAAAAGAAAAACTGTTTCAACGATTGGTTAATACTGTAAAACTCTCTTGTAATATGTCCTAGACATTCTGTATGTGTCCCGTGTCCGTGTGGATTGAAGAAAATATTATTGAAATTGGTCGATGACTTCCCTTCCGAAACTTTGCCTATCCAATCACCGAAAACAACGGGTTCAATTACTGGTTTTTCTATATACCAGGCAATCGGATTCTCGTCCGTATTGGTTAATGGAATCGAAATATCAATGGGTTTTGACAAGTCAACTTCAATAATTTGGTCATTATGTTCGATAGTAGTCTTCATAAAACTAGTAAAGCGGTTTAGGATATTTTTGTTTAAAATTAAAAACAATTTCCGAAGCACCATTTTTTTGCAAATAATCTAATTTTTCCATTGCTTCGGTAACATCTGGAATTTCACCTTTTTTAACCCACCACATCGCTGTAGCAACTTGTCCAAAAGTATGAAACCATTCTTTTCTGCGCTTTAAAAACTCCGAATGAAAAGTTTTATACATATAATGTTCCAAGGTTTCAATACTTTCCCAGATTGAAAAATTCACGATGATTTGTTCATCATTGTAAGGATTAAAATTTGTAGCATTATTGTCTTCATCTTTTAATCGCCATACAAACCCATCACTGTTTTCGGCTATTTCATTGACTTTGTCTAGATTATCGACAAACTCTTTCATAATAGGATCGTCAATATTAACTCCCTTCATTCTAGCAATATTTATTTCTGCAAGTTGATATTCTCCCATTTTCATTCTTTTATTTGACAATTAAGACTATGCGCTCTTTGCGATTAAACCTCCTAATTTAAATAAAATAAATCTGATGCAATTCCATCCGTCAAAAATTTTCCTTTTGGTGTTGGTTTCAAAATACCATTATCAATAAAAAGCAAATCATCGCTTATAAATTTCTGAGCTTGTTTATGCAAATAATCTAGATATTCGCTTCCGAATTCAGTTTCAATTCGATTCAAAGAAACGCCCCAAATCGTCCTCAAACCTGTCATAATATATTCATTATAACGATCGACAACAGACAATATTTCAATTTCATTAGGCAATTTGTCTTCCTGAATGGATTTTAAATAAATAGAATTATTCGAAACATTCCAGCTTCGGGAAACACCATCATAACTATGGGCAGAAGGACCAATTCCTATATATTTTTTACCTAACCAATAAGCTGAATTGTTCTTTGAAAAATAATTGGCTTTTCCAAAATTGGACAATTCATAATGAACAAAATCATTTGCATCTAGCGTTTCCACCAAAATTGCAAAATGTTCCTGAGCCGATTCGTCATTAGGCTTGGCTATTTTTCCGGTTTGGATGAGTTTGTTCAAAGCCGTTTTTGGCTCGACTGTCAATGCATAACTCGAAATATGTGAGATTCCAAAAGACAAAGCCGTTTCAATATTTTGTTTCCATTTCTCATTGCTCATTCCCGGAATTCCGTAAATCAAATCGAGAGAAATGTTATCGAAGTATTGTGTTGCTTCCTCAAGACATTTTTTGGCTTCTGTCGAATTATGGGCACGATTCATCATTACCAAATCGTCTTCAAAGAAAGATTGAATTCCTACACTCAGTCGGTTAATTGGACTTTTCGCCAATTCAATTATTCGTTCACTGGATAAATCATCTGGATTGGCTTCGAGAGTGATTTCGGGATTTTCAGCAACTACATAATTTTTATATACTTCAGAAATTAAAAATTCAGTTTCTGATGTCGTCAATACCGAAGGCGTTCCCCCACCAAAATAAATGGTTTCTATAACCTCATTTTCGAACTCAATTTTTCGCATTCGCAATTCTTTGGCGATAGCCAAAACCATCTCTTCTTTCTTCTTCATTGAAGTCGAAAAATGAAAATCACAGTAATGACAAGCCTGCTTGCAGAATGGTATGTGTATATAGATTCCTGACATAATTTTTCGGTTTTCAGTCATTAAGACTGACCACTACTTTTTAACTCTCTCTTCATTTTGCTTCACAAAAGCATCCCAACCTGAATAACTTTTACCAGCGACAATTTTTCCCGAATTAAAAAAATGACAAACCGCAGCTGCCAATCCATCGGTACTATCCAAGTTTTTCGGCAATTCTTTCAATCCTAATAATTGTTGAAGCATTTTAGCCACTTGTTCTTTGCTAGCATTTCCGTTTCCGGTGATGGCCATTTTTATTTTTTTTGGCTCGTATTCAGTAATGGGTATGTCTCTGGAAAGACCTGCAGCCATTGCCACCCCTTGTGCGCGACCAAGCTTCAGCATCGATTGAACGTTCTTTCCGAAGAAAGGAGCTTCAATCGCTATTTCATCTGGATGATGAGTTTCTATTAATTCTATCGTACGTTCGAAGATGATTTTCAATTTCTGGTAATGATTGTCGTATTTGGACAATTGCAATTCATTGAGTTGCAAAAATTCCATTTTTTTATTGACAATTTTTATCAACCCAAAACCCATAATCGTGGTTCCGGGATCAATTCCTAATATGATGCGTTCTTTTGTCAAGGTTTATTTTTAAATTTTGGTGAACGATGCGGTTTTATTTAATCGAATTGATTTTCATCTCTTCCAACATCTCAATTATCTTATCTAATTTTTCTACTTCAATTTTATCTAATCGAATTGCCAAAGCTTCAATTTCAAGTTTTGCATCGACATTAGTCTGATAATCAGATTGCGCCTGAATTCTATCCCTTTCACTTTGCCTGTTTTGCGACATCATAATAATAGGTGCGGCATAAGCAGCCTGAGTGGAAAAAAGAAGATTCAGCAGTATAAAAGGATAAGCATCCCAATGATATACAAAACCAATAAGATTTAAACCCATCCATATTAAAACAATAAGCGTTTGAATAATAATGAATCTCCAAGATCCCATTCCGTTAGCCACAGAATCAGCCAAACGACTGCCAAAGCCTGATGCTGCTATGTGTTTTTCGTGCCAAGTTTTGTTATTCTTCATATCTATATGGAGTTAGTTTTATTTAAATCATTCAAGTCATTAGACGGCTATTCACGAAGTTCAGCTTCTCTAACAAAATAAAAATCTTTGTACCACTTAGCTATTTCTTTGCGAATCTTTGCGAAATACCATTTTCACAACGATTTTCCTTTACTTTGCGGTATGATTTCAATACCACACAAAACTAAGCAATTCCTCGTACTTCTAGTCAAACTTTTGATTGTAGGCGGTTCCTTTTATTTTATTTACAATCAATTGGCTAACAACGACAAACTTGACTGGCAAAAATTCTTGGTGCTATTTCAAAAGAATCAGTCAGTTTTAGGAATCGGTTTTATTCTGCTTTTAAGCGTATTGAATCGTTTGTTTGAAATTATTAAATGGCAAAATTTGGTTTCCTATCTCCATCCTATTTCTTTGGGTGAGGCGACAAAACAGGTTTTGGCTGCATTAACCGCAGGACTATTTACTCCAAACGGAGTGGGAGAATATGCAGGAAAAGCATTGTACTTTGATAAAAAAGAGGCCAAGAAAGTCGTGTTCTTAAATCTGATTTGCAACGGAATACAGATGATACTGACAGTGGTTTTTGGCATTTTTGGATTACTATATTACAATGCGCAACACAACGTAATTACCACTAAAACTGTAGCTGTACTATTTGGGATTCTAGTAATTCTATTTATTGTTTTATTTTCCGTCAAAAAAATCACTATCAAAGGTTATTCTATAGAGAAGTTGATTCATAAAATTAACGAAATACCAAAATCGATTCATCAAAAAAATACGCTTTTGGGCATTTTGCGATATTTGGTTTTCTCGCATCAATATTATTTTTTGTTTTTGGCATTTGATGTCGATTTACCGTATTTGATTTTAATTTCGGCCATTTCGAGCGTTTACTTTCTAGCCTCATCTTTACCAACTTTTCAATTTTTGGATTTTGCTGTTAAAGGAAGTGTAGCAGTATATTTCTTTGGAATATTGGGTGTAAATGAATGGATAGTTATCTTTATCAGTACGCTTATGTGGTTCCTGAATGTGGTTTTACCTGTCCTCATTGGAAGTTATTATGTGTTGAATTTCAAACCCAAAACGGTATTATGATTTTGTTTTTATTAGGTATCGCGATTGTTTATGTGCTTACCATAAGTTGGCTCATTTATGGTTTTACCAAAATAAATCATTTTGAATACATTGGCTCATCGCCAAAAACCAGTTTTAGCATTATTGTTCCTTTCCGGAATGAAGCCGAAAATTTACCAGTTTTATTGGAGAGCTTTTCAAAGTTGAATTACCCAATGGATTTATTTGAAGTGATTTTAGTTGATGATGAATCGGAGGAAGAATTCAGATGGCAGAATACAGATTACAGAATACAGTTTTTGAAAAACATTCGAGTTTCAAATTCTCCTAAGAAAGATGCGATCACAACAGCGATGGAAATCGTAAAAACCGATTGGGTCATCACCACCGATGCTGATTGCACGGTTCCTAAAAATTGGCTGTTGGCTTTGGACAATTTCATTCAGCTTCATCACGTTTCGATGATTGCGGGAGCTGTTATCTACGATTGCAATAATTCCTTTTTGCATCATTTTCAACAATTGGATTTGGCTAGTTTACAGGGCGCAACCATTGGCAGTTTTGGAATCAAAAAAGGTTTTATGTGTAACGGCGCTAATTTTGCCTACACCAAATCATTTTTTCAAAAACTAAAAGGCTTCGAAGGCAACTCTACAATTGCTAGTGGAGATGATGTTTTTCTATTGCAGAAAGCTTTGTCTCAATATCCCGAAAAAGTAGCTTATTTAAAATCGAAGAATACCATTGTTACCACAAAACCAGTGAATGATTGGAAATCGTTGTTTTACCAACGCGTTCGCTGGGCTTCCAAAACCACTTCCTATCAAAGTACGTTTGGAAAAAGATTGGGACTGCTTGTCTTTGTGATGAATTTTGGATTCTTTTATTGTTTAGTGCTGACCGTTTTTGGAATTCTTCCCTATTTTTCTCCAGTTATATATTTCCTGATCAAATTTGGAATTGATACTGTGCTGATACAGCAAACCAATAAATTCTTGACGGAGCACAAAATGCGCCATTTGTTTTTAAGCAGTTTGTGGTATCCTTTTTTCAGTACAGCAGTGGCTTTGTATTGCTTGTTTGGAAAATACGAATGGAAAGGGAGGAGGTTTTAGAATTCAGATTTAAGATCACAGAAGGCAGATTACAGATTTTACCTTATTCTGAAATCTTCTTATGAAAATGAATACCCTAGCCCAGATGGAAACGGCATCCTGTTGTCCCGGGGTTCGGGATAACAGATATAGTGTACAGCTGGAAATAGCTCCTCTTGAATATTTACTGCAAAATCTAAATTCTGCAATCTGCCTTCTGTATTCTTAAAACTACTCCACTTTTAAAATTACGGGAAGTATAAACTGGGTTTTCACTGGTAATCCTCGCTTGATTGCCGGATTGATTTTTGGGAAGTCCACTAAACGAGCTTTGAGAATACTGTCAATTTTTACGGTATCATAAGCCACTGAATCTTTTGGGAACTGTGGTTCAAATTTCATTGTTGCATTAGGAAAAACGGTCACTTTTACCTCGATGGTATCCAGCTCCGGATAAAGCATTGCCAGTGTATCGTTGCATAGTTTCTCTTGTATTAACTGGGTTAGAACCTCAAAAAAGCATTGCTGACGCTGTTTTTTGTCTTCGATTTTGTCGCAGTCCACAACCGATGGGTATTCGTCTACCTCTTTCCAATTGATGGACTTCAATTCCTTTTGCAACAATTCCTTTTCGGAAGGAATCTGCTTGTCAAAATATTGACAGGAATTAAAAAGTATAAAGACTAAAAAAAGGGAAAACTGCTTCAATGTTTGTTATTTGAATGGGACTAATATGTTATAAAAATACAATTATTTTTCTCATATTCGTGAATGAAATGAGTGTTGCACTTTCGGCATCAAAATTACTAAAAATATTTTTATGGATATCCTGCTTTTGTTATTGGGTTTTGTTTGTGTTGTCGCGGGTGTTTTTGGGAGTTTCCTACCTGTTTTGCCTGGGCCAAGCATTAGTTGGGTTGGAATAGTATTACTATACTTTACTGCTGCTGTTCCTGCCAATTATTGGATTCTAGGAATATCTTTATTGATTACTATTGTGCTAACGGTTTTGGATTATGTCATCCCTGCCAAAGGGACCAAAAAATTTGGCGGGAGTAAATATGGCATTTGGGGAACCAACATCGGTTTGGTTGTTGGGATTTTTGCTCCAATTCCTTTGGGTTTTATTATTGGCCCTTTTGTTGGTGCTTTTGTTGGTGAACTGATTTATGACAAACAAGACCATCAACGCGCTTTGAAAGCGGCTACAGGCTCATTACTGGGATTCTTAGCTTCCTCTTTTATGAAATTTGTAGTGTGTATGATGTATCTGGGATTGTTTCTTTGGATTGTATGGCAGAATAGTGCTGCTTTGTTTTAAAACATGAATTTTTATCCATAAAAAAAGCCTTTCCGTTAAGAAAGGCTTTAAACAATATTTGCGGTCTGGACGGGACTCGAACCCGCGACCCCATGCGTGACAGGCATGTATTCTAACCAACTGAACTACCAAACCCTGTTTTATTGCGAGTGCAAATATACAATAGATTTTCGTTTACGCAACTATTTTATAACACAAGAATTAAAAAAACTGTAACTCCCTTAAAATCAAAAAAGCTATCCACAAAGTGGAAAGCTTTTCATTGGTCTAACTACAAACCGGTTCTCGCCATAGACGAGAAAACAACACAACTAGCTTTAGATACCGTATTTGGGCAAAAAAGCCTTTCTGTTACGAAAGGCTTTCCCCAATATTGCGGTCTGGACGGGACTCGAACCCGCGACCCCATGCGTGACAGGCATGTATTCTAACCAACTGAACTACCAAACCTCTGCTTTATTGCGGTGGCAAAGATACAATAGATTTTCATTTACACAAGCCTTTTATGAGAGAATTTTAAAAAAAATTCAGGTGATTTACCCAAACTTTTGTTTTTCAATTAAGTACGTCGTTAAAATTTTTTCAAAACTTTCACCAACCCCCACCGGAATGTACTTTATTTTGTTTTGAGCACAGGTCAAAGCCAGCTTTTTGAAGTAATTGCCAACCTGTTTTTCGTATTCTTCCTTCACATTATCTGCAAAAATCACTACCTCATCTCCGGTTTCCACATCAATAAACTTCCTTGGAGCATTATCAAAATCAAATTTAAGCTCCGTTTCGTTGTCTACAACATGAAATAAAACCACTTTATGCTTATCATGTTTTAAATGTTGTAAAGCATTAAAAAGCGCTTCTTCGTTATCCGACTGAAACATATCGGTAAACAAAATTATCATCGAACGACGATGGATTTTCTCGGCTATCTGATGTAAATAGGTAATAGTATCTGTCTGCTTCTTCTCTTTTGAGTTATCCAAAAGCCCCTCGAGCTTGTTCAAAATCATTCTATGATGACGATCACTTCCTTTCTCGGGCGCATAATATTCATAACTATCCGAAAACACGCTTAACCCCACTGCATCTCGCTGCTTCTTAAGCAAATTCATCAATACAGCAGAAGCCAATACCGAAAACCCTATTTTACTCTCATAAAACTGCTGATTGTCCTTCAATTTAGGATAATGCATCGACGAAGAATTATCTATAATAATATGACACCTCAAATTAGTCTCTTCCTCAAAACACTTGGTGTACAACCGATCGGTTTTGGCAAATAACTTCCAATCGATATGCTTTGTACTTTCACCTACATTATACACTTTATGCTCGGCAAATTCAGCCGAAAATCCATGAAATGGACTTTTATGCATTCCCGAAATAAAACCTTCCACCACTTGATTGGCTAACAATTCCAAATGCTGAAAACTGGATATTTTTTCTATTTGCGATTCGATCTTCATATTCCAAATGTATAAAAAACTTTAGACAGTTTAATAAACAAAAAAGGCTTGACTTTCGCCAAACCTTTTTATATAAACTATAATCGTTACCGATTACAATAATGCGTCTAAACTATCTGCATACGTTTGTTTTGGAGCTACTCCTACTTGTTTCCCAACTACTTCTCCGTTGTGGAAAACTAATACTGTTGGAATGTTTCTAACACCGTATTTTGCAGCAAATTCTTGGTTTGCATCTACATCAACTTTACCTACAACTACTTTACCTTCGTACTCGTTGCTAAGTTCGTCAATGATTGGTCCAACCATTCTACAAGGTCCACACCATGCTGCCCAAAAATCTACCATTACAGGTTGTGTCGATTTCAAAACTACTTCTTCAAAAGTAGCATCTGTTATTGCTAATGCCATACTATTTTTATTTTATGTTTAAAATGCTAATTTCTTTTAACTAGGGTACAAATTTAGAAATTAAAAACCAACCAAATGCCATTCCCAAATTAGTTTTCATTATAAATGTATTGCTAATTGCTATTCCATTCATTAGAAGCCACTTCCAGCTGTACACTATATCTGTTGTCCCGAACCCCGGGACAACAGGATGCCGCTTCCATCTGGGCTAGGGCATTCCGGGTTTCAAGAGCTTTTTAGTTAACAAAAAAGACCCTCTTTTCAGAAGGTCTTCTATAATATTTAATCGTTATGATTTATAGACTAAACTTTGCTCCAAAAGTCAAACCTAATCCAGAAATTCCAACATAAGAACTTAATTCATCCATCGCATCATTAGGTCTGGTTGTATCTTTAGAATCTGGAGTAGCAGTATTAGGATTAAATAAAGGATTGTTAGAGTTTACATCTAATTTATCTACATAATTTGTATGGATTTGCGCTGTAGTTCGAGTCGCTAAAGCATTTTTTCCATTCACAGTAAACTCAGTTGTCTCTTTTGTATCTCCATGTACAGTAAAATTACGATACTCTAGTTCTGCAAAAAGAGAAATGTTTTTTGCTATTTTATATGATGTCCCTAAAGCAGCCATAAAACCAACCGTTGGATTTGGCTTAACTTCATCAACACTGTGAACATTTCCAAAAGCAACTGGAGCTCCTGTCGAAGGATTAAATGCAATTGGTGCATATGCATCAGAAGTGATTTCTAAATCTCCATGAATAGGAACCAAAATTCCAACTTTTGTATAAGGTTCAAATCCTTTATGCTCACCTAAAAACAAAACCAAAGCCGGTGCCATATCAAAACACGTAATTTGTCCTACCGATTTAAAACTATATACCCCACTTGGCGTGATAGGCAAATCTGATGTAGTTTGAGCCATTGTTTTATCATTACTAGAATAATAATTAAACCCTAACTCAACTCCTAAACGAGTATTGAATCTATATCCTGCTGTTATTCCCGTTCTAAAACCTTCCCCGAAAGACCCAGTGACACTTTTTTCAGAAACAAGTTTTCCTCCAACATAAGTTTTGTTCAAAGGCAAGTTACCTCCAACAGTTGGAAATTCTGTAGCTGCAGTTTGCATAAAATAAGATCCTCCTACTTTAAAATACCAAGTTTCTGGCTTACTGTCTGCAGTGCTTGCAGTTTGTCCTACCATGGTCATTGTAGAAACCAATAATCCAAATAATAATAAACTCTTTTTCATGATTTTTTGTTAATTAATTTGCGCAAACTTAAAATAATTTTAACAATTCTTTAAAATCACTTTAAGTGCCGCAACGCTTAATTAACACTATTTCTAACACTTCTGATGTTTTTTTACTATGCACGCATAATTTTAACCAAAACACTAAGTAAACGCTAAAAAATTTAACTAATAAAAATCAATTTAGTTTAAAATTAATCTGCATTTTCTCCAATTCAAACAATAATTCATTAGAAATTTGGACTTTCAGCTTTCTACTTGTCATTGATAATTTGGTCACCACCTTTATTTCTTCTACTTCTGTGACAGGCTTTATTTCAACTACTTCTGTTGTCTCTTCATTATCTTCCACAAAAGACTCTTCTTCATTTTCCGTAAAATCAACTTTTGTTTCAACGATTCGTATTATTTTTTCCAGTTACATAAAAATTTTCAACATTTTTACTTTGAAATACAAAGTACTTTTATTATTTTTGGACTGTAATTTTAAATCTAAATAATTATGGCTATAAATAACAAAAGGTTAATTGCAATTTTGTTTGCAGTTACATTTATCTTACTGATACCGTTTGCATCAATGCAATTCACAAATGAAGTGAACTGGACTTTATCCGATTTTGCAATTGCTGGTGTTCTGTTAATGAGTACAGGTTTAGGATGTGAGTTAGTGATTAGAAATGTAAAGAAAACCAACTATAGAATCACTATTTGTACAATCATTTTAGCCATACTAATACTTACTTGGATTGAATTGGCAGTTGGGATTTTTGGAACACCTTTCGCAGGGAATTAAAAAGAAGAGACTGTCTCACAACTCGTGAAACAGCCTCTTTTATTTTTTTTTACCATTATTACTAAAAAATGTTTGGCTTGGCTCTTTTTTTCTAAAGCAAAGAAACAGTTTTGGGCAGAAGAAAAATTTCTTTAAATCTCCAAAACACCTGCTTATAAAAATTAATTCAACTTAAAATTAATCTGCATTTTCTCTAATTCGAACAATAATTCATTAGAAATTTGGACTTTCAGCTTTCTACTTGGCATTGATAATTTGGTCACCACCTTTATTTCTTCGACTTCGGTTACCGGCTTTACTTCAACTACTTCGGTTGGCTCATCATTTTCATCCACAAAAGATTCCTCCTCATTTTCTTCAAAATCAACTGTTGTTTCAACGATTCGCTTTATTTTTTCCAGTTCCATAATTTCAAAAGAAACCGTATTATCACCTCTATGTTCTTGAAATAGGCGATTTAGTTTATGAATAAATTCAGTTTCAATGTCTTTTATATTCAGCAAAAGAATTAATTTTTTAGCAAAAGAACTAAGTACATCCTGCAAGTATTGCACTAACACAAATTGCATTCTTGGTTCGGTTTTTTTCCCCGTATCCTGATTCACCCAACCTTCTTTTATCATCAATTTCATAAAAGTAAAATTGTTTTGAATAAAGAAATGTCTAAACTTTAAATACTCTTCACCAAAAATTTTAAACTCATAACTCTCGTCATATCCTTCCAAAACAAAGGTTCCCCACCCTTTTCCGTTCTTGGCCACACGGTGTTGCACATTGGTAATAATTCCACCAAAAGTTAAATTCTTACCCACATACATTTCCAAATTTTTCAAAGCTTCGAGCTTAGCATTACAAAAATATTTCATCTCAAATTTGTAATCATCCAGCGGATGTCCCGAAATATAAATTCCAACTACCTCTTTCTCTTTGGCCAATTTTTCCATAGTGCTCCAGTCCTCACAAGGAGGAACAATCGGTTCGGCAATTTGTACGTCACTGCTTTCTCCAAACAAACTTACCTGCGATGAATTCTCATTCTCTTGAAACTTGGATCCGTATTTAATGGACTTTTCATAGAACGTTATCCCATCACCATCATCGTGAAAATATTGCGCTCTAGTTGTTCCTTCGAATGAATCGAAACCTCCAGCAAGAATTAAGTTTTCTAATGCTTTTTTATTCGCCGCGCGCAAATCAATTCGTTTAGTCAAGTCAAAAATAGACTTGTATTTTCCATCTTTTCGGTTTTCTACTATAGTTGCAACAGCACCTTGTCCCACTCCTTTTATGGCACCCATTCCAAAACGAACAGCATAATCATCATTTACCGTAAACTTGTAAAACGATTCATTGACATCGGGACCAAGAACCTGTAATCCCATTCGCTTACATTCCTCCATAAAGAAAGAAACCTGCTTGATATCACTCATATTATTGGACAAAACCGCAGCCATATACTCTGCTGGATAGTGGGCTTTTAAAAAAGCCGTTTGATAAGCAATCCAAGCATAGCAAGTCGAGTGTGATTTATTAAAAGCATAACTCGCAAAAGCTTCCCAGTCTTTCCAAATTTTCTCCAAAATTTTGGCATCATGTCCTTTCTCAGCTGCCTGGGCAACGAACTTAGGTTTCATTTTGTCTAGTACGTCCTTTTGTTTCTTACCCATTGCTTTACGCAAAACGTCCGCCTCACCTTTGGTAAATCCTGCCAAAGATTGAGACAGAAGCATCACCTGCTCTTGATAAACGGTAATTCCATAGGTTTCCCCAAGATATTCTTCACACGCATCTAAATCATATACGATAGGTTCTTCTCCATTTTTTCTTCGAACGAAAGAAGGAATATATTCCAAAGGTCCAGGGCGATACAAAGCATTCATGGCGATCAAATCCCCGAAAACCGTCGGCTTCAGATCCTTCATGTATTTTTGCATTCCGGGTGACTCGTATTGGAATATACCAACCGTTTCTCCTCTTTGGAACAGCTCATAGGTCTTGACGTCATCAATCGGGAAAGTATCTGGATCCAATTGAATCCCGGTTCGATACTTTACCAATTTTACGGTATCTTTAATCAAGGTTAGGGTCTTCAGACCCAAGAAGTCCATCTTTAACAGTCCTGCACTTTCTGCAACCGAGTTATCAAATTGGGTAACATATAAATCCGAATCTTTGGCGGTAGTTACTGGAACGAAATTGGTAATATCCGATGGAGTAATGATTACCCCACAGGCGTGAATACCGGTATTTCGCATCGAGCCTTCCAGTATTTTGGCCTGCTGAATCGTTTCTCCAGCCAAACTATCTTCATTGGCAATAGCGATCAGTTCTTTTACATTTTCAAACTCATCCGATCTCAAGGCTTTTTTGACATCCTCTTCTTTTTCTGAAATAAAACGGGCCAGATTCCACTTAGAAGGCATCATACCCGGAATCAGCTTTGCAATTTTATCGGCTTCAAATAATGGTAAATCCAGTACACGAGCTGTATCTCGAATGGCAGATTTGGTTGCCATTTTACCGTAAGTAATAATTTGCGCTACCTGATTCGCACCATATTTATTGATTACATAATCCATTACACGACCACGACCCTCATCATCAAAATCGATATCAATATCGGGCATGGACACACGATCTGGATTCAAAAAACGTTCAAAAAGCAAATCATACTTAATCGGATCAATATTGGTAATCCCAAGACAATAAGCCACTGCAGAACCCGCAGCAGATCCACGGCCCGGACCAACCGAAACATCCATTTCCCTGGCTTTGGCGATGAAATCCTGTACAATCAAAAAGTAACCTGGATAACCCGAATTGGAAATTGTCAATAACTCAAAATCCAATCGTTCTTGAATGTCAGGCGTAATATCACCATATCTTTTTTCAGCACCTACCATCGTAAGGTGACGTAAATATTTATTCTCACCTCGAACACCACCATCTGCCTCATCTTCTTGTACCACAAACTCTTGTGGGATATCATATTTAGGAAGCAATACATCACGATACAGTGAATAAGTTTCGACCTTGTCAATGATTTCCTGAATATTCATAATGGCGTCAGGCAAATCGGCGAAGAGTTTTTTCATTTCCTCTTCCGACTTATAATAATATTCCTGATTAGGCAAACCGTAACGATAACCGCGACCGCGACCAATAGGTGTGGCCTGTTTTTCTCCATCTTTTACACACAACAAAATATCGTGTGCATTGGCATCTTCCTTATTTACATAATAGGTGTTATTGGTAGCAATTAACTTTACATTGTGCTTTTGCGAAAAGGAAATTAAGGTTTGGTTTATCCTATTTTCATCCTCTTGATTATGACGCATAATTTCAAGATAAAAATCGGCACCAAACTGTTCTTTCCACCAAATCAAGGCTTCTTCAGCTTGATTTTCACCAATATTCAGAATTTTACTTGGAATCTCTCCGTATAAATTTCCAGACAAAACCATGATGTCTTCTTTGTATTTTTCTACTATCGTTCTGTCAATTCTAGGCACATAATAGAAGCCTTCTGTGTAAGCAATAGAAGCCATTTTGGCCAAATTATGATACCCTTTTTTGTTTTTGGCTAACAAAACGACTTGATACCCATTGTCTTTTTTGGTCTTATCCAAACGGTTGTCACAGATATTAAATTCGCAACCTACAATAGGTTTCATTTCGGATTCCCTTGGTTCTTCCCCACTTTCAACCAAAGCTGCATTTTTGGATGAAGCCGCTTTGTTGTGATTCATAACCGCACTCACAAAATGGAAAGCTCCCATCATATTTCCTGTGTCGGTCATTGCCACGGCAGGAAATTTATTTTTGGCTGTAGCCGTAACCAATGCAGCAATTCCAATTGTCGATTGCAAAACCGAAAACTGTGTATGATTGTGTAAATGCGCAAAAGTCGCATCTACCAATACTTTTTTATTCTCTGTAAGTTCTTCTTTGGAAATCGAAACAGCTTGTTTTTCTCCAAATTGAAGTCGGATTCTTTCTGAAGCTTCTTTTAGGTTAATGTGTTTTAAACCGATCAACTCAATTTCGTGTGGATTTTTACTTTTGAAATCCTTGAAATAGCCTACCTCAACATCAAGCTCTTCTTTGGTAAAAATATCTCTTCGGATTAATTCCAAGAAACAACGCGTGGTTGCCTCAACGTCGGCAGTTGCGTTGTGCGCTTCCGCAAAAGGAACGTTGAAAAGATAACTATGTAATTCGGTTAACGTAGGTAGTTTGAATTTTCCTCCACGTCCACCAGGCAATTTTAATAATGAAGCGGTAACCTCTGTACAAGTATCCAGAATTGGCATTTCTCCCATAGGCGAAGCAACACCCATTCGGTAGAATTCACAACCCATAATGTTGATATCAAAACCTAGATTCTGACCCACGATAAATTTGGCTTTGCCCAAAGCTACATTGAATTTCTCCAAAACTTCGGCCAAAGAAATCCCTTCCGCTTCTGCCAATTCGGTAGAGATTCCGTGAATACGCTCGGCATCATACGGAATATTGAATCCTTCGGGTTTTACCAAATAATCCTGATGCTCGATGAGTTTACCCATATCGTCGTGCAACTGCCACGCGATTTGAATACATCTTGGCCAATTGTCGGTATCAGAAATGGGTGCGCCCCATTTCTTGGGTAATCCTGTGGTTTCGGTATCGAATATTAAGTACATACGTTTAAATAACAAAAATTAAAAGCCCAAATTTCAAGTTTTGAATCCTATAAATTATTGGTTTTATGGACAGTAAAAAGCATTCAAATACAAAATGGTGGAAGTTCAAATTTAGGTTTTTTATGGGGATTGAGAGTCTTAAGTTATTAACAAAAATGACTTTTTACAAAACTAGGATTTAACTGTAGAACCCAAATTTCATTTATAAAAATGAACATTTCTCGAATATTAATCAACAAATGAAGATATTTAGAAATGACATAAACGAGACATTGATTCCACAGTATTAGTGCTGCATACTCGTTTTATTGGTACGTCCTAGTAATAGTATTAGTACGACCTACCTGTTTTATTGGTACAACCTACTAATACTATTACTAGGACGTACCTGTTTTATTGGCTCGACCTACCTGCTTTATTGGTTCGACCAACCAATACTATTGGCTCGACCTACCTGTTTTATTGGTTCGAGCTACCAATACTATTGGTTTGACGTACTAATAGTATTGGTGCTTCCTACCTGTTTTCAGCGGATTCTAATACATTACTATAATATAGCCCGTTACTAACCATGGATTATAATCAGTGCATATTTAGGTGCAACGAAAAACAATCGTCAATTAGCAACCTATTGTTTTCCGAAATTTCAAATTACATTCGTAAAATAAACTTTTCTTGATTACCCAAATGTTCTTGCGGTCGCGTGAGGGATAGGAATAAGCTACCGAAGTAGCATGGATAGCCCGACAGCGTTGAGGAAAGGGGCTGTATAAGCGATGCTAAAAGTAAGCCCCTTTTCTCAACGGTGGCACGCCCAACTTATTTATAGTTTTAGATTCATCTAAAAACTTACTTTCTTATCAAATATTCATCTCTTCTCTTTTTTGGATGTCGTAGTATTTTAGCAAAAAAAAGGAGGTCAAAAAACTCGAAAACGGCATTATTTACCCCTTCATAAATTGGTTTTTTAATTCATTTTTATCAAATATCAAGAATACAAAATATAACAATAATCACTATTTTTTAAATTTTTGTTGTGATTTTTTAATCAAATTAGATATTTATGCGTTTTATTTGTAATAAATTTGCAAATTATTAAAAACACAACAAAAAGCATCAAATCTACTTTGAAAGGGAAATCAAAGTCAAATTTGGAAAGTGTATTTTTTTATCGAAAACAACGAACTAAAGTGCAATAGTGTTGTAAAGCCCTTTTGGGTATCGTATATAAATACTTTTCGAAATTGACGACTCTCTTTTCTTTTTTAAATTTGTTGCCAATGATATAATTGTTAGGAAATTGTCCTGATTATAAAAGAGAAATACACTAAAAAATAGTTAAAATGAGTACTACATTATTCGACAAAGTATGGGATTCGCACGTGGTGCGTAAAATAGAAGATGGACCAGATGTGTTTTTTATTGACCGTCATTTTATTCACGAAGTGACTAGTCCTGTAGCTTTTTTAGGTTTAAAAGAAAGAGGTATCAAGGTATTGTACCCTGAGCGTACTTTTGCAACTGCCGATCACAACACACCAACTATAAACCAACACTTACCGGTTGCTGATGCTTTATCTGCAAACCAATTGAAAGCGTTGGAAGACAATGCAGCTGAATATGGTATTTCACACTGGGGATTAGGTCACCAAAAAAATGGTATCGTTCACGTTGTAGGACCTGAAAACGGAATTACTTTGCCTGGTGCAACTATTGTTTGTGGAGATTCACATACATCTACTCACGGTGCTTTTGGAGCTATTGCTTTTGGTATCGGAACTTCAGAGGTTGAAATGGTTATGGCTACTCAATGTATTATGCAGCCCAAGCCAAAGAAAATGCGTATCAACGTTAATGGAACTTTGAGCAAAGGTGTGGGGCCAAAAGACGTAGCATTATATATTATTTCAAAATTAACTACTTCTGGAGGTACAGGATATTTTGCTGAATACGCCGGAAACGTTTTTGAAGAAATGTCAATGGAAGGTCGTATGACGGTTTGTAACTTGAGTATCGAAATGGGTGCTCGTGGTGGTATGATTGCTCCTGACCAAAAAACTTTCGATTTCTTGGAAGGACGTTTATATGCTCCAAAAGGAGAAGCTTGGACAAAAGCAGTTGAGTATTGGAAAACTTTGAAAACTGATGCCGATGCTGTTTTTGATGCTGAATTGAACATCGACGCAGCTGACATCGAACCAATGATTACTTATGGTACAAATCCTGGAATGGGAATTGGTATCACAAAACATATTCCAAACGCTAACCAAGTGGAAGGCGGAGAGGAAACTTATAAAAAATCTTTGGCCTATATGGGCTTCAACGAAGATGACGTAATGATTGGAAAACCAATTGATTTTGTTTTCCTAGGAAGTTGTACTAATGGACGTATTGAAGATTTTAGAGCTTTTACTGAAATTGTAAAAGGAAGAAAAAAAGCAGATAATGTTACTGCTTGGTTAGTTCCTGGTTCTCACGTTGTAGAAGCACAAATCAAAGAAGAAGGTCTTTTGGATATCCTTACTGAAGCTGGTTTTGTATTGCGTCAGCCAGGTTGTTCAGCTTGTTTGGCAATGAATGACGATAAAGTTCCTGCCGGAAAATATGCAGTAAGTACATCAAACAGAAACTTCGAAGGTCGTCAAGGTCCTGGTTCAAGAACTTTGTTAGCTTCTCCAATTATGGCAGCAGCTGCGGCAGTTACTGGAAAACTGACGGATCCTAGAGATTTATTTTAGTTGAATTTCAATGACAATTTCAAAAAAGAATTAAAAATAAAAGTTTAGAATTTTAAGATACCATTTTACACACAGTGAATCTAAAATCTAAAATCTAAAAATCTAATATTAAAATGGCATACGATAAATTTAACATCCTTACGAGTAGTGCAGTGCCACTACCAATAGAAAACGTTGATACGGATCAAATCATCCCAGCTCGTTTCTTGAAAGCTACTAAACGTGAAGGTTTTGGAGACAACCTTTTCAGAGACTGGAGATACAATGGAGATGATACTCCAAAAGCAGATTTCGTTTTAAACGATAAAACATACAGCGGAAAAATATTAGTGGGCGGAAAAAACTTTGGTTCGGGTTCTTCAAGAGAGCACGCAGCTTGGGCGGTTTACGATTACGGATTCCGTGCAGTTGTTTCTAGTTTCTTTGCAGATATCTTCAAAGGAAACTGTTTGAATATTGGAGTTTTACCAGTTCAAGTAAGCCCAGAGTTTGCTGAAACTATTTTCAAAGCTATCGAAGCAGATCCAAATACAGAATTGGAAATTAATTTGCCTGAACAAACCATTACGCTTAAAGTAACTGGTCAAAAAGAATCTTTTGACATTAATGGATATAAAAAGAACAATATGATTAACGGATTTGATGATATTGATTACTTGCAAAACATTAAAGAAGAAATCACAGGGTTTGCAGATAAACTGCCTTACTAAAAAATAAGAAGAATTAGTTAAGAAACCCGACACATTTTTTAAATCTGTCGGGTTTGTATATAAAAATAGATATGGTTTTAGAAATAGCTATTCTGCAGGTAAAAGAAGGTTTAAGCCTTCAATTTGAAAGTGACTTTGCCGTTGCCAGCCAATTTATAGAATCGATTCCAGGTTATGTAAATCATAGTTTGAGAAAATGCATAGAGGAGGAAAATAAATATCTGTTATTGGTCAATTGGGAGAAATTAGAAGATCATACTGTTGGCTTTAGAGAATCTGAAGCGTATTTAGAATGGAAAAGATTATTGCACCATTATTACAATCCGTTTCCAGTTGTGGAGCATTATGAAATGGTTTTGGAGTCTAAAAAATAATTTTAAATTATAAAAAATGAAATCAACATTATCTGAAATACAGCAGCGTTTTGACAATGAAGTAGCCCGTTTTTCTAATTTAGAAACAGGTCAAATCAGTACAGTTGATGCCACTTTGAGTTTAGAATTATTGACACAAGCAGCAAGTGCATGTCGTCCCGATGCCAAACAAGTTTTGGATTTGGGCTGTGGTGCAGGTAATTATACTTTAAAGCTATTAGGGTTAATCCCTGATTTTGATTCCACTTTGATTGATTTGAGTCAACCAATGTTGGACAAAGCAAAAGAAAGAATTTTCAAAGCTTCTGAAGGAAAAATCACTACCGTTCAAACTGATTTTTTGAATATGGAATTGCCAGACGAAACTTTTGATATTGTAGTGACAGGAGCAGCAATGCATCATTTGAGATCTGATGGGGAGTGGGAAACTGTTTTTTCTAAAATATATAAAAGTCTAAAAAAGGGAGGTTGTTTTTGGATTTCAGATTTAATAAAGCACGACCATCCCGCAATTGACAAATTGATGTGGAACCGTTATGCTGATTATTTAGAAGGCGTGGGAGGAAAAGAATATCAAGAAAATGTGTTCGATTATATTGCCAAAGAAGATACGCCACGCTCAGTAATGTACCAATTGGAAGTATTGAGAAAAGTTGGCTTTTCGTATGTGGATGTTTTACATAAAAACAGTAATTTCTCCGTGTTTGGCGGAATAAAATAAATTATATGAAAGCAAACAAACACATACAAAGAGACGGAGAAGCCAATAAAATATTTAATGACAGAAGCCTGACATATGATTACAGAAATTTAATATCAATTTTAAAACCTGGTATAAAAGTTCTTGATGTAGGTTGTGGGACTGGCTCCATTTCCAAAGACATTGCAAATATAGTTGGAGAAAACGGAAAAGTTACCGGAATTGACAATACCGAAAGTTTCATTTTAAGCGGGAAGGAATCATATCAAAACATTCCGAATTTAGAATTAATTCACGTCGATTTATTTGATTTCCATCCAGAAGAAAAATTTGATTTAATCGTTTCGGCAAGAACGCTTCAATGGCTAAGCAATCCAAAAGAAGCTTTGGTAAAAATGAAATCACTGCTGAAACCAAACGGTCAAATCTCCATTTTGGACTATGATCATACTAATCTAGATTGGAATCCGTCACCACCAGAAAGTATGCAGGCTTTTTATAATACGTTCTTAAAATGGAGACAAGACGCTGGAATGAACAATAGAATTGCAGAAGATTTGCCAAATTTATTAGAAGAAGCAGGTTTTCATTCTGTCGAAAAAATTAATTCTGATGAGCTTTATAATGACGAAAGATTAGATTATAAAACGAAAATAGGAATTTGGTCAAAAGTAGCGGGTTCTCTTCAAATGGTTGAAGAAGGTTATTTGGACAATGATTTGAGATTAAAAGCTATTGAAGAATACAATCATTGGATAGAAACTGAAGCAATTTCTATGACAATGAAATTAAATGAAGTGCGAGGAAAAATATAAAATTATTAAGATGAATTTCAAGCCCAGCACAATTGAAGATATAGACAGCATTTTTGAATTTTATGATATGGCGGTTGCTTATCAAAAAACTAAATTCAATAAACATTGGCAGGGTTTTGACAGAGCATTGGTTGAAAAAGAAATTACTGAAAATCGACAATGGAAAATTATAATTGATGATGAAATTACTTGTGTGTTTGCGATAACATTCGATGACAAAAGCATTTGGAAAGAGAAAAATAGTGACAAAGCCGTTTATTTTCATCGAATTGTGACGCATCCAAAATTCAGAGGTCTCCATTTTGTAGAAAAAATAAGAGATTGGGGATTACAATTTGCAAAAGAAAATAATTTGGATTTTTTGAGAATGGATACTTGGGGAGATAACGAATCCTTAATTGAATATTATCAAAAATGTGGGTTTAATTTCCTTGGAATTATCACCCCAGATTATGAAGGGCTACCTAAACATTATACAGGAATAACATTGAGTCTATTTGAAATTAAAGTAGAATAGTAAAAACATATAATACCCTTTTTAAAAGGAATACAACAAGCAATATGGAAAAAAGAAAAATTGAAATAATGGATACTACACTTCGCGATGGTGAACAAACCTCGGGAGTATCCTTTTCTGCTGCAGAAAAGTTAACCATTGCGCAATTATTGCTAGAAGAACTAAATATTGACCGTATCGAAATTGCTTCAGCTCGTGTAAGCGAGGGTGAATTTCAAGGTGTGAGCGGAATTATGTCCTGGGCTGAGGAAAAAGGATATACCGACAGAATCGAAGTATTGGCTTTTGTAGATGGCGGAATTTCTATCGAATGGATGAAAAAAGCTGGAGCCAAAGTACAAAACTTATTGACCAAAGGTTCTTTAAATCACTTGACTCATCAATTAAAAAAAACACCGGAACAGCATTTTACCGAAATTGCCCAATCTATAGCTTTGGCGAATGAAAACGGAATTTCTACCAATGTCTACCTGGAAGACTGGAGTAACGGTATGCGTAATTCTCCTGAATATGTTTTTCAATATTTGGATTTTTTGGTAACACAACCTGTTAAAAGAATATTATTACCCGATACTTTGGGAGTTCTTATTCCATCAGATACTTTTGAATTTATATCTAAAATCACTGCTAGATATCCTAACATTCATTTTGATTTCCACGCACACAACGATTACGATTTGAGCGTTGCTAATGTGATGGAAGCTGTAAAAGCTGGCATCAGCGGTTTACACGTTACCGTAAATGGAATGGGAGAGCGCGCTGGAAATGCTCCCCTTGAAAGTACCGTTGCTGTGATTAATGATTTTATGCCTGAGGTAAAAATCAATATCAAAGAATCGTCTTTGTACTCAGTAAGCAAACTTGTTGAAACCTTTACAGGATATAGAATTCCTGCCAACAAACCTATTGTAGGTGATAATGTTTTTACACAAACAGCAGGAATTCATGCAGATGGAGACAACAAAAACAATCTGTATTTTAATGATTTACTTCCAGAACGTTTTGGAAGAAAAAGAAAATATGCCTTAGGAAAAACGTCTGGAAAAGCCAACATCGAAAAAAATCTTCAAGAATTGGGATTGAAACTAAACCCTGAGGATTTAAAATTAGTAACCCAACGAATCATCGAATTGGGAGACAAAAAAGAAACAGTTACCAAAGAAGATTTACCATACATCATTTCAGATGTATTAGACAGTCAGTCTTATGAGGAAAAAATTGTAGTGGAATCTTATGTATTGGTTCACGCCAAAGGATTACGCCCTTCAACTACTTTATGTTTAAAAATCGACGGTGAAATTTTTGAAGAAAATGCACAAGGTGATGGTCAATTTGATGCTTTTATGAATGCCCTTTCCAAAATTTATAAAACCAAAAAAATGATTTTGCCTAAATTAGTCGATTATGCGGTTCGTATTCCTCCTGGCAGTAGCTCGGATGCATTATGCGAAACCATCATCACTTGGACCAACAACGGAAAAGAATTTAAAACGAGAGGACTTGATTCCGACCAAACCGTTGCAGCTATTATTGCCACTCAAAAAATGTTGAATGTGGTGGTGATTTAAAAGAAATTACAATTGAAAAAAATCTATTAAAAATATAATTAAAAATTAACAACAATGAAATTCAACATTGCCCTTTTAGCCGGAGACGGAATCGGACCAGAAGTAATTAACGAAGCCGTTAAAGTTTCGGATGCCATTGCCAAAAAATTCAATCACGAAATCACTTGGACTCCTGCACTTACAGGTGCTTGCGCTATTGATGCCGTTGGTGTTCCTTACCCAGACGAAACTCACGAAATTTGTATGGCTGCCGATGCTGTTCTTTTTGGAGCTATTGGACATCCAAAATATGATAACAATCCGAGCGCACCAGTTCGTCCAGAACAAGGTTTATTGTTAATGCGCAAAAAATTAGGTTTGTTTGCCAATGTTCGTCCAACCTTTACTTTTCCATCATTGATTGACAATTCTCCATTAAAAAGAGAACGTATTGAAGGAACTGATTTGGTTTTCTTAAGAGAATTAACCGGAGGAATTTATTTTGGAGAAAAAGGAAGAAGAGACGACGGAGAAACTGCCTTTGACAATTGTGTTTACACTAGAGTTGAAGTTCAACGTTTAGCCAAAAAAGGTTTTGAGCTAGCAATGACACGTTCCAAAAAATTATGTTGTGTGGACAAAGCCAATGTATTAGAAACTTCACGTTTGTGGAGAGAAACTGTTCAAGCTATGGAAAAAGATTATCCAGAGGTTGAAGTAAGCTACGAGTTTGTTGATGCAGTTGCAATGCGTTTAGTTCAATGGCCAAACTCTTATGATGTATTGATTACAGAGAATTTATTTGGAGACATTTTGACTGATGAAGCTTCTGTTATTTCAGGATCAATGGGATTAATGCCATCAGCATCAGTTGGAGAACATACTTCATTATACGAACCAATCCACGGATCTTACCCACAAGCAACTGGTTTGAATATTGCCAATCCATTGGCGACTGTTTTATCAGCAGCTATGATGTTTGAAGACGCATTTGGATTAAAAGCAGAAGCTGATGCTATCAGAGCTGTAGTTAACAAATCTTTGGAACAAGGAATTGTAACTGAAGATTTAGTTGCTAAAGGAACAAAAGCGTATTCAACTAGTGAAGTAGGTGACTGGTTGGTTGATAATTTGTAAAATAAATAATTATTGTTTTTGTAGAGATGATGCTACTGTACATCTCTGCAAAAACAAACAAAATAGAATGCAACAAAAAAGGTGTCAATTTACATTGACACCTTTTTAATATATGATTGAAAAAAATATTAATATCTTCCTCCTCTGTCTCCACCACCACGGTTATCTCCACCACGGCTGTTTCCACCATAACCTCCGCGAGAATCACCTCCACGGTTGTTGTTAAAACTTCTTCTTTCGCCTTCTGGTTTTGGTTCAGATTTGTTTACAACGATTGCACGTCCTTGAACAGTAGCTCCGTTCAATTCGTCAATTGCTTTTTGAGCTTCATCGTCATTTGTCATTTCAACAAATCCGAATCCTTTACTTCTTCCTGTAAATTTATCTGTGATAATTTTAACTGAATCAACTGCTCCGTAAGCCTCGAAAGACTCTCTTAAATCTGCTTCCTCAATACTGAATGGAAGGCTTCCAACAAAAATATTCATATGTACGTATTTTTAATAAGTGACAAATGTAGTCTTATTTTATTCTAAACTACTATAAATTAGATAATTTATGAAATAATTTATGAAAAGTTCCTCTTTTTGTTTTGAACAAATCACTAATTCAACAATGAAAAATTAACTTTTATTCCTTTACTAATTTAAGAATCAGCAGAAATAGTTTAGCTAGGACGCTCAATTATTTCTTTGTGACAGAAAGTATAATTCTATTTTTTATCATACTAAATCGATCTTCACTACCTAAAATCTTCAGAAGCTTTAAAATTTTATCTTGATAATTTGCATCCATACCTGTTCCATTCTCCGAAACATAAACTGCGATTCTGTTTTCTAGCTCATTGACGAGAATTCCTGTTTAAATCAAACCTAAAAAACAGCTAATAAACTATTAATCATTAAAATAATAATCTTTTTCAAAAGTTTCGATAAAAGATGTATCTTTGCACCCTTAATTAATCGAGGTCGAGTACCTCAAAATTTAATCATACGATTATGTCAGTAAAAATTAGATTACAAAGACACGGTAAAAAACAAAAACCTTTTTACTGGGTTGTAGCAGCAGATGCTCGCTCAAAAAGAGATGGTAAATACCTAGAAAAAATTGGTACTTACAATCCAAACACAAACCCTGCAACTATCGAATTGAACTTGGATAGCGCAGTAAAATGGTTGCACAATGGTGCTCAACCAACTGATACAGCAAAAGCTATTCTTTCTTACAAAGGTGCTTTATTGAAACACCACCTAGATGGAGGTATTCGTAAAGGTGCTTTAACTCAAGAACAAGCTGATGCAAAATTAGCTGCTTGGTTAGAAGCTAAAGCTGGAAAAGTTGATGCTAAAAAAGATGGTTTATCTAAAGCGCAAGCTGATGCTAAAGCTAAAGCTTTTAAAGCAGAACAAGAAGTAAATGCAAAACGTTTAGCTGCTGCTGCACAAGCTGAAGCTGATGCTATTGCTGCTGCAACTCCTGCTGTTGAAGAAGAAGTTGTTGCTGAAGCTGAAGAAGCTCCTGCTGCAGAAGAAAATAACGAAACAACTGAAGCATAATTTAGAAGGCGAAAATGCGTAAAGAAGATTGTTTCTATTTGGGTAAAATCGCCAAAAAATTTAGTTTCAAAGGGGAAGTCCTTGCTTATTTAGACACGGACGAACCTGAGTTATACGAAAACTTGGAATCAGTGTTTGTTGAATGTGACAAACACTTGGTTCCTTTTTTTATTGAAAATAGCTCGCTACACAAAAATGATTTCCTTAGAATTCGTTTTGAAGATGTTAATACTGAAGAAGAAGCCGATGCCTTATTAGGTAACGACCTATACCTTCCTTTAAAAATGTTACCTAAACTCACAGGTAACAAATTCTACTTTCATGAAGTTATTGGCTTCGAAGTAGAAGACAAACGTTTAGGATATGTTGGAGAAATCCAATCTATCAACGACACCACTGCTCAACCTCTTTTCGAAGTACTCAAAGGAGATACCGAGATTTTAATTCCAATGATTGACCATTTCCTTGTAAAAATTGACAGAGAAAACAAAAAAGTCATTATGGATTTACCGGAAGGCTTGATTGAAATGTATCTTTAGAAAGTTTAATCGGTAATTTGTTTATTCGGTTAATCTAAAAAATCTAAACTCTTTATGTCTAAATTCCAATTCAAACAATTTTCACTGGAACAAGATCGCTGTGCGATGAAAATTGGCACCGATGGTGTATTATTAGGCGCATGGACTCCGATTGAAAACAATCCATTTAGTATTCTTGATATTGGAACCGGAACCGGTATTATAGCTTTGATGCTGGCGCAAAGAAGCCATGCCGAGCAAATTGACGCTCTGGAAATTGACGAAGAAGCTTATGAACAAGCCGTAGATAATTTTGAAAATTCACCTTGGGGCGATCGTTTATTCTGCTTTCATGCTGGAGTAGATGAATTTATTGAAGAACCCGAAGATGAATATGACCTAATCGTTTCCAATCCTCCCTTTTATACCGAAGATTACAAAACAGAAAACCCACAACGTGATTTGGCTCGTTTTGCCGACGCATTGCCTTTTGAAGATTTAATTGAAGTCGCAGCATTATTGCTTTCTGAGAATGGAGTATTTAGTGTTATTATTCCTTTTAAAGAAGAAGAAAATTTTATGGCTATTGCCAAAGAATACGAATTATACCCCATTAAAATCACAAGAGTAAAAGGCAATCCAATATCTGAAATTAAACGTAGTTTACTGGCTTTCACCCGAAATGAAAGCGATACAATTTTAACAAATGAATTAATCATCGAAACAGGTAGACATATCTACACTCCTGAATACATCGAATTGACAAAAGACTTTTATTTAAAAATGTAACACATTCTTTTGTTTTTAAAATATTGCCTTTTACTTTCCTAAACATTACCCTCGCTCTAACCTCCATCAACATCATCCCAAGTGATTTTCATTCAAAAAATAGTTCTTGAACATACTTTCCCGTAGACCATTTACACTCAATCATTAATATTGAATCAGTAAATTATTCCTGTTTCTTTAATGAAAAAACAGATTAACTTTCCACATCATTCCTTAAATATTTAAATCTTAAAATTTTTACAAATAAATTCATAAATTTGGTTGGAATGAAACAAATTAAGGATTTTATACTATCATTATATTACCATAAAAACAATTTCAAGAAAGGTTTAGCAACCATTGAAGCAAGACACCAATATCAATTTTTAAAAGCAACTCAAACACATCTTAAAAATAGAACAGAATGAAAAAACATTTTTTTCTCTTAACCTTTTTTTTATTGTCATTAAAATTCTTTGGTCAAACTCCAGCACCAACCATTTCCAACAAAAAATTTTCGATTGGAAGCTATGGACGAGCTGGAATAGCCTATAGTCTTGGAGCATCAAACAGTGAATTTCCACATTCTCTCAATTTAAATGGAATGGGATCTATTGGAGGAAGATTTGAAGAAAATGATTATTTTGAGTTGGCTACCGCAATGCACTTTAAGCCCACTATTGCCAGTAAAGACACTACTCAAATCAATGTTCAGGCGCGTTTTGCATTTTACACAACTCAAGGTCAATTAATAGGTAACGTATCTAACAAATCCATTGGAGGAATCACGACCGCTTTACCCGAATTATTTGCCGAAGCCAATAATATAATGGGCAGTAATTGGAGTATTTGGCTAGGAGCACGATTATTTCGAGGGGATGACATTCATATTATTGACCATTATTATTTTGACGATCATTCAGGACAAGGTGTTGGCTTAAAATACAAAAACACTCAAGTTTCTGTGATTTTTACAGGATCAATTGATACAACATCGACATTACCCCCCAATTTCTATCTTAACATTGTAAACGGAACCCCTTCTTTAGGTTTACGAAACAGATATATCACTGTTCTGGAGCACTCCCTGATGACTAAAAAAGGTTATGTAAAATTACTTGGTGAATTTCAAAGACTTCCTTCAGGAACCTCCCAAGATGAAACAACAAAGTACAATTATCCAGCAGATATTGGCTATGTAGTGGGAGCAAAATATTTTAAAAACATTACATCAAAACTACCAGGCTCCTTTAATGCGATAAGTGCTCGCTATGGTGCAGGAATTGCTAACGGAGGCGATGGAGGTAGTAGTAAAACCTACGTCACTTATGGAGGCCCTAATCTAGAAACGAATAGTTTTAAAAAAGCCTATTCAATAGCCCTCACTGAAACTTTTTTATTGAATCTAACCAAAAATTACTCGCTAAATGGATATGCGATATATACCAAAAGTAGGGGGGCCAGCGACAGCCTAAACACCACAACGGATTATTTAGGCAAACAAATTTTATTCAACAGAAAACAGGATATTGCTTTTGGAGCAAGAGGCACTTGGTATATCAAAAACTGGTTGCATTTGCTTCATGAAGTTGATCTCGCTTGGCGAAAGGACGGTACGCAGGATTATGCACAAATGACAAAGTTCACTATTGCTCCAACATTAGTCCCAACCTCAGATCGAAGTGTTTGGGCAAGACCTCATTTTAGATTCGTTTATAGTGTAGCTCACTACAACAAATTTGCCTCCAACAATCTCTACTCTCCCTATCTCGCTCAAAGCGGCATAAAAAATTGGGGGCAATATATAGGTGGCAAAGTCGAATGGTGGATATGGTAAAAAAAATAAACCCTAGTATATTGAGATTCAAAATCACAACATTACTAGGGTGTATTACTTATATCAAACAAACTTATCATAGCTGAAAAGACTTGTCTCGATTATATTTTTTGAGATAATCATTATCCCTTGACAATATTATTTAGCTAAACAAAAGGTGCTTTCCGGATCAACATCTCCGTCTGGTATATTTTTACAATGAAAAGTTCTTTTAACTGTAAAACAATCATCGTCAATACTCACAATTGTCATAACGATTTTATCACCTACTTCCATTTGAGACTCAGCAAGTTTTTTTACACAGGTAACTTCATACTCACAGTCGGCTGTCCACTTTACACTCCAAACCAATTGAAGCACTCCATTATCATAACTTTCTTGAGTCGCTCCTTTTATCACAAAAGTCCTTTTAGGATAGTCAGGATTATAGGCTTTTATGTTTTTAAGTTTACTGCAATCAAGGGTTTGTGAATACCCCATTGCCCCAACTACTAGTAGTAAAATAAGTATTATTTTTTTCATATTTGTTTTTGAATTTTGACGAAAAAAAACGTCGTTTTTATGTAGGTTAATTTATCTTTCAATATTACAAAATTGTATTGCTCTATCCAATACTTCCACTTCACTTTCTTTCATTTATCTAACTATCTGTTATACTACAACATCCATTAAAACATTATGTATTGGATTACTTTTTGAAAAAAAGTTTTAATACCAAAATGGTGTTTAAATTCTTTATATAATTTTAAACTAATATTTCCTCCATCAAACCTACTTTTTTTATTACCAATTGTTGTTCTACAAAGAGTCCTTTAGAAATAGATTGTGTATATTCACTGGGACTTATTATTATTTTTATTAATATTGTTTTTTATAACAATACGTATTAGTTTTGTTATATTTCTTTATGTAGATTTGTATCAATAAAACAGTTATATCATGAGACCCGATTTATTCCAAGCCCCAGATTATTACAATCTAGATGACTTATTAAGTGAAGAACACAAACTTGTTCGTGACTCCACCCGCGCTTGGGTAAAACGCGAAGTTTCTCCAATTATAGAAGAATACGCTCAAAAAGCTGAATTCCCTAAACAAATCATAAAAGGACTTGGTGAAATAGGTGGTTTTGGTCCTTATATCCCTGTAGAATATGGCGGAGCAGGATTAGACCAAATCTCTTACGGCTTAATTATGCAAGAAATTGAACGTGGTGATTCAGGTGTTCGTTCTACTTCATCAGTGCAATCTTCATTAGTAATGTATCCAATTTGGAAATATGGAAATGAAGAACAAAGAATGAAATATTTGCCAAAACTTGCCACTGGAGAATTCATCGGTTGCTTTGGCTTAACAGAGCCAAATCATGGTTCGGATCCAGGAAGTATGATTACCAATTTCAAAGACATGGGAGACCACTATCTTTTGAATGGTGCCAAAATGTGGATTTCGAATGCTCCTTTTGCTGATATTGCCGTTGTTTGGGCGAAAAATGAAGAAGGAAGAATACATGGATTAATCGTAGAACGAGGCATGGAAGGTTTTACAACTCCAGAAACACATAACAAATGGTCCCTCAGAGCATCATCTACTGGAGAATTGATATTTGACAATGTAAAAGTACCCAAAGAAAATTTATTGCCAAATAAATCCGGATTAGGAGCACCATTAGGATGCTTGGATTCAGCTCGTTATGGAATAGCTTGGGGTGCAATTGGCGCAGCTATGGACTGTTACGACACTGCGTTACGCTATGCTAAAGAAAGAATACAGTTTGACAAGCCAATTGCAGGAACTCAATTGCAACAAAAGAAATTGGCAGAAATGATTACTGAAATCACCAAAGCACAATTACTAACTTGGAGACTTGGAGTTTTAAGAAATGAAGGAAGAGCTACAACTGCCCAAATCTCAATGGCAAAAAGAAATAATGTGAATATGGCAATCCAAATTGCACGTGAAGCAAGACAAATATTAGGAGGTATGGGAATTACTGGAGAATATTCTATCATGCGTCATATGATGAACTTAGAGTCGGTAATTACATACGAAGGAACTCACGACATTCATTTATTGATTACTGGAATGGACGTTACTGGAATTTCTGCTTTCAAATAGAACTAGACAAAATATTAAAGTATTTATAAAATTGATAGTCAAAGCTTCTTGGTAACGAGAAGCTTTTCTAATTTTACGCAAAAAAGAAAACCTAATGAATATTGCAACAATCAACTCTGGGATTCAAACCCAAAAACAACAATTATTAAACCACTCTTTATATAAAAAAATAAATACTCTTGAAGATTTACACCAATTCTTAGAAAACCATGTATATGCAGTTTGGGATTTTATGTCTTTATTAAAAGCGTTGCAAAATAAGTTAACATGTACTTCAACGCCTTGGTTTGCGACACCACATCCTGAAACTAGATATTTAATTAATGAAATTGTATTGGCAGAGGAAAGCGACTTAAGTATCGACGGACGACGTCTAAGCCATTTTGAAATGTACATAGATGCAATGGAGGATTGTGGAGCCAAAACAAGTGGTATTGAGCTTTTTTTAGAAGATGTTAATTCCCTTCACAATATATTTGTCGCCATTAAAAAAAGTAATTTACATCCAAATATAAAAGAGTTCCTTGATTTTACATTTAGAGTTATTGAAGAAGGGAAACCACACAAAATAGCAGCAGCATTTACCTTTGGTAGAGAAGATTTGATTCCGAAAATGTTTACAGAAATTTTGAAAAATTTTCAATCCAAATTTCCTGATAATGATTTAAGAAAACTAATTTATTACTTCGAAAGACACATCGAATTGGATGCTGATGAACATGGGCCTATGGCGATGAAGATGATTACAGAACTTTGTGGCGAAGATTCAAAAAAATGGTCAGAAGTAGAAATGACTTCAATTTTAGCTTTAGAAAAAAGAATAGGCCTTTGGGATGCAATCGAAGAACAAATTATTCTAAAGGCTGAAATGGTTTAATAATTCGCAGCCACTAATTCACAATTAATTATATAGTCTAAAAATAAAAAGTTCTCTTCGAAAAATATTTTTCGAAGAGAACTTTTTAACTTATATCGCTAGTTGAAAACTACCTTAATTTTCTGGAGCCAATTCCAATTCCAATCCTTCAAGACTTTCGGTGATAGGAATTTGACAACCTAAACGGCTATTTGATTTAACATAAAAAGCTTCAGACAACATTGCCTCTTCATCATCACCCATTTCTGGCAAAGGAACATCATTAAGAACATAACATTGACAAGAAGCACACATCGCCATACCGCCACAAGTTCCTTCAACAGGAAGCTCATAAGCTTTGCACAATTCCATTATGTTCATCGCCATATCGGTTGGCGCCTGTAATTCATGAACAACTCCTTCTCTATCTTTAATTTTTATTAAAACGTCCATTATATAATTTAACTTTTATTAAAAATCGGAGTTGTTTAAAACTTCGATTTTATTCTTTTATTGTAAGGTCTAATGCGTATTCTTTACGATTTTCCTTATTTAAAATTTTTAGACCAATAATATCTGCCTGATTCACTATAAAAATAATTCTTGTAGCTGCTGTATAAGCTTTGTCAAAAGTCTTAAACACCAAATTACCTTCATATGTTAAATTTAACAAGCCATTTTTTTCTGTCTTTTCTTTGATTAGTGTCTGAGAGGTAAATTCAGCTGAATCATATGCGCTTTTTTCCACCATATTAGCCTTACCATCACTAAGTTCTCTTAAAAATTCAGCGTTGGTTATCTTTAGTTGCCCTTTTCTATTTGATGCAATATTTACCATTGCACTGTAATTGACCTCATTCCATTCATCCTCAACATTCACATACGTTTTAGACACATATGCCTCTTGAATTGGCTCTTGTCCATAATTCTTATAAAAACACAAAAATAGAATAATTAATAAGTAATGCTTTTTCATAATCCAAATTTTTATAGGTTAGTGCTACAAAAGTAAATTTTTATTTGAATTTTCAAAGAAAAAAATATTGAATTATTCACATTATTTTTTATGTATAACAAAACAAACTGCGTCTTTATTGATAATTCCTTACTAATAATCTTTAAAAAAAACCTTTTTATTGATTTTTAACAAGTCTAAACCATCTATTTAACAAGTGCAAATGTGATTTTTGTCAATTTATACTTGCTTTTTTTACTAAAAAATCATTCAGAACGTTAAAAAAAAGCAAATAAACAATCTGTTTTTCAATGTCTTACATAACATTAATAACGGTTTCTATCTGAGGAGCATACTTTTTAATTGTTGTTTCCACCCCAGCTCTTAAAGTCATTTGATTTACACTACAACTTGTACAGGCACCTTCAAGGCGTACTTTTACGTGTTTTCCTTCATCAATTGAAATGAGCGTAATATCTCCGCCATCTGAATTCAGAAAAGGTCTGATTTCGTCCAATGCTCTTAGAACATTATTTGTTAATTCTTCTGTTTTCATATTTAGATTATTCGAATTTATGATTATTCGATTATTGGATTGCTCGATCATTCGAAAGATCAAAAAAAGAGCGTTCTAAAAATCTTATTTCTTAACTGCCGAACACCCGGCCATTGTAGTAATTTTGATTGCCTCAGTAGGTTCCAAATTCTCATTTCTGCTGACAACTTCACTAACTACATTTCGTGTTATCTCGTCAAAAACATTTTCAATAACTGAGCCTGTTTGCAATGCTGCTGGACGACCATAATCACCCGCTTCGCGAATAGACTGTACAATTGGCACTTCTCCTAGAAAAGCGACTCCTAGATCTTCAGCTAGATCTTTGGCTCCTTCTTTTCCAAAGATATAATACTTATTGTTAGGCAATTCTTCTGGTGTAAAATAGGCCATGTTTTCTATAATTCCCAAAACAGGTACATTTATAGCTTCTGATAAAAACATTGAAACTCCTTTCTTGGCATCAGCTAATGCAACAGCTTGTGGCGTACTTACCACAACAGCACCAGTAACTGGCAATGATTGCATAATTGAAAGATGAATATCTCCTGTTCCTGGAGGTAAATCAATCAACATAAAGTCTAATTCTCCCCAATTAGCATCAAAAATCATTTGATTTAACGCTTTAGAAGCCATTGGACCTCTCCATATTACAGCTTGACTTGGTGATGTAAAAAATCCGATAGAAAGCATTTTTACACCATAACTTTCTACAGGTTTCATCTTCGATTTCCCATCAACTTCAACAGAAATTGGTTTTTCATTTTCTACATCAAACATGATTGGCATCGATGGACCGTAGATATCCGCATCTAAAACTCCAACATTAAATCCCATTTTTGATAATGTTACTGCCAAATTTGCTGTAACGGTAGATTTTCCAACACCACCTTTTCCGGAAGCAATTGCAATAATGTTTTTTATTCCAGGAATAGCTTTCCCTTTGATTTCATTCTTTTCTGGAACTTCTACTTTTATGTTTACTTTAATTTTGGCATCAGGCGAAACTTGTTCATTTATCGTTTTTCTAATATCATCTTCAGCTCTTTTTTTGATGTGCATTGCTGGCGTATGTAATACTAAATCCACAACAACTTCATCTCCAAAAGTAACCACGTTTGCAATGGCGCCACTTTCAACCATATTTTTACCTTCACCAGCAATAGATATTGTTTCTAATGCTTTAAGAATATCTTTTCTATCTAATTTCATGCGTAATTTTTATTTTTTATTTGGAAAAACTATTGTCCTATCCCATTTATTTGTTTTTGAATCAGGCGATTTTATTATAAAAGGCTTAAAAAAAGCTGTCTTTATTTAAACTAATTTTAGACTGCAAAGATAACGGATTAAGTTCTTATTCTAAAGGATTTGGATTGGATTTATTGATAGTGATACATATTAGTATCAATAATTATAGTCACTCATTTTACAGCCACAAAGTCCTTTAAAAATAAGGGACTGCAAATAAGTCTATAAAATAAATTAAACCTTCATTTCGGGCTCCCAAAAAACGGACTCAAAATTCATAATTTGATTATCCTCAATTACAATACCTTCACTTTCCAGCAATTGTTGCATAAGATTGGTTCCGTCAAAATGATGCTTTCCTGTTAGCAATCCTTTTCTGTTGACTACTCGATGTGCGGGAACATCTTCGAGGTTGTGTGCAGCATTCATTGCCCATCCCACCATTCTGGCAGAACGTGCAGCTCCTAAAACTTTGGCAATTGCGCCATAAGAAGTAACTTTTCCATATGGAATTTGTCTAACAACAGCATAAACTCTTTCAAAAAAATTGTCGTTTGTTGCTTTCATTTTGTTTTATCCAAAATATCCTTTAATAAGTTTGAACAATGTAATTATAGAAACTAGTCCAGTAATACTCCCAATAATATAATTTCCATTATTCATTAAAAAAGAGGATTTTGCTTCTCTCTTTTTGAAATACACAATATAGAGATAAAAAACCAAGAATGAACCTGTAACTACTCCTCCCACAAAAGCGTAAATAAAATATTCTAAAAAATAAAAATACCCATAAGTAGCGAGTGTAATGGATATAAAAACATAATACGGAATAGGAAATAAATTCAATGCTGACAATAACACTCCCAAAAAAAATCGATTCGTTTTACTGCGAACCTTGGTTTCCGACTTAGGTAATTTTGGCTTTTTGGCTTTCCAGAAAAAATAAATGGTAAGTGCAATAAAAATAAACAACCCTATTTCTTGAAGGCTACTGATAATATCAGGACGACTATTGATAAAATTAGCAAATAATAAAGCTAAAAATGTCTGAAAAAAAACAATTACTGTTGCACCAATAGCAAAAGAAATAGCCTCATTCCTGCCATCTTTCAAGCTTACTTTTGCTGCAGTCATATTTATCAAACCTGGCGGCGTGATTCCAATTGCAGCTACAATAAATCCGAGAAAAAATGGCAATAGTAGAGTCATACTTAGTTTGTAGTCTCAGTTTGCAGCCTCAGCTTAAAAACTGAAAACCACTACCTGAAAACTATTTGATTTTAAAACGAATATACGTAATAGCTTTGTTAATTTCCAAATATTGCTTTTCATAAAATGTCTGAAAAGCCGTAACTTCCTCTGGACTTCCTTCGTTTACGTACACGTTGTGATTCGCGTATAAAACCTCGTGCCCTTCACCATGAAGCAATCCTAATGTATAACCATGCATGAACTCACTGTCGGTTTTAAGATTGACAACTCCATCTTTCTTCAAAATTTTCTTGTACAATTGCAAAAATTCTGAATTAGTCATTCTATGCTTAGTTCTTTTGTATTTTATTTGTGGATCTGGAAAAGTAATCCAAATTTCATCTACTTCATTTTCGGCAAAAATATGGTTGATTAATTCGATTTGAGTTCGAATAAAAGCCACATTATGCAATCCTGTTTCAGCAGCAGTTTTTGCACCACGCCAAAAACGAGCTCCTTTGATATCAATTCCTACGAAGTTTTTATTAGGATATCTTTCAGCCAATCCAACAGAATATTCACCTTTGCCACAACCCAATTCAAGCACTAATGGATTCTCGTTTTTAAAAAACTCTGAATTCCACTTCCCTCTTAGCGGAAATAAATCCCCTACTACTTCTTCTCTTGTTGGTTGAAAAACATTATTGAACGTTTCGTTTTCCTTGAACCTCTTTAATTTATTTTTACTTCCCACGATATAATTGCTATTTCGGCAAAATTAAGGAATTATATAAGAATGAAAGCTTAAGTACAGAAAAAATCAAAAATTATCATTTGGATTGCATCTTTTGTATCAAAACATCTTCAATTGGAGCAATGATTTTTACAACCTCGTTCGTATTGTCATTTGGAACGGTCATTGACAAAACATAGTGTTTAATTTTCCATTCATTCCCTATTTTTACCAAAACACCCGAACCTCTACAGATTTTCATTTGAGTATTCAACAGCTCATCAAACCAAGCTAATTTACCAGATTTATCAAAGTAAACATGACGCTCGATAGCTTTAAAATTCCAAGCTTTTCCCCTGTCAAAATGAGGTTTTGAATATGCCTCAAATGCCTTCTTGTTCCAATTCTCGGTTGGATCTGTTCCGATATAAATGGCGTCTTCTGTCATCATTCCAAAATAAACTTGAAAATTCGCTTCTGCTGCCGCTTTGTGCCAGGCATCAAGTGTTCTATTGATCTGTTCTTTTTCATCGGATTCTTTATACTGCAAAGAATCAAAACTAAATAATGTCAATACTGCTAAACTTAAAAATAATGCTTTCATGTTTTACTTTTTTCCTTTTTATTTTCTTTTTGAAGCTTTCCCATTTTAATTTTCATTTCACCATTTTTACCATCAACAACCAACAAATGCAACACTATTCCTTTGTATCGTTTGGCTTCTCTTTCTTTCAGGTCCTTTATTTTATAATCATCTTCAGGATTTCTAAGGGGAACCGTCAAGCCTAACTTAGTCCCTTTCTTAAAAGAATAAATACCCTCAACATCAAAATTCAACACATTCGAACTCACTTTAAAATAGTCAACATTCACTAAACTACCACTCATGTTCAATCGTCCAGACAAATCATTAAAAACAATATGCTTAACATCTCTGTTTGGAAAAGCAAACTTGCCAATTTTTATTATTGGCTTAAAATCGTTTAGTTCCCCGTTTTTGATATCATAATACAAATTTCCTTTTGCCGAATCATCAACCAAATCACCATTTTGAGTCATTTTTACCGACATGTCAACCGTAGCTGAAAGATTTCCTTTTATATCTTTAGGCTGAAACGATGTAATTCCGAAATTTTTGAAAGATGTTAAAAATTGAGGGATATTAACCGTTGCAATATCTACATTTGTTTTTACATCAAATAAATTACCGTTTGGAATTAATTGAGAAGCGAATGTGATTTTGCCTCCACAGGATTCAATTGCTCCTTGCTTGATAAAAAAACGTCGATTCTTCGCCATAACAATAATTTTTGCATTTTTGGCAGTCAAATTAGAATACACCATCTTTTCAAGATTCAAATTTAAAACCACTTGGCATTTTTCAACAAGTGCTATCCTTTTTTTAGTATCAGCTGTGCTGGCTACTTTTTTTACTTCGTTCGTTTTTTGACTATGAGCCAAAACACTCATGAATTTTTTCACATCCATAAAAGGACTGTTGATATTTAAAACAGCTACCATGTTTTCAGGATCATCATAATAGAGATTAAGAAAATTATCAATTTTTCCATCCAAGAAAACAATGTTTTTGTCTCTTTGGTACTTAATGTTTCTTATGAATAATGCCTCTTGAGTAAAATCAAGAAGAACATTTGTTTGAAAAGTAATGTTTTTAGATCTTAAAAGCATGTTAGCCTTTTCAATATTCACTTTCCCTGTAAAACGAGGTTTCGAGATTCTCAAGTCCACAATATTGACATTGAATTTTAAATCAACATTGGCTTTTCCTCCATTAAATTTTAGCAAATCTTCACCAAAAATATTTCCCAATTTCACCACATCAAACTTAGAATGAAAGTCTCCTGTTGCGACCGGTTTTTCCAAATTATTAATTGCAGCGTTTGGAATCTCCACTGGTATTCCCCTATAGTTTCCTGTGAATTTTTTTATGATAATGGCTGAGTTGATGTCATTATACCCTAATCCATTTTTGAAATTATTGGTATATCTCGCTTCAAAACTACAGTCTTTCGTTTCCCCTTCTGAAGACACCAAAACATTATCCTTGATCTGTGCATCCACAATAATTTCGGGATCACCCTCGGCATTCATATCTCCTTTTATACTGCATTGTGCGTCCAAAGGTTTGGTTATATCAAAGTGATTCAGAATCTTGAAAATATGCGGATCCAATAAACGAGCCGCATTCAACCATAAAATATGAGTTTTTATATTAATATCCATCATGGGATGATCCTTATCCAGACCAAAACTCGCTTTGATGTTAAAATCATCATCACCAATTCCAAGCTTTTCGGTAAGCACATCAATTTTATTTTTTGTTTTAGAGAATTGAACTACTAGTTTTCCTTTTACTTTTTTGTCCTTTATAAAACTACCTTTCTTGGTATTGAAAGCCATACTCTTGGCAAAGACATTCAGAAACAAATCAGTTTCCCATCCATCATCTTTGTAATTTATTTTACATTTTAAAGAATTTACTTCAAAATGGAACAATTTATTTCTTTGTAAATTTTGGGAAATAAAAACGACATTCTTAAAATCAACCTCATCGATTTGGGTATCTGTGTCGCTATTGGATTTATCTGTTTTGGGTTTTGACTTACGAACATTAGTATTGGAAAGGCCGTTCTTGTCTTTAAACAAATCAATTTTAGTATCGATCAATACCACTTTTTCAATATCTATCTTTTTATGCAATAGACTCAGCACATTCAAACGCACTTCGATTTCCTCAGCTTTAAGCGCACTTCTTTTGTGAATGGCATACAAACTGTCCCGAAGTTCTACTTTGTTCAAAACCACCGTGAAATTAGGAAAACCGATCAAAAATTTATAACCAACATCCCCAATACTGACATGACCCGCAATATTATCATTGATTTTTTGATTGATTTCGGTCATTATAGTCTCTTTGTTTTGGGTGAAATAAATCCTTAATCCAATAAAGAAAATAAGAATTAGTCCTAAAAACCCGACAACAACAAACCCTATTCTTTTTAAAATCTTTCTAAATTTAGCTGTTCTAGACAATTCCTTTCCTTTTTCTATAAATTCCTTCATACCAATTATTTAAAATGTTATATATCTAAAAGAAGTCTTATTCGTTTTAAATATTTTGAATTGAATAATCTGCAAAACAACTCGGCCTGAATCAAAGTTAAGATAATATATTACAAAAAGGAACGTTATAACTTAAAAACTTTAACATTGTAATGCAATTATATTCAATTGTTTAAACATAGTTTTTCATCTAAACTCGAATACTTATCTAATAGTGTTTTTATAGTATATTGTTGAAAAAACTGAAAAATTGCACTACTTTTGTGGCGAATAAACTCATATAAATGAGTAACTAACTTAAAAATAAAAAATATGCGATCATTAAAAATTTTACTGTTAAGTGCTTTCATAGTATTAGTATCTAATGCAGTTTCAGCACAATCTTGGGGAGTAAGAGCAGGGGCCAATATTTCAGATGTTAGTGGAAATGGTTTGGACACAAATGCAAAAACAGGACTTTATGTTGGTGTTTACAGAGAAATTCCAATGGTAAAGAGCTTGCTTTTTATACAACCTGAATTACAATACTCTCAAGAAGGATTTGAGACTGATGGTTTTGGAGATGCAAAGATAGATTACCTTACTGTGCCTGTTTTAGCAAAAGTATATGCTCTTAAATTATTAAGTTTTGAAACAGGACCACAATTTGGATTTGTAGTTTCAGACAATGTTGATGATCTAAACAATTTTGTACCTTCATGGGCTTTTGGAACGTCTCTTAACCTACCTCTTGGATTGTCTATAAATGCTAGATACATCACAGGTTTGGATGATACTTTTGAACATATTGATGCTAAAAATCAAAATTTTCAAATAGGAGCTGCTTTCCAATTCTAAAAGAAACTACCAACCTTTTCTTACATTAAAAATTGCCTTAAAGTTCATTCTTTAAGGCAATTTTTTTTGTACATTTATGATTGTCTCAAATAAACATTCCCTTATGAGAAAGTCTCTTTTGTTCCTTATCCTATTTATTTTTGGCTTATCACTTTCTATACTTTCCTGCAAAAAAGATTCTGACAAAAACCCAAAACCCGTAATAGCAATTAAAGATTCCTTAAAAGTAAAGAGTCTAGTTCCTTTCGACAGTACATTGGTCAGTTCCTTTTTTGTAAAATATCCAAACCTTAAAAAGTATCAGGAAGAAACAACCGAATTGTATCGAAAACGAAACTATCAATATGTTTGGTTTGATTCCAAAGGCATGCTGGAAGTGAGCCATTTGCTGTATAATAAACTAAATGAAATGGAAGACGATGGAATACAAGCAACTATTCCATACAAAGAAAAACTAGATAGCCTTTTTCAAAATCACGCTGAAAAATATACAGCCTCTATCAATGATGAATTATTGATTTCTTCTCTTTATTTTTTTTACACCCATAAAGTTTTAGATGGATTAGACTCAAAAAAAACAACCGAAATTGGTTGGTATTTGCCTCGGAAAAAAGTGTCCTATGTAGACTATTTAGATTCTATCATAGCCAAGCCTTCCTTGATTAATAAAAACGAAAAAAAAGTATTATTTGAATATTACAGACTCAAAGAAGTACTTCTGAAATACCGAAAAATTCAAAAAAACAATTTGTGGAATCCCATAACAAAAGATTCTACCATCCTTGCTTTCAAACCAGGAGACTCTTCACAAACAATTGCTCAAATCAGACAACATTTATTTGTATTGGGGGATATAGCTGCCGATTCCCAAAATGCTGTTTTTGATGAAGCGCTAGCTAATGGAATTACAAAATACCAGAATCGAAATGGGCTAAAAGCAAACAAAAACATTACTGAAAAACTTATAGCCTCTTTGAATATTCCCATTGAAGATCGCATCAAGACCATTATGGTCAATATGGAGCGTTCTAGATGGATTGATGCTGATGTTGCTAAATCCAAAGAATTAATAGTAGTCAATATTCCAGCCTATCAATTAACATTTTTCAAAGAAGGAAAACCTGTTTTAATTTCCAATGTGGTTGTGGGGAAAGCCTTAAATCAAACCGTGATTTTTAGCGCCGATATGCGTTACATTGTTTTTAGTCCCTATTGGAATGTTCCAACTAGCATTATTACAAAAGAAATCAAACCCGGTATGGCTAAAAACCCTAACTATCTCGCTCAACACAATATGGAGTGGAATAATGGTAGTGTGAGACAAAAACCAGGGCCTAAAAACTCATTGGGGTTAGTGAAATTTTTGTTCCCAAATTCGAATTCCATTTATTTACATGATACTCCATCAAGGAATCTATTTAATGAAGACAAAAGAGCTTTCAGCCATGGCTGTGTAAGAGTTGCCAAACCCAAAGAATTGGCCATGGAAATTCTAAAAAACGATAAAAGTTGGACTCCCGAAAAGATTGACGCAGCTATGCACAAAGAAAAAGAAACATGGTACACCCTAAAAAATAAAATACCGGTTTACATAGGTTATTTTACCGCATGGGTTGATGATGCAGGTACTCTTCATTTTTATGATGATGTTTATCAAAGAGATGATCAACTTGCTACGATGTTATTTGAGGAATAAACAGACCTCAACACAAAACAAGAGAGGCTGTCTTTTTAGGGACAGCCTCTCTTGTTATATTTATAATTTACTTAATGTACTTTTTGTTTATCGAATGTAGTGTTTAGCACTTTTTTGATTTTATCCAGAGCCCCTGCAAAAGCTTTTTCAATAGAATCGGCGTGTTCTGTAACGGCGATTGGCTGCATATTGGCTGGGCGCGCTTCAATAAGACAACGTTTGTCGTTTACACCTGATTTGGCACTGTTTTCATCTCCAAAATGTACTTCAATACGAGTCACTTTGTCATCAAAACGGGATAATACTCTTGTGATTTCGCTAGAAAAATAAACTTCTAGTCTATCGCTACCTTCTACATTCTTGTCTGTGTTGATCTGTACCTTCATATGTAAAAATTTTAATTGTTTTTGATATATCTCAAAGTTAAAGATTATTCCTTTTCATAATTCTGTTTTAGCAAAACATTATGAAAGAAAAAGGTTATTTTTATGACATACAGATAATAAGATTGAAAATAAAAAAAGACAGTATTGTTTTTTGTCGAAAAGCGATTTCTTGTTCGATTATGGCAATACAATCTTCGAGCTTGTTTTTATTCATAGCTCAAAAATTAACTCAAAACGTCAAATCTGGAGTAGTTAAGGTCATACTCGGAGTTATCGACGTCAAATTTGGAGCCCTGAACGTCAACTATGGACTTGCATAATGTCATTTTTGAATTCTCATCTGTCAAATTTGGGGTTGTTAACGTCATATATGGAGTTACCAACGTCAAATTTGATGTCTCGGACGTCATTTTTGACGTAATGTATCGTCATTTTTGACGTAGTGTATCGTCATTTTTGACGTCACGAACCTCAAATTTGACGTTTTTGGGTACTTTTTAAACCAAAAAAACGTCAATCTTTCGACTGGCGTTTGTATAAAATAAAGTTCTTATGAAAACTGCTGCCCTAGCCCTGATGGAAGTGAAAAGCCTTTTGAAATAAAATGCCCTTTTTCTTGAATAAAAAGAGCGACCAGCGGAAGCTCCTTTTTGTTCTTAGAAAAAGGGCGTTTTATGAAAAAGCTTGTAGCGTACAGCAGGATCAAGCTCCTTATTAACTATGGATTATTTATTGTTGACAATGTTGTAAATCCCATGTTGTATAGCGTGAAGGCTTGGATGTCACAGATTTCCTGAATGGTTGCTGCGAGTGATTTTCCGGCGCCGTGGCCTGCGTTGATATCGATTCGGATTAAAACTGGGTTGGTTCCTGTTTGTTTTTCCTGCAACTCGGCAGCAAATTTAAAGCTGTGTGCAGGAACTACCCTGTCGTCGTGATCGCCAGTGGTGACCAAAGTAGCTGGATATTGAACGCCAGTTTTCACATTTTGAACTGGGGAATACGATTTTAGATACTCAAACATTTCCTTGCTGTCTGCTGAAGTTCCATAATCGAAAGCCCAACCGGCACCAGATGTAAAGGTGTGGTAGCGCAACATGTCCATCACGCCCACGGCCGGCAAAGCGACTTTCATCAAATCTGGACGTTGAGTCATGGCAGCTCCCACCAATAATCCGCCGTTGGATCCGCCACGGATGGCAAGGAAACTAGAAGATGTATACTTTTGGGCAATTAGATATTCGGCGGCGGCGATGAAATCATCAAAGACGTTTTGTTTTTGAGTTTTGATTCCCGCATCGTGCCATTTTTTGCCATACTCTCCTCCTCCACGAAGGTTGGCTACTGCATAGATTCCGCCATTTTCCATCCAAACAGCATTGGAAACACTAAAACTTGGTGTCAAACTAATGTTGAATCCTCCATATCCATAAAGAATGGTCGGGTTGTTTCCATCGAGTTTTAATCCTTTCTTATGGGTGATGATCATTGGAACTTTGGTTCCGTCTTTGGAAGTATAAAAAACTTGTGTAGAAACGTAATCCTCGCTTTTGAAATCAACTTTTGGTTGAGCATATACCGCCGATTTTCCCGCTTTTGGTTCAAAAGAATAAATAGTTCCCGGTGTGATGTAATTGGTAAACGAATAATAAAGAGTTTTTTCGTCTTTCTTGCTTCCAAATCCAGTAGCTGTCCCCAATCCTGGTAATTGAATTTCTCGCACTAATTTACCTGAGTAATCGTACTGCTTCACAATCGATACGGCATCTTTCATATAATTAGCGAAGAAATATCCAGCTCCTGTTGATGGTGTCAAAACGTTTTCGGTTTCAGGAATAACGTCTTTCCAATTCTCTGGTTTTGGGTTGCTAATATCCACACTCACAATGCGTTTATTGGGTGCGTTTAAGTCGGTTTCTATAAATAATTTCCCTCCTTCGTTTTCAATAATGTTGTTGTCACTATTAAAATTATCTACAATCGTTATAATAGGACTGTTGGGTTTGGTCAAATCCTGAATGTACAATTCGTTTCCGTAAGTGGAATTGGCAGCAGTAATCACTAGATAATGATTGTCTTCGGTTACGCCTCCGCCTACATAACGGCGTTTTTGGTCTGCGCCAAAAATTACTTGATCGTCTTTTTGAGCCGTTCCTAATTTATGGTAATACAATTTATGCTGATCGGTTTTAGCTGATAATTCACTTCCTTTTGGCTTGTCATAACTGGAATAATAGAATCCTTCGTTTCCTTTCCAAGACACTCCACTAAACTTGATATCGACCAAAGTATCTTCCAATTTTTTAAAATTGTTGACATCCATCAAAATTACTTTTCGCCAGTCACTTCCGCCTTCTGAGATCGAATAGGCAACTTTAGAACCGTCTTTGGAGAAATCCAGTCCTCCCAATGAAGTTGTTCCTAGTTTTGAGAAAGTATTTGGATCCAGAAAAACTTCTTCTTTGCCTTTGGCATCTTTACGATACAAAACCGCCTGATTTTGCAATCCGTTGTTTTTATAATAATAAATAAAATTCCCCTCTTTGAATGGTGCGCTTATTTTTTCGTAGTTCCAAAGTTTTTCGAGCCTCGCTTTTAATGCGCCTCTAAAAGGAATTTGAGACAAATAATCGTAAGTCACTTTGTTTTCTTCTTTGACCCAAGCAGCTGTCTCAGCCGATTTATCGTCTTCGAGCCAACGATACGGATCGCCAACTTTGGTATCGAAATAAACGTCAACCGTTTGTCCCTTTGCTGTCGTGGGATAAGTTATTGGAGTTTGTTTTTGGTTTTGCCCCAAAGAAGCCATTGAAGTAGATACAGCCATCAGAAATAGGATTTTTTTCATAAATTATTAGGTTAAGTACCTAACAAAAATAGAGAAAAAAATTTCAGAACAAGACATAAAAAAAACCCAAACATAGTTTGGGTTTAATATGTGGAGAATATCGGATTCGAACCGACCACCTCTTGCCTGCCAGGCAAGCGCTCTAGCCAAATGAGCTAATCCCCCAATGCTATGGCGCAAATATAACATATAATTATAGGAATATGCAAATTTCAAAAAGACTATTCTTTAAATCCAAAAAAATAACATTTTGCTTCAGTTACTTTTTTAACTTTACATCAAAATACACCTTATGCTTACATCTGATAAAAACGGAACACTCTTAACAACCATAGAAAACAAAATCGCTACGGTGCAATTTGGTCATCCAGCCAGCAACTCTTTTCCTAGAGTATTGTTGGATCGATTGACTAATGAACTTACTTTTTTGAGTGATAATCCCGAAATTTCAGTAATTGTTTTAAAAAGCGAAGGAGTCGGAGCTTTTTGTGCAGGCGCTTCCTTTGATGAATTACTTGCAGTAAGCACTCTTGATGAAGGTACTCGCTTTTTCTCTGGATTTGCCAATTTGATTAATGCTATTCGTTCATGCAAAAAAATAATTATTGGACGCATTCAAGGCAAAGCCGTTGGTGGCGGTGTTGGTATTATTGCAGCCTGTGATTATGCAATTGCAACCCAAGAAAGTGCTATCAAATTATCAGAATTGGCAATCGGAATTGGTCCATTTGTGATAGAACCTGCCGTAAGCCGTAAAATTGGAAAAACAGCAATGGCCGAAATGACTTTGGCCGCACACGAATGGAAAGCAGCATCCTGGGCCCACCAAAAAGGATTATATGCCAAAGTACTTGAAACCCAAGAAGAACTAGATCAAGAAGTAATCGCTTTCTCCAAAAAACTATCCCATTATAATCCAGAGGCACTTGCCGAAATGAAAAAAGTCTTTTGGGAAGGAACTGCACATTGGGATAAACTATTAAAAGAAAGAGCAGCCATTTCCGGCAAACTTGTTCTATCCGATTTCACTAAAAACGCATTAATTAAATAACAATGACAGCTTTGATTTTACTCCTTCAAAAGGTAAACATTAACGAAAAAATTAAAAATGCTCCCAATGAAGGATATCAAATAGGTGTTCTTATTGGCTCCTACTTACCCTTTGTTATATTGGTTTTACTAGCCTATTGGACTTACACTCGAGCCAAAAACAGAAAAGAGTAACTTATTAAAACTGCTTCTCTTTGAAAAAAATAATCATTTTTGGTGTTATCCTCTGTCTCTTTATTTCCTGCCAGCAACAGGAACAACCTACAATTTCTTTTTATTATTGGAAAACCATTTTTAGGCTTTCGCCAAAAGAAAAAAACACCTTGACAACAAACGAGGTTAAGAGACTTTATATTCGGTATTTTGATATTGACCTGAGTCCGAAAACTCAAAAACCGTTTCCTAGGACTCCAATCCGTTTCGAAGATGTAGCTTCAGGTTTTGAAATTATCCCTGTGGTTTACATCAAAAATAAGGTGATGTTGGACAAGAAATTAAATGTATTGGATTTGGCTCAAAAAACAAATAGTTTCATTCAGCAAATCAACTCAAAAAACAATATTACCATTCAGGAAATCCAAATCGATTGTGATTGGACTCTTGAAAGTAAAGACAATTACTTGCGATTTATAGACGCTTTTAAAAAGGTTTCCAATAAAAAACTATCGGCAACCATTCGACTCCACCAGATAAAATATTTCAAGAAAACAAAAATCCCAAATGTAGATCGAGGCGTATTGATGTACTACAATATGGGTAAAATAGCAACCGATTCCTTTAATTCGATATACGATTTAAACATTGCCAATCGTTATTTAGCAAGTCTAAAAAACTACCCTCTACCTATAGATGTTGCATTGCCTATTTATTCTTGGGGCATTCATATAAGGGATGGAAAAATAATAGGTTTAAGAAACAAAATTGATATCGATAGTTTAAAAAATAACAATAGTTTTGCTCTTACAAAAAACAACTGGTTAACCGCCACAAATTCCAATTTTAAAGGCGGTGTTTTTTATAAACAAAACGACCAGATAAAAATAGAAACAATATCAGAAAACGATTTGCTCGAAATGGCAAATAGCCTTGAAGAAAATACAACTCAAAATCCAAAAGAAATTATCTTTTATGATCTTGACGAAATGAATTTAAAAAAATATGATACAGCCCTTTTTAAAAAAATTATTAATTGCTTTTAGTGCTCTTGCGCTTTTAGTTTACGGAACAATTTATGCATGCGCAGATGGTGATTGGGGTTGGTCATTTGATTCCAACTTCACACCCGAAACTTTTGTGGACAAATCCTACTCTCCACTTTTCTTATCTACTGATGTTTTTTATGGAATTGGTTTTGACACCGAACATCGCACACGATTCAACTCCGAGAATATAAAAGACTGGTCGACGTATCTTGAAGGTAAAATAAACGAAAAAGATTTGACCTTTTTCTTGACTGACTCAAGCAGTACAGATGTAGCCGATTTGAACATTTATTATAAAAAAGGAAAGACAAATAAATGGACTGAAAAATGGAATAAAAAATTCAACATAAACGATAGTAAAGTAAAAGACTTTCTAATGTTTTTGAGTGATGCCCAATTTGTCGAAACCTATTCCACCCAACAATTTGATTCTTGGAATTATGACGAAACAACAAAACCACAGCTTCTAACTGACCGTAATTGGATCAAATCAATAGAAAAAAAATACAGCGACGCTAAGGATCCTTTCCTGAAAAACAGATATTGGTTTTTGGCAATTAAAGCTAGTTTTTACAGTGATCGTCAGGTAAATGGTGTATCTTTCTTTTATCAAACAGAAAAATCAATTCCAAAAAACACTCTATATTTCAGAGCGTTAGCCTACGTAGCTGGAGTAGAATATAAACAAAAACATTATGCCAAATCTAATTTTCTCTACAGTCAGGTATTTGACAAATGCCCAACTATGAGAGTAGTTTCAGCTTATTGTTTTCATCCACAAGAACAAAAAGACTGGAAACAATCGCTGTCAATGGCTAAAACCGATGATGAAAAAGCAGCTCTTTGGGCTATTCAGGGCTATTATAATGATGATGAAAAAGCCATAGCCGAAATCTACAAACTACAACCAAAAAACCAACATCTTGATTTTTTATTGACCCGATTAATCAATAATCAGGAAAACAAAATAGATCAATCTTTCAAAGACAAAACGGTTCTTGAAAACAAAAAAAGAACCAAAGACAGCATTCACAAATCGACAATCAATTTGGTTAACAAAATTGCAGAATCGGACAAAACTTCAAAACCTTATTTATGGAATGTGGCTGCAGGTTATCTGGAAACCTTAAATGGTAATTTTAAACAAGCCGACAAGAATTTTGACAAAGCCGAAAGCAAAATGCCAAAAACTCCTTTGGCTATTAATCAAGTAAGATTATTAAGATTCGTAAACAACCTCAGCAAAATAGACCAACTGAATTCAGAAAACGAAAAAACTATCTTGGCCGATTTGTCCTGGTTGTATTTTGAATTGCCTAAAAAGCCTATTGAAAGTTTCCGCTATGAAAATGCTTCTGCTTGGAGCAAAAACTATTTGGCAGCATTATACCACACTCAAAAAAATACCGTAATGACCGAAATTTTCAATCATGAATTCAGTTTTTATGATAATGAAAAACAATTGCTCGACATGAAGGCTTTTTTATCCAAAGCAAACAAAACCGAATTAGAAAAAATTGGAACTTCCATTTATGAAATTAAACTGGCCGACATTAACTATTTTCAAGGAGTTAAAGCCACTTTCGAAAACAAAATCCCAGAAGCCATAGCTTTTATAAAACAATCGGACAAGCTTCAAAACACTGTTTTTTATGGAAATCCATTTCTTGGCAACATCAAAGACTGCCACGATTGCGACCATCAAGCCGCTCAAAAAAAGAAATATACTATGCTTGATTTTCTAACCACCATCCAAAAAATGCAGGATAATGTTGAGAAAAAAATCGATGTGTACAACAACAGTCTTTTGCTCGGTCATGCCTTTTACAACATCACTCATTTTGGTAACGGCCGACTGTTTTATGAAGGAAGTATTACTGGTTCTGGCTCAACTCCCGATTTTTTTAGAGACCCAATTCGTGACATGATTACTAACTGCTCTTTGGCGAAAGCTTATTACGAAAAAGCATTTTCAGCTTCCAAAAACAACGAGCAAAAAGCCAAAACTCAATACATGATGGCCAAATGTGAACGAAACGACTATTACAACAAAAGATATTATTCTCTCAATTTATCCACTTGGGACATTCAGGACGACAAAACTAATTTTCTCGCTTGGCAAGGCTTCAAAAACATAAAAGCCAATTATTCTAAAACCAAGTACTATAAAGAAATCATCAACGAATGTGGGTATTTCAAAACCTACGTTCAAAAATAGACTTAAATATAATTAGGCGTGCCACCATAAAACAAAGGGACCAATTCATCGGTGAATCGGTCCCTTTGTTTTATGCTGTCAGGCTGTCCGAGTTACTTGGAAAACTGTGCAAAATTTATGCTTTGTAGGTTTGTGATTGTCTATAAACTGTAACATTCTGAGTTTGAAACCGACTTATCCAAAAACTTAAATTAGAGAAATCATGCAAGCACACGAAATAGATTATCAGATTTTTGGAGAAGAAATGCAGTATGTGGAAATAGAATTGGATCCGCAAGAAATAGTAATTGCTGAAGCGGGCAGTTTCATGATGATGGAAAACAATATCAAAATGGAAACCATATTTGGAGACGGATCCACGCAACAATCAAGTTCGGGTTTGTTTGGCCAACTTTTGAATGCCGGAAAAAGAGTTCTCACAGGCGAAAGCTTATTCATGACAGCATTCCTTAATCAAGGCAACACCAAAAGCAAAGTTTCGTTTGCCTCACCATATCCCGGGAAGATTCTTCCAATAGATTTAACACAATTCCAAGGGAAATTTATCTGCCAAAAAAGTTCATTTTTATGTGCTGCCAAAGGCGTTTCGGTTGGAATAGAATTCTCCCAAAAACTAGGACGCGGTTTATTTGGAGGCGAAGGTTTCATTATGCAAAAAATTGAAGGAGACGGAATGGCATTCGTTCATTCAGGAGGAACAATGGCAAAAAAAGAATTAGCGCACGGCGAAGTTCTAAAAGTGGATACAGGCTGTATCATTGGTTTTACGAAAGATGTCGATTATGACATTGAATTTATAGGCGGAATCAAGAATTCTATTTTTGGAGGAGAAGGCTTGTTTTATGCAACCTTGCGTGGTCCAGGAACCGTTTATATTCAATCATTGCCTTTCAGTAGATTGGCAGACAGAATCATTGCATCGGCACCAAGATCAGGAGGAAACGGTCGTGATGAAGGAAGTTTACTCGGCGGATTGGGAAATCTTTTGGACGGAGACAATCGTTTTTAATTTTTTATATTTAAATATTAATGGCTTTCAGAAATGGAAGCCATTAATTTTATAAAATGCTTTCTTCAAATGTAGCATTTAGGAATTTAAAAAATTAATTTTGTATTGTACAACTATCAACATAATACTTATTCCATTGGAAACACTTCTCTACAAAAACACACAAATTTCATACTCTGATACCGGAAAAGGAACTGTAGTAGTTTTGTTGCACGGTTTTTTAGAAAACAAAACCATGTGGGATGCTTTTGTTCCTGAATTAAGTAAAAAAAACCGACTCATTACTATCGATTTGTTAGGACATGGTGAAACCGGAAGCTTGGGTTATATCCAAACCATGGAAGAAAATGCCGATGTGGTTCACGAGGTTTTATCCAAACTGCGAATTCGAAAAGCTATTCTTGTTGGGCATTCTATGGGTGGATATGTAGCTTTAGCATTCGCCGAATTGTATCCCGAAAAAATGAAAGGCCTGGTATTACTTAATTCTACTTCAAAAGAAGACAGCTTAGAAAGAAAGAAAAACAGAGACCGAGCCATCAAAGCCGTTAAGAAAGATTATGAAACCTTTATAAGACTTTCGATTGCCAATTTATTCAGTGAAGAGAACCGAGAAATCCTTATCAAAGAGATAGAAGAAGTAAAAATTCAAGCTTTGAAAACACCATTGCAAGGAATCGTCGCCTCACTTGAGGGAATGAAAGCTAGAAAAGACAGAGAATTTCTTTTACACACTACAACTTATCCAAAATTATTGATTTTAGGAAAAAAGGACCCTGTTCTCAATTACGACGAAAACTTGGAACAAATAAAAAACTCCGATGTTGAATTGGTAACTTTTCCGGACGGTCATATGAGCTCTATTGAAAACCAAGCTGAATTACTAACTGTTTTAGTTGACTTTTTTAAAGGAGTTTAAAGCATTCCTTCTTTCAGATAACCTTTCTCAACTAGTTCTTCTTTACAAAGAAGATGATGTGCCTTACCTTCTTTCAATAAAATTAATTTATTTGACACTTTAATTACATTTTCATAATTGTGATCAGAAATAATAATGCCCTTCGTTTTTGAATTCTCAACTACTAATTCATTTACTTTCTCAGCCATCAAAGGTGACAAACCATTATAAGGCTCGTCCAACAAAACAAATTTTGAAGAGTTATTGAGTATAATTTTAATTTCTAAATATCGTAATTCTCCCCCAGACAAATGAGAAATCTTCTTATCTAACATTGTTACAATGATTTCATCTGAATAAAACTCCTGAATCCTCTCTTTTGGAACTGATAATTGTATCGTTTTTTTGACCGAAAACACTTTGGGAATACAATTATCCTGAGGCAAATAACTAATTTCATCAAGTAAATCCTTTGTCTTGGTTTTTACAATGCCGTCAATTCTAACAAACTTAAAATCGGCAGAAATAATCCCAAAAATAATTTTTAAAAAAGTTGACTTTCCTGAACCATTTCTGCCAAGAAGTCCTATAACATCTTTTGTTTCGCATTTTAAATAAACATCCGACAATATATTTTTATTGTCAAAAGATTTCTGAACGCTATCAATCTCTAATAAATGATTTTTCAAAACACCTTCTTTATCAAATTAAAAACAAAAGAACAAACCACTAAAAAAACAAAAGTAAAACACCATGAATAAACCCAAAGCTGTATTTTGGAAATTTTATTATTGAAGTAAAACACATACTCGTTTTTAGCATTGACTTCTTTAAAAAGTAAACTTAAACCAAAACCAAAAGTGAGAATCGAATAATTAAAAGCTATCATGCCTCCAAAAAGAAAAACAAAAAAACTACCAGCAAAATTAATCGGAAGTGTGCTTTTGAAAAACTCAAATACATTATACCATTTTCTACTCATTCAGTTATAGAATTTTCTCCTCAAAAGGAATTGTCACATCCAATATTTCATTCAGTAACAAAACTATTTGTTCCAAATAATTAGATTGGATTTCATTATTAATGATAGCAATACTCTCTTTTTCTTCTTTAAAATTAAAAGGCAGAAAACCTGACTTTAGGTTTTTAAAAGAAATAATTCCTGCTTCGATAGGTTTTCCATTAGCATTTTCCTCATACATATAGGCATACGCCAAAACCTGAATTATTTTGTCGTTTTTGATATCATCCTTCAATCCTCTCCAGGATTTAAGAGTAACATTCGCTTTTTCTACTTTACCAGTCTTATAATCAATAATTCTGATTATTCCGTTTCGTTCTTCAATCCTATCAACATTTCCTTTAATCAAAACAGGAAAAGGTAAACTTGGATGTTCTACCCTTCTTTCAAAAGTTTTTTCAAGCTCCAGAATCTTTATGGCATCACCATTTTTAATACTCTCTAATTCTACTTTGAGGAAGTTAAAAACATTGCGTTTTGCAACTTCAAAAGCCAATAAGTTCCTTCCCTTTTTTATTTCTCCTTCTTTGTAAACCAATTTGAATTGTACTAAAACTTCAAAGTCTATTTGTTTTATGCAATTTTGAATGTCAATTTCCGAAATAAATTTTCCAACAAGAGGTTCGTACAAAACACGCAAAGTCTCATGAATAATTGTTCCAAGAGTATTCAAAGCTATATTTTCCTCAACCTCTTCGACCTCACTAATCCTCAAAATCTTTTGAAAATAAAACTGAATTGGATTCCGTATATAACTCGTCAACGCTGAGGGAGAAAACCCTTTTTCTGCTATTTCTTTCAGACGATCCATCACCTTCTCTGATTTCGGAATAACCATCGGTGAATATGCGGTGTCTGGTAAAACTGCGTTATAAATTTCGTGAGTTATTGTATGTTTAGGCTGCTTCTCTACTTCTAATTGGGTAATAAAACGGCTTTTTTCACCTGCATCCAAACCTTCACTTTCAGTATTATAGAGCAGATAAATATTTTTTGCACGTTGCAACAAATGATAAAAATGATAAGTATAAATAGCATCTTTCTCTTTAAAAGTAGGTAATCCCAACTCACGCTTCACATCATAAGGGATAAAAGAGTTTTGCGATTTACCAGCTGGAAATTTGCCCTCATTCATAGAAGTAATGATAACGGTTTCAAAATCTAAAACCCTGCTTTCAAGAACCCCCATAATCTGCAATCCATTTAAAGGTTCTCCTTCAAAAGAAACTTCCGCCAAATCAATTACTTGTTTATAAATGGCATACAATGTATCAATAGTATCAATTTCTGTGTGCTTTGAATAATAATTAATCAATTTATTAATCACTTTAAAAATGGCATAGACAAAAGTTTTTGCAATTTTTTCCTCTTCATTTTCATTGCTTAAATTATTCTTAACCTTTAGTAATAAACTAGATATTATTTCTAAAACGACAATAGAGCCAGTCTCCCATTTTTGAAATACAAGCAAAAATAGATCATTAGAATTATTATTTAATTCTAATAATTTATGATGGCTAATAAAAGTGTAATTGTTTTTGTTGATAATCCCTACCAAAGCACTCGTATTGGCATAAGGCTCAATTAACGGGTGGGTCAATATATCCAATACATCTTTATAATAAAAAACATAACTGCTATTGCTTCTAGACAATGCATTGGTATGCATTTTAAATAATTTTGCAATCAGAATTTGTGCGGGGTTATTTTTGCTAGAATATCCCATAGTAATATTCAAAGCTCCAACAGTATTGGGTAAAGAATACAACAGCGGAATCAATAAATTCTCTTCTCCCAAAACAATAGCCACCTTATCAAGTGTTGTCGTCGAATTTTCAATATTGATTTTCTCAATAATACTTCCTGCAATCTTGGCTTGACCGATGGTTTTTGGAGTGCCTATTACTTGAATGTTTTTAGTAGCCGAAAAATCATCCACTATCCATTCAAAAGGATGTGAGTTATAATGTTTCCAACTTTCTTTAAAACGACGCACGAATAAACCGGCATCATGATAAGGATCATTTAGAAAAGTTTGATCAGCATCCCAATAGATCTTAGCCTGATTTGAGGTAATAAGATTTTGAATTATTTTTTCCTCTGAGGCGTTCAAAGCATTAAAACCAGCAAAAACAAATTGTTTGCCTTGAATCGATTTTGAAAAAGTATTGACGTTTTTTACTGCTTCACGATAAATCAATCCTTGATGCCCTATTCCCTTTTTGAGCAAATGTTCATAAAGAGACTCATAATATTTGGGCAATAATTTCCAAAAATCAATGTAGTTTTCAAGTAATTGTGTTTTATTCTCAACTTCAATACCCCATTTTTTGATATCTTCAATGTCTTTTAAATACGATAAAACATGATTTGAATCTAAGAGATAACGATCAATTTCATTAAAATCCTGAAGCAATGTTTTGGCCCAATTGGCAAAAAGTTCAAATGATTGTTGATTCTTTTTATCTGTAATTGACTGGTATACTTCATAAAACTCAAATAACAATTCTATGGGATCAATAGTTCTTATCTCTGCAATACTTTGAACGAAATCTTCAATACTGATGATTTCTGGTGAAAATATATTTTCACTTGTTTGCTTTTTTAATGCTTCAACAAGAAATATTTTTGCTCGTTTGTTGGGTAACACTACTATAATATCAGTTACAATTTTTTGATACTCAGTTATTATTACAGTAGCAATTTTATCTAAAAAACTAGTATTTGTCATTTTATAAATATAAAAAAAGCCATTCAATTAAGAATGGCTTTTTAAAATTATTTAGATATTCGATTACAATTTACCTTCGTATACTGTACCTATGTGTCTAATTTCTGTTCTTCTGTTAAGTGCTCTACCTTCTTTAGTTTTGTTAGTAGCAACTGGTTTAGATGAACCAAACCCAGCAGAAGTTAAGTTAGCAGGGTTAACACCTTTTTCAATTAATTTATCCATAACAACTTTAGCTCTAGCTTCAGAAAGTTTTTGGTTTAATTTAGCGCTACCAGTATTATCTGTGTGACCTTCGATTGCAAATTTAGCATTAGGGTAGTTTTTAAGAATTTCTTTAATTGCTTCTAATCTACCATCTGTTGCTCCTTTATCAGCAGTCTCAAGTACGGCTTTACCAGTTACGAAGTAAACTGCTCTAGCTTGAACTCTAAGTTCTTCAATAACTTTTTCAGTTACTTCAGGACAACCTTTGTTGCTAGCAGGACCAGCTACAGTAGGACAAGCATCATCTAAATCTGGAACACCATCTTTATCAGCATCTAAAACAGGACATCCACCATTTGACGCAGGACCTGCTTCTTTAGGACATTTGTCTGAAGCATCAGTAACACCGTCGCCGTCTGTATCAGGACAACCTTGGAATTGTTTCAATCCAGCTACTGAAGGACATGCATCATCAGGATCTGCTACACCGTCACCGTCTGTATCAGCACAACCTTGGAATTCTGCAGTACCTGCAACTGTAGGACATTTATCTTTAGAATCTTCGATACCATCAGAATCTGTGTCAGGACAACCATTGAATTGTTTTAAACCTGCCACTTCTGGACAAGCATCATCTTTGTCATATACTCCATCTCCATCAGTATCCTTAGCTCCAAACTTGAAAGTTAAACCTGCAGAATATTGAGAATAAGAAGGTGCATCTGGTGTATTTGTACCAGCATATTGTCTATCTCCGAAAGATTTTTTATAAGTCCCTAATAAAGAAAGACCTACATTTTCAGTAAACCAAAAATTAACTCCAATTCCAGGATTTACAGTTCCGTAACTCTCATCTCCTAAGAAAGTATAACCTCCACCTACGCTTAATGTTGGCTCAATTACTTTAGATTTGATTAATTCCATGAAACTGTAAGTAGCAGTCACGTCGATACCGTAGTACATCAAATCTCCAGGATTTACAGCTGCATAATCATTAGGTCCATTCCAAGTTTTCCCAGGAACAGGTATAACAAATTTATCAATTTGGTTGATAGATCCTGTAAGCCCTACTATAAAACCACTTCCTACATACCTTGATACGTTGATATAAGAAACCGATGGAAGAATGTTCCAGTTTTCATCTACCTTAAAAGGTTGGTCAAAATGACTCATAAAATCGTCACCAGCACTAGATCTGTAGTCAATCGCGTTTACTCCAAAACCGATAGCCCATTTATTGTTACTGTCCTGTGCTTGAGAACTTAATCCCATCACCATCGTTACAGCAACTAAAAGTTTGTTAAGATGTTTCATACTTGTTATTTTTAATTACAATTAGTTAATTTGAAACAAAAGTAGGACGATTTTCTGTAACAACAAAATAAAATGTTAAATAAAACACTTCGTAAACACAAAATTTAACAATTATATTACAGCAAGTCTCTTACCCACAGCTACAAAAGCACTAATTGCTTTATCTAAATGTTCTTTTGTATGTGCCGCAGACAACTGTACTCTTATCCTTGCTTTGTCCTTAGGCACTACTGGAAAAAAGAAACCGATGACATAAACCCCTTCTTTTAATAACTCATTAGCCATATTTTGAGCTAATTTTGCATCATATAACATTACCGGAACTATAGCCGAATCCCCTTCTACTATGTCAAATCCTGCTTTTTCCATTCCTGCTTTAAAATAATTGGTGTTCCATTCCAATCGATCTCTAAGGCTAGTATCTTTTTCTAACAACTCAAATACCTTGATTGACGCCCCAACAATAGCTGGTGCTAATGAATTTGAAAACAAATAAGGCCTAGAGCGTTGACGTAACAATTCTATTATTTCTTTTTTTGCGGTTGTATAGCCTCCCATAGCACCTCCCAAAGCTTTTCCTAAGGTCCCTGTTATGATATCAACACGACCCATAACACCTTTAGCTTCTAGAGTTCCTTTTCCAGTTGCGCCAATAAATCCTGCTGCATGACATTCATCAACCATAACCAAAGCATCATACTTATCAGCTAGGTCACAGATTTTGTCTAATGGTGCTACAATTCCATCCATAGAGAAAACACCATCGGTAACTATTATTTTAAATCGAGCTCCTGTTTCATTGGCTTTAATCAATTGTTGCTCTAAATCTTCCATGTTGCTGTTTTCATAGCGATAACGAGCCGCTTTACATAAACGCACTCCGTCTATTATAGAAGCATGATTTAGGCTATCCGATATAATGGCATCGTTTTCTCCAAATAAAGGCTCAAAAACCCCTCCATTTGCATCAAAAGCCGCTGCATACAATATAGTATCTTCAGTTCCATAGAAATCGGCAATCTTTTTTTCCAGTGTTTTGTGAATGTCTTGTGTTCCACAAATAAAACGGACGGATGACATTCCAAAACCATGAGTATCCATCGCATCTTTCGCAGCTTGAACCACTTCAGGATGTGACGAGAGTCCTAAATAATTATTAGCACAAAAATTTAAAACTGTTTCCCCTGTCGAAATGGTAATTTCTGCTCCTTGGGGAGAAGTTATAATTCTTTCTTTTTTAAAAATTCCATTTTCTTCAATATTTTGAAGCTCTGATTGTAAGTGTTGTTGAATTTTACCGTACATTTTATTAGGTTTTAAATCTTAAAGTTTAAAGACAGATAAGCCATAAACTTCGCTATTTGACAATTATTTATTTTTTTACAAATGTACTACATCGATTTCTTCTCCTATGTACACGAGTGCTTTTTTTAATACTTTGAATCCCATTTTCTCAATTGCCATTTGATAATTTTCCAATTGATACTTATATTTTGGATTAGGAAGACCTGTTTTATAGTCCAATAAAAAAACTTCTTTTGCTTTATTAATCACAATTCGATCTGGTTTAATAGTACCACCCTCTTTTTGAATGATTGTTTTTTCATTCAAAACTTCATTTCCTTCGCCAAAATGTTCAACTAAATCTTGATGATTTACTATTTCAATAATTGCATTATAAACAATGTCTTTTTGAAATATCGTAATCAATCCGTTTTCAATCGCTTTACTAATTGCCAATTCAACATCATTTTTTGTAGCTATAAAAGAAAGTATTTCGTGTATCACATTACCAAACTCAATAGCTTCCAATTGATGCGTTCCCCACATTAATGCTTCTCTTTGTGCAATTTTTATATTTTTCGGATTCAAAACCGCAGAAACTACAGGAATGTTTTTTGAAGTATCAATATGTTTGGATTTTTCAGATAACTTAATTTGATCTCCAAATTTGTATTCGAGTTGATTTTCATCATAAACCCCCTCTTGTATCAAATATTTTATAAAAAATGAAGCCATATTACTTGGGTATTCTCCATCTTTTCTTGGCTTTATATTTTGAGAAATAACATATAATTGCTCTTCAGCCCTGGTTAAAGCCACATACAATACATTAATGTTATCTAACAATTCTTCTTGCTTTTTTAAATTATAAACAAGAGAAGCTTCCTCCCCAAATTCTTCAATAGCACTACTGTTATCAACCAGTATTTTTGGCATATCAAAATCTTGTTCTTCCGAATTAAGCCATAACTTATCTTTCGGTTTTCTATTATAATCTTCTTCGGCAAAAGGCATTATTACAACTGGAAATTCCAATCCTTTTGATTTATGAATAGTCATAATCCGAACCGCATTTGTCCCCTCGGGAGAAGGAATGCTGAATTTCTCCGAATTTTTGTCCCAATAATTCAGAAAATCCGAAATTCCTGCCTGATTACGCACATCTCGTTCTAAAACAATGTCTAGAAAATATTGGACATAAGCACTAGATGACGATTGTGCTTCTGAATTTTCATTAGTTTTCAAAAACTTAGAAATAATTATTTCAACGGCTTCATATAATGATTTCTTTCTAATATTCTGAAACGAAAGTTCTATGTTGCAGTTTTCAAGCCATTTTTCAAAAGTCGTTTCCTCTTTTAATTCCATTCCTTTAGCTATAAAATCATGAACAGGCAATTCATCTTGTTTGTTTTGCGCCAAATACTGCAAAAAGTTGGCCTTTGACTCCAAATCAGAACTATTCTTCAAATATTTTAAAATATGAATAATCAATCGAACTTCAGTTGCGTTTTGAATCATCAATGTTTCGGAAGACAAAAGTGGAACGCCTTGTTCCGTTAAATAATTCGCAACAGCAATTCCCTGGCTTCTTTTTCGAGTCAGAATTACAATGTCTTTGTATTCAAAACCTTCTTTTACAACTTTTTGTATTGTATTTAATGTGGCCAAAACATACAAATCCGTTTTATCCAATATCTCTTCATCCTCTTCTGACGATTCAATTTCAGGTAAAAAAGAAATATTCACATAACCACCAACTTTATTATTTATCTTCTGATGGCTGTGATTTTCGTATAAATCTTTATAATCGGCATTGCTGAATTCATTTGACAATAATTGAAAAAAGTCATTATTGAATTCAATTACCTGCGAATAACTTCTGTAATTCTTGTCTAAATGCTCTAGTTTTTTTTCTGGATTACTGAAAGGATTTTGGTTTTTACTTAACTCAATAAACTGCTCTGCTTTACCTCCACGCCAACGGTAAATAGATTGTTTTGGATCGCCAACAATCATTAAAGTTCCTTTTTGTCCAGAATCATCTTGACCAGAAAGCGCATTATCAATAAGTGGAATCAGGTTTTGCCATTGCATTTCGGAAGTATCCTGAAATTCATCAATAAAAAAGTGACGATACTTTTCTCCTAATCGTTCATAAATAAAAGGAGCTGGCTGATTTTGGATTTCTCGGTGAATAATCGCGTTGAACTCGGTTATCGACAATACATTTTGTTCGTTTTGAATTTTTGTCAATTCATTACTAACCGTATTTAATAAAGATAAAGGAGTGATGTTTTTCAAAAAGGCTTTATAGAAATTTCGCTTTTCGAAGTTTTTGTATATTTCTGAAAGACTTTGTAACAAATCGGGGATTATATTTTCTATTAACGCTCGGTCCTTTGCCGTTTTATTGATGGCAATATCATCGAACTCCCTAAACATTTTGTTTTTTGAATTGAATTTTCCATCTGCTATGCTTTGAAGATGATTGGGAAAAGTTCCTCTTGAAAATGATTTTAAATCAATGGTATTGTTCTCAATTAGCAATAATAGTTCACTAGCAAGGCTTGCATTTTCTTTTTCCAAATCTTTACAGATTTGAACTAATTTTTCTTTTACGGCTATAAAATCACTGATCGATTTATCATGAAAATGAGTAATCTCATTTCGGTTATTTTCATTCAACACTAATTTTCCCGTTTCCAAAATTTCTCGGGAGATATCCCAAGATTTATCATCATCGGTTTTTTCCATCGTGAAATCGATGAGTAATTTGGTCAGCGTTTCATCTTCCCCGGCTTGCGCAATAATAGCATCTACCGCTTCGGTTAGCAGGTTTTCGGTATCCAAAGTTACTTCGAAAGTCATGGGTAAGTCCAAATCGTGAGCAAAAGCACGAATTACTTTGTGTGTAAATTTATCAATCGTGGATATATCAAAAGCAGCATAATTATGAATAATGTGCTTAATGATTTGTTGGGATTTGATTTTTATTTGAATTATGGAAAGTCCTGTATCAACAGATAAGTCCTGCATTAGATCCGAAGCTTTGGAATTAGGTTCGTCTTTGGCGAATTCGGACAAACTGCCTACGATTCGGCTTTTCATTTCGTGCACCGCTTTGTTGGTAAACGTTATGGCTAGAATATTTCGGTAAGCATCATTTTTGTTTGCAGTAAGAATGATTTTGAGGTATTCTTTTACAAGAGCATATGTTTTTCCTGAACCTGCGGAAGCATCGTATATGGCAAAAGAAGGTCTCTCCATTTGGATTTTAAATTAACAATTATAGACTTCTGATTTACACTAAAGATTCTTAAAATTCGAAATGCCCTAGCCCCGATAGAAGTGGAAATCCTTTTTAGTTGCTTTTTCTGCAACTAAAAAGATTACTTCACTATACTTTTATTTTCATCGGAGTTCAGTGAACTTCGTTTGAAACGAATAGCGGGAAATAGCTCCTAATTACAAGGATTTAAATAATAAGAATTGTAATATCATTTTATTTGATGAAATTATAACGAAATAGAATTTTCAATTCCAAAGTTAAATGTTTAATTTTGAATAAAATATTTATAAATCATTAAACAACTATATTATGGCTTTTGAATTACCACAATTACCTTATGCGTATGACGCATTAGAACCTCATATTGATGCTCGTACAATGGAAATTCACCATTCAAAGCACCACAATGCATATACAACAAATTTGAATGCGGCTATTGCTGGAACTGATTTGGAAGGAAAAACAATTGAGAATATCTTAATTAACCTAGATAAAAAGAATGCTGCGGTTCGCAATAATGGTGGAGGATTTTACAATCACAACTTGTTTTGGACTGTTATGTCTCCAAACGGTGGTGGATTACCAACAGGTGAATTGTTAGAAGCTATCGAAAGCTCTTTTGGTACTTTTGAAGAATTTAAAGCAAAATTTGCTAAAGCTGGTGCTACACAATTTGGATCAGGTTGGGCTTGGTTATGTGTGCAAAAAGGTGGTAAACTTGACGTTTGTGGAACTCCAAACCAAGATAATCCATTGATGCCAGAAGTAGGTTGCGGTGGAACTCCAATTTTAGGAATGGATGTTTGGGAACATGCTTACTATTTAAATTATCAAAACAGAAGACCTGATTATATCGAAGCTTTCTTCAATGTAATTAACTGGACAGAAGTAACTAGACGTTTTGTTTTAGAGAAATAGTTAGAAGAAAATAGAATAAAGAATATTGAGAATAGACGGATGAACTTATAGTTTGTTCGTCTATTTTTTTTGATCAATACTTTTTATCTTTTTCTATTCTCTAAATTCTATTTTTTCTTGAGACTTTATTCCAATAAAAAAGGTGAAATGTTACTTTCACCCTTTTTGCCCCAAATCTACCATAAACTTAACCTACTAAAAATTATGGTAGTCAAATATACATTGGAATAAACTGTTTTAATACTATTTTCGATGAATACCCTAAATACTCGTTAAATAGTCAATTTACTGGTTGTCAATTAATTAAATCTTATTTTTTTAAAATAAAAAAGGTGAAATGTTACTTTCACCCTTTTTGCCCCAAATCTACCATAAACTTAACCTACTAAAATTATGGTCCTCAAATATACATTGATAATCACTTTATTGAAAATATTTTCGATGAATGTCACAAATACACGTTTATTAGTTAATTTATTGATTTTCAGAGTATTTGACTTGTTATTTTACTCTTAATTTATTTAAATAAGAAATCTGACTTTATACCAATAAAAAAGGTGAAATGTTACTTTCACCCTTTTTGCCCCAAATCTACCATAAACTTAACCTACTAAAAATTATGGTAGTCAAATATACTTTGAGAAATATTCCTTTTAAAATATATTCGATAAATGCCCTAAATACTCGATTATTGGCTATTTTATTGATTTTCAATATTTTAAATCATTTTTTACTTGCAACTATCTCTCTGTCAGACTAATCGTTAAAATCTAAAACCTGACTTTATTTCAATAAAAAAGGTGAAATTTTACTTTCACCCTTTTTGCCCCAAATCTACCATAAACTTAACCTACTAAAAATTATGGTAGTCAAATATAGTTTGAGAAATATTCCTTTTAAAATATATTCGATAAATACCCTAAATACTCGATTATTAGCTATTTTATTGATTTTCAATATATTAAATCATTTTTTACTTACAACTATCTCTCTGTCAGACTAATCGCTAAAATCTAAAACCTGGCTTTATTCCAATAAAAAAGGTGAAATTTTACTTTCACCCTTTTTGCCCCAAATCTACCATAAACTTAACCTACTAAAATTATGGTAGTCAAATATACTTTGAGAATTATTCCTTTTAAAATATATTCGATAAATGCCCTAAATACTCGATTATTGGGTAATATGTTGATTTACATAACATTTAGTTAATTTTACTTACAACACGCTCGTTGTCAGTCTCATATTGTAAAATTCAAAACTTGACTTTATCCCAATAAAAAAGGTGAAATTTTACTTTCACCCTTTTTGCCCCAAATCTACCATAAACTTAACCTACTAAAATTATGGTAAGCGAATATACTTTTAGAATTACGGCTTTGAAAATAAACTCGACAAAACACATACAAACCCGTTTATCGGTAATACGAATTAATATGCTCTAGCGTCTTTTCCTTCGTAAAAATTCATGAAAGCTCTATTAACCACTCGGTTACCTCCTGGAGTAGGATAATCACCCGTAAAATACCAATCTCCCAAATTTTTAGGGCAAGCAATATGTAAATCTTCCACCGTTTGGAAAATAATTTTCACTTCTGCGTTAATTTCTGGTGAACTTAGCATTTCGGCTATTTTATTTGAAATCTCTTGAGCAGCAAATGGTTCATATATAGCAGTAACGTAATTTACAACGTCATTATCATGGTAATTTTCTTGAGCTTTACACTTAGCATAAACATCATCAACTATATGATATAAGTTTCTTTCCTTTAACAACTCCAATGCCGCTCTAAAGGCAACAAGGCCTTCCAGTTTTGCCATATCAATTCCATAGCAATCCGGAAATCTAATTTGTGGTGCTGATGAAACAATTACAATCCTTTTTGGATTTAAACGATCCATCATTTTAATGATGCTCATTTTAAGAGTTGTCCCTCTTACGATACTATCATCAATTATAACAAGATTATCTGTTGGTTTTATTACTCCATAAGTCACATCATAAACGTGAGCCACTAAATCGTCTCTACTACTGTCTTCGGTAATAAAGGTTCTCAATTTAGCGTCTTTTATAGCAACTTTTTCGGTTCTTATTTTTACAGAAAGTAATTTTTCTAAAGAGTCAACAGTTAATGTATCTTTGTTTTCAAGAATGAAATTTTTCTTTCTTTGATTCAAAAAGTCTTGAGCCGCTTCAACCAATCCGTAAAAAGAAGTCTCGGCTGTATTTGGAATATATGAAAACACTGTGTTATCTGTATCGTTGTCAATTGATTCTAACACCGCTGGTAGAATTAATTTTCCTAAATTCTTTCTTTCCTGATAGATTTCGGCGTCACTACCTCTAGAAAAATAAATGCGTTCAAAAGAACATGCTTTTTTTATCGTTGGTGTAACTATTTCTTTCATAGAAACCTCTCCATTTTTCTTAATAATCAAAGCACTTCCTGGGTCAATTTCTTGAACACTTTCAAAAGGTACATTAAAGACTGTTTGGATAACAGGTCTTTCAGAGGCTACAACCACAATCTCTTCATCTTGGTAATAATAAGCGGGGCGAATTCCAGCGGGATCTCTGAAAACAAATGCGTCTCCATGTCCCAATAAACCAGCCATAGCGTATCCACCATCAAGATTTTTAGCTGAACGGGAAAGAATTTTTGCAATATCTAAACGATCTGCAATAACTGGCGAAGCTTCTCTTTTAGAATAACCCTCAGCTTTACAATCTTGGTATAATTGCATTACTTCTTTGTCCAAAAAGTGACCAATTTTTTCCATTACAGTAACTGTGTCCGCCATTTCTTTTGGATGTTGCCCCAATTCAACCAAGTTCTCAAAAAGTTCTTTAACATTAGTCATGTTAAAATTCCCTGCCAGAATCAGGTTTCTGTGCATCCAATTGCTTTGACGTAAAAATGGATGAACACTTTCTATACTGTTTTTGCCAAATGTCCCATAACGAACATGGCCTAAAAACAACTCACCAATATAAGGAATATTGGACTTCAATTGTGCTACATCATCCGCATATTCTGGATGAGCCTCCATTTCTTCGTTTATTCTATCATTTATTTGTTTGAAAACATCTTGAATCGGTTGCGCATGATTGGAACGTACACGACTGATGTATCTCTCACCAGGTTCTACATCCATTTTAATACTTGCAAAACCAGCACCGTCTTGACCACGATTGTGCTGTTTCTCCATCATTAAATACATTTTTTGGATACCATAGAAAGCAGTTCCGTACTTTTCTTTATAGAATTCAAGGGGTTTTAAAAGTCTAACTAAAGCTATTCCACATTCGTGTTTTAAAGCGTCGCTCATTGTTTTATTGTTTGTAGTTATTGGTATTTAATGGTGTTTCAATTATTATCATTCTAATAAAATACGGTGCAAATTCGTACTCTTTCTTATAAATATTGACTGTACTAATTAAAAAAAGCCTCATATAGAGGCTTAAGAACATTATAATTCTATTTCAAACTGGGTCAGAGACTTGAACTGCTTCAATCTTGAGACCACTTCTTTTTTATCTAAATCAAGCATTCGTTCTGTTCCAAATTTCTCTACACTGAAAGAAGCTAAATTGGAACCATGAATTATTGCATTTTTCATATTATCGAAAGAAACATTTTCGCTTTGCGTAATAAATCCTGAAAAACCACCTGCAAAAGTATCTCCTGCTCCAGTTGGATCAAAAACTTCTTCTAGGGGCAAAGCTGGAGCAAAGAAAATTTCTTCGCCATGAAACAATAAAGCTCCGTGTTCTCCTTTTTTGATTACCACATATTTTGGTCCCATTTCGTGAATTTTTGCGGCTGCCTTTACCAAAGAATATTCTCCTGAAAGCTGACGCGCTTCTTCATCATTTATTGTAATAACATCTACTCTTTTGATGATTGCTAATAATTCTGGTAAAGCACAATCCATCCAAAAGTTCATGGTGTCCAAAACTACTAACTTAGGTTTGGTTTCCATTTGGTCCAAAACGCTGCTTTGTACTAATGGATGTAAGTTACCTAGCATCACAATTTCGGCATTTTTATAGTCTTGAGGTACTTTCGGTTGAAAATCGGCCAAAACATTAAGTTCTGTAACCAAAGTATCTCTTGAATTTAAATCGTTGTGGTATAATCCGCTCCAGAAAAAAGTTTTACCTCCTTTGACAACTTCAATTCCTGAAATATCAATATTTCTATCAGTTAACAAATCAAGATATTCTTGTGGAAAATCGTCACCAACTACAGATACAATAGCTGATTTCACATTAAAAAAAGAAGCTGATATTCCAATGTATGTTGCTGCTCCCCCTAAAATTTTATCTGTTTTTCCAAAAGGAGTTTCAATTGCGTCGAAAGCTACTGTTCCAACAATCAATAATTTATTCATTATATGAGTTTCGAATTAGGGTGCAAAGATAGTCCATATGTTGCAATATTGCAACGGGTGACTCTATCAAAGTTTTCATAAAAGTTTACCTTCTTCTTTTTCATAAAAAGCATCAATAGATAGTTGCTTTTGCATAGCAGCCATAACGGCTAATTCGTCACATCTTTCATTTTGTGGATGGTTATTATGTCCTTTGATCCATTTGAAATCTACTTGATGTTTTCTGTATACAACTAAAAAGCGCTTCCATAAGTCAGGATTTTTTTTACCTGTATATCCTTTCTTTTCCCATCCAAAAACCCATTTTTTTTGCACCGAATCCACAACGTATTTTGAATCCGAGATGACTAAAACTGAAGTATTTTCGTTTTTCAACTTTTCAAGACCTACAATGACTCCCAACAATTCCATTCGATTATTGGTTGTATAGCGAAAACCTTCGTAAAATTCTTTTTTATAAGGTTTGCCAACCCATTCCATGACTACTCCATAACCTCCGTTTCCGGGATTTCCTTTGGCAGCACCATCAGTATATATATGTACGTCGTATTCCAAAGCTATGAAGTTAGAGATTAGAAGTTAAAAGCTTTTCAATAATCTCTGGAAAATGTTCTTGTTCCAATGCGTGGATTTTTACTGCTACAGATTCTGGGGTATCGATTTCAGAAAGAGCAACACTTTGTTGAAATATTATATTGCCCTCATCATAATTCTCATTTACATAATGAATGGTTATTCCTGTTTCTTTTTCATTGTTTTCCACTACAGCTTTATGAATGTGCATCCCATACATTCCTTTCCCTCCAAATTTTGGCAATAGTGCCGGATGTATATTTATTATGCGATTTGGATAGGCTTCAATCAAATTTTCGGGAAATTTTAATAGAAAGCCTGCTAAAACTATCAAATCAGGTTGAAAATCAATAACATTTTGTAGTGTTTTTCCTGAATTTAATTCGTCTTTTGAAAAAATAACAGTCGGAACAGCTAATTTTTTTGCTTTATCAAGAACGGTTGCATTTGAATTATTTGAAAAAACCGCTACCACCGTTCCAGTAGATCTACTGCCAAAATATTTTATAATATTTTCAGCGTTAGTCCCCGATCCAGAAGCAAATATCAGTATTTTTTTCATAATTCGTTATTTTAAATTTATGCAAAAAAAAGAATAAAAAACGAAATTAAATAGGTTTAAGAAATCTTTGTTGAAATAAATTTTATAAATTAGTACTCACATTTATTCACTAAATTGTTGTTTTAAAATAAAGTTGTTTTATTTTTGCCAACAAATTAAATTCTAAAATTAAAAGATTATGTCAGACATTGCATCAAGAGTAAAAGCGATTATCGTAGACAAATTAGGTGTTGACGAAAACGAAGTTGTAACAGAAGCAAGCTTCACTAATGATTTGGGAGCTGACTCATTAGACACTGTTGAGCTTATTATGGAATTCGAAAAAGAATTTGATATCCAAATTCCAGACGATCAAGCAGAAAACATCGCTACTGTAGGTCAAGCTATCTCTTACATCGAGGAAGCTAAAAAATAATAATGACACACCCGATTTCTAAAATTTTAAAATTTTAAGAATCGGGTGTTATTATTTGATTAAATAAATTTTTCGATTGAATTTCAATCAAATTATATTTACATTATAATACCCATGTCTCTTTTAGTTACTTCTTATAGTATAGAAAGCATGGGCTTTATTTGTTAAAAGATAACAAAAATAAAAACGTTATGGTTTTAAGAAGAGTTGTTGTAACAGGCCTTGGTGCTCTTACTCCCATTGGTAATAATATTGAGGAATTTTGGAATGGTCTAATCAATGGCGTTAGCGGAGCTGCTCCAATAACTTATTATGATGCTTCAAAGTTTAGAACTAAGTTTGCCTGTGAAGTTAAAAATTTCAATGTTGAAGACTTTATAGACAGAAAAGAAGCAAGAAAGATGGACCGTTATGCACAATATGCTATGGTTGCATCAGACGAAGCTGTAAAAGATGCCGGTTTTGATTTTGAAAAATTAGACAAAGATAGAGTAGGTGTTATCTGGGGTTCAGGAATTGGAGGATTGGAAACTTTTCAAATAGAGGTTCTTAATTTTGCAGCCGGAGATGGAACACCAAAATTCAATCCTTTCTTCATACCAAAAATGATTGCAGATATAGCAGGTGGTTTAATCTCAATGAAATATGGACTTAGAGGTCCAAATTTCACGACAGTTTCAGCTTGTGCATCATCAACAAATGCTATCATTGATGCTTTCAATTACATCAGACTAGGTCATGCAGATGCCATAGTTACTGGTGGTTCAGAAGCAGCTGTAACAATTGCAGGAATGGGTGGCTTTAATGCCATGCATGCCTTATCAACTAGAAATGACGACCCAAAAACGGCTTCAAGACCTATGGACAAAGACAGAGATGGATTTGTGTTGGGTGAAGGTGCTGGAGCATTAATTTTAGAAGAATACGAACACGCTGTTGCTCGTGGAGCAAAAATCTACTGTGAAATTGGTGGAGGCGGAATGTCTGCAGATGCTTATCACATTACTGCACCACATCCTGAAGGACTTGGAGCTAAAAATGTAATGCTAAACTGTTTAAGAGATGCTGGTTTAGAACCAACTGACGTAGACGGTGTAAATATGCATGGAACTTCAACTCCTCTAGGTGATATTGGAGAATCAAAAGCAATTCTACACGTCTTTGGTGAGCACGCTTACACAATGAACTTGAATTCAACAAAATCAATGACAGGTCACTTACTTGGTGCTACTGGAGCAATTGAAGCTATATCTTGTATTCTTTCATTAAAACATGGTATTGTTCCTCCAACAATCAATCATTTTACAGATGATGAAAATATTGACCCAAAATTAAACTTTACTTTTAACGTTGCTCAAAAAAGAGAAATGAATGTTGTTATGAGTAATACATTTGGTTTTGGTGGCCACAATGCTTGTGTTTTGGTGAAAAAATTAGATTACAAAGCATAAATGCGTATATTAAAAAAAATATTCTCAAAATCCCGTTCTCTAGAAGACGGGATTTTTTTTGATGCTATTCAACCTATTCTTGGTTTCGACCCTGTAACGTTAGAATATTACAAAAAAGCATTTACACATCGCTCATCCAATCGTATCGATTTAAAAGGAAACCCAGTTAATTACGAAAGATTGGAGTTTTTAGGAGACGCAATGCTAAGTTCTGTAATTGCCGCTTATTTATTTAATGAAGCTCCACTTGGAGACGAAGGTTATTTAACAAAAATGCGCTCTAAAATAGTCAGCAGAGAACATTTAAACGAATTGGGCAAAGATTTAAATTTAATTCAATTTGTCGAAAGCAAAGTACCTGTACATCATTTTGGAGAAAACATACATGGCAATATATTCGAATCTTTAATCGGAGCCATTTACTTAGACAAAGGGTATGAATATTGTGAAAAATTCATTCAAAAAAGAGTTATCATCCCTTATGTTGACATTGCTCGACTGGAAGGCAAAGTCATCAGCTACAAAAGCCTTGTAATTGAATGGTGTCAAAAAGAGAAAAAACAGTTTCACTATGACATATTTGAAGATAATGCTATTGATGGTCAACGCTTATTTGGTGTAAAACTTAGTATTGATGACAAAGTAATTGCTAAAGCCAGAGCCACTTCCAAAAAGAAAGCAGAAGAGAAGGCATCACAACGCGCTTACTTTGCTTTTCAAGAAAAAATTGACAGAAAATAACTATTCTCTTATCAATACTACATCGTTTTCGTTAATAAAATATCAAAATCATATCTATGAAGCTACCTTTTGCGACAATAGAAATGCTATATTTACATCTTATTTTTTAATGAAATGGCAATTCACAAGCTGGATTTTGACGATTTTGACAAAATAGACTACAGTCTTATTGCAATACATACTTCATTGGAAGATTACAGATTGGCTTATTTTATCAATAAAAAACTTCTTTTAAATCTGAATAAATCTATAACAGAAATTCAAATTTCAATAAAAGAAGGGGAAACCCATTTTTCTAGATTTCATTATTATGAAAAGAAAAAAGATATTACCTGGGATTTGATACAGAATAAAAACGAAGTCATTCAACAAAAAAGAGAACAGAATCAAAGTTTATTTTCAAATGTAGATTTAGAAGTAGCTACAAAAGTGTATATGCTTCCTGAATTTAAAAAAGTGGAATACTTTTTGAAGGTACAAAATTGCGACGATAACTTGAATCTTTTGGAGATATTAAACACATTGAATACAATAGACAATATTTCTACAACGTATATTGTTGACACAAATAAAATAAAATCAAAAAACAATTTAATTTTTTAATACCAATGCATACAAATAAAAAGACCAAAATTGTAGCCACACTTGGGCCTGCATGTAGCACAAGAGAAATCATAAAAGACATGATTGAAGCAGGTGTAAATGTATTTAGAGTAAATTTTTCCCATGCTGATTACGAAGACGTAAAAAACAAGATAAGCATTATTCGTGGTATAAACGAAGAATTTGGATATACTACTGGAATTTTAGGAGATTTACAAGGACCTAAATTACGTGTTGGAGTAATGGAAGATGGAGTTGTTGTAAATGATGGTGATTTAATCACTTTTACAACTGCAGAAGATATAATTGGTACTTCGAAGAAAGTATTCATGAAATACCAAAATTTCCCTAACGACGTAAATCCTGGAGAAAGAATATTACTTGACGACGGAAAATTAATTTTTGAAATCGTTGAAACTGATAAAAAAACAGAAGTTGTAGCCCGTGTTATTCAAGGGGGTGAATTGAAATCAAAGAAAGGGGTAAATTTACCAAATACTAAAATTTCATTACCTGCAATGACTGAGAAAGACGTTGCTGATGCTATTTTTGCAATTGAGCAAAAACTAGACTGGATTGCTCTTTCATTTGTAAAAACACCTAGAGACTTACAAGATTTACAGGAATTGATCGCTAAACATTCTGAGCATAAAATTCCAATTATAGCCAAAATCGAAATGCCTGAAGCATTAGAAAACATGGATAGAATTGTGGCTTATTGTGATGCTTTAATGGTAGCTAGAGGAGATTTGGGAGTTGAACTTCCTGCTCATGAAGTGCCATTGGTACAAAAAGAATTGATTCGCAGAGCTAAAACAGCTAGAATCCCTGTTATCGTTGCGACTCAAATGATGGAAACTATGATTACCAGCTTGACTCCAACTCGTGCTGAAGTAAACGACGTAGCCAACTCTGTAATGGATGGTGCTGATGCTGTAATGCTTTCTGGAGAAACGGCTACTGGAAACTATCCAGTTCAAGTAATCCAAAAAATGACTCAAATCATTGAAGCAGTTGAAGATTCACCGCTTATCCAAGTACCACAAAACTCACCGCAAGTAAGAACAAATCGTTTTATCACTAAAACCATCTGTCAAAATGCTGCTATTATGGCCAATTCTATCAAAGCAAAAGCTATTTGCACTTTGACAAACAGCGGTTATACTGCATTCCAAATTTCGGCTTGGAGACCTTCTGCACACATTTTGGTTTTTACTTCCAATAAAAGAATTTTGACCCAGCTTAATTTATTATGGGGGGTAAGATCTTATTATTACGACAAAAGAGTAAGTACCGATGATACTGTTACTGATGTAAACAACATCGTAAAAGAAAAAGGATATGTAAAAAAAGGTGATTTCTTAATCAACTTGGCTGCTATGCCTATTGTTGAAAAAGGAATGGTAAACACTTTAAGAGTTTCTGAAATAGAATAACTTTTAGTACATTAAAATATAAAACCGTCTTAAATCTTTTAAAGGTTCAAGACGGTTTTTCATTTAAATTTTTAATTATTTTTACAGGAAACAAATCTAACTTTAATGAATCGCTTTTCACTGTTTGTTATTATTTCACTTCTATCTTTTCCTTTATTTGCTCAAAATAATTCAACTAATTTATTGCTTGAAATAGACAAAACTATTGAAAACAATTCCTATTATACACAAAAGAAAGAACACGGAATTACACAACTTAAAGTACTATTAAAACACACCATTGATCCTGTACAAAAATATAATATTACACAAAAACTATATAATGACTACCAATCGTATCAATCCGATTCTGCTTTGGTTTATGCTCGAAAGAATTTTCAAATAGCAGTAAATCTGAATGAGCTTGAAAAATTAAATCAGGCTAAATTTAATCTGGTTGCCATTATGGGTACATTAGGCATGTACAAAGAAGGAGTTGATGTATTGAATGCCATTACAATTGAATCTACTCCCATTTTAAAAGGTTCTTTTTATGGTGTTAGTAGGGTAATTTACGGGCAAATGGCAGACAATGCTTCTTCCCAACAAGAAAAAGAAGAATATCTTTTGCTGTCAAAAAAATACCTAGATTCCTGTGTGAATTTTTACCCTCATAATTCCAATCCATTCATTATCGCAAAAGCCGATTGGTATTTAGTCCATAAAAAGCATAATGAAACTCTCGATTTGTTACTTCCTTTATTTCCAAAAATTCAACAAAATGACCCTAATCGGGCTATAATATCCTATATCATTTCACAAGCATACAAACAGAAAAAAGATAGAAATCAGGAAAAAAAATGGCTAAGTATTTCGGCCTTATCCGATTTGCAGTTGGCCAAAAAAGAATACATTTCGCTTCGATCATTGGCCTTTCTACTTTATGAAGATGGTGATATTGATAGGGCCTACACTTATATAAAACGTTCTCTCGATGATGCAGTTGTGTGCAATGCCCGCTTGCGAACTTATGAAATATCTAAGATGCTTCCAATCATCAGCGAATCGTATCAACAACAAAATGAAACTAATAAATTTCAATTGGTTGTGTTTTTAATTAGCGCAAGTTTTTTGGCCCTCGTATTACTTACCCTTTTGTTTTTACTCTTTAGACAAATGAAAAAATTATCTAAAGCAAAGAGCGATTTAAGTTTAGCTAATGATAAACTTTCTGAATTGAACACTGAATTAAACACTTTTAATGAGAAACTAAATCTTTCCAATAACACTTTGACTGAAGCCAATTTTTTAAAGGAAATATATATTGGTCGCTATATGGACCAATGTTCTGATTATTTAGGAAAACTGGATGAATACCAACGAAAACTAAATGTATTGGCAACTACAGGAAAACTGAATGATTTAGTAAGCGCAGTAAAGTCAAAAGAATATATCGAAAATGAATTAAAGGAGTTTTATGCGAATTTTGACAAAACCTTTTTACAACTATTCCCTAATTTTATTCATGATTTTAATGCTTTATTAATCCCGGCAGATACCGTTCAGCCAAAAGAAGGTGAACAGCTCAATACCGAATTAAGAATTTTTGCTCTCATTCGTTTGGGGATAAAAGACAGCGCCAAAATTGCTGTGTTCCTCAGATATTCCATTTCCACTATTTACAATTATCGCTCGCAACTTAAAAATAAATCGGCTGGTCCTAGAGACGAATTTGAAGAAAAAGTAATGCAAATTGGGACAAGCGATAAATAAAATTTCTCGTTTTAAAGATTTATTGAAATTAAATCTCCTCCAGTTTTAATTTTCAATTCACTTTTCAACCACTTTTTTTAAAATCAAAACAAATACAAATTATTGATTGCAAGTGTTTTAAATTGTATTTTTGAAATAACAATCTACTTTTTTAAAACAATTGAATTTTTCAAACCCTAAAGCATCTACTTTTACTTTCACGAAAACGACTTATCATTTTTAACAATTAATAAATCGATTTCGCTGAAAGTTATTCGAAAAAATCAACCTCTAATTTATATAATAAAAAATGAAACATTTACTTCACACAGCTCTGTTCTATTTTTTTGTTTTGCAGTCTGCCAATTCCCAACAATTGAAATCTCCTAATGGAAAATTCATCATGGAATTTACTTTACAAAAAGATGGAACTCCAAGTTATAGTTTAAACTATAAAAACAAAACTGTCATAAAGCCAAGTAAATTAGGTCTTGAACTTAAAGACGACAAAAAATCATTATTAAATGATTTTACAGTAATTGACACCAAAACCACCACTTTTGACGAAACGTGGAAACCAGTTTGGGGCGAAGTAGAAAGCATTAGAAATCAATATAACGAATTGGCAGTTACGCTAAATCAGAAAGGAACAGACAGACAAATTATCATTCGTTTCCGATTGTTCAATGACGGATTAGGTTTTCGATATGAATTCCCAGCACAAAAGAACTTGGTTTATTTTGTCATAAAAGAAGAGAGAACTCAATTTGTCATGACTGGAGATCATACTGCTTTTTGGATTCCAGGAGATTATGATACCCAAGAATATGATTACACCACTTCTAAATTATCTGAGATAAGAGGCCTATCTGAAAAAGCAAAAACCGATAATTTATCCCAAACTTTCTTTTCACCAACTGGTGTACAGACTTCCCTTATGTTGAAAACAGCTGATGGATTGTACATCAATTTACACGAAGCTGCATTGATCAATTATTCTTGCATGCATCTAAATTTAGATGACAAAAACATGATTTTTGAATCTTGGTTAACTCCTGATGAAAAAGGGGACAAAGGATATATTCAAGCACCATCACATTCTCCTTGGCGAACTGTTATTGTAAGCGATGACGCTAGAGAAATACTGGCTTCTAAAATGACTTTAAATTTAAATGACCCTTGCAAAATTGAAGATACCTCTTGGATTAAACCTATAAAATATGTTGGTGTATGGTGGGAAATGATTTCCGGAAAAAGTACATGGTCTTACACTGATGAATTTCCTTCAGTTCAACTAGGTGTTACTGATTTTTCTAAAGCAAAACCCAACAGTACACATGGTGCAAATAATGCCAATGTGAAAAAATATATTGATTTTGCTGCCGCAAATGGTTTTGGTGGCGTATTAGTTGAAGGCTGGAATGAAGGTTGGGAAGACTGGTTTGGGCATTATAAAGACTATGTTTTTGACTTTGTTACTCCTTATCCTGATTTTGACGTGAAAGGGTTACATGAATATGCAAAGTCCAAAGGTGTAAAAATGATTATGCATCACGAAACATCTGGTTCGGTTCGTAATTACGAAAGACATATGGACAAAGCATATCAATTCATGAAAGACAATGGATATGATGCTGTAAAAAGTGGATACGTTGGTAGTATTATCGCTAATGGTAATAATCATTACAACCAATTTATGATAAATCACTATCAATACGCAATAGAAAAAGCAGCTGAATATAAAATTATGGTCAATGCGCATGAAGCGGTTAGACCAACAGGTATTTGCAGAACCTATCCAAACTTAATTGGTAACGAAGCTGCTAGAGGGACAGAATATCAGGCTTTTGGTGGATCAAAACCTAACCACGTAACATTATTGCCATTTACCCGATTAATTGGTGGTCCAATGGATTATACTCCGGGTATTTTTGAAATGGATTTAAGCAAATTTAGTCCAAACAACAAATCACGCGTAAACAGTACGATTGCAAATCAATTGGCACTGTATGTAACACTATACAGCCCGTTGCAAATGGCTGCAGATTTTCCTGAACACTACAATAAATTTCCAGATGCGTTCCAGTTCATTAAAGATGTTGCGGTAGATTGGAGCGAAAGCAACTATCTAGAAGCCGAACCAGGTCAATATGTAACTGTAGCCAGAAAAGCTAAAGGAAACAACAATTGGTTTATTGGGAATGTAAATGGATACGAACCTCGTACTTCGAATATCAATTTTGCTTTTTTAGAAAAAGGAAAAAAATACACAGCCACAATTTATGCTGATGGTAAGGATGCGAATTACAAAACAAATCCCCAAGCCTATACTGTTCGAAAAATACAGGTAACCAATACCTCTAAACTTTCTCAACTAAGTGCCGCTGGCGGTGGTTATGCGATAAGCGTTATTGAAAACAAAAAATAATTTTTTCTAATCCGAACGGATTAAAAAAAGTAGAACCATTAAGACATTAAGATTATTAAGCGCAGAAACTTAATTTTCTTAATGTCTTAATGGTTTAAAATTTATTGTTTTTCTCCAAAAATTTTAACGTCATCGACCATAAAAGCACCATTTAGAGTTTTGTTTTTACCAGAACCAATATATTTAAATGCAATGTGGATATTTCCTGAGTAGGCAGACAAATCAATACCTCCCGAACTGATAAATTCACGAGTAGGAGTCGATAAGGACGCAACTTTTGCGCCTAGTTTTACCCATTTTGCTTTTGATAAATTTGCGCCGTCAAAATTGTTGGAGATATATACTTCCAAAGTATTGAGGGGAGAATCGATTTTCAGATCGTGTTGTGCACTTCTGAAAGACAATACCACATTTTTATAGTCATTCAAATTAATTTTGGGAGAAACTAACCAGGCCACATTCTCTGCCGCCGTGGTACTTGTGGTGTTAAACTCGGCATAACCGTTGCCGCCATAGACGATGCTTTTCCACAACTTAGTGGCTTTTTCCACAATATTACTCCATCCTGGCAACGCAAAATTCACGTTGTTTTTAACCGATTGAAAATCTTCTGCGAAAAAAGGAACACTTCTCTTTCCAGTCAATACAACGTCTTTTTCTGATCGTACCATCAATTGATAATCGGTACCGAATTTTGTCATGATTCCACGTACAGTACCACTCCCTTCAGGCACTAAATGATCTGCAAAATCGGCATAACCGCTTGTCCTGAAAATAATTTGGTTCCCTGCTTTATCACGCAGATTCCAATTTGTTGCACCGCCCACATCGTTGGTTTCTTCATAATAATGCCGTCCTATTGCTGCTTCGGTAAACGCAACATCTTTCAATTCGATTAAAGTGTTTAGTTTTGCATCATCCAAAGCTTCCCCAACAGTAAGCTGTTTTACCAATTGATTTTCATCGATTATTGTACAAGAAGCATTCAAAACATTTTTATAATCGTTTGGGGAAATTCGGCCAACGCCTCCTTCGTTATACGAATTGACATAAATATCCCCAATACGCATTCCACCAAAATAAATATCCGTGTATTGATTTTTCATCTTGATATATACTTTATTGCCCAACCTAAAATCAATGTACGTATTCGAAGCGTCTACAGGAACGCTAAAACCCATCGCGGGTGTTGTGGCTGTCGCTAAAGTTTGAAACGAAATCGTCTTGAAAAAATTCCCCGCCTCATCACTAGAAACCACATAGGCTTCTATAATATCATCGTAAGTATATTGTGCCACTATGGAACTTGTGCTAGCGCGTACTTCTTCAACAGTCCGATTTACAATCAAATCGGGTTGACTGCAGGTCAAATTTGGCACATCAAACTCCTCTTTTGTACAACTCCCGAAAATCATTACAATTACTAAAAAAACAGTGTGGAATTTTAAGCTCATATTTCTTTTGTTTAAAATTTATAAATTGATGTACAGGTTTACAAAATAGGTTCTCCCATAACCATAAAAATATTTGTTCCCAAAATTGGGAGTCCCACTAGAAACATCTTGATTGAGTTGTCTGAAATTGGCATTTCTTGCTTGTTCGTAACCTCCAGTTTTGTAGGCCAAATCCAAAACATTATTTAGCGTTGCAAAAAGTCCAATATTCTTTCCTTTTATTCTCCAGGATTTCCCTCCGGAAATGTTTAGCAAAGTGAAAGGATTAAATTCTTCTTGCTTCAATAACTCTCTAGCTCTTTCTTCTGTAGCTTCAGGAAAATTAAAACCTGACTCAGGATTTTTATAGAAAGTATCAGTTCTCGAAATTGGGGAAATATCTATAAAGCTATTGGCCAAATAATTAATATTGGCACCAATCCACCAATATTTAGGATCTCTATACTCGATTCCTAAAGCAAATGCCTGTTGTGGCATTCCCGCCTGATGGTAATTTTTTAATGATGAAGTTCCAAAATCAAATACTGGATTTGGATTTTCAGCAGTCGCTTGAGCATCATTGATTATGGTGACATTCGGGTTGCTGTCAAACGTAAACTGACCATAAGCTGCCGAAAAATTAGTCATTATCGTTGGGCTTAATTGGTATTGAAAACTGAACTCAGCACCTAAATTCTTCTTATCCAAATGAGTCAAGGTCTGACTTACAAAAGCGTCGGTACTAGCATATCCTGCGCCATCGTCAAAAATCCCTTCGGCATAAAAGAAAGAAGTTTGTGTAATGTTTTTAATCTGGACATAAAAAAGAGTGAGGCGGGTTTGCCATTTTGGAGTTCGGTAAAAATAACTAGCATCCAAACTAATTATGTTTTCATTTTCTAAGCTAGCAACAATTGAATTATTCAATCGAGAATTAGGAAAGGCATTTCGAATTGTTGGCGCATTGGAAAGATACGCACCATTAAAACTGAACTGTTGTCTTCCTGAAATTTTGAAAAGTATTCCGCCTTTAAAACCAAAATTTTCAAACTGCAGTTTCTCGCTTTTGCCAAAAGAATTGGTCGGATAAATTCCATTTTGATACAAACCTTCTCTCTGATAATTAGTGCTTATGAAATTTTGTGCCAAATAAAAATCGACTTTATCGTAAGTAAATTTAAAGTTGGTAAAAAGATTTAAAGTATTAGCCTCGTAATTAAAGTTGTAACCATAAGTATCTCCCTCAACAACCTGCCTGTCGGGATTATTCAAATCTGATTGTGCTTGGTTTCCATTATAAAAAACATCAATATCATCAAAATACAAACCTCCCAATAAGTCCGTTAATTGTTGGTAATTATGAGATTTTAGATGACTGTAAAAACCACCTGCCGTAAAAAAAAGGATGTCGCTTATTTGCGTATTGAAGTTAGAATTAGCAGTTATTGTTTGGTCGTCAGTGTGGTCTTCATACAAAACGTAACGGCTTTTCGCGGGAGCAAAACCAGTAACATTCCCACTAGCATCAATAACTGGAGATTGATTAGCATAATACAAAGCATTCCAGTCAATTTGATTATTGGTTAGAAACTGCTCTTTGCTTTTCTCTGCATTCTCATAATCGGGAGTAAATTCTCCTGAAAACTCACCATTATCTGGTGCATACATCGAACTATAATAACTCGGCATTTTTCTATAATAAGTTGGATCCGGGCTATTGCCGTTTTGGTAATCAATATTACTGTTGGTGATTTTTCCAAATTGATAGGTCAAACTTGAATTCAGAGTTGAATAATCATTAATTGCATAAAAATGATTCAGCATTAAGATTGGCTCCTCAATGGTTTTTATTCTGGCATTTCTTTTTTTTCCATCTTGCCAACCCCAATACGATTATTCATAATTTAACAATTTTATATAGCTGTATATCAATACTTTAAAGTTTATAATTATAGTAATTTTTAAATATAATACTCTATTTGTTGTACAATTGTTGTACAATAGTACATTTTACATATCTTTGAAGAAAAAGAATCAGTATGAGTGTTAAGATTGTGTATAGGCCTGTAAATAAGGAATCTAAAGATGGTTATCTAAAAGTACGAATAATTGAAAATAGAGTACAAAAGATTAAAAGCTTAGGCATTAAGATTGAAGGTAAAAATTGGCTAGACAGTAAACAAAGAGTTAGTAAAAATGAAACTAACCACGATGCTATTAACAACAAACTTACCGAAGTATTAAAGGATTTAAACCATTACGATAACGACATACAAGTTCTTACAACTAGCAACAAAACAATACTAGAATTTTTTCAAAATACAATTGACACTACAATCAATCAAGGTACAAAACTAAAGTATATTGGCATTCGAAATAAATTCATTAACTATCTTGCTAGTATTAGCTATTCAGATTTAAAATTTAATCAATTAACAAATCAAAAAGTTCGAGAATTTCATAAATACATGTGCGATAATGGTAATGAAATTGATAGCGCAAATTACAATTTAAGAAGTTTTAAAACTGTAATTAATAAAGCCATACAGTTAAAGTTAGTTACTTATATTAACGACCCATTTTTTAATATTACATTAAAATTTTCATCAAAACGAAACAAGGCATTAACCGCAGATGATATTAAAACTTTAATTAGTATTAACTTAGTTGATTCACGAAAATTTATCAAAGGAAGAAACATAAACCTTAATGAAGTTCGTAATATTTTTCTTTTTCAATTCTTTTCACAAGGTTTACGAAGTTCGGATGTTATACTATTGCGTTGGTCAAATTTTCAAATTCAAAATGATGTAATAAAAATTGATTACACACAATTTAAAACTAAAAAAGGAATGACATTAATTTTGACACCAATGGCGTTAAAGATGCTAAACAATCCTTTATTTAGACTTGTGCCAACGTTAAAAGAACAGATTGAAGATATTGAATTGAGAAAAGAAGACCATATAAACGAAATACTAAAGTATAAGCAATTGTCAACACCAACAGCAAACAATGATGTTATGCAAGTGGTACAATTAGCAAGTATTGCAGATGATAACTACAAGCCAATAGCAAAAGAACACGCAAACAAGCAAGCTAACAACATTGCTTATAAGGGCATTATAGCAATGAATGAGGAGTTATTAAAAAAAATCGAATACGATGTGTATAATGCATATTTAATAGCAATACAAAGCATTGTCACAAGTGATAAGGTAAATGATTTTGTGTTTTATTTTTTAAATAATAATGACTATTCAAACTTTACAAATAAGATTTTTGATAATCTTAGCCATAAACAATATTCAATACTTACAAGCAGACGAGCGTATTATAATCAAATGCTTAAACTAATACAGAAACAAGCCAAAATACAATTAACATTAACCAGTCATATAGCTCGACATACTTACACCCAATTACTATTAGAGAATCAAGCAAGCGTAATAGATATAAGTCAATCGTTGGGTCATTCTGATTTAAGAACCACTCAGAAATATATAAGCAAATTACCATCGAGCAATGTGACTACAATCAACACATTACTATCAAATCAATTTAGTACTTAATTTTTTTAATAACAAAACATTCATATATTAGCACTAAAAAATAATAACTAAAATACAAATTATATGGCCACGTTAACACTCGAACAAAAGAAAGCAGAAGTAATTAAAGAATCACAATTAGCATTAGAGCAAAGACTTAAAACTTTAGAACTTGAAGACAAGAAAGATGCTGAAACAATAAAGATAAAGGCGAAGTTAGAAAGTGAAAAGAAAACTTTTGATGATGACAGAGCTAAGCAAATAAAAGACTTTGAAGAGTTATACAATACTGTACTATTTCCAGCACCCAAAGCAAAAGCGAAAAGAAAAAAGAGCAAAAAACCAACACTAGACAAGGATACTAAGATACAAATGGCAATCAAGAAAGGTTACAAATTGAATGCAGAAGGTACAGGATTAGTTAATGCTAAGGGTGTACCAATGAACTCAACTATAACCGTACCCGATGATAACAAGATTAAACACACTTTATCTGCAAATGTACTACTTGAACACTTAGCAAAAAGATAATAATATTAGCTAACCAAAAAAACTTAAATGAAACAAGTAAACATTATTTCTCTATTAAGTGCATACAATGATTTAAATAAACCGTCATTTAGTTCGTATTTAGAGTATCATTCAATTGAATTAAGAGTTAGTGAATTAAAGGATTTAAAGAGCCTAGTTGATATTTTAATAACAAAAACTAAAAATATTGCCTTGTTTGATAAATACTTCATTGGCTATAAAATTCCACAAATCAGTAAAGAATTTGATTTATTAAGGATAGATGATGAAACGGTCGTTAATATCGAATTAAAGAGAACAAGTACCGAGGATGAAATTTTAACTCAGCTAATACAAAATAAATACTATTTAAATTTCTTAAACAAAGAATTACACAGTTTTACTTTTGTTGCAGATACAGGAAAATTATATACACTCGATGACCAAAATCAACTAGTAGAAGTAAGTTTTAAAAAACTAATAGAAGTACTATCTTCACAAAATGTACAAAAGATTAATAACATAGATAGCTATTTTGACCCCTCAAATTATCTCGTTTCACCGTTCAACTCTACTAAGCAATTTATTAAGAATAAATACTTTCTTACAGCTCATCAAGAAGAGATTAAAAAGGCTACATTAAAGCAATTTGCATTACCAACTACTTCAATAATTTCTATTATAGGAAATGCAGGAACAGGTAAAACGTTGCTAACTTATGACATTGCGAAGGACGTATCCGATACAAAGGAAACACTTGTAATACATTGTGGTTATTTAAATGAAGGACATGTCGCTCTTAGAGATAAATACGGTTGGACTATTATTCCTGCTTTAAATATAATACACACGGACTTATCAAAATATTATTTAATAGTTGTTGATGAGGCACAAAGAATTTATCCAGAACAACTTGACCATTTAATCAAGGAAGTTAAAAAACATTCAACCAATATATTGTTTTCATACGATGGTCAACAAACGCTCCGTAAAGGTGAAGAAAATAACAATGTTGCACAAACTATTGAAAAAGAAGTAACGATACCAAAGTTTGAGTTAACTGATAAAATTAGAACAAATAAAGAGGTGGCCACTTTTATTAATTGCTTATTTAGCAAAAGGAGAAATCTAAAAAAATTAAATTATGAGAATATTGAACTGTACTATTTTAATAATAATGCAGAAGCTAAACTATTTTTAAGTCAATTGCAAAATGAGGATTGGAAAATAATTAATTATACACCAGATAGAACAAAAACATTGCCATACGAGCATCATAATCTTGAAGGTGTTGAAGCTAATGCTCATAAAGTTATTGGTCAGGAATTTAATAATGTTGTTGCAGTTATCGGTGAGCATTTTTATTATAAAGGAGATTACCTTTCAACAAGAAACTATAAAGAAAACCCCTATTATCATCCAACAAAAATGCTATTTCAAATAGTATCTAGAACTAGGATTAAACTAGCTCTTATAATTATAAATAATGAAGAAGTTCTTAATAGATGTATGGAGATAATGAATCAAAAATAAATAAAAAAGGCTATCAATATTGATAGCCTTTTTTATTTTCAAAATATTCCTAATTAAGCACTTAGTATTGATTTCACACGAGTTACAGTTGATAGACTTGTATCAGTTAACTTTGCCACCTTACGCATAGAATTAACACCGCTATTCAATTCTTTTACTACATTACTATACTTGCTTAAAAAATCCTTATCGCTTATTGTAGAACCTTTAACACGTCCTTTATATTTTCCTTGTGCAACAGCAATCTTAATACCTTGTGCCTGTGATTCACGAATATTGTTTCTAGTTAACTCACTAACATTTGCTAATACGTCAGTAATCATCTTAAATATTGGGTTTGGTTTACCATTAATAAACGATTCAATACCTAAATTATTAACCTTTAACGTAACACCCATTTTATTAAAGTAATTCAAAGTGGATTGTATATCGTACGCATCTCTACCGATTCTATCGACACTCTCACAAATCACATAATTAATTAGACCCGATTCTATTTGTTGCATCAAACGTTTTGATTCTGGTCTATCTTTAAATGCAACTGCACCGCTAATAACATCTATAAACATATTGCCATCTGTATTATTAATAGTTTGGCGAATTGTAGATTGTGTAGCAGATGAAACTCTAACGTAAGTACATTGATTAGTTGTCATAATGAATGGTTTTAAATTCATAACAAATGTATGTAATTAATGTATTGTATTCAAATTAAACTATACTTTTTTTAGACTATAATTAATAATAAATGTATAACGCTTTTATTGATATATAAATGTATTCATTAAGCAGAGTCTAAATTGAATACATTGTAGAATAAATTAAATCATATAAATGTATATACATCTTTTTTATAAGCCGTAAAAATTTAACTGTATGATATATAGTTTATTTATGTAAGCGTGTTACTAGTTTTTTGAATCCTTTTTATAATCCGAAATAAACATATAATGTATGTCAATTGGGGCAAATTTCGCCCCACTTTTTTGACCTATTTTTAAAACAATCGTAGTGATAGCAATACTTAACAGAGGAAAAACACCTTGCCGAAAATTGTCATTATATAAGAAAGACTAGGTTTTTCGGCAAGGTAGTTAACTTTAATAGTTATTTAATTAATCATTACAAAATTGTAATAAGTTAAATAAATGTTAATTATTAAATTAAAAATAAATACAACTAATTGTTTTACAGTTGTTTATAAATATTGAGTAAGAAAAATAAGTTATATTTAGATTTAACCTCTTGATTTTTTTTTGAGATTTAGTATAATTGTAATATAACATTAGGCTTCTAATGTTGAATAACGCAAAGTCAAAATATAATGAATGAAAGACAGCACAAAAAAATGGATACTAAATGTATCACAAGAAGAACTAACCTTACAGGAGCGTAAGGATGCAATGATAATGATTGCAATGCTTAATGTATGTGGTGATTACGTAACGGCAATCACAAAGATTAAAGAATTTTGGATAGATGGTACATTGCCACTTCTACCAATTAGTGATGCAGGATATAGCGCACGTAAGGTAGCACGTAGTTTAGCAATGAAACGGATTAAGAATGCGTATGCGTATCACATTACACTAGCATAACTAAACACAAAACCCTGTACTAGTTGTACAGGGTTTTATAAAATAATATATAGGTTAAAGGTCGCAAAGCCAACACTAGAATAAAGTGGTTAAATAACCTACATAAAGATTAATTGTTATTCTTAATATACTACTATTTTTTTTATAGTCAAGTACATATACAATTAGTTGACCGCTAACCTTTAAAACAAGTGGTACAAAATGTTAAACAAGTAATTAAAATAAAAGATTACATTTCAAATGATACAATTGCAAATGATGCAATAACGAGCTTCACGCATAATAAATACATAATTAAACAGTCTACAGGGATGGGTGGTACATCTAGTATCCTAAACATCAAAGATAAATCCGTAGTCATCATAACACCGACAACAGGAATCATAAAGGGTAAAGAACTACACGCACAATCACATCATCTTTCAATTTATATGGGGTCTAAGGATAATTGGAATGATGTTAGCGACAGGCTACTAGATGGTGACAAAATAATCATTACGGTAACGTTTGACCAACTAGTGATGTTAAAAGAAAAAAACTATCCGTTATACTTAAAGATATGTAAGATTAACTGGTTTGTTGATGAGTTTCAAGTTTTTGGTGAAGCAGAATACCGCAAAAATGCTAGTAATGCTTTTTATCAAATCTTCACGGATGCCAAAGTACCATTTATACTTTCAACGGCAACACCAACATATAAAATGATAGATATACCGTTACATATTCAAGATAGTCTTGAAGTGATACACATTGAACACACGACACCCAAAATTAAGAATGTGAATGTACAACCTATGATAGGTTATTACAATTTTGTTAAACAAGAATTAGCGCAAGGCAGAAAGGTTGTTATATTCACAAACGATATTAACAAGTATAAAAACATACTGCACTCAGATAACTACGGAGAGCAAACTCAAATACTCGTTGGTGAAAAAATAGCAATCAAAACATCATTGATTAAAGCAAGAACACTTGATGAACAAATTAAGATTGAAACGGGTCAAATTGACATCACCAAGGACATCTACATATTATCTACATCGTACACCATTGGCTATGATATTGATTTTGACTGTAGTCTTGCAATATGTGTTGATGGTTACAACGTTGCCGAATGCAAATATCTAAACGATATCATACAAGCCTTTGGACGTTGTAGAAATAATGTACATAATGCTACAATTTTTTATAGTGGAATAAGTGAAAAACTAATACCAACTAGAATAGATGTTTTGAATGCAGAAAATGCGATTGTTAATACTGAATGGACAGCTGAATACTTAACTCAAATACAGCCTCATATCAACACAATAAACAAGTCATTGACATTCAATGTTAATTCATTAATTCAATCGCTTAGACAAGCTAATTTTAATGTTAAAGACATGACAGCAGATGCAGACAAACCCAAAGCACCCAAAGGTGGATTAACATTTTCCATTAACAATATTATAGAACAAGATATTGAAGTGACCCAACCGCAAGTGTTAACCATACTCAATAACATTGAGGGTGACGATATCGAGTTTAACGGTTTTGGAGTTAAGCCTCTTTTGATACATTCATACGGTTACATTGCTAAACTAACAGGGTCGCAGTACTTGTTACACGTTCCTGATAAAATGGATAGATGTATTGATAAACTGAAATCATTTTTTGATGTTAATGATGAACTATTGGCTGAATACAAAACGATAGAGAAATATAAACGTTATCACATTACGAGTAAGCAAAAAGAAATGGCTATTGCAAGTGGTGCAGTAATGGATACAGAAACATACAACGAGTATCACCATATCTTTACAGGTGATGAAGCATTTAGAAAAATTAAAGAAGTAATTGAAGCATTATTTTGTATCAAAGGTGTTAATGATGATTCACTTATGCCAGAACGTACACGTAAATTCATTAAAGGATTTAGTGCAATTAGTGAAGAACTTCTAGATGCATATGTTGCTGGATTAACAAACGATACAGGTTTAGACGTAAAGAAATTAATTAAGGATAAGGATATTGAAACTCTTAAATCTATTAAGGTGGACACCAACCACGCAAAGCATAATTATTTTAAACACGTTCCAAGAACGCTTGGAAGTAAATTGAATGAGATAGCAATTAAAGGATTAAATGATGGCGAAGTATATGAGTTTAATTCTAATGAGATTAACCAATTTAATCAAAAATTAGCAAGTATAACCAAGTCATTAACTGAATGTAAAAATGGAGTGTATGCAAGTTATGTAAGTAATTTATATTCTATTGCTAAGCAAAAAGAAAACCATAACGATATGATATTGTATTTGCTATCTAGTTCAGTTGCTGGACACGTTGCAGGATTTAAACGTACAACAACCGATGATAGAGAGTTTAACATCGTAACTAAAACGACAAGGCAATTAAGAAGTCTTACACCGTACGAAATGGTATCATTTGACATTGATAGTGAGTTTGCAACGTTTGTTGATGATATGGTGGGTAGTAACATTAAAGATGATGTGTACTTAAACTTAATGGGAGCGTATGGAATATGCAGAGCAGATGCAAAGAAAAAATATAATAGTATTCTTAATTCGTGGCAAGCACCATTAACCGAAATAACAAAGGTATTAACGAAATGCGGTTATAGTGTTACACAGATTGAACAACTAAAAGTTATCATTAAAAGTGGTAAAGGTTCATTCTATCGCAATATGACACCAAGAGAGAAAAAGGCAGTCGAAACGTTTGTTGAGGTTAATGACATAAGTAAGTACACAAGGGTTCATGATGCAGTAATGTTTATGAAGTCAGAGAAGACAAAATATATAACTCAATTTGGGTCATTGTGTTTTAGCACCGATACAAAGTTTGACACTGAAAGTAGTGAGAAGTACGCAATAGATTTAGCTAAATGGATTGCCGACCGTACCACAACTAAATAGACAAGTTAACACATACTAAAAAAAGAATTGGGGCAAATTTCGCCCCGTTTTTTTTGCCTTTTTTTTCAAAAAATGTAGTATCGGTAGGGGTTAACATTGTATAAACACCTTGCCGAGAATTGTACTTTTAATAGAAAGACGAGGTTTTTCGGCAAGGTGGGTATACGTTTATTAAGTATTTAAAAGTGTCAAATATTAGTCTTTATACATTCCAAAATGTACCAAAACGGATACACACTCTCCTGTAAACACATATAGGTGTTAAACACAAATTGGCGATTAAATACACGTTTGACCCCCTCCCCCCCCTGTATTGACTAAAAAAAATAAATAATATGAATGTGTTCAGTTACCGCCCTCAATAGTTCCGAAAATGTACACAATCAAAAAACGACCAATCGAATAGCCAAACAAATATTTCCTAGATTTTTTGGTCTAAAATAGATAAGAATATTTTTATATATTGTTGTACAATTGTTGTACGAATATTAAATATTGATAATATAATCAATTAATATTTAGCTAGTTATATTAGTAATATTTCGCCAGCCCCAGTATGAATTGTATTTATCACTTGTTAATTCAGTAACTTCAGTAGTATTTGGTGAATTTTTGGCTCTAGAATTGGGTGTGTAAAATCCTGAAAAATTCAAGGAATGTTCTTCGTTAATTTTCTTTTCTACACTTATAAAACCAGCTAAGGCATTATAATTTGTTCCTTCAAAATGCCCTTCCGTCGCCCAGCGCGTACCTGCCGAAATCACAAATGCCCAACCTTTACTGTTCATTCCTGAAGCATATGTCCCCATCATCCGCCAATCATAATTGGTATTAGTACCCGAAAAAGATAAAATCGTTCCCGGCCTGTAAATTGAAGCTCTAGTATTGATTTGCTGAGTACCCAAAATACCACCAAAAGCATAATCCGAAGGAAAAGAGCCCACTGTAAATTCTTGATTCCGAATCACATTATTCAGCCCTCCCCAATCGCCCCATTGCGGTCTTCCATCGAATAGCTTGTTCATTGTAACGCCATTGATCATTGTAGTTGCATATTGGTTGTCTAGCCCTCGAATCCTAAATCGAGCTTGTCCCCAATTGAAAGCCGCTGCTTGTTGAAAAGCATCTCTGGAAGATTGCAAAAGTCCCGACGTACTTTCCGAACCACTATTATCATCACTCAAATCACTTTCGAGAAGCGTGATTATTCCTGTCTGTTGCTCTGAAGTTTGATTGTCCTCTAATGGAACAGCACCCAAATCCAACATTAAGTCTTGGGTAATCACAATAGGAAGCAGCACATCCTTAAATCCTTGACTGTGCAATAGCAACAACTGATTTCCGGGAGCAACAACATAGAAACTAAAAACACCGTCACTTGATGTGAGTTGCATCAGTTGAGTGTTTGCAATCGTAACCACTACATTTTCTAATGGCTTTTGAGTTTTAGAGTCAATAATTTTGCCTTTAATTCCTGTTGGTTTTTGGGCAAATACAAAAGACATCTTGAATAAAAAAAACATTCCTAACAAAAATTTACACATACCTGTTTTATAAACATATGGAATAGGTTGTATGCAAGACACAACACATCCAAAAAATTAGATTCGTTTAAAAAAAGGATAAAAAAAGTTTTGGAAAAAAGGGTTGCAAAAAACCTAAAACAAGTGTGGCATCTTAGTTTTCAATCGAATAACAAAGCATTCAATTAAAAACCTAAGTTGTAAACTTAAGAAAAAAACTATTAACAAATAAAATAAATAGAAATATTTTCTTATTTTTTATTCAATAGCTTTGATTCGACTAACCATAAAAGCAATGAAAAAACCGAAAATTCCAATGAGAGCAAAGGAAAAACGCAAACTAAATAACTCAGCAATATACCCTATTACAGGCGGCCCCATTAAAAAACCAAGGAAACTAACACTTGAAACAGTCGTCAAAGCTTCACCAGTAGGGATCGTTGGATGTTTACCCGCAATACTATACAAAGTAGGTACAATTGTAGAAACTCCTAATCCAATAACCATAAATGCAATTGTGGAAGGCATTATATAAGGAAAAACAACTGCAATAAAGAAACCAGATGAAATCATAATTCCACTTATTTGCATTACTTTTTTTCGGCCGTATATATTTATTAATTTATCTCCAAAAAAACGGCCACTTGCCATCATAATCATAAATGATGTATAACCCAAAATTATTAATGCACCAGGAGCTTTGACAATATCTTTAAAAAATACGCCACTCCAATCAAACATAATTCCTTCACTAGCCATACTGCAAAAACCAATAACTCCAAGTAAAACTAAAGTGCTGTCCGGTTTAGTGAACCCTTTTTTCTTCTCTGTTTTAATGGTTTCTTTAGCCTTAATCAAAAATTTAAAATTTAATGCAATCAATATAAATGCAATAAAAGCAACGATTAGGAAATGAACATATGTACTGAGTTGAAATGCCAACATTCCCAGTCCTACCAAAGCACCGGTAAATCCCGCTAAACTCCACATCCCGTGAAACGAAGACATAATGGTTCTCTTAAAAAGCCCTTCTGTATAAACGCCTTGAGTATTTACAGAAATATTAGTCAGATTGCTAAAAATTCCGAAAAAATATAATCCAAGAGCCAATTGCCAGGCATTTTGAGCCAGACCTAAATTTGTTAAACTCACTGCATACATCAAGATAGCAAAAGGCAGAATGCGATGACTTCCATAACGAGTAACTAATTTACCCGAAAAATACATCATCGTCAATTGTCCAACAGGCAAGGCAAAAAGAATGCTTCCTAATTGACCGTCGCTTAAGTTCAACTCAGATTTTATGCTTGGAATACGGCTCGCCCAAGTAGCAAAACACAGCCCCATAGCAAAATAAAACATGGATACTGCCCATCGTATTCGAACCAAATAAGAGGCTTTCGCATCTCGATAGTTTTTTTTGTATTTTCCTTTGGCTTTATACCGACCTATAAAATTTAAATCTATCAAAACAATTGTTTTTTTGGGATCCTTTGTGTCAAAAGTACGAAAAGAAACAATCCAAAGACATAAACCCTTTCAATGCAATAAATTACAACGATATTGTTTAAAAAAAGCAAGCAACCCTATTAAAATAAGAATCATTTTGGGGTGTCACCATTAGAAAAATGGGCCAACTCAGCATATCGCTTAGTCGACCCATTTCCCTAATGCTGTCGGGCTATCCGCGCTACTTCGGTAGCTTGCTACTATCCCTCACGCACATCAACAAGATCTTTAGTGTAAATTAGACATTCAATCTTTTAAGAATAAACCAAGTTAAATACAGATCAAGAATGTGCCATTGCCATACAAAGAATACTAATTTTGGCTCCCGGAATTTTTAGCAACTCTTTCGAACAAGCTTCGAGAGTGGCTCCTGTAGTCAACACATCATCAATCAGCAGATAATGTTTATTGGTATCTTCTTCGGTGAAAGTAACATCAAAAACTGTTTCAATTCCTTCAGTCCTTCCCAAAAGATTTTTCTTTGACTGAGTTTTAGAATATACTTTGCGCATTAGAATAGTATTATTCAATGGAATTTTAAAATTCTCGGACAAGGCTAATCCAAAATTAGTAACCTGATTATAACCTCGCTCTTTCAATCGTTTTTTATGCAAAGGAACTGGAATGATCACGTCTACATTATTTACAAAGGAGCTATCTTTTAAATCAGATGCATACCATTCGCCCAAAAAACTTCCTATTTCTTCATGTCCTTTGTATTTTAGATTATGAATTATTTCCTGAACCATTCCTTTTTTGTGAAAATACAATAATGCCGAAACATGTTCGACAGGAATCCGACCATAAAACTTTTTAAATGCTTCATTTTCGGGATTCAGATGATGGTTCGTCAGAGGTAATTCATGTCGGCAAACCGTACAAATTATATGTTCGTTGGTACCTACAAATGATTTACAACCAGCACAAACCTTTGGGAAAAACAAATTAATCAGGGAATTAAACATAAAAAAATCGATTTATCCATAAAAATAAGAAAACCTCTGCTTCAAACTTCATTTTTTTTCTTTTTTTAATTTCACTTTTTATATTTTTGCATCACTATGGCAAAACAAGAAGATTTATTTAAGAATGTAGTTTCGCACGCAAAAGAGTACGGATTTATTTTTCCGTCAAGCGAAATATACGATGGTTTAAGTGCAGTCTATGATTATGCACAAAACGGAGTAGAATTAAAAAAGAACATACGCGAATATTGGTGGAAATCAATGGTTCAAATGAACGAGAACATCGTAGGATTGGACGCGGCAATATTGATGCACCCAACAACTTGGAAAGCATCTGGTCACGTAGATGCCTTCAACGATCCATTGATAGACAACAAAGATTCCAAAAGAAGATACAGAGCTGACGTTTTGATTGAAGATTATGCTGAAAAGTTAAATCTAAAAGCAAAAAAAGAAATCGAAAAAGCGAAAACTCGTTTTGGAGAGGCTTTCAACGAACAAGAATTCATCACAACAAACGCAAGAGTGGTTGAATATCTAGCTAAAGAAAGAGAAATTCTGGAAAGAATGGGCCGTTCTTTAGGAGCTGGAGACTTGGAAGATGTAAAAGCATTAATTGAAGAATTAGAAATTGCTTGTCCTGAATCAGGTTCTAGAAATTGGACTGAAGTGCGTCAATTCAACTTGATGTTCGGTACCAAATTAGGAGCTTCTGCAGATACAGCAATGGATTTATACTTGCGTCCGGAAACGGCTCAAGGTATTTTTGTTAACTTCTTGAACGTTCAAAAATCAGGAAGAATGAAAGTTCCTTTTGGAATTGCTCAAACTGGAAAAGCGTTCAGAAATGAAATAGTTGCAAGACAATTCATCTTCCGTATGCGTGAGTTTGAACAAATGGAAATGCAATTTTTTGTTCGTCCAGGTGAAGAAATGCAATGGTACGAACATTGGAAAACCACTCGTTTGAATTGGCATTTATCTCTAGGTTTAGGAAAAGAGAATTACCGTTTTCACGATCATGAAAAATTAGCACACTATGCAAATGCCGCTGCTGATATCGAATTTAATTTCCCTTTTGGATTCAAAGAATTAGAAGGAATTCACTCTAGAACTGACTTTGATTTAAAAGCACACGAAGAATTTTCAGGTAGAAAACTTCAGTATTTTGACGCCGAATTGAATCAAAACTATGTTCCTTATGTAGTAGAAACTTCGGTTGGTCTAGACAGAATGTTCTTGGCTGTTTTCGCAACTTCTCTAAAAGAAGAAACATTAGAAGACGGTTCAACTAGAACAGTATTGAAATTGCCTGCAGTTCTTGCTCCAACTAAAGCTGCAGTTTTGCCATTAGTTAAAAAAGACGGATTACCAGAAATCTCCAAAAAAATCATCGACGATTTAAAATGGGACTTCAATGTGGCTTATGATGAAAAAGATGCAGTAGGAAGACGTTACAGAAGACAAGATGCTTTAGGAACTCCTTTCTGTATCACTGTGGATCATCAAACTATCGAAGACCAAACGGTAACCATTCGTCATAGAGATACGATGAAACAAGATCGTGTAGCTATCGCAGATTTGAAATCAATTATCGAAAATGAAGTTTCTATGAAAAACTGGTTAATGAAAATGTAATTATTTGATTCAAATATATTATAAAAAATGCTTCTCGATTGGGAAGCATTTTTTTTTAAAACAAGTATTAAAAACAAAATCAAATTTATCACAGATTTTTAATTAGCACGATTTTTAAATTTTATTGTTGTTTTTAATCAAATTGTACTAAAAAAGTATAACTTTGAGAGGTTTGTTTAGATCTACAGCAAAATTATCTTATGTTGATAATAATTAAAAAAGAAAAATATTAAGAAAAAGCATTATTAATAAGTCTCCCCAAGAAATGAATTACACCTACATTATTATAGATGACGATCCAGAAAGCGTTTTGAAAACGAAGGCAATTGCCAGTGAATTTTCGGAATTAAATTTTCTAGCTTCCGCTGATAATTATGCAGATGGTGTAAATCTAATTTTAGAGCATATGCCAAAACTTATCTTTTTGGAAATAGACCCCATTGACAAAAACAGTAATTTATCCTTACAATTAATCAATGGATTAATGATGTATTTGAAAGAATTACCAAAAATTGTCATTACTACCAAGAAAAAAGATTTTGCTTTCGACTGTATCAAATATGAAGTCATCGATTATTTATTGAAACCATTGTTAGTTATTGATTTTGTAAAATTGATTCATAAACTGAATAAAATAAATACAGAAGACGAAGTCGTACTTGTTCAAAATCCAAATGCCAGAGAAAAACGAAATTTAGAAAGTATAGAATCAAAAAACAGCAAAAAACCATTTATCCTATGCGTCAAATCCTATGGGGATCATAGGTACATTGATTCTGACGAGATCTGCTATTTTCAAGCGGACAATAATTCTACCGATATCCATTTAAAAAATGGCGAAATGATAACGGCTTTCAAGACACTGAAACATTTTGAAACTGTATTAACCAATCCGTTCATACGAATCCATAATAGTTATATTGTAAATCGGAATTTTATATCTAGAATTCACACTGGAAACTCATTGTGTTACATCAAGAAAACCACAATAAAGTTACCATTCTCGAAATCTTACAAAACTAATATTGATTTTATAATTAGTGAATTTGCCAATGAAAATTACATTGAAACCTAAGAAATAGTCGTTTGCCCTGAATTGCCATCCATTTACTATCAAACGAATACCTTCTACCATAAACGTCTTTTTTTGAATTGATTATTGAGTCTTCCTGTATAGTTTTACAAAAGAATTCCAACACAAACGGAATTAAAAACGTAAAAAACAACAACAGTATAAAGCCCTAAAATCATGAAAAAAGCTATCTTAACTATCGGTCTATTTACATTAGTATTGGCAACAACTTCATTCGCCTCTCCTAAAATTTCAACTTCTTCATTTGCTGATAATACCTTAATCACAGGAATTGATGGAAATGGAGGACAAGATTCTGGAGGACACAAAAAAGTAGATTATAACGGTAGTACTTCACACATTCTTTCAAAACAACAAGTAGCTGATATTGATGGAAATGGAGGACAAGATTCAGGAGGACACAAAAAGGTAGACTAATCTGAATGAATATTAAATATACAAAGGCTGTCAATTACTTGACAGCCTTTGTATATATGAAAAGTTTTAGTATTTTTGGTTCAACTCAAATCCTTCTATTGAATAGAATTTACTACATACTAATTCTTTTTTTTGCTTTTTTTTTTAGTTGTACTAAAAATAAAGTAGCAAAACAATCATCCAACGCCTCAAAAGATAGTCTTTCTACCTATCTCACTTTGGCTAATGATGACCATTTGCCGCATGTCTATAGAAAAAAATACAATCAAAAGGCATTAACAATTATTATGAATCAAAAAGACGATTCGATTAATAAAGTCAATCTCTTTAAAATTGCCAATCGTTATTACAATATGAATGATTGGAATGGTTATTTTAAAACATCAAAACTCATCTTAGAGCGTTCAAAAAGAAGCCGAGACACCGTTAATATGGCTAAAGCATTCACTTATTTAGGTGATTACTATGAAGCAAAGGCAATCTCAGACAGTGCCTATTTGAATTATTACAAGGCCGAAAAACTTTACATTAAACTCAACGATAATTATAATCTGGCTAAAACACTTTTTAGCAAAGCCAATTTACAATACACAGAAAGTGATTATTTCAATAGTGAAACAGCTGTTTTTAAAGCATTAAAAGCTATAAAAGGAGAAAAAGCAAATGATTTATTTTATGAATCCTATAATCTTTTGGGGATTTTATACAATGAAAGGGAAGAATATGATAGAGCATTAGAATACCATAATAAGGCATTGGCAAGTATAGATAACCAATCTATTCCATTAATATTTCAATATAGAGCCTCCTCGCTAAACAATATAGGCTATGTGTATTTGAATTTAAAAAATTATAAAAAAGCCAAAAGTTATTTTGAAGAAGGCCTACAACAAGAACATTTATTTATAGATAAGCCCAAGTTATATGCAATGTTATTGGATAATTCGGCTTATGCCAAATTTAAACTTAAAGAATCGGATGGACTTCCAGATCAGTTTTACGAAGCTCTTAAAATTCGAGATAGTCTCCACTTCACTTCAGGAGTAATTATCAATAAAACTCATTTGTCTGAATATTTTGCTTCCAAAAATGATACGTTAAGGGCTGTTCAATATGCCAAGCAAGCACTTATGCTTTCACGCAGCACCAATCGATTGAGAAGTATACTGGAAGCACTACAGCAAATGGAAGCCGTTGACCAAAAAAAAGCTTCTGCCTATTCTAAAGAATACATACTTATCAATGATCGCCTTCAAAAAGCAGAACGCAAAATGGGTGAAAAATTCTCGAGAATAGAATACGAAACCGATGAAATCAAAGTTGAAAACACGAATCTAGAAGGGCAAAACAGAAAGCTTTTGTTGATTTTTGGCTCTTTTGTAATCTTGGCAATATTATTATATACTATTAAATTACAAAAAATTAAGCAACGCGAGTTGCTGTTCAAACAACAACAACAACAAGCCAATGCCGAAATCTATAATCTATTAATCAATCAGCAAAACGCAATTGAAATCAATAGCATTAAAGAGAAAAAAAGAGTTGCTAGAGAATTGCATGATGGTGTACTGGGGAGAATGTTTGGTGTTCGAATCAATTTGGACAGTTTAAACAAAATCAAAGATGATTCCGGTATCGAAAGCAGACTTAATTACTTGACTGAACTCAAAAATATTGAACAAGATATCCGTGAAATTTCACATAATTTGAATAGAGAAAAATCAGAATTAATTAATAACTTCGTCGCAATAGTTGCTAATTTATTTGAAGAACAGAAAAAAACATATAATACAAAGTTTCTTGCTCATATCGACTCATCCATAAAATGGGATTTGATAGACAATACAGTAAAAATTAATATTTATCGAATTCTTCAGGAATCCCTTCAAAATTGTAATAAATATGCTAATGCTTCTAAGATAAAGGTAGAATTCAAAAAACAAAACAACAATATTGTATTAAAAATTAGTGATGATGGAGTAGGATTTAATATCAACCGAGCAAAAAAAGGGATAGGTCTCCAAAATATAAAAACGAGAACTATCGAATGTGCAGGAACGCTCGAAATAAAATCAAAAAAAGAAGAAGGAACTACCATACTAATAGTTATCCCCATTGACAAAACCCCAAAACCTACAACATAATGAAAGTTGATTCAAAAGTGGAATATTTAACTAAAAAAAACATCTTAATAGTAGATGACCATCCCTTTATAATTGACGGATACAAAAACGCCATTACCCGCTACAAACCTGATCTATACGAGTATTCATTCACACAAGGAAAAGACTGCGAGACAGGTTATAATATTATTACAAATCCAGAAAGCATGCCTTTTGACGTTGCTTTTTTAGACATCAGCATGCCTGCTTATGAAGAAAAAGAGATTCTTTCTGGTGAGGATTTGGCAAAATTAATTTTGGAATTGATGCCCAATTGCAAAATTGTTTTGCTCACGATGTACACGGAGCTACTTAAAATAAAAAACATAATCGAAACTATAAATCCTGCTGGACTAGTTATAAAAAATGATTTAACCTTTGATGAATTGCTTTTTGGTTTCGACATTATATTGAAAGATGAAATATACTACAGCCACTCCGTAATTAAAATGGCTGACCAAATTAACAATGATTTTGAAGGTATTGACCAATTTGACAAATTAATTTTATTCCATATTTCCAAAGGAACAAAAACCAAAGACATTCCCCAATACATCCCAATTTCACTTCATGCTATAGAAAGCAGAAAAGTAAATCTAAAAGAATTATTCAAAATTGAAGACGGAAGTGATATTGATTTAATTCGAGAAGCAAAAGTTAGAGGAATCATCTTTTAACTCCACCAAATAATAACAAAAAACGACACTGTGATAGTGTCGTTTTTTTATTTAAAACAATTATCTATTATTCGCTTATTGCGTCCCAACCTCTAGCCTTCAAAGGTATTTTGGTATTGGCGCGAGTTACTAGATGAATTCCTTCACTCTCTTGGGTCATGTGCCCAATGATACTAAAATTTGGATTCCCTTTTATTTTCTCAAAATCTTCCATAGCGATTGTAAAGAGCAATTCGTAATCCTCTCCTCCGTTGATAGCAACTGTTGTACTATCGATATTAAACTCTTCGCAAACATTGATAAATTGAGGATCTATAGGCAATTTATCTTCATATAGATTACAACCAACACCCGATTGTTTGCACAAATGCATAATCTCCGAAGACAATCCATCGGAAATATCAATCATAGAAGTAGGCTTTATTTCCAAAGCGTGTAATAACGTACGAACATCTTTGCGAGCTTCCGGCTTCAATTGACGCTCTATCAAATAGGTATAGGCATCCAAATCTGGTTGCGAATTAGGATTAACTTGAAACACTTGTTTCTCTCTTTCCAATACCTGCAATCCCATATAAGCAGCTCCTATATCTCCTGTAACTACCAATAAGTCGGTTTGTTTAGCTCCATTTCTATACACGATTTCGTTTTCATCGGCTTCACCAAGAGCAGTAATGCTTATGATTAATCCTTTTTGTGAAGAAGTTGTATCGCCACCAATCACATCTACTTTGTACTCTTGAGCCGCGTGGGCAATTCCTTCGTACAATTCTTCCAATGCCTCCAACGGGAAACGATTGGATACAGCTATCGAAACCGTGATTTGCGTTGGTCTTGCATTCATCGCACAAATATCCGAAACATTAACCACGACAGATTTGTAACCTAAATGCTTCAATGGCATGTAGGCCAAATCAAAATGCACACCTTCAATTAATAAATCAGTGGAAACAACTACTTTTTTCTCTTTGAAATCCAACACTGCTGCGTCGTCACCAATTCCTTTTAATGTGGAAGGCTGCGTGATTTCGAAGTTTTTTGTCAAATGGTCTATTAAGCCAAATTCTCCCAGTTGGGCTATACTCGTGCGTTGCGGGGTTTTATCTTCAATCATTTTGTCTGTTTATTGCTATTTTGGTTTTACCAAGGCTGCAAAGGTACGAAGTTGATGATTTAATAACTATAAACCGGAGTTCGATTGTTGATTTTAGAGCAGAAAGATTTGGTTTTTATTGTTGCTGCTGTTCGATATAGTCTATTTGTTCGCTTATTTCCTGTGGGATTTCTTCAAGTTGGACATCATTTATTTCTTCATAATGTCTGCCGTCTTCGTATCCTATGGAAACGCAGACGGAGAGTGTTTGCCTGGCGAGTCCTTTGAAAGTTCCTTTGATTGGGGTGCAATCATAAAAATTCCTGCCGACGGCGAGTTTTACGTGATTGTCCATAGTCCAAATATTATTGGTGGGGTCGAGTCCTAGCCAGCCTTGAGTAGGAGTGTAAATTTCGATCCAGGCATGAGTTGCTCCTTCGCCTCTTAACCCACTTTCGTTTGGACAAATATAGCCGCTTACGTATCTGGATGAGATCCCTACTGTTCTTAGAAGTTGTAGCAGTACGTGTGCAAAATCTTGACAAACGCCTTTTTTGAGCTCTAAAATTTCGTCAATTGTGGTTTCTATATTGGTGATTCCTTTTGTATAGGTAAAATTTTCGAATATGTATTGATTGCAGGCTTGCGCAATAGCTATAACGGACTTATTGTCTATATTGATAGTCGCCAAAATAGCGTCGATTTCCTTTTGCTTTTCCGTTGCTTCAGGATAACTCAGCCTTAATAAAGCTATCTTCTCCCTTTTTTCTTTCTGTAAACCTTCAACAGTTGTGTTGTCAATTTCAGGTATTTTCAGTGAATGATTAACCCGAACAGTCATTCTGGATTCGATAACCATTTCTTCATGCGCTTCCAGATTATTGAAATTAGCGACACGATTACCATAATAGTCCTGATGATATTCTACATGAGGATCGTGTGTAATCAAGAGTTGAAAATCCAGTACATCTTGATTTTTAAAATTATGAGGAAATAAACGCACTTCGTTTATGCTTTCTTTAATGGGCCAGTTGTATTGGTATTTTGTTATGTGGACGATTTTGAATATTGCCATAAGTTACTAAGTGTAGGAGAAAAATAATTTCGAGAAATCGACAGAAAACTGAGTCAGTTGTGTTTTTGTGGTTTCCAGCATTTCTTCCAGTTGTTTGTTAGTCAAGTGTTGGTAGTCGGTATAGACTACGTTGCTTTTTAATCTTCCAAATTGATAGTAAAGTGTCCTTGCTTCACTTTGTTCATTATCTTTCACAAGACAATCCAAATATTTATCAATTAAATCTAATGTAAATATTACTGAATGAGCAAAATCGTAATTAAATATAACGTGTTGCACAACTTTTCGGTTGTGCTTGATGTTGCTATAACTCTTTAGGTACAATTCGTAGCCGGATAGTGAAAGTAATAATCTTCTCCAGTACATTACGTCCTCGTTTCCATCTAGATTATAATTAATGGGAGAATAATAGGCTTGCGTCATAGATATGGTTTGTAGGCACCGTTCTATCAATTTTCCTATACTCGAAAAACTCCAACCAAGTCCTCTTGGCATGGTAACTTGTAAAATGCCGTTGTAAAGTAAGAGATCTTTATTGAGTTTGTTTACAATTTTTAAGGCATCAGAGGTTTCCAATTTTTTGGGAAGATCGGGTGAATTCATGAAATGATACAGCGAATTGATGTGTTCCCAAAGTTCTTTTGTTATTTTATCTTGGGAACCTCTGGCGTTTTCGCGTGCTTTTACAACCAAATTTTTAACCGAATTATGATTCAAACTATCACAAATAATGTATTTAAGCACAAAATTGGTATCGTATTGTACTTCGTTTATTTGATCGTGTGTTAAGTCGGTATAGTATTTTAAAAGAGGTTTGTAGCCTTGACAATCATCGGTTTCTTTGTCAAATGACAAAATGTAACTGGTATTAAGAGTTAGTAACATGCCATCAGTTCTTTCCATATATCTGTTGAGCCAGAACATTCCGTCCGCAACTCGACTTAACATATTTGCCTTCATATGATTCGATTTATAAATTGTAACTTTTTCAGTAAAATTATTTGGGCGTGACCCTATTGAGCAAAGGGACTTACTTTTAGCACCGCTTATACAGCCCCTTGGCTCAGCAGCGACGGTCTATAACGAGCGCATGACGCCTTGTTCAAATGAAATTTACTGAACTCCAATGAAAATAAATATATCGTAAAGTAATCCCTCACGCAACCCCATAAATCGACTCTCGTAGATAATTACGAGTTCACAATAATTAAAAACTGTGACCAAAACAATGCTCTATTTTAGCATTTGAAAATAATAGGTTCTACAATGGTTTCTATTATTGACTCTATAATAGGAGTTTGAGAATCCGAATAATTGTTGAGTAAAAACATCCCGTTTGTAACTCCACTTAGCATAGTTGTTTTCATTTGAATTGGTTTTTTAAAATTGAGATTAATAGTTTTTTATTTTATTGATAAATCGCTTAATTAAATTTTCGTCTGTTTCACTTTTTATTTTTTCCAAACTGAGACTGAGATGTTCTACAGTTTCAATGGGTTTTATTGCTTCCTTTTTTGAAACAATTTCAGGAATTGGTATTGAATCTAAATTTGGTATTTCAGGATCTGCTGTTATTGTTATTTTTTTTACTTCAGGTACATTTGAATTTTCTACTACTGTAGTTTTGGTTGGTTTCGCATCGTTTAAATGTTCTAAAACCATTTCGGGTAAAAAGGCAAACTTTTCGTTTTTTTCTGTGTTTAAGGCTGCTGTTTTCATTTTGATTCATTTTAAAAATTAAAATGAAATTACTTTATGATCCAAGTATCTTTGCTTCCTCCTCCTTGCGAAGAGTTGACGACCAATGAACCTTCTGTTAGTGCGACTCGAGTTAGTCCTCCAGGCACAATTTCTACTCCATTGGGTCCACATAAAGCATACGGTCTTAGATCTACATGGCGTAATTTCAATTGGCCATCTATTAAACAGGGGACGGTGCTGAGCTGAATGATAGGTTGTGCGATAAAATTTCTGGGATTGGCCAAAATGGCTATTTTACCATTTTCAAGTTCTTCTTGTGTAGCCTTATTTCCCATAATCATTCCATATCCCCCACTTCCATTAGTTTCTTTGATTACCATATTTTCCATATCGGCAAATACGAGTTCTCTTTCCTCGCTGTTTTCCATTTGGTATGTTGGAACATTTTTAAGAATTGGTTCTTCGTTAAGATAATATTTTATCATATCTGGGACATAGGCATAGACTGCTTTGTCATCGGCAACGCCATTTCCTACAGCGTTGACTAAGGCGACATTTCCGTGTCGATAGGCACTGATAAGCCCTGGTACGCCTAGTGTGCTTTCGGGTTTGAAAACTAACGGGTCGAGATACTCATCGTCCAAACGACGGTAAATAACATCCACTTGCTGTAATCCCGAAGTGGTTTTCATGTATACTCTATTATTATTGACCACCAAGTCTCTTCCCTCCACAAGTGGAATTCCCATTTGTCTGGCCAAAAAAGTATGCTCATAATAAGCCGAATTATAGACTCCCGGTGTGAGTAAAACTACGTTGGGATTGGATACATTTCGTGGGGATAATGAAACCAATATGTTGTGAAATATCATCGGATAGCTTCCTACCATACTTACTTTATTAGAGGTAAGCATATCAGGAAAAATTCGCTTGGTAATTTCACGGTTTTCCAACATGTAACTCACACCGCTGGGACATCGTAGGTTGTCTTCAAGTACGTAAAATTCTCCCTTTGTCCCTCTTATTAAATCAATTCCTGCAATATGCACATGAATACTATGCGGGACTTTTATCCCGTGAACTTCTTGTATATAATGAGGGCAAGATGCTATTAATGAAGCGGGAATTATACCATCTTTTATAATGTGTTGTCCATTATAAACATCTTCCAGAAATAAATTAAGGGCTTTTAATCGTTGTTTGATTCCTGTTTCCACTTCGCTCCATTCGGCTTTTGTGATTATTCTGGGAATGATGTCAAACGGAAAAATTCTTTCTATTCCTTGATTGTTGTCACTATAAACTGTAAATGTTATACCTTGATTCATGAACAAATCCGATGCCTGAATTTGTTTGTCGTTTAGATTTTCCGGATTTAGATTTTGTAACGTTTGAAGGACCTGAGCATAAGAATCTCTAACGCCTTCATTCGAGAACATTTCGTCCCACCCTTTTGGGTTCAGCTGTGGCATCAATTCCATCATATTCATCAGTATTAAATAATTAATATCCTGGCACAATATGGCTTTTTGGGCCGTGTTTAGGACTAAATTATTAAATTATTATCACTGAAATTTACATTGATGTGATTATTTTGTAATTTATATCATTTTCTTTTTTAGCTAATCTTTTTTTGATAAATCCAATTTTTTTGATTGTATTTTTTTTTGATTTCGCATTCGCTAAATTGATTTTTTACTCACAGCTAATTGATAGTGGGTGTTTTATAGTTTGTGTAAATGTTATTAAAGAAGAAAACATTTAGATTACACGATTATCTTTTGATGAAAGAAATAATGTCATAATCTGTTTCAGTTGTTGAGTCATTAACAAATAAAGAACAATAAGTTTTTTTTGCAAAAAAAAAGACCATCATTGCTGATGGTCTTTTAATAATGCTATTTCAAAAGCAGCTATTTTGACTTTATTTTTTATTCAGATTATTGTTTTTTCTGGTTCAAATGAGCATTTAAAAAAGCTAAAACTTTATTTTTAATATCTTCTGATCTAAACAATTCTCCGCCATGTTGACCACCTTGTACAATTACAAATTCACTTTGAACATTTGCAAGCTTTAAATAGGAATCTAATAGTTTTGATAATGTAATAGGTACAGTTGTGTCTTTATCACCATGGAAAATCAGAAATGGAGGGTCTGCTTTGTCAATATAAGAGGTGGGGCTTGCAAATTTAGCCAAGTCAGGTCTAGCTAATGGTTGAGCTCCAAGAAGTCCTGTCGATGTGGTTTTGTGTTCTCCTTCGTCCAAAGGCATACTACCAATTCTGGCTATGAAATCAGATGGACCATAAAAATCAATTACTCCCCTTATTTTGAAATGTGGTTTTTGATTTTTATAATAAAAAGCGTTAACAGCATTGTTGTTTGAAGTAGCAATCAATGAAGCTAAATGTCCGCCAGCTGAGAAGCCAATAACAGCAATTTTGTTTTTGTTCAAATTGTATTTTAAAGAGTTGTTATAAAGGTAATTTACAGCTTGGTTGCAATCTTGTATTTGGGCAGGAAAAATGTCGGTTGTGCTAAAACGATATGCAATGGAAGCCACTGCAAACCCATTGTCTAAAATCGCTTTTAGAGTGGATTTCATATTCTCCATATCTCCAAATTTGTCTCCACCTTTCCATCCTCCGCCATGAATCCATACCACAAGCGGCAGTGAATTCCCAATATGTTTTGGAATGTATAAATCTAAGGTATGATTTTTCAGAGTATCTGAAGCATAAGGGATATTTGATTGAACAAGGGTTCCCTCGGGTATTGCATCTTTTATTTTGGAAGGCATCTGAGCATGTAGTGCATTTCCATAAATAAATAGAAGCAAACAAAATGTATAAATTTTTCTCGTTTTCATTATTAACTATTTGGCATAGCAATTTAACGATTAATTATGCAAACATCAAGGGAGAATTTTAATTTGTCTTTTATTGCTTTTGGAGGAGTCCAAAACGAGGATTATGTGAAGACTTGGGTTTTAAGCAAAAAAAAAAAGACCATCATTGCTGATAGTCTTTTTATTAAGCTCCCCCTCTTGGGCTCGAACCAAGGACCCTCTGATTAACAGTCAGATGCTCTAACCAACTGAGCTAAGGAGGAATCACCTTAAAGGTAGTATGTTTGCTAAAAAAAGTTTGCTCCCCCTCTTGGGCTCGAACCAAGGACCCTCTGATTAACAGTCAGATGCTCTAACCAACTGAGCTAAGGAGGAAGTTGTTGCTCTTTTTAGCGAGTGCAAATATAGGATTAAATTTAAATGTAGCAAACAAAAAAAGCAAAAATAACATTCTTTTTTATTTGCCTACAATCGCTTTATAAATATCGTTTCCATTCGCAAAAAGCAATAGGCTGATAAGTAATACAAAACCAACCATTTGGGCGTTCTCTAAGAATTTGTCGCTTGGTTTCTTACCGCTAACAATTTCAAACAATAAAAACATTACATGACCACCATCAAGTGCTGGAATAGGTAATAAATTCATCACACCAAGCATAATTGATAATATGGCAGTAATGCTCCAGAAAACCTCCCAACTCCAAGAACTAGGAAAAATATTATAAATAGCATGAAAACCTCCCACTTGCTTGTATGCTTTGGTTTCTGGATTGAAAATCATTTTTAATTGTTTACCATACCCAACAAGTTGGTCTTTTCCTTTTACTATTCCAAAAGGAATCGATTCCATGAAACTGTACTTTTGATGTGTAATTTTGTAGTAACCTAGTTTCTCTAAAGAATCAAGACCTAAACCACCAAGTTGAACACCAAGTTTACCTTCATTATTAACTTTCAGGTTTAATGCTACTTGTTTTTGATCTCTTAAAACTATTGCTGTAATGCTTTTGTTCTTGTTGCTTTCTAAAATTACTTTGGCTTGATCAAGATATTTTGTAGTTTGCCCATTTAGAGACAAAAGAATATCCTTCGCTTTAAGATCTTTGTTTAAAGATTCATCAGCAACATTTCCAATTACAAATGGAATTCTGATAGTTGTCAACGGCTCTTTTTCAACTTTAGATAATTGATCCACAAAATCGCTTGGCATTTTAATATTCTGTTCAACACCATTTCTTTCAATCACAACATCTTTGGCTAATATGATTTTACCATTAATTTCCTTGTCAAAACGTATGATTTTTTCACCGTCAACAGCAACGACTTTGTCGCCAGATTTAAATCCAGCATTAATCATCGCTTGGTTTTCTATCAAAACACCATCTTTCATATCGGCATTTGCAATATAAGAATCTCCGTAAGCGTAAGCCATACCAATATATATGATGAAAGCCAATATAAAATTTACGGTTACTCCGCCTAACATAATAATTAAACGTTGCCAAGCTGGTTTGGATCTGAATTCCCAAGGTTGAGGAGGTAAAGCCATTTGCTCCTTGTCCATGCTTTCGTCAATCATACCAGAAATTTTTACATAACCACCAAGAGGTAACCAGCCAATTCCATATTCGGTTTCGCCAATTTTCTTTTTTAGAAGGGAATATTTGACATCAAAAAATAAATAAAATTTCTCGACTCTGGTTTTGAATAATTTTGCAGGAATGAAATGTCCTAATTCGTGAAGTATAATAAGTAATGATAAGCTCAATAAAAATTGAGAAAGCTTGATAACTATTTCCATTTTTTAATTTTCGGTTCTTTAATGACGGACAAAAGTACTATTTTCTATTTTATTATTTACGCTATATTTTTTTGGATCGTTTTAAATGTTTGTTAATTAATGCATTTTTCATTTTTATTTTAAAGTTAGTGCAATAACTTTACTACATAAAAATCTTGTTTTAACGCAATTTGGCTTAAAACATTAATATACTTGAATTTATGTCTTCACAATTATTTTCTCCTTTACAAATAAAAAGCATTACACTCAAAAATAGAATCACAATTTCTCCTATGTGTCAATATTCGGCTGAAGATGGCTTTGCCAATGATTGGCATTTGGTACATCTTGGTAGTCGCGCTACGGGTGGTTCTGGTTTAATCATTCAAGAGGCGACAGCCGTTTCACCAGAAGGAAGGATTTCTCCAGCCGATTTAGGTTTGTGGAGCGACGACCACATTAAAAAATTGCAGTCCATTACTAAGTTTATCATTAACCAAGGTTCGGTTCCTGGAATACAATTGGCTCACGCTGGCAGAAAAGCGAGTGTTTCTTCACCTTGGTATGGCAATAAAAAATTGACTCAAAATCAAGGTGGTTGGGAAACTGTTGCACCAAGTGCGATTGCTTATCACGATGAAGAGCAAGTCCCAACAGCATTAGATAAAGCTGGAATTCAAAAAGTAATTACCGATTTTAAATTGGCAACCCGAAGAGCTGAGCAGGCAGGCTATCAAGTGCTTGAAATTCATGCAGCACATGGTTATTTATTGCACCAATTTCTATCACCTTTGTCCAATTCGAGAACGGATGAATATGGTGGTTCTTTTGAAAACAGAATACGATTGCTTCTAGAAGTTCTCAAAGCGGTTCAGTCAGAATGGTCGAAAGAGTTTCCTTTAATGGTAAGAATTTCAGCTACAGACTGGGCTGATGGTGGTTGGAATGCTGAAGAATCAGTGCAACTTTCCAAAATTTTAAAAGAGAAAGGAGTCGATTTAATTGATGTTTCTTCAGGCGGATTGGTGTCTCATCAGCAAATTCCTTTAGGACCAAATTATCAGGTTCATTTTGCAGAAAAAATTAAAAAAGAAACAGGAGTTTTGACAGGAGCAGTTGGTTTAATTACCACTTCTCAACAGGCCGAAGCGATTGTAGCAAGTGGGAGAGCTGACCTTGTTTTGTTCGCTAGAGAGTCGCTTAGAAATCCAAGTTTAGGATTGACTTTTGCGCAGGAATTGGGTGTAGATGTTCAATGGCCAAAGCAATATGACAGAGCTAAATTGAGATAAATTATTGTTTAAATGATATTACTACAGGGTTTTTTAAAACCTTGTAGGATTGTAAATCACACAAAATAATGCAAAAAATAAAAACAGCACTACTGTCTTATGGAATGTCTGGAAAAGTTTTCCACGCTCCTTTTTTAGAATTTCATGAAGGATTTGAATTGGTTGGTTCTTGGGAAAGAAGTAAGCAATTAATTCAATTGGATTATCCAAATGTAAAAAGTTATACAACTATTGAGGAATTGCTTCAGGATGATGTTGATTTGGTAATTGTAAATACTCCTGTCGGAACTCATTTTGAATATGCCAAACAAGTTTTGCTTGCAGGAAAACATGCTGTGGTAGAAAAGGCTTTTACCACGACTGTTGCCGAAGCTCAAGAATTAGTGAATTTAGCCAAAGAAAAAGGATTGAAACTTTCGGTTTTCCAGAATCGAAGATGGGACAGCGATCTTAAAACGGTGCAAAAGGTTCTTAACGATAAAGCACTAGGGGAATTGGTGGAAGCCGAATTTCATTTTGACCGTTACAATCCACTTTTGAGTCCAAAGGGACATAAAGAAACCGCCAATTCGGGTGCTGGGATTCTAAAGGATTTAGGACCGCATTTAATTGACCAAGCTTTGTTTTTATTTGGGTTTCCCCAAAGTGTTTTTGCCGATATTAGAGTAACGCGTGAGCATTCTTTGGTAGATGATTGGATTGATATTTTGCTTTATTATCAAGATTTTAGAGTGCGATTGAAAGCTGGTTTTTTTGTTAGAGAAGCAAATCCTGCGTATGTTATTCACGGAAAAAAAGGTTCTTTTCTAAAACCTCGAGGCGATGTGCAGGAAGATGAATTAAAACTAGGAAAGAAACCAAATGGTACCACTTGGGGAACAGAAGCTCCGGGTTACGAAGGATTGTTGCATACGGTTGTCGATGATAAAATTATAAAAGATAAAATCCCAACATTACAGGGTAATTATTATGATTTTTTTGAAGGTGTTTATCAATCAATTATTAATGAAGCCAAGGAACCGGTTACGGCTAAAGAAGGTTTGCAAGTGATGCAAATCATTGAAGCTGCTATAGAAAGTAATGCCCAAGGAAAAGTCATTATGTTGTAATGAATGATGTTTTTTAGCACTCAATATCTCGTTTTGCAGTTTGGGTGAGGGATAAAAGCTGGCTACCGAAGTAGCGCGGATAGCCCGACAGCAGATTGAAAAAAGGGCGATGACGACAAAGTATATAGCCATTTTTCTATCTAGTGGCACACTCAAATGAACTTAAACGGAATTGACGAAGCAAAAGATTATCGTTTCATACTAAAATGTGATTTGAAGACTTGTGCTACACCGTCTTGAGTATAAAAAACCTGGAACCAATAATCGGTGGAGGGAAGCGGGTGGCCATTGTAATTACCATCCCAACCAGGTTCGGAAGGTTTGAGCTCTTTTAGAAATTTACCGTAGCGGTCGAAGATATTTATAATGGCATCGGGCTGAAAAGAGAGATCGGTTATATTCCAAGTGTCATGGGTTCCATCGTTGTTTGGGGTAAAATATTTAGGATATTTGAGCACATTGGCAATCAAAACTCGGTTGTCGCAATTCCCTTTGGTGTCTTTTACAGTAATGATGTGCTGTCCAGAATTGACATTGGAAAAAACATTACTGGTTTGAAAATTGCCGTCATCCATTTGGTATTCATAAATTCCGAATCCATTGGTCACAGTTACGATAATATCAATACTATCTTCAAAAGCATCGGTCACCGTTAAGGTTGCTATCGCTGGACTGGATTTTTCGACAGTAACCGTGGCTTGATTGTAACCGCAATCGTCGCCAACATTCGGAGTGTTCTTAGTACTTACGATGGTATAAATTCCTTCTTGAACGGCCGTATAATCAGCCCCTGTACTTATTTTGTTACCATTCAAAAACCAATCAATGGTATAAATATTTGGATTCAGTCCAGAATTCAGTTGTGCAGAATTGATTAGTGCTCCCGTTTGGTAATCGACGCAGATAACTCCGCTTTTTAGTGGCAAATCTTTTAACGGATAAATGGTAATGTCAAAATCATCTTGAGAAGCACAACTGAAATTTTCTGGTGCAGGAGCATAGATATACATCTTTTGGCTGGTGTTGATTTGTTGGCCTGCCAAATAATTCGTTCCTGTCGCATCTGGCCCGCTATAATAATCTCCTTTTGATAATGGAGGTAAGGTATAGCTTTGGCAAATGGCAACATCTGGAGTGCTTACCAATACTGGCGCTATAGAAATGGTAATCGAAAAACGCTGCTCGCTTGTACAGGTCAATCTATTCCCAACAATAGCATAAACATAAATAGTCTGCGAGGTTGTCAAGACGGTTCCCGCAGGAATAACGGTTCCTGCCCCTCTGGGTTGTGTGTAATATTTGCCTAATTGTAATGGCGGTAGAGTGTAGCTGTCACAAACATTTATGTCTTCAAAAGTACCAACATCAATTCCATTGGCATTAACCTTAAAGAAAGATTCATTACTGCATTTGGTAAAATCAGCCCATTCATTATAGATATAAATAGTTTGTGTAGTTGTTATGACCGTTCCTTCAGTAAGTAGATTTCCTAAACCGTGAGGTCCTCCTGTTGCGGTATAATAAGCTCCATCTTTTAATTTCGGTAATTTAAAATCGGTGCAGGTAACCACATCTGTAAAACTATCAACTGGTGGTAGTTCTCTGATTTCGACTATAAAACTATGCTCATTGTTACATTCTGTTCCCATGGCATAAACATAAATCGTCTGAGTTGCAGTGATTACGTCGCCAGCTTTTAGTGGAAGTCCTCCTCCATTGACTTCAGTAAAATAATTACCATTCACCAAAGGCGGCAATGTATAACTTTGACATTCCAACCTATCAATTGGTGTATCCACCAATGGCAAGGGCTTTATGGTAATTTCATATTTTAGGTCATCGGTGCAATTGGGAGAAGTTGTGGTGGCAACATAATAATAGACCGTTTGCGAATTGGTAATAACCGTTCCAGCAGGAATGCTTTGACCCTGACCACTCGGACTGCTATAATAACCCCCTATGGGAACTGCTGGTAAAGTAAAGCTTCCGCACTCTGAAATGGGAATGAAGTCCGAAGAATTAACAATATCAATTCTGAAGGAATTCTCATTGGTACACCTTCCATCATTTGCAAAAACAAAAAGCGTTTGGCTCGAAGTTATGACATCTCCAGTATTCAAAGCAATTCCCAAACCTCCAGATAAGGCATAATAGTTCCCGTTCGCCAAAGGCGGCAATGTATAGGAATCGCAAGTCACCACATTACTAGGCTTATCCACCAAAGGCAAGGGATAAACGTCAAAAGGCACAGGCTCGTCACGACAAACCACCCCATCGATTGACGCAAAATAGTAAATGGTTTGGCTAGTCGTGTATGATGTTCCTGGTGAAATAACACTTCCTCCGCCACCTGTTGCCGTATAAAAAGCTCCAAAAACTACGGGAGGAACTTTGTATTCGCCACAGGCTTCTTTAGGGAAATCAATTTCGTAAACAAAGGTTAGCTTAAAGGAATTTTCATTGGTACAACTATTCGTTGCGGTTGGACCGCTGTAAATGTAATAGGTTCCCGTTTTGGTGATAACATCTCCTGCGTTCAATTCAATTCCTGTTCCATTCGAACCCGTATAATAATTACCATTCGTAATTACCGGCAATGTATAGCTGTTGCAGGCAATCACGTCTGCAATGTCATCTACCGCCGGAAGCGAATAGACGATTATATTAAAATTGACAGTCTTATAACAAACCGAGCTCGAAACATTTTCTATCCGCACCCAAATAGTCTGCGGTGATTGGGATAAGGAAGTAATGAACGTTGATGGATTTGCTATGCTATTCGTACTGGTGTTGGCTTCAGCTTGGCTAGTATAAAAACTAATTTTATAATCCGCAGGATTTAATCCGTTCAGAATTGGACTTTCTTGAACTGTCAAATCAACGGTCACTCTTCCAAAATTGGTATCACAAAAACTCAAATCTGGAGGTTTAACAACATTGATTGGAGCTGTAACCAGCAAATCAAACGAAAGCAAATTATTGCAAAATGTATTTCTGTTGTAAACGTGCACCGCTTTTATGTATATCGTTTGGTTGCCTGCGCTAGTAAAAGAGAGCAATTGATTATCTAGTATCGTAGGTCCATTTGCATTAGCAGCTGCCAAAGAATCAAAATATTCAAGAGTATATTCCGCCGGACTCAGACCCAAGGTAATTAGGTTATTCTGTGTCAAGTCATATTGATAAGTCGGGTTTCCGTTATAGCAAGCTATTAGGTTTTTGGGAGGTTTAATAACCAAATCGGTAATCACCACCTCATCTTTTATGACACAACCCGAAAGTGTTGCCGTAACACCATAAGTACCTGCCTTATTGAGTGCCAAAGAAGCGCTCGTTTCCCCTGGAATTTCAGCTCCATTGAAGGTCCAAACGTATGCGTAATTCCCAACAAGCCCTGATTGGAGAACGATTCTTTCGCCTTCGCAAATAGTTTTATCGGGGCCTAAATTCAAGGTAGTCATAAAACTGCCCCCTTTTATGAAAACTGCCGAATCATAACTACTGTCATTGTAATCTCCGATAGCCAGTTTTATACTGTAAGTCCGATTTGGAATCACGGTTGACGATGCTGTCAAAACTTTGGTCTCCCCTCTCATATTTATAGCAGATTCCCCAGGATTGTTTACATTATAATTGTTAAACAAATTGGCATTCGCAGATAAACAGGAGGAATTGTATTGTTCATCTCTAATATCCTTAACTGAAACAGGCGTGCTTGTTCCTGGAACTACAGCAAGATTTTTTGAGACTCCTGTGGTTAAATCGGTTAATATAAATGCAAAAACATCACTAAAACCGCACTGAAATTCTCCATACTCATTAGAAGCAAAAAGAAAATCAAAACTAAAATTACTTGACAAAGGAGTAAAATCAAACTGAAGATAACTCACATCAGTAATAGGAACAATTTGTCCATTACTATCGCTTATAGCTTGTAAATCTGGATCATTTGCAGTATTCAATTGACTGCTTTCATTGACACCTGTATAAATTCCTTCAGTATGTTTTGCAATTCCGTTCCGAATAATGATTCCGTCTGAAATAGGAAAATTGGGATTGGTGTTGGTAAATTTACCGATTCCTTGGTGTGATGAATATTTGAAATTGCTTTCATTGGCACAGGCATTTTGCATTAACTCTTCCCGAACCAGTTCTGGTATGCCCAAAGATGTAGTATCGACTAGAATCCCCTGTGAAAAAGATATAGTCGAATAAAGTAATAAAAGTAGAAATAGAGGCGTTCTCATAATTCTTATTTTATTAATTTGGGGTGATTAAAGATACAAATGATTTTATTTTTAACGTGATGAATTTCAGTATTTTACACTGTTAAAGTCATTTGCAATTAATTATTGTACAAGATCAATTATCGGTTCTAATTTTAGTAAATTGCAGATATAGTCTTAACGCCATATAACACAAAACAAAAGATGAACTCATTCGATATTGTTACCCTTACTGTAAATCCAGCTTTGGACAAAAGCACCCATTTTAAAGGTTTAGTAGCCGAACAAAAAATACGTTGTGAAGAACCTAGATTTGATGCTGGTGGCGGTGGAATCAATGTTTCCAAAGCTATTTCTCGTTTGGGTGGGTCATCGTTAGCGGTATTTACTTCAGGTGGTCCATCAGGAAAAGTGTTGGAAGATTTGGTTGCTAAAGAAGCGATCGCTTTTGAAGCTATTCCTATCCAAACTTGGACAAGAGAGAGTTTTGTGGCTGTAGACAGCAATACTAATTCACAATATCGTTTCGGTTTTACCGGAGGAGAAATCACCGATGAAGAGGAAAAAGCAGTTCTTGAGGCAGTAGCTAACTTAAAACCTAAATTTTTGGTAGCCAGCGGTAGTCTAAACGAAGGTTTAACTCCTGATTTTTATCAAAAAGTTGCAGAAATCGCCAAAAAATTAAATTCAAAATTAATAGTTGACACTTCTGGGGAAGCCTTGAAAAAAGTGTTGGAAACAGGTGCTTACCTCATCAAGCCAAATGTTGGAGAACTTGCAAAATTGATTGGTGTTGAACGATTGGAAATGGAAGAAGTCAATGAAGCTGCCAAACAAATCATTGCCAAAGGCGGAGCCGAAATTGTAGTTGTCTCACTTGGACCGCAAGGAGCAGTTCTAGTTACGAAAGATAGTTATGAGTTTGTACCTGCCCCCAATGTTGCCAAAAGAAGTACCGTTGGTGCCGGAGACAGCATGGTCGGCGGAATGGTTTGGGCTCTTTCGCAAAATAAAAGCCTGAAAGAAGTCATCCGTTGGGGCGTGGCCTGTGGTTCTGCCGCCACAATGAACGAAGGAACACAATTGTTTAAAGGTGCCGATGCGCAACGGTTGTTTGATTGGTTGAAGGATAAATAGAATTTGTTGTTGAAGTACGTTGCGTAGAGACGCACTGCCGTGCGTCTCTCTGTAATCTGTAATGTATAGTTTTAAACAAAAATCATCAGAAACACATTCCATAGAGACGCACCATTGTAGAGACGCATTAAAGCCCTTCATTAATTCAATTTTTATCCAGATTCAACAAAATAAAAAAACCTGATGATTTTATTTTCATCATCAGATTTTATCTATATTCTAAAAAGACGCTGCAGTGCGTCTCTACAATATGAATCAACAATCTGCATTTCACAAAACAAAAAAACCTGATAATTTTCATCATCAGGTTTTCTCTATTATCTATATTCTTTATTGTAAATAGACGCACTGCCGTGCGTCTCTACGAATCTAATCATTCAATTTCAAAACCGCCATAAACGCTTCTTGCGGAATCTCCACATTTCCTACCTGACGCATACGTTTTTTACCTTTTTTCTGTTTCTCCAACAATTTACGTTTACGGGAAATATCCCCACCGTAACATTTTGCTGTAACGTCTTTACGTAAAGCTTTAATCGTTTCACGTGCAATGATTTTAGCACCAATCGCTGCTTGAATCGGAATATCAAATTGTTGTCTCGGAATCAATTCACGTAATTTCTCCGTCATTTTCTTTCCGATGTTATACGCATTATCTTCGTGAATCAACGCAGAAAGCGCATCAACCGTTTGACCATTCAATAATACATCCAAACGAACCAATTTTGAAGTTTTCATTCCAATTGGGGAATAATCAAATGACGCATATCCTTTTGAAACCGTTTTCAATCTGTCGTAGAAATCAAATACAATCTCTGCCAATGGCATATCAAAATTCAATTCTACACGTTCCGTTGTCAAATACGTTTGATTGGTAATCTGACCACGTTTTTCAATACACAAACTCATTACGTTTCCAACAAAATCAGCTTTAGTAATGATAGTCGCTTTAATATAAGGCTCCTCCACTCTATCCAAACGAGAAGGTTCCGGTAAATCTGATGGATTGTTTACTATAAAAGCATCTTCTGGATGTTTTTTGGTATAAGCCAAATACGAAACGTTAGGAACCGTAGTAATTACAGTCATATCAAACTCACGTTCCAAACGCTCTTGGATAATCTCCATGTGCAACATTCCTAAGAATCCACAACGGAAACCAAATCCTAAAGCGGCAGAACTTTCAGGAACAAATACAAGTGAAGCATCGTTCAATTGCAATTTTTCCATCGAAGAACGCAAATCCTCATAATCCTCCGTATCTACAGGATAAATCCCAGCAAATACCATTGGTTTTACATCCTCGAAACCAGTAATCATATTTGTAGTCGGCGTTTTGGCATCCGTAATCGTATCCCCTACTTTTACCTCTTTGGCTTCTTTAATTCCAGAAATCAAATACCCAACATCTCCTGTCGAAATCACATTTTTAGGAACTTGATTCAGTTTCAACGTTCCAACTTCATCGGCAAAATACTCGTTTCCGGTCGCCATAAATTTTATTTTTTGGCCTTTTCTAATTTCCCCGTTTTTCACACGGAAAATTACTTCAATACCACGAAACGGATTGTAATGCGAATCAAATATCAAAGCCTGAAGAGGCTCGTCTTTCACTCCTTTTGGAGCTGGAATTTTTTCAATAATCGCAGCCAAAATATTCTCCACACCAAACCCAGTTTTACCCGAAGCGTGAATAATATCCTCCAATTTACATCCAAGCAAGTCAATAATATCATCACTTACTTCCTCTGGATTGGCACTTGGCAAATCCACTTTGTTCAAAACCGGAATAATTTCCAAGTCATTTTCCAAAGCCAAATACAAGTTAGAGATCGTTTGTGCCTGAATACTTTGTGCAGCATCCACAATCAAAAGCGCTCCTTCGCAAGCCGCAATAGAACGCGAAACTTCATAAGAGAAATCCACGTGACCCGGAGTATCGATAAGGTTCAGAATGTATTCCTCTCCTTTATATTTATACTCCATTTGTATGGCGTGACTTTTAATCGTGATACCACGTTCACGTTCCAAGTCCATATTATCTAGCAATTGCGCTTTTTCTTCACGAGCCGTTACCGTTTGGGTTGCCCCCAATAATCGATCCGCCAATGTACTTTTACCATGGTCAATATGTGCAATAATGCAAAAATTCCTTATATGTTTCATTTTCTTCTGATATCAAATTTATTTGGGCGTGCCGGCAAAAAAAGCCGTCGGGCTATTCGCTGCAAGTCCTCGCAAAGTTTCGCTATCGCTACACTTTACTCTGGGCTTTCCGCTGCTATCCCTCACGCAAAAGCAGTAAAGAGACAATTAATCTGCAAATATAGTCTAAATTCAACAGTTTCAAAGTTTCAAAATAGGAAACTCAGCCATTTGCATTAACTCTTTTCAAATTGTAATACATATACCCCTTAATTAGTATACATACTATTCAAAATCACTTCTTTACTTATCTAATGTCATTAACTTTTTCATCCTTTCGCTTAAAAGATGTAATTTTGCAAAAAATTTAAGGACGATGATTAAGATTGGCAACATTATATTACCCGAATTCCCCCTATTGTTAGCACCTATGGAAGATGTGAGCGACCCTCCTTTCCGCAGATTATGCAAAACACATGGAGCCGACTTAATGTACTCCGAATTTATTTCGTCCGAAGGACTAATCCGCGACGCCATCAAAAGCCGAATGAAATTAGATATCTTCGATTACGAACGCCCAGTTGGAATCCAAATTTTTGGTGGAGACGAAGAAGCAATGGCGTTATCGTCCAAAATAGTTTCTACCGTAAACCCAGATCTAATAGACATCAATTTTGGCTGTCCAGTCAAAAAAGTAGTTTGCAAAGGCGCCGGTGCCGGAGTTTTGAAAGATGTTGATTTAATGATTCGCCTGACGCAGGCCGTTATCGACAGCACGCATTTGCCAGTTACCGTAAAAACGCGTTTGGGTTGGGACGACAGTTCCATAAATATAGATGAGGTTACCGAACGTTTACAGGATATTGGGGTTGCTGCTTTGAGCATCCACGCCAGAACCCGTGCCCAAATGTACAAAGGTCATTCCGACTGGTCACATATTGCCCGCGTCAAAAACAACCCGAGAATCACAATGCCCATTTTTGGAAATGGCGATATTGATTCTCCCGAAAAAGCATTGCATTATAAAAACGAATACGGCATCGACGGAATAATGATTGGTCGTGCCGCCATTGGTTATCCTTGGATTTTTAACGAAATCAAACATTACTTCAAAACTGGGGAACATCTAGCCAAACCCACCGTTGCGGACAGAGTCGAAGCAGTTCGAAACCACCTAACTTGGGCAATGGAATGGAAAGGAGAAAGACTCGGTATTGTTGAAACACGACCACACTACACTAATTATTTCAAAGGAATCCATTCTTTTAAAACGTACAAACAAAAATTAGTAACTCTAGACCGTCCTGAAGAATTATTCGCTGTTTTGAATGAGATTGAAGAGGCTTATGCAGGTTATAAGGTTGTTTAAAAACTAAAAAAACAAAGCATTCGCTTTAAAAAAAAGGTTAGGCACAACCCATAGTAAAGAGAATGTTATTAGCCGCTTGAAAAATGCTATGAAAAACTAAATATCTTGTCTAGCCCTGATAGAAGTGGAAATCCTTTTTGTTTTTTCTTTAAAAACAAAAAGATTGCAACGGATAGCGGGACAAATCGTCTTGAATATTTCAAATGTGGTGCTCCAAAATTTTTAATCCAACAACTTCTTACTCACTCTACTGCTCGCAATTAGCGACGCAATAAAACCAAGTGTGACTATAGTAGCCATAACAATCACTACATTTTCTGTTGTAAAAACCACTGGATAAGCCAGTGTGGGAGTTATCATTATCAGCTCATATTGTTGTTGCAATAACACAAACACAACACCCAATAACAATCCTATAATTCCACCAAAAACACTCAACAAAGTTCCTTGCAGTAAAAATATATTCCGCAAATCCTTGATATTAGTTCCTAGATTAAAAAGGGTTTTTAGATTTCCTTTTTTATCCAAAATCATCATGATAAGCGCACCAATCAAGTTGAAAAGCGCTACGATAATTACCAAAGTAAATATCAAATACACCGCTATATTTTCGGTGTTCAGCATTTTATATAAGGCTTCATTCAGTTGTTCCTTATTTTTTACGGTAATTTTATTCTTGAAAAGTGCCTTCAATTTTCCAATTACAGCACTCTCATCAGCACCTTGTTTTAATTTAATTTCAAGACCCGAAATCTGATCAGTTTTGTATTCCAATAATTCTTGAGCCAACCCTAAATCAGCAAACACATATTTAGAATCCAAATCTTCGCTGATTGCATAAATTCCAACTGGAAAAACATCTGTTTTATTAAAAGCTTGAGCAGGATTCTCAATAGCCCCCTTCCCCGGTTTTGGTACAAAAACTTCAAAAGCATTATTATAATCCAGCAAACCCATCGAAAACTTTTGAGCAATACCATATCCAATAACAACTTGATAAGTATCAGGTTTTAGCCATTGTCCGTTATATAGTTTTTTATTAAAATTGCTGACAGCGTTAAAAGTAGAATCAATACCTTTAAGATAAGTAACTTCTTGTTTTCCATTAAAAGTAAAAAGTACTCGTTCTTCAATAACTTTAGAATAAGAGGCAACTCCTTCTATTGCAGCAAGCTCTTTTTCCTGTTTTGGCACAATAAAAAAAGATTTTCCAAGCGTACTGCTCACTTTAAGATCTGGATCAATATCATTGGTAAACGAAAGACTAAATTCCTTCAAGCCCGAAAAAACCGAAAGCACGACAAACAATGCCATTGCTCCCACTATAATCCCCATACTGGCAATACGATTAATGATATTGATAGCATTATTTTTGCTTTTGCTAAAAATATACCGCTTGGCTATGTAAAGAGGAAAATTCAAATTTTATTGAAATCTGCGTTTGTCCAACAAATCTCTATTCTCAATCGGATTTTCTTGATTTTTCAAGGCATTATCAATCTTCTCGATGTAATCCAGTGAATCATCAATAAAGAAAACCAAATTAGGTACTTTACGCAATTGCAAACGAACTCTTTGCGATAAATCGTGTTTAATCAAAGTCGAATTAGCTTTAATCCCTACTAAAGTTTCCGCTGCTTTCTCTTGAGGAAAAATACTTAAATGCACTGTCGCCACAGATAAATCTGTAGTTACCGTAACCTTGGATACTGAAATTATCAAATTTGTAATTCCATTTTTTCTCACTTCACCTTGCAAAATATCAACCAAATCTTTTTGGATAACCCCGCCTATTTTTTTCTGTCTATTTGTTTCCATGCTGCAAAAATACTATTTTTTTGAGAGACCACCTTACAAAGTCATTAACTCATAAAGTTTTTTATATTTGTTTTATGATTTAGGAGCAGAAAATTTGGCTTTTTCTGGAGGCAAAGTTCCTGCTGTCCGCTATATCTTTTTATCTCGTCCCAAAAGACAAGATAAAAAGGATGCCGCTTCCATCAGGACTAAAGAGAGACAATAGTTCTTTTTTGGAACGATTTAGAAAATAAAAATACAACCTATAATATATATAATGAGAAAAATAGAACACATTGGCATTGCAGTCAAAAATCTTGAAGTATCCAATTTGTTATTCGAAAAACTATTTGGAGCACCAGCCTACAAACAAGAAGAAGTTGCTAGTGAAGGAGTAAAAACATCTTTCTTCATGAACGGCCCCAACAAAATAGAACTCCTAGAAGCCACCAATCCCGAAAGCCCAATAGCCAAGTTTCTCGAAAAAAAAGGAGAAGGAATTCATCACATCGCTTTTGACGTCGAGGATATTCTTTCCGAAATCGAGCGGCTAAAATCGGAAGGATTCACAGTCCTAAACGAAACCCCAAAAAAGGGAGCTGACAATAAATTGGTCGCTTTTTTGCACCCGAAAGGGACCAATGGCGTATTAATTGAGCTCTGCCAAGAAATAAAATAAAAAAATCTACAATTTAGTCATTTCATAATCAGTCATTTTCAAAATAGATTTACATTAGTCTTCAAACTATCCAAAAATCTACTCATAAAATACTTGTAGCAATAAAAAAATTGTAGTAATATTGCAAACTCTTAACCGGTCCTATAGCTCAGCTGGTTAGAGCACCTGACTCATAATCAGGTGGTCCCTGGTTCGAGCCCAGGTGGGACCACTAGTAAAATCAAGCCTTTCAAGAAATTGAGAGGCTTTTTCTTTTCAAGAAACCAAACAAAGATACAGTTATTTTAATTAAGAACAAGCCTACAACACAGGTGTTGATATTGTAAGTTTACTCCCTAATTACGCTCAAAAACAAGCTTAAACGTTAAATTTTCAGCTCGAATTTGACAACTTACTTAGAGATTACAAAAAATAATATTAAATTTGCATTCTGCTCTTATTAAGGAGTAAGAGTTTTATATTGACTCTAGAGCTATTTTTTAAACTTAATGTATTACCCCCAAATAAAACATGAGAATTTTTACTAACAACCTTATTTTAGTTATATTTATTATGCTTACTGGCATAAGTGGATATGCTGATGATCCAAAAGACGTGCCTCCACCACAAGTTAGTGCTAGAGCCCCCACTCCAGGTGATGTTCCAATAGATGAAAATATCTCCATACTAGCTTTAGCGGCTATAATATTTGGAATCTACATTATATACAATTACAAACTAAACAAAAAAAGACCAATTTAAATTGGTCTTTTTTTGTTTTAATAAATTATTCTCAGCCTATTTATTAGCATACAGCCTAGAAACATATTTCCCAATAACATCAAATTCCAAATTCACCTCGGTTCCAACAGCAAACGAATTAAAATTAGTATGTTCGTATGTATAAGGTATAATTGCTACGCTAAAATTATTTTTACCTGAATCCACTACTGTCAAGCTAACACCATTTACTGTAATAGAGCCTTTCTCTATCGTAATATTTTGTAAAGCAGAATCATATTCAAAAGTATAAAACCAACTTCCATTTGTTTCTTGAACAGAAACACAAGTTCCTATTTGATCTACATGTCCTTGTACGATATGCCCATCTAGTCGGTCTCCAAGCCTCATTGCTCTTTCCAGATTGACACTATCACCAACTTTCCAACTTGAAATATTGGTCTTTTTAATTGTTTCCCCAATTGCAGTAACTGTATAATGATTCCCGTCAATAGCTACAACCGTTAAACATATTCCATTATGAGCAACGCTCTGGTCAATTTTTAATTCATCTGCCACTGAAGAATCTATCGTGATATGAATATTATCTTGCTCTTTCTTAACTTCTTGGACAATCCCAAGTGTTTCAATAATTCCTGTAAACATTTCTTATTTTATTTTACTAAATTTGCACTTCAAAATTAGCAATAAATAACTAGAGGTCATTATGAAAAAAGCAGAAAATATAATCGTAGGAATTTCAATAGGAGATTTAAACGGTATTGGAAGCGAAGTCATTCTAAAAACATTCGAGGACTCTCGTATGTTAGAACTATGTACTCCTGTTATCTTTGCAAATGCAAAAATACTTTCTTTCGTCAGAAAGAATTTTGAATCCACAGTCGCTTTACACGGCATAGACAAGCTGGATCAAATTGTTATTGGCAAAGTCAATGTATTCAATCTTTGGAGAGAAGGAATTGATTTAAACCTTGGAACAAATAACGAAAAAGTGGGCGAATACGCCATTAAATCATTTGTTGCAGCTACCAAAGCCTTAAAAGAAGGCGAAATAGATGTTTTAGTAACAGCCCCTATAAATAAGTACAACATTCAATCGGAATCGTTTAAATTCCCCGGGCATACTGACTATTTAAACCAAGAACTAGAAGGAGACGCATTAATGTTAATGGTCCAAGACAACTTAAGAGTAGGTTTGCTAACGGATCATATTCCAATTAATGAAGTAGCTTCTCATTTAACCGAAGAGTTAATTTTCAAGAAGATACAAACCATCAATCAAACTTTAATACAGGATTTTAGCATTAACAAACCTAAAATTGCGGTTTTGGGACTTAATCCACATTGTGGCGATGGTGGAGTTATTGGAACCGAAGACGACACTGTATTGAAACCAACATTGAAAAAATTATTCGAAAAAGGAACTTTAGTTTTCGGTCCTTTTCCTGCAGATGGCTTCTTCGGCAGTAATCAATACGAAAAATATGATGCTGTTATCGCAACCTATCACGATCAAGGCTTAATTCCTTTCAAAACACTATCCTTTGGAAATGGAGTTAACTATACTGCTGGGTTGAATAAAATAAGAACTTCCCCAGATCACGGAACTGCTTATGATATTGCAGGAAAAAATAAAGCCGACTATAATTCCTTCAAAGAGGCCGTTTATCTCGCTATTGATGTGTATAATTCAAGAAATCAATACGCAGAAATCAGCCAAAAGCCTTTAAAAACAAAAGAAAAACAGTTATAAACAAAAAAAGGTGAATAACATTATTAGATTTCCAATTATTTTATATCTTTGCACTCCCGAAGTTTAGGGCAAATTGTTGTTGAAATGAGCAAGACAAAAGAATATGTAATTCCTTTCGTAGGATTGAAGCTAGGGAAACACAAATTTGAGTATCAAATTAATAATGCGTTCTTTGAAATCTTTGATTATAACGAATTTCAAAATTCAGATATCAAAGTAAATGTAGTTTTAGACAAAAAAAGCAACCTGTTAGAAATTGATTTCAAACACAAAGGAACTGTCAATGTACCTTGCGATCTTACTAGTGAAGATTTTGACTTACCTGTAAAGGGAAAATTAAAATTAATTGTTCGATTTGGAGATACATACAACAATGACAATGAAGAGTTGCTAATATTGCCTTTTGGCGAATTTGAAATAGACATCGCTCAATATATATATGAGATGATTGCACTTTCAATACCACTCAGAAGGGTACATCCAGGAATAAAGGATGGAAGTTTAAAAACCGAAGCTTTGACAAAACTGAAAGAATTAGCAATTGAAGAACAAAAGAAGGAAAGCAAAGAAGAAAAAGAAGAAAATATAGACCCACGTTGGGACAAATTAAAGCAACTATTAACGGATAAATAATATAGTAAAATGGCACATCCAAAGAGAAAAATCTCGAAAACTAGAAGAGACAAAAGAAGAACACATTACAAAGCTACTGTAGCTCAAATCGCTACATGTCCTATTACTGGAGAAGCACATTTATACCACAGAGCTTACTGGCATGAAGGTAAAATGTACTACAGAGGACAAGTTGTTATCGATAAATCTGTCGTAGCTCTTGCTTAATACGTTTTTGTAAATAATACCAGAACTCTCACTTCGTGAGAGTTTTTTTTGTTGTTTACAATTTCCTTAAATAAGAAAACTTAAAACAATTTGTTTAGTTTTTTTATTGTAATTTTAGAGACTTTTAAAAATTTTGCAAATGGCAACATTTGACAATAAATAATCGCATATAATGAGTACAATTACAGCCGCAATTACCGCAGTTGGTGGTTATGTTCCAGACTTTGTTCTATCAAACAAAGTTCTCGAAACTATGGTCGATACAAATGATGAATGGATAACCACACGCACCGGAATTAAAGAAAGAAGAATACTGAAAGATGCTGATAAAGGAACTTCTTTTCTTGCTATAAAAGCTGCAGAAGATTTAATAGCAAAAGCAAACATTGACCCTCTTGAAATAGATTTAATTTTAATGGCAACTGCAACTGCAGATATGCCAGTAGCTTCTACAGGTGTATATGTAGCAACCGCAATTGGTGCTACAAATGCATTCGCATACGACTTACAAGCCGCTTGTTCTAGCTTCCTTTATGGAATGTCAACGGCTGCTGCTTATATTCAGTCTGGAAGATACAAAAAAGTGCTACTTATTGGTGCCGATAAAATGTCTTCAATTGTAGATTATAAAGACAGATCAACATGCATTATTTTTGGAGATGGTGCAGGAGCTGTTTTATTTGAACCAAATTATGAAGGTTACGGTTTACAAGATGAATATTTACGAAGTGATGGTGTAGGTCGTGATTTCTTGAAAATTTCAGCTGGAGGTTCTCTTCTTCCAACTAGTATGGAAACGGTAAACGACAACAAGCATAATATCATTCAAGATGGAAAAACTGTTTTTAAATATGCAGTTACCAATATGGCCGATGCAAGTGAATTGATTCTAAAAAGAAACAATTTGACTAATGAAGATGTAAATTGGTTAGTACCTCACCAAGCTAACAAACGTATTATTGACGCTACAGCTCATAGAATGAACTTAGAAGACGACAAAGTATTGATGAATATTGAAAAATATGGAAATACAACTTCTGCAACATTGCCATTAGTACTATACGATTTTGAACACGTTTTCAAAAAAGGCGACACTATAATTTTTGCTGCTTTTGGCGGCGGTTTTACTTGGGGATCCATTTACCTAACTTGGGCTTACGATAAAAAATAAAATAAACTAAAAAGAAATAATTATGGATTTAAAAGAAATTCAAAATCTAATCAAATTTGTAGCAAATTCAGGTGTTGCAGAAGTAAAATTAGAAATGGATGATGTTAAAATCACCATCAGAACTACTTTAGAAGGAAACGTTACCGAAGCAACTTACGTTCAACAATTACCAGTACAAAACGCTCTTCCTCAAGCTGCTGCTCCACAACAAATAGCTCCAGTTGCTGCTGCACCAGAAGCTCCAGCAGTAGAAAATGCACATTATATCACTATAAAATCACCAATCATTGGTACTTTCTATAGAAAACCTGCTCCAGACAAACCAATGTTTGTAGAAGTTGGTAAATCTATTGCAAAAGGAGATGTTCTTTGCGTTATTGAAGCAATGAAATTATTCAATGAAATTGAATCTGAAATATCTGGTAAAATTATAAAAATATTGGTAGATGATATGTCACCAGTAGAATTTGACCAACCTTTATTCATAGTAGATCCATCATAATTTTAGATTGCAGATTTTAGATTTCAGATTTGATTAAAATCAAATTAAAAACTAATTATCTAATTGTCTAATTATCTAATTGAAAAAAAATGTTTAAAAAAATACTAATAGCAAATAGAGGAGAGATAGCGCTTCGTGTCATCCGAACTTGTAGAGAAATGGGCATCAAGACAGTAGCCGTTTATTCTACTGCAGATGCCGAAAGCTTGCATGTGAAATTTGCTGACGAAGCCGTTTGTATAGGACCACCTCCAAGTAACTTGTCTTATTTAAAGATGTCCAATATTATTGCTGCTGCAGAAATTACAAATGCAGATGCAATTCATCCTGGTTACGGGTTCCTTTCTGAAAATGCAAAATTTTCTAAAATTTGTCAAGAACATAATATAAAATTCATCGGTGCGTCTCCAGAAATGATTGACAGAATGGGTGATAAAGCCTCTGCAAAAGCCACGATGATTGAAGCTGGTGTACCTTGCGTACCTGGTTCAGTTGGAATCTTAGAGTCTTTTGAACAAGCAGCAGAATTAGCCAATAAATTCGGATATCCTGTTATGCTAAAAGCAACTGCCGGTGGTGGAGGTAAAGGAATGAGAGCTGTTTGGGCTCCTGAAGATTTGCTGAAAGCTTGGGAAGGTGCTCGTCAAGAATCAGCTGCGGCTTTCGGAAACGACGGAATGTATCTTGAAAAATTAATTGAAGAGCCACGTCATATCGAAATTCAAATCGTTGGTGACTCATACGGAAAAGCATGTCATCTTTCAGAAAGAGACTGCTCTGTTCAACGTCGCCATCAAAAATTGACTGAAGAAACTCCTTCTCCTTTTATGACCGACGAATTACGTTCAAAAATGGGTGAAGCAGCTGTAAAAGCAGCAGAATACATAAAATATGAAGGTGCTGGAACTGTAGAGTTTTTGGTGGATAAACACAGAAACTTTTACTTCATGGAAATGAACACTCGTATCCAAGTTGAGCACCCTATTACAGAACAAGTTGTTGATTACGACTTAATTCGTGAGCAAATCTTAGTAGCTGCTGGTGTGCCAATTTCTGGAAAGAATTATCTGCCTCAATTACATGCTATCGAATGTCGTATCAACGCCGAAGATCCTTATAACGACTTCAGACCTTCTCCGGGAAAAATCACTACGCTACATATGCCGGGTGGTCACGGAGTACGTCTTGACACACACGTGTATTCAGGTTATACGATTCCACCAAATTACGATTCGATGATTGCCAAATTAATTACTACAGCTCAAACTCGTGAAGAAGCTATCAGTAAAATGAGAAGAGCATTAGACGAATTCGTAATCGAAGGTATCAAAACAACCATTCCATTCCACAGACAGTTGATGGATGATGCCAGATACATCGCAGGGGATTATACCACTGCCTTCATGGACACTTTCAAAATGAATGACCCTGAATAAATCAAATATAAAATCCCATTCTTAAGATTGGGATTTTTTTTTGACTAATAATAAATTCCTAACTCCTTTCAAAGATCTTGATCTACTATTACATAAGGGATTACTTGATTATACTATTTATTTTATCGGAGTTCAGTAAATTTTATTTTATAAAAATCAAAAAAGACTTTACAATATGTAAAGTCTTTTTTTTGTTTAAAGCTCAATAAGTGTGTAAAATTTACCCAGCCTTAGTCAAAAAATACACACATTAAAATAATCTTTAACTTTTATGCTTTTTACAACAAGCTAACAATTAGATAATTACGCATATTATCCATGAGTTAAATAAGTTGGCATAATAATTTCATTAAGTAAAAATATAAAACTTAAAAAATTACTATCATGAAAAAATTAATTTTATCAGCCACAATCATTTTAGGGAGTTTCTCAGCATTTGCACAACAATCAACTCCACCGAAATCTGAAGTAACAACTCAAACTGTAAAAGATGCCTACAAAGACACCTACACTGAAATTAAAGTGGAAGAAGTGCCAGAAGCGGTAAAAAACGCATTAATAAAAACCTATCCAACTGCAATTCTTAACAAAGCTCTTATCAATGAGAAAAAAGAGTACGAACTACAAGTCAAAGTGGGCGGCAGAGAGGGATCAGTATATGCTGATGCTACTGGTGCTTGGATAAAAAAATAATTTTACAAAACAAAAAAATATATTAAATCATGAAAAAATTAATCTTATCAGCCGCAATCATTTTAGGGAGTTTCTCAGCATTTGCACAACAATCAACTCCACCGAAATCAGTACTAACAACTCAAACTGTTCAAGACAACTACACTGAAATTAAAGTGGAAGAAGTGCCTGAAGCAGTAAAAACTGCATTAATAAAAGCGTATCCAACCGCAATTCTTGACAAAGCTTTTATCAATGAGAAAAAAGAATATAAACTACAAATCACAGTTGGCGACAAAGTGGGAGCATTATATGCCGATGCAACTGGAGCTTGGATAAAAAAATAATTTCACAAAACAAACAACTAACAAACAATTAAATCATTAAAAACATTATTATGAAAAAGTTAATCTTATCAGCAGCAATCCTTTTGGGAGGTTTCACAGCATTTGCACAAACTGCAGAACAAACCTCAGTCCCTTCAAAAACAGTTACTACAACACAAACTGTTGAAGAAAAATATAAAGAAATTAAAATAGAAGACGTGCCAAGCTCCGTGATACTGGCGGAAAAAACTGCTCAACCCGGAGCAGTTATCGAAAAAGCATATATCAATGAAAAAAAAGAATATAAACTTGACATAAAAGTTGATAACCAGAAAGCTACTGTTTACACAGATGCAGCAGGTAACTTGAAAAATAAATAAATTGGGGACTTAATAATTTTAGAGTAAAAAGGGAGAGAAATTCAATGAGTTTCTCTCCCTTTTTTTATAAGTTTATTATGAATGCCCTAATTTTAATAACTTTACTTTAGCAAATAAAGTAAAAACCTATGTCAAAGATTTTATTGATAGAAGACGATGTTTCCTTTTGCAAGATGTTGGAAAATTTTCTCGTGAAAAAATCTTACTCTGTAACTACTGCTTTTACAGTAGAAGAAGCAAAAACTAAAATTAAAAGTCAAACTTTTGATCTTATAATCACAGATTTGAGACTTCCTGACTACGATGGAATTCAACTTATGTCTGAATTTAAAAGCGAATATCCGACAATTCCAGTCATCCTAATGACTGGCTATTCTGATGTTAATACAGCAGTGAAAGCCATAAAAAATGGTGCAGCCGATTACATTTCAAAACCTTTTAATCCTGAAGAAGTTTTACTTGTTATTGCCAATACATTACAGATTCCTGTTGTAAACACAGCAAATGAAACAGTTGTTACTTCTACAAAAAGCAATAAATCCTCAGATGAAGAAGTTGTTTTGGGAATTTCAGCCGCATCAAAAAAATTGGCAGAATACATTCAACTTGTAAGCCCGACGGACATGTCTGTTTTAATCATTGGCGAAAGCGGAACAGGAAAAGAAGTTATTGCAAAGAGCATTCATAAAAATAGTCCCAGAAAAAACAACAATTTTATAGCCGTCGATTGTGGAGCAATTCCAAAAGAACTAGCTGCCAGTGAATTTTTCGGCCATTTAAAAGGCTCTTTTACAGGAGCGATAAATGACAAAATTGGTTGTTTTGAGGCTGCAAATAAGGGGACACTATTTCTTGACGAAATAGGCAATCTTTCCTATGAAAATCAAATTCAACTCCTAAGAGCATTACAGGAAAGGAAAATAAAACCAGTCGGTAGTAACAAAGAAATTAATGTTGATATCCGAATAATTACAGCAACAAATGAAGATTTAAGAGAAGCTGTAAAGAACGGAACCTTCCGTGAAGATTTATACCATCGAATCAATGAATTCTCAATTCAATCACCCTCATTACTTGAACGAAATGGGGATTTAATGATCTTTGCCGATTTCTTTCTTGGGAAAGCAAATCAACAATTAAATAAAAATATCATTGGATTTTCTCCCGAAGTGGTGACAATTTTTGAAAATTACAGATGGCCTGGGAATCTAAGAGAACTTCAAAATATAATTAAGAGAGCCACATTGTTGTCCCAAGGTGATTTTATCGAAAAAAACACACTCCCGTTTGAAGTTTTCCAGATGGGCAATAGAACTACAAGTGATTTTTCTTTATTTGAAAATGAAAAAGACGCCATTTTGAACGCCTTGGATCAAGCGAAAAACAACAAATCTGAAGCAGCAAAATTGCTTAAAATAACTAGGAAAACGCTATATAATAAATTAAAACAGCACAATATCGATTAGGTTATTTCTTTTTCTAAAAGTAAAAAAAGAGATGTGATTGAAGTCTTCAAAACTTTGAATTTAACTTCAATTTCCTCAAATGAAATTTCATTGTATTCCAAATTACTTAAAATTTGAACAATTTCATGAGCTTCAATCTGTCTAAACATTGGCCCCATTCTATGTGCTATCTCTTTTATTTTTATGATATTTTTTTCAGAAACTGCTTCTTCAAGTATTAATAAATTTTCTGTTGTTGCTATTTTAAAAGAATGCAAAAAATTCTTTAAAACATCATCATCATCTGATAAAAATAATTTCAAAGAGGTTAATGAATATCTTTTTGTTGGATCAACTCTAATTTGAACTTCTTCAATTGTTGTAAATTGTGTTTCTCCATTCTTCAAAATCGAATCTATAATTTCCACTAATATTTTTGGAGAATATGGTTTCCGAATCACATTGGTAAACCCTGCTTTTATATAGATTTCCGTTGCCAAATCAGTCCTTCCAGTTAATGCTATAACTGGTTTTTCGTCAAAATCTATAGTAACAGACTCCTTTAGCTTATTCAAAAACAGAAATCCATCAATATCTGGCATTTGAATATCAGTAATTATAAAGTCAAACGAATTGCTTTCCAGAGCTTCTAGTGCCGCAGAAGCATTATTAAACGACAATACTTTATAATCATTCTGCTGTAAAATTTCAGTTGTCAACTTTAACAAATTAATATCATCATCAATAACAACCGCCGTCAACTTATTACTGGAATGACCAATTACCGGCACTTTTTGAGAAGATGAATCAAGCAGCAATGGAAGTTGAATCTCAAAAACACTTCCTTTCTCGTAAACACTCTTTAAACTCAATTTACCGCCAAGAATTTCAGCCATTTTTTTTGAAATCGTAAGTCCCAAGCCAGTTCCTCCGTATCTTTTTTCTATACTTTCATTAGCCTGAGTGAATTCTTCAAAAATTAATTGTTGTTTGTCTTCCTGTATTCCAATTCCAGAATCTTCGACTTTAATTGTAAGGGAACTGTTTTCAATATTAGCTTTTACTTCTATTCTAATAAAACCTTCAGTAGTAAATTTAAAAGCATTCCCAATTATATTGGTAACAATTTGCCTCAATCGAAATGGATCGCCAATGATTTTATCTTGAAAAACAGCATCAATATCAATAGAAAGATCGATTGGTTTTTGTTCGTAAACGGATTGAATACTTTTTGCCACTTCGTGAATAACATCCGGTAGAGAAAAAGGAAGCTTTTCTATCGTAATTTTTCCAGCTTCGATTTGTGTAAAATCAAGTAAATCCTGAATCAATTTTGTAATGTATTCTGAAGAACCTTTTATGTTATTGGCAAAATACAATTGCTTTTTTGTTAGCTCAGAATTACCTAAAAGCTCTGTATATCCAACAATTGTACTTAATGGAGTTTTTAAATCGTGACTAACTGTAGATATAAGCTGCTCCCGGTTTCTGAGCAATCTTTTGGTCGTGCTATTAGCTTCTTCAAGTTGTTTTTTGTACGATTGCGTCTTGGAAAAATCATTTAGAATTAAGATCAAAAAAAACAAAGTCGAGAACAACCCCAACATTGCCGCTATGGTAACGATTTGATTATTTCGTTTTAATGATTTTTCTTTTTCTAAATAGTTTTTTGTTGTGTTTCGAATAATTTCTCTTTCTATAATACTCAAAACCTTTCTTAACTGATCTGAAATTAAAAGCTCATTTTGAAGCAACCTGTTTTCTTCATAATTTAATGTAAGTTTCTTTTTTAAAGTAGCATTCTTGACCTTATTAAGTAAGCTTTTTGAAACCGCTATAATCGAATCAGATTCTTTTTTACTTAATGTATTTGTACTGTCGTCTGGAATGTTTTCATTCAAATAAGCCACATATTTTTTAAGAACATTTCGTTGATAACTCCCCAGCTCTGATGGACGCTTTATAAAATCTTCCAGCTGGAGCTTTCTAAGCGACGATTCCATTTTTGTCAAATCATTAATAGCTTTTTTGAGTGCCGCTTCATCATTTGTTTTGTTTTTTATGGCTTTCAGTAACCTTATATTATTGGTCTTTTTAGACAATAAAAGCTTCACACTATCCAATAACGTTATCTGATATTGAGTTGTGACCAATAATTTTAAAGAATCAATTTCGATTTTTAAGGAATCTGTTTTGGAAATATAATTTTGGAAATCCTTCTTCGAATCGGATTGTATAGTTATCCTAGCCAAACTTTCCGTTTCATAGATATTAGAAAGTAAATTACTAACTTTTAAAATCTTGCTATTTGCTTTAGCAGCTTTACTCTCGGCTTCAGAAAACCCCTTATTTTCAGAATACAAAAACCAGCTCACACCAACAAATAAGGTAGCCAAAACCAGATAACTGATAAAAATTTTTATTGGAATATAGCTTTTTTTACTGTTCATATTTCAAAGATAAGAATTACAAAAATGAATATACTTAGATTGCTAATAGACTTTATTATAGAACTCTATCTAAGTTTAAATAGTATTAAAAAAACAAAAACCTCACATAAAATGTGAGGTTTTCAAATTATAGGTTTATTATTTTTTATCTCCTATTACCTTAGCAATATTAGATGGAATATCACCTTTATTAACCGTCAAAGAAGTCGTTTTGTGTTTTACAAAATTATCAATTAGCTTAAGACTTATAACGTTTCATTAAGCCATTTATAAAACTCTTTTTGCCAAACTTGTGCGTTTTGAGGTTTTAAAACCCAATGATTTTCTTCTGGGAAATAAAGAAATCTACTTTTAATTCCGCGTATCTGGGCCGCTTGAAAAGCTTCCTGACCTTGTCCTATTGGCACTCTGAAATCGATTCCTCCTTGAATAATCAAAATTGGTGTGTTCCAGTTTTGTACATAATTTATAGGGTTGAATTTAGTATACGCTTTTTGTGCAGCTGCATTGTCTTTTTCCCAATAAGCTCCACCAAAATCCCAGTTGTTGAAGAAAACTTCTTCGGTGGTTCCAAACATACTTTGTGTGTTGAAAACTCCATCGTGGGCAATAAATGTTTTGAATCTGTTGTTATGAATTCCTGCCAAATAAAACACAGAATAACCTCCATAACTTGCACCAACACAACCCAAACGTGCTTTGTCAACATAACTTTCTTTTGCAATATCATCAATAGCCGAAAGATAATCGTCCATCACTTGTCCTCCCCAATCTTTACTAATTTGCTCATTCCATTCTACACCGTGACCTTGCATACCACGACGGTTTGGCGCTACAACAACATATCCGTTTGCAGCCATTAATTGGAAATTCCATCTAAAAGAATAAAATTGAGTCAAAGGAGATTGAGGTCCACCTTGGCAATATAAAAGAGTTGGATACTTTTTGGTCGCATCAAAATTAGGAGGCAAAATTACCCAAACCAACATTTTTTTTCCGTCGGTAGTTGTTACATAACGTCTTTCTGTTTTGCTTAATGCTAATGTTGAATAAGTCTCAGTATTTACATTACTCAATTGTTTCCAAGATTTTTTCTTCAAATTATAAGAGAAAATTTCAGAGGCGTGATTCATGTCGGTTCTTGTAACGATCACATCATCTCCTGAAAAACCTACCAGATCATGCACGTCAAAATCACCGTTCGTAACTTGCTTTACAGTAATCGCAATTTTAGTCAAACCAGGGAAATTAACTTCAAAAAGCTGTAATGTCCCGTCAATTGGCGCAATAAAATATACTTTTTTTCCATCATTACTCCATTTGAAACTACTTACAGTTCCATCCCAATTGGCAGTAAGATTCATTTTGATTCCTTTGAAACTAACAATCAAATCATTTTTGTCGGCCTCATAACCATCGCGTTTCATTTGCAGCCAAGTCAAATCCCCAGAAGGAGAAAATTGTGGAGCCATATCGTATCCGAAATTTCCTTCAGTTCTATTGATTGTTTTCCCAGTTTCAAGATTGTATTCATATATGTTGGTGTCTGTAGAAAGCGCATATTGAGTACCTGCTTTTTTCTTACACACATACACTATACTTTTCCCATCAGGGGACCAATTATAATCTTCATCACCACCAAAAGGTTTTTGCGGGCTGTCAAAATTTTCACCCTTCAAAATATCAATCCCTTCAGCTCCTTCTTTATTTTCTTTGTAAAAAACGTGATTAAATTTACCCTCATTCCAAGTATCCCAATGGCGATAATCAAGACCATTATAAATTTGAGCATCGGATTTATCTAAATTAGGGTAATAGTCTTTCCCTAAGACATTATCAATTTTCACTTCTTGATTGTAAACTATGTATTTCCCATCAGGAGAAACATTTTTATCAAACAAAATTTCTTTTGTGTCCTTAACTTCTACAGCTGTTCCTCCACTAATGGCAACAGTATAATATTTGGAACTAGATTTATTTTCTTCGACTGAAGGTGTCGAAACTTTGTAAACAACATTTTTGCCGTCTTTTGAAATTCCTAAAGGAGTAATTCGTCCTAACTTCCACAGTAATTCTGGAGTCATTACATTTTGAGCACTTGCAGTTAAACTCATCATTGTTAGCATTAAAAGGATTGTTTTTCTCATAATTGTTTAAAATACATATTCAGATTTCAAATATAACATTATAATTATCAATTAAAATAAATTGAAATACATAAAAAAAGCATAAATAAAATAGCTTTTTATGCGAAAAATTGAACTAAGAAGTTTTAAAAAGTTCAACTGTCAGCAGCGTGATAAAAAAACACAACACTACGATAATAATACCGGCAACCATTACTTTTTTTAAAAAAGACCGTTCCATTTTTTTAACTTGAGAATCTACCTTGACGATGGTTTTGAAATTTGCAAACGATTCAACAGTTCTTAGGTACACAATCCATCCTCCGCTCTCATAAATTTGTTTACCAAAGTCAGTTAAATCACATCTAAATCCTTGATCTTGATCCAAAACGACTAGGCCTTTCTCATCTAAAATTTCAGCAAACACTTTGGAGTTTTTTAAATTGAAACCGAATTCATCTTTAAAATTGATTCGCATCATAAATTGAGATTTCGATGTATATAGCAGTTTTAAGTTTACTTCTATAAGTTCATCTATATTTTCAAACATAACCAAGTATTTAATTTATTATTACATTTTGTTCTAGCTAATAGTTTATCCTACCAATCTAAAGCTAATACCGATTTTTAAAATCTTCTTTTACAATACAATTATAGTGCCAAAACCATATTGGTTGAATTATTAATACATTCCTAACTTAAAAAAGAATATTTCAAAAAATAATTGATAATACCCAACATATTCAAATTGTACTATTCACAAACTAGAAAATTTATTTAATTTTATAAAAAAAAAGTGAAATGCAACTAAGCTATTGGGAATTAAAAAATTGGTTTACTAATGTGGATTTCACTATTGTGGGCAGTGGCATTGTGGGACTGCATACAGGATTACGCTTGCGCGAAAAATATCCCAACAGTAAAATATTGATACTCGAAAAAGGGATGTTACCACAAGGTGCCAGCACTAAAAATGCTGGGTTTGCATGCTTCGGAAGTATTTCGGAAATCATTGAAGATTTAAAAACTCATACAGAAGAAGATGTTATCCAACTCATACAAAAAAGATGGGACGGACTGCAATTATTAAGAAAACGACTTGGTGACAGCACAATAGATTTCAAACCCTACGGAGGTTACGAGTTGTTTTTAAAGGACGATGAAAGTAGTTTTTCTGAATGTTCAAATAAGTTATCATTTATAAATCAAATCTTAAAGCCGCTTTTCAAATCCGATGTGTTTGCTAAAGAAGTCGATCGTTTTGGTTTTGGAGACATCAACGAATATTTGATTTTCAATCCATTTGAAGCTCAAATTGACACTGGAAATATGATGCAAGCTTTGTTAAAACAAGCTGTTGAGCAAGATATTTTAATACTAAACCAGAAAACTGTTACTTCTTTTTTGGATAAGGAAAACAGTGTTGAAGTAGCACTCGACGATTTTAGTTTTACTACCAAAAAATTATTGTTTGCCACCAATGGTTTTGCCAATGAATTAACCAAAGGCGGAGTAAAACCAGCAAGAGCACAAGTTTTAATTACAGAACCAATTCCAAATTTAGACATAAAAGGAACTTTCCATTTGGATAAAGGCTATTATTATTTCAGGAATATTGGCGATCGAATACTGCTTGGAGGTGGTAGAAATCTAGATTTTGAAACCGAAACCACGACCGAATTTGGCCAAACAGAAATTGTACAAAAAAAATTGGAAGACTTATTAAAAAAAGTAATTTTGCCCAATCATGATGTCCAGATTGAACACCGCTGGAGCGGAATAATGGGCATCGGCAATAGCAAAAAACCAATTGTTTCCCAACTATCTGAAAACGTGTATTGTGGCGTTCGATTAGGCGGAATGGGAGTAGCAATAGGCAGTTTAATAGGAACCGAATTAGCAGATTTAACATAAAAAATGGCAACCAAAATAACACCAAAAAAACCAACTAAGAAACCCGTCAAAAAAAACAACAGAAGTTTTTGGACCAAAGTAAAATGGTTTCTGCTAAAAGTCTTGCTGTGGTTTTTTGGAATATCCGTTTCTTTTGTTGTACTTTTTAAATTTGTACCCGTTCCATTCACCCCATTAATGGTGATACGTTATTTTGAAAATATTGCAGAAGGTAAAGAAAATCATTTCAGCCATAATTGGGAGCCGATTAATAAAATTTCCATGAACCTCCAAAAAGCTGTGATAGCTAGTGAAGACGGGACTTTCCTGACACACAATGGATTTGATTTTATTGCGATGCAAAAAGCATACAAAAGCAATGAAAGAGGCCGAAAAATAAAAGGTGGAAGTACCATATCACAGCAAACCGCCAAGAATGTTTTTCTTTGGCAAGGCCGAAGCTACCTCCGAAAAGGCTTGGAAGCTTATTTTACAGTTTTAATAGAGGTGATTTGGGGCAAAAAACGAATTATGGAAGTCTACCTCAACAGCATCGAAATGGGTGACGGCGTATATGGAGCTTATGCCGCAACTGAACATTGGTATCGAAAAGACGCTTCGAGTCTAACGATGACACAAGCCGCGGGGATTGCAGCAATTTTACCTAATCCAAGAAAATACAAAGCAACTAGTTCCTCATCATACATCAACAATAGAAAAACAAAAATTGTTCGAATAATGAGACATGTCGGGAAAATTGAATATTAAAATTAAACCCCAATAACGATTTGCTATTGGAGTTTTTTATTTTTAGAAATTTAAACCTTAAAATTTAAATGCAACTCCTAAAACAAAATTTCTTCCCAGATTGGGTATTCCTGAAGTGGCTAAACGAGACAAATGAGGAATATATGTTTTATTCAATAAGTTATTACCGTTCAAGTTTACATCAAAAGCGGTTTTACCCAGCTTCACTTTACCTCCAAACCCCATATTCAATAACGTATAACCATCTGAAGAAATATCATAACCGCTTACCTTGTCTTGACTAAAAGTAGTTGAAACATTTAAAGTGGCAAAAGCATCCTCAAGCCATTTTCCAATTACAAAATCAGTCTTTAAAGTGTTGTCCCAATTGTTAGCCGGGATTTGAGGTAAGTAACCACCATCTTGCAATTTTCCCGTAACGGTTTCAAAACTGGTTTCAAAATGCAACCAATCCAATGGATGCGGGTGAATATGCAAAGCGACTTCTCCTCCATACAAATTGGCATTGCTCTGAATGTAATCATAAACCATAAAACCATCGATTTCTGCCCCAGATGGTGACGAATAAATGTAGTCGTTAATATGATTGTAAAATCCACTCACGCTAAACTCAAAATGATCACTTTTGTATTCCAAATCCAAATCTGTCTGTAGGTTTTGCTCGGTTTTCAAATTTGGATTTCCTATTTCATAACGAAAGGTTCCTTCGTGAACGCCATTGGATGACAACTCTGCTAAGTTTGGCGCCCTGAAACCAGTAGCCGCATTCAATCGGAAAACCAGATCCGTAGCAAAATTTGTTTTATAACCCAACGAAGCATTGAAACTGTCATAATTCTTGTCGAGTGCTTCAAAATATCCTTCTTCGCCAACGATTCCGTGTTCTTCAGAAACTAAATTTCGGTAATCAAAACGAAGGCCTGCCTGTAATGAGTTTGAATCCCATTCATAAATTCCGGTTCCAAAAACACCAAAATCATTTGTTGTTGCATTTGGAATTAAAAACTCATCGGCTAGATTTTTATTTTCCTGGGACATCCCTTGAACACCAAAAATGGTTTCTACTTTACCAAACTTTGGCAAATAATACTTGACATTATAATCAAATGTGTTTAAAATCATATGCAAAACTGCAACGTCACTGTCTTCAAACTCGCTTCGGTCATTCTTGATATAACCTAAATTCACATCCAATTTTGAATCGCTAAAAAACAGTGTATTGTTTAAAGAAAGTAAATTATTGAAAACCTCTTGTTTTGGAAAAGTTGTTTTCTTAGTTGTGGTTTGGTCTGCAATTCCTTCTTCGGGAATTCCAATGTCCAAATTGTTATAATTGTATCTCAAAACACTAGAAAACTTCGCATTGCTATACCCGATTCCTGCTTTGAAATCCATTTCTTGAAAACGCGTGTTAGTGACACGATCACCATCTGGAATTTTATAATCCGACTGTGTATTGTAAGCGCCACGTATCAAATATTTCCAATTATCGGTAGATGTTTTCAATCCCAAAGTAGTACTGGCTCCAAGAGTATTCGAAAACAATCTTTGCCCAAAATCCCCTTGAAAAGTATTCGCCAAAGCAAATTTTTCGGGATTAAAAAACAAAACCCCTCCCAATGCATCAGAGCCATAAAGTAATGAAGCAGGCCCTTTTATAACCTCAACATTTTCTACACCTGAATCGTTCAGTCCCAAACCATGTTCATCGCCAAACTGTTGATTTTCCAAGCGGATTCCTTGAGTATAGACCAGAACCCTGTTCCCACTCAAACCACGAATTACCGGTTTCCCGATTGACGTTCCTGTAGAAACTTGTGAAACTCCGGGAATGGTAGCCAATCCTTCAATCAAAGTGGCGCTACCTTTTTCTTGCATTGATTTGACACTTTCTCGATCTACTTTCATTACATTTTGCGATTGCAATTTGGAGAAAGGAGTTGAGACAATAACCTCATCCATCTGAAAAGCCAATTCTTCCAGTATGACATCAAACGTTGGGGTATTTTGAGTTTTTTCGATATTTTTACTTTGGGTCGAAAATCCCACGGAAGAAAATACAAGTGTTAGATTTCCATTTGGAAGTTCTGTCAATGTATAGATTCCGTTTTGATCCGTCTTTGTTGATTTATGCAATTCCGATGCATAGACGGTTACTTCTGTCAAAGGGTTGTTCTTGGAATCGGTGATTTTTCCAGTTATCGTGTTTTGTGCATGTAAAAAAGTGGTAAGCCCTAGCAATAGAGCTACTATATATATTTTCATTTGAATAATTGTATTGTTCCCAATCAAAGCACTTTGAAAAAGCAACTTAGACGGGAAATGTTTTTGTAATTAATAAAGCAACCGACAAAATTTCTTAAAAAGAAAACTGCCAGTCAATAGCCTACTTTAACAACTAAATAACCCGCAAAATTGGGTTATCTAAATACAATTTGGGGGCCCACGATGAGAATACAAACTACCCGAAAATGAAAAAACAGATTCAGAATTTGCAAAGAAATAAGGTATAGTATAGTTCCCAGCGAAGAATGCATAGGAATAATTTATTGGTGTTACAAAACTGCTAAACCCAAATTGACAAACATAACAATGGTCAAAATTGTGGTGCTGATGCGTAAACTCCGAACTAGAATTATAGGTGTGATGACAGGTTTTTTCAGAAAATTTTTCTTGTAAATGGCTAATACTATCAACCGATTGAAACACTATTGAGAACAATACTGCGACAACCAAAGAAAGATTTAATATGAGCTGTTTTCTTTTCATCAACGCAAAGGTAAGAAAACAAAAAAACTACAACCGATTAAAGTTGTAGTTTCTTATTTATTAAATATCTGAAATGGATTAAACCAATTTTGCTGCAATTAAATATTCTGCAATTTGGATAGTGTTTGTTGCTGCTCCTTTTCTCAAGTTATCGGCAACAATCCACATATTCAAAGTGTTTTCTTGGCTTTCGTCACGGCGAATACGTCCTACGAAAACGTCATTTTTACCTTCGGCATATTTTGGCATTGGGTAAGTAAAAGTGTCCAAATTGTCTTGAACCGTTACACCGTCTGTTTGACTCAAAAGAGTTCTTACATCGTTTACATCAAAATCATTGCTGAATTCAACGTTCACCGCTTCACTATGTCCACCAACAACAGGCACACGAACAGCAGTAGCGGTTACTTTGATTGAATCATCGCTCAAGATTTTTTTGGTTTCTTTAACCAATTTCATCTCTTCTTTTGTGTATCCGTTATCTTCAAAAACATCACATTGTGGAATACAATTACGGTTGATTTCATATTTGTAAACCATATCGCCTTTGATTCCTTTTTCTTCGTTTTCGAATTGTTGAACCGCTTTTACACCAGTTCCTGTAATGGATTGGTAAGTAGAAACAATCACACGTTTTACATTGTATTTTTTATGTAATGGAGCCAAAGCCAATACCATTTGGATAGTAGAACAGTTTGGATTTGCAATGATCTTATCTTCTTTTGTCAATTGATTTGCATTGATTTCTGGAACCACCAATTTTTTGGTTGGATCCATTCTCCAAGCAGATGAATTGTCAATAACAGTAGTTCCTGCAGCAGCAAATTTTGGAGCCCATTCTAATGAAGTTTCTCCTCCAGCAGAAAATAACGCAATATCAGCTTTCATATCAACGGCCGTTTGCATTCCTACTACTTTGTATTTTTTTCCTTGAAATTCAATTTCTTTCCCAATTGATTTCTCAGAAGCAACTGGAATTAATTCGGTTACAGGAAAATTTCTTTCTGCCAATACTTTCAACATTATTTCGCCAACCATTCCGGTAGCTCCTACAACTGCTATTCTCATCGTAACTATATTATTATATGTGTATATTTCATTTTTGAAGTACAAAAGTATGTAATATCCAAAACATAACAAGCGTCTTCACAAAAATTAACAAATTGTTATAAATTAAACAAAACAAAAGAACCACCCTTTTATAGAGTGGTTTAGTTAGAATATATAGTGTAAAGCGGTATTGTTTTTTTTATAGTTTCTAAGATTCTGAGATGCTAAGTTACTAAGACTTTGAAATAGCATTATTCTTTAACTTAGCAACTTAGTCGCTTAGAGTCTATTTTTTTAGCAAATCTCTAATTTGAGTAAGCAATTCTTCCTGTGTTGGTCCTGCTGGTGGAGCTTCAACCACAACTTCTTGCTTCTTGGTTTTTTCATAGGCTTTTAGTACCATAAATATACAAAAACCAATAATAACAAAATCAAAAACAGTCTGAATAAAAGCACCATAATTAATGGCAACTTCTGCAATTGCGGGAACTTTTTCTGTTCCATTTTCCATAACAGCTGGAACACCGTCCTGAAGAACAAGTTTTAGGTTCTTGAAATCTACTTTTCCTAATATAAGTCCAATTGGTGGCATCAAAACGTCATTTGTAAAAGAGGTTACGATTTTTCCAAAAGCACCTCCAACGATTACCGCTGTAGCCAAATTTACTATTTCGCCTTTCATCAAAAAGGCCTTAAAATCACTTATAAATCCCATAATGTATTGGTTTTGGTTAATTTAGAATGTAACGAATATACTCAATTTTTAACAAAAAAAGATGTTATTCTCTATAAAAAACACGTTTTACACGTTGCGAAATACTCGTAAGGATTTCATACGGAATAGTTTTTAATTGCTCCGCCATATAAGTTACGGTTGGGCTTTCTCCAAAAATCACTACTGCATCTCCTTCTTTGCAATCAATCTCGGTCACGTCCACCATTAGCATATCCATACAAACGCTTCCTAGGATGGTAGCTTTTTTATTCTTGATCGTCACAAATCCAATTCCATTTCCCCAACTTCTAGTAATACCATCGGCATAACCAATAGGAATAGTGGCAATTTTCGATTCTCTATTTGCCATAAATCGTCTGCCGTAGCCAACACTTTCTCCTGATTGAATTGTTCTGATTTGGGAAATAATGGATTTTAAAGTTCCCACATTCTCAAGATACTTTTGCTCCTCAGAATCATTAGATACACCATAAAGACCAATTCCCAAACGAACCATATCGTATTGTGCCTGTGGAAAATTACTGATTCCGGATGTGTTCAAAATATGACGAATAGGAGTAATCTCCAATTCACCCATTAATTTTGAAGATAATTTCTCGAATAAATTAATTTGATACTGTACAAAATCTTTATGTTGCAAATCATCACTTGTGGCCAAATGTGATAGAATACTCTGTACTTTGACTGTTGAGTTCCCTTTCAGAGTGGCTATTAAATCATCAATTGTATTCGCCTCAAAACCCAAACGATGCATCCCAGTATCCACTTTAATATGAATAGGAAAATCTTTTAGTTTTTTTTGTTCCGCAATTTTCAGGAAAGCATTCAGTCCTTTCAAACTATAAATCTCAGGTTCTAATTGATGCTGAATAATGGCCGGAAAGCTCGTGTTTTCGGGGTTCAAAACCATAATTGGCAATTTTATGCCTGCAGTTTTTAATGAAATCCCTTCATCTGCGAATGCCACTCCCAAATAATCTACTTTGTGATGTTCTAGTAATTTTGCGATTTCAAATCCTCCGCTTCCATAACCAAACGCTTTTACCATCGCCATCATTTTAGTGGTCGGTTTTAGTTTTGATTTAAAGAAATTAAAATTATGACTTATCGCATTCAGATTGATTTCAAGAACCGTTTCGTGTGTTTTCTCAGCAAATGCAGCTACAATTTCTTCAAACTGAAAAGATCGCGCGCCTTTTATTAAAATGGTTTCATTTTCGAAATTCAATTGCTCCAAATGCAATAAAAAATCGTTGGTATCTTTAAAAAATAAGGCATTTGGAAGTTTTGTTTCCAATGTTGAAATCGTTTCACCAATACCTATAAAACGGCTGATGTCATTAGAAATAATCAACTCCGCCACTTTAGAATACAACACTTCATTGGACAATCCGCTTTGAAAAATATCCGAAAGTACGACCGTTTTCTTCTGATGTTGTTTTTGACTTTCGAGAAAATCCAATGCTATTTTTAAAGATTGAAAATCGGAGCTATAACTGTCGTCAATAAGACTGCAATTATTGTTTCCTTTTTTTACTTTCAAACGCATTTCTATCGGATACAATAATTCGATTCGGCTTTGAATGGTTTTGGCATCGTATTCCAAATGCAATAAAACCGATAAACAAGTAATCACATTTTCGACCGAAGCATCATCCACAAAAGGAATTTTTAAGGTCGAAACATTTCCTTTATAAGTATATTCAATTATTGTGTTTTCGTGTGTATGCTCGTTTTTGGAAACAAAAACGTCAGCAGTTGTATCTGTAAAAGACCAAGAGATAGCTTTAGTTTTCGGAAGAATAAATTTCTCTACGTCAATATTTTTTTGAAAAATCACTACTTCCGAATCTTTGAAAAGCAGCATTTTCTCTTTGACTTTTTCTTCCAAATTTTGAAAGCCTTCATCGTGTGCAGAGCCAATATTGGTTAAGATGCCAATAGTTGGCTGAATGATTTTCTCCAGTTTCTCCATTTCTGAAACGGTCGAAATTCCGGCTTCAAAAATACCTAGATTATGTTTCTCATTAGTAGCAAGCACCGACAACGGAACACCAACTTGAGAATTATAACTTTTAGGGCTTCGGATAATATTATAATCGGGACTCAACAGAAAATTGAGCCATTCCTTTACGATTGTTTTGCCGTTGCTTCCTGTCATTCCTATAATTGGAAACGAAAAAAGGTTTCGGTAATATGCCGCGATTTGTTGTAAAGCTTCTAAAGTATTTTTGACAACTAAAAAATTGGCTTTTGACTCAAGACCATTGGGAATGTGCGTTACCACAAAATTGCGAACGCCTTTACCAATTAAATCTTTTAAGTATATATGAGCGTCATTATTGGTTCCTACTAATGCAAAAAAAAGTGTTTTTTCATTGTTTTGCAAAGAACGACTGTCAATCGAAATGTTATCAATAGATTCTCCTGTAGGATTTCCATTCCATCTCGAATTTAGGACAGTTTCAATATTTACAATGTTTAAATTCAATCTTAGACTTTATTATTGGTTTTTTTGACTCTAGCTGTTTTTGTCATCTTTTCTCATCGCGTGATAATAGGCAGCGCGACTCAATGGCTCATATTCCTCGGTTTCACCAAGCATTACGAGTTTATCACTATCGGTTTTTCGAAAACTATAATTGGCTAGATTTCCTGTTCGGGTACAAACAGCGTGCACTTTGGTAACATATTCTGCTGTGGCCATAAGTGCGGGCATTGGTCCAAAAGGGTTTCCTTTGAAATCCATATCCAAACCAGCAACAATAACACGAATCCCCTGATTAGCAAGATCGTTGCAAACAGTTACAATTTCGTCATCAAAAAATTGTGCTTCATCAATCCCAACCACATCACAGCCTTGAGCCAAAATCGCGATATTGGCGGCAGCGGGAACGGGAGTTGATCTAATTTCGTTACTGTCGTGGGATACCACCATTTCCTCGTGGTATCGAGTGTCAATTGCAGGCTTGAAAATCTCTACTTTTTGCTTGGCAAATTGTGCTCTTTTTAACCTGCGAATCAGTTCTTCGGTTTTGCCCGAAAACATAGAACCGCAAATGACTTCAATCCAACCAAACTGCTCTTTATGATTTACTGTGTTTTCGAGAAACATTTTATATTTTTCTAGCTTAAAAAATGAATAGTTTTTATTACTTTGTAACGGTAATAAATCGCATGGGTAAACTTAATTTTACCTCGTTTCAAAAGTAGATAATTTTTATCAAATCGAAAATTTGAGAGGTCTTATTTAGATAATAAATAAGAAAAAAGAAATTCATACCTCGCCAGCCATTACAAACAAAGAACAATTTTATATAAAGCCATATTCATTATAATTTCAGAAGTCATGAAAAAAAAATTGGAAGCCGACTTAATCAGCATTGCACATAGAATTTTACAACTTAAAAATAAATCTGACGTCAATCAGCTTTTTTTGGAAACACAAAAATTATATGAAAAATTAGCAGTTTTACGATTCGTGGAAGAGCATTTTGGAGATTCAAAACCTACCATTGGTCAAGCTGAAGTTGTAGAAAAAGTAGACGAATTTTTCGAAAACATACCGGTTCCCGAACTTCAAAGACCTCAATCAATTATTATAGAAGAGGCTCCTGTTCCTGAAATTATTGAGGATAAATCTATCAATCTTATTGAAGTTGAAGAAGCAAAAGAAGAAGATTACAAAGTAGAATTGGAAGAACCTATTGCTGAAAACGAAGAAGTTCCAGCTTCAATTATTGCTGAACCTTTGGCTGTGGCAGAAGGATCCGAAGAAATTATTACTGAAGAAACAGAAGAGGATACCCTAATTGAAAAGCCAATGTTTGTTTTGGAAGAAACAGAAATTGAACCAATTGCTGAATCAATAGAAATTACAAAACCAGAAACGCCTAAGAAAAAGGGAATAGTTCAAATATCTTTTGATGATTTACTTGGTGGTAAATATTCTGATCCTGATTTTGTAAAAGTTTCTGCTTCTAATAAAAAACCAGAATTGGATTCTATACAACCAATTTCTGATTTTGATTTTCAGAAAGAGTCCATTTCAAATGCTCCACAAACAACATTTGAAAAAGCAGAACCCAAAACAATTACCCTAAATGATAAATTAGCAAAAGAAATCAACATTGGGCTTAATGACCGAATTGCTTTTGTTAAGCATTTATTCGGCGGCAATAATGAGGATTACAATCGTGTAGTGAATCAGCTCATTACATTTGATACTTTTACTGAAACCAAAACTTTTATTGACGAAATGGTAAAACCAGATTACAATAATTGGGACGGAAAAGAAGATTACGAGCATCGCTTTATGGAAATCATTGAGAAAAAATTCTTGTCGTTTTAAGGATTTCAACTTTACTCATTTCCTATTTTATATTTTATTAAATCCTCTCTTTAAGCAAGAAAAATGTCAAAATTATATATAGTCCCTACTCCTATTGGTAACCTCGAAGACATGACTTTTCGGGCCATTAGAATTCTTAAAGAAGTAGATTTAATCCTTGCCGAAGACACCAGAACGAGCGGTAAATTGCTCAAGCATTTTGAGATTGGCACGCATATGCACAGTCATCATATGCACAACGAACACAAAACAATCGAGAATGTAATTTCAAGATTAAAAGCAGGTGAAAACATTGCATTAATTTCTGATGCGGGAACACCGGCGATTTCAGACCCAGGATTTTTATTAACTCGTGCCTGCATCGAAAACGGAATTGCAGTTGAATGTTTACCTGGCGCAACGGCTTTTGTCCCTGCGCTTGTCAACAGCGGTTTGCCAAATGACAAATTCATTTTCGAAGGATTTCTACCGGAAAAAAAAGGAAGACAAACGCGCTATTTGGAACTTGCCGAGGAAACTCGCACGATGATTCTGTATGTTTCTCCTCATAAATTGGTCAAAACTTTAGCCGAATTCATTACCTATTTTGGTGAAGACCGAACCATTTGTGTTTGCAGGGAATTATCAAAATTACACGAAGAAAATGTTCGGGGAACTGCCCGCGAAGTGTTGACACACTTTGAAAAAACAGCTCCTCGCGGAGAAATCGTCGTAGTTGTTGCAGGAAAAACAATTGTGAAAGAAGCCAAGAAAAACAAATTTCAAAAAGACGAAGAATAAATAACTAATCATGACTATCAATACCTTTTTAGACAAACTAGTTCAAACCCCAACAGCAATAGAATTTGCTGAAACAATAGCAATAATTGATGAGAACTACGTTTTTATACCAACTGGGTTTACTAATGGAGAACACTATAATGCTGCCGGCGAAAATTCAGGATCTTGTAAATTATTTGCTTTTGCGCTATTGCAAAAATTATCCGTTGCCGAAACTTTAGCCTGTTTTGGAGCCTATTATTTTGTAGAAGTTTTGGGTGAACCTTATGGGACAAATCATCAAAATATTCGCAATTTCATGAAAACAGGTTGGGATGGAATTCAATTTGAAGGAGAAGCATTGCTTTTGAAATAGTTTCATTTCATTAAATACAAAAAATTAGCACCCTAAAACTGCCATAAAAAATGCGTTGGACACTTAAGCCAAAACCTGCTGAAGAAAAAATAAAGCACCTAGCCCAAGCTTTGAATGTAGAAGAATTTGTCGCTGCTTTATTGATACAAAGAGGCATTGAAACTTTTGAACAAGCCAAACTTTTTTTTCGCCCAAGTCTAGACGACTTACACGATCCTTACCTAATGAAGGACATGGACAAAGCAGTCGAGCGCATTGAAAAAGCCATTGCAAATCAGGAAAATATTCTCATTTTCGGGGATTATGATGTCGATGGAACTACCGCTGTTTCTCTTGTCTCTTCATATTTAAAAAGTTATTATCCCAATGTTGCCACTTATATTCCGGATCGCTACAACGAAGGTTACGGAATCTCCTACGCAGGAATTGACTTTGCCGATGATAATGGCGTTTCACTCATCATTGCTCTGGATTGTGGTATAAAATCCATAGATCATGTCTCTTACGCAAAAGAACGAAACATTGATTTCATCATTTGTGACCACCACAGGCCTGGGCCAATTTTACCGGAAGCCATTGCGGTTCTGGATCCAAAGCGTGAAGATTGCGATTATCCCTATGATGAATTGTGTGGTTGTGGCGTAGGTTTCAAACTAATTCAGGCTTTAGGTGCCAATAGAGACCAAACTCTTGAAGATTTGGTTTTGTATCTTGATTTAGTAGCCACAGCAATTGCCGCAGATATTGTGCCTATGACTGGTGAAAACCGAGTATTGGCTTATTTTGGATTGCAGGTAATTAATGCGGAGCCAAGACCCGGAATCAAAGCATTAATACATCAAATAAAAAAGAAAACACTCGACATTACTGATGTTGTATTTATAATTGCGCCTCGGATCAATGCTGCTGGTCGCATCAAACACGGAAACCACGCAGTTGAGTTATTGACAGAATTTGATTTTGAACAAGCACAGCAATTTGCTTCCGAAATTGAACAATACAATACCAATCGAAAAGATTTAGACAAACAAATCACCAAAGAAGCACTGCTGCAAATTACCCAAAATCAGGAAGAGAAAAACTTTACTTCGGTAGTTTTTCAAGAGGATTGGCATAAGGGGGTTATTGGAATTGTGGCGTCCAGATTAATAGAAACCTATTATCGTCCCACGTTGGTTTTTACCAAAAGTGGAGATAAATATGCAGCTTCTGCGCGATCGGTAAAAGGATTTGATGTGTACAACGCACTTGAAGCCTGTTCGGAACATTTAGAGCAATTTGGTGGACATATGTATGCAGCGGGAATGACTTTAGCAGCAGAAAACTATCAAGTTTTCAAAAACGCATTTGAAAAAATAGTCCAGGAAACTATTCATCCCGACCAGTTAACTCCCGAAATATCTATTGATGCCGAAATTAATTTTGAAGACATTTCACCAAAATTAATTCGGATTCTAAAACAATTTGAGCCTTTTGGTCCATTAAATATGACTCCAGTTTTTTTAACCAAAAAAATAAAGGATACAGGTTATGCCAAAACCCTAGGTTCTGAAGATGAACATTTAAAGTTATTTGTAAAGCAAAATAACTCCGATGGCCTTACCGCTATTGGCTTTGGACTTGGAAATAAAAAAGACATAACCTCCAATCAAAAAGAATTTGATGCCGTATATTGCATCGATGAAAATGAATGGAATGACAAAGTGAGCATTCAACTACGATTAAAAGACATTAAATAATTCAAGACTAAAATGAAAAAAAACGATCCATACGCAGCACTGAGATTTAAAGAATTCAATACCTTTTTACTTATTCGTTTTGCCATGGTTTTTGCTTGGTCCATGCAATTTATTATCATTGAATGGGAAGTGTATAGAATTACAAAAAGCGCTCTTTCTCTTGGTATTATTGGTTTAATGGAAATCATTCCGGCCATTGCAGTGTCATTATTCGCAGGACATGTTGTCGACCAAAAAGAAAAAAAAGGCTTATTACTCAAATGTATTTTAGGATTCTCAGTAATTAGTTTAGGATTGTTTTTAATCACTTGGCCAGAAGTAAATTCTGACTTACCTACAACTGCTATTCTATATACAATTTATTTCTTGGTGTTCGTTGGGGGAATTGTTCGTTCCTTTTTAGGGCCAACCGTTTTCTCGCTTTTGGCTCTCATTGTGCCAAAAAAAGTTTACTCTAATGCTTCAACTTGGAGCAGTTCAGTTTGGCAAGTGGGTTCTGTTGTGGGGCCAGCCGTGGCAGGTTTCTCTATTCATTTAATTGGAGTACATTGGTCAATGTGTTTAGTTCTTGCGTGCTCTCTTTTTGCTTTAATAATACTAACTCAAATAGAAAAAAAACCTATTTTGAATCCAAAAATTGGAGAGCCAGTAATGGAAAGTTTGAAAGAAGGTGTCAAATTTGTTTTTAATAACAAAACGATTTTAAGTGCCTTAACGCTTGATATGGCAGCAGTTTTATTTGGAGGAGCCGTCGCCCTTCTCCCAATTTTTGCTTTAGACATTTTGAAAGTAGGTCCGCAAGGATTCGGTTTTTTGAGAGCCGCCCCAGCAGTTGGTGCTATTTTGACCATGTTTTTTGCAGCCTATGTTCCTTTAAACAAAAATGCTGGAATGAAACTATTGACAGCAATATTTCTATTTGGAGTGTGCATCATCATATTTGGACTTTCCACAAGCTTTTGGATTTCACTTTTAGCTCTGTTTTTCAGCGGTGTTGTCGATGGAATTTCGATGGTTATCCGACAAACGATTTTACAGCTTAAAACTCCTGATCATATGCGCGGTCGTGTTGCCTCAGTAAATTCAATATTTGTAGGCTCTTCGAATGAGTTGGGAGCGTTTGAAAGTGGACTAACCGCAAAACTGATGGGAACAGTAACGGCAGTTGTCTTTGGAGGAAGTATGACCCTTGTTATTGTACTTTTTACTGGATTTATTTCTCCAGAATTTAGAAAATTAGATTTGCGAAAAGATCTGGAAGAGCACGAAAATCAATCGTAAAAGTTATTGAGATAACATTTTTAAAAGATATCTTAATCAGTTTTTACAATATTCCAAACACTTATTTTAGCTCTGGTCTCAAAACCTAATTTTTCATATAGCTTGATTGCTCCAATATTGGACTCGGCAACATGTAAAAATGGGGTTTTGTTTTTTGCAAAAATAGCATTTGCGGTATGAGTAACTAATTGCTTTGCATATCCTTTTCCTGTATGTTCCGGATGTGTAATTACCGCACTTACTTCTGTGTACTCATCCATTTGCATTCGTTCGCCAGTTACAGCAACGAGCTGATTGTTTTTGTAAATGCCATAATAATTTCCCAATGAAGAAGTCTTCTTTTTAAAATATTCGGGATAAACAATTTTGACCAATCCTAATAAATCGTCTAAATGTTCTTCCTCTAATTTCACAATCTCATCTTCAATGTTTCCCTCAATTTTATCATGAATAATCATTTGAAGACAGATCAATTCATTGTTTAATTTTAGACTCTCAGGTATAATTGGTCTTTGTCCAATAATAAAAAAATTGCTGGCTAATTTAGCGTATTCAGAAATATACTGCTCTATATTATCAAGAGCAACAATACCTCCAAAAGGGCAATAATCGGGATGGTAGAATTTTATAGTTCCGTAATCAATTCCGTAATCTCTATGAGTTTCGGACACCGAATGCCAAACGGGGTTGTCTAATTTATGATTACCAGTTGCCATCTTTAATTATATTTATGAAATACCGAAAGTGAGTTGTACTAATAGCTGAATTTATTCGAATTTTTTTACTTCGAATTTTTCTCCATCGAAAACTCCGTAGGTAAAATACGTGATCCAATCACCAAGATTTACATATTCTGAATTTTCGCCAACTGTCTTAATCATTGGTAAATGGCGGTGACCAAAAACAAAATAATTATAATGTTTTGTTTCCAATTTTCGTTTGGCATAAAGAATAAGCCATTCGTTTTCTTCACCCAAGAATTTCACGTCTTCGGCCCCTGAGATAAGCTTATTTTTAACGGAAAGATATTGTGCCAATTTCACTCCAAGATCGGGATGAAGCCATCTGAAAAGCCACTTGGAAAGTGGATTCGTAAACACTTTTTTCATGCGTTTATAACCTAAATCCCCAGGCCCTTTACCATCCCCATGACCAATCAAAAAGGTTTTGTCTCCAAAAGTAAATTCTTTGTTATCGTGATAAACGGGAATATTCAATTCGGTTTCAAAATAATCGGACATCCATAAATCATGGTTTCCAACGAAGAAATAAATAGGAATTCCGCTGTCGCGAATTTCGGCCAACTTTCCTAAAATACGAACAAACCCTTTTGGAACTACGGTTTTATATTCAAACCAAAAATCAAATAAATCACCTAGAAGAAATATCGCTTCGGCATCGTCTTTAACTTCGTTTAGCCAAGCAACAAATTTTTGCTCTCTCGGAAAACTCAACTCTGGAGTTGGCGCTCCAAAATGCTGATCGGAGGCAAAATAGATTTTTTTATTATTGGATAATTGCATGAACTACGTATAAATTATTGATTGTCGCTTGCAAACCATTCGGCAAATGAAGACTCGGTTTCCTGCAATTTAAGAGAAAAAAGTTCAATATTTTGAGGTAATCTACTGATAATTCTTTCGGAAAAATCAACTACCATATTCTCGCTGGTTGGTTGATAATCTACTAAAATCACATGATGTCCACGATCTTTTAGCTCATTGGCTAACTCGATATGCGGAGTGGTTTCGTTAAAAACAGTAGCATGATCGAACTGATCGACAATTTCTTCTTTTACGATTTTTTTCAGATCCGAAAAATCAATGACCATACCAAACTTCACATTGTTTCGATCCGTAATCGGTTTTCCGATAACGGTAACCGATAACTTATAACTATGACCATGCACATTTTTACATTTCCCGTCATAACCGTATAAAGCATGACCGGTTTCAAAATTAAATTGTTTGGTGATTCTAATATTGCTCATTGAAGATCTATTTTGATTGCAAATTTAATGAATTCACATGAGAAATGCTCTTTTAAAACGGGATTCCCTTACTTGCAGTTACTAGCCCTGATGGAAACGGCATCCTTTTTATGGGGTGATTTTTCTTCACCTCATAAAAAGATATAGTGTACAGCAGGAAAAAGCTCCTAATAATTCATGAAATATTTCGATTACAGTAAATATAATTGTTATTTTGTAGAATCAAATTTTAGTTCATTATGTTCAAAAAACATTTTAAATATATTCCTTTTTTGCTCTTGATTTTTTTTGTGAGTTGTGCCAAGAGAGGTTCCATTACTGGCGGAGATAAAGACACCATTGCACCAACATTGGAGTCCAGTTTCCCAGAAAATTATTCGTCTAAGTTTCAAGGCAATAAAATCAAACTTGTTTTTGATGAGAATATCAAGCTTAAAAACATAAATAAGCAATTGATTATTTCGCCACCAATGAAGAATGAGCCGTTAATCGTTCCGATGACTGCCACAAAGAAATTGACAATTACCCTAAATGATACTTTACAGCCCAACACGACTTATAGTCTTAATTTTGGACAAAGTATAGCTGATAATAACGAGGGAAATCCATTGAACCAATTTAAATATGTGTTTTCTACGGGAGATTATATCGATTCTTTGGCTCTTGGTGGAAGAATAAAAGATGCCTATGATAAAGAGGTTGCTTCTTTTGTTTCTATTATGCTTTATGAAGCGAATGAAAAATTCAATGATTCTACCGTTTATAAAGAGAACCCTCGATATGTTACCAATACTTTGGATAGTTTGAAAACATTTCGATTGGAGAATTTGAAATCGGGGAAATACTATTTAGTTGCTATGAAAGACAACAATAGTAATAATAAATTCAACCCTAAATCAGACCGAATTGGGTTTAACAAACAAATTGTAACGATTCCCAATGACACCGTTTTTGAATTGGAATTATTCAAGGAAGTATTGCCTTTTAAATCCATTAAGCCAAGCCAGGCTTCGGGTAATCGATTAATTGTAGGTTATGAAGGTAATCCGAATAGCAATGGTGAAAAGGCTAAAATCACTTTGAAAAACAATAGCGAAATAATCCCCTCTATAGTTACAAAAATTGAGAAAAAAGACTCTTTACAAGTCTGGTACAAACCTCTGAAAGTGGATTCGCTTACGCTAAATATTGAAAAAGACAAATATCAAAAAGACTACACTTTTAAAATCAAAAATCAAAAAAGTGACACTTTGAGCATCAAGGCTGTTCAAACTGGTATTTTGAATTTTAGGGATCGCTTTACTTTGGAATCAAGTACACCTTTGGTGAATTTTGACAAATCCAAAATGAAACTTGTCAACAAAGATTCGACAGACGTTGCATTTACTACAGCATACGATGAATATAATCAACTGCTATTTATCGATTTTAAAATAGAAGAGGCTCAGAAGTATCATTTAAAATTGATGCCTGGCGCTGTCACCGATTTTTTCGAAAAAACAAATGATACTCTATCGTTTAGCACGAGTACCCGAAATCTTGCCGATTATGGAAATATTTTGATGAATTTAAAAAATGTAAAACGTTTTCCTGTTATTATTGAATTGACAAACGAAAAAGGAGACATTATTAAAGCCAGCGAATACACCGAGGATAAAACAAGAATTGAATTCAACCTCCTAGAGCCGAGCGCATATACGGTTAGAGCAATTTATGATGACAATAAAAACAAGGAATGGGACACCGGAAATTATCTTGAAAAACGACAAGCTGAAGAAGTAATTTATTTATCTAAGGAAATAAATCTTCATGCTAATTTTGATTGGGAAGAGACTTTTGACCTAAGTCTTCCTTATGTTCCAGAACCTAAGAAGAAAACCCCAAAAGGAAAAGAAAAGGAAAAAGGAAAGAAAAGTAGTTTATTTTAGTTCGAAAGAATCCTGATCATTTAAAAAATTGAGTTTTTTTCTTGTTACGAGTTGTTCGCCTTTATTCAATTCGACAATAAAAACTCCTTTTGCCTCAATAGGTTCCATAATGTATTCTCCCAAGAAATTGACCACTTGGGAATGTCCATTGTATTGAAATTTGTTATCATCTTCCCCAATTCTATTAACTCCAACGGTATAGCTCATGTTTTCGATGGCACGTGCTTTGAGCAAAGCATCCCAAGCATTTATCCTTATTTCGGGCCAATTGGCAACATAAATCAGCAGATCGTATTCCTCAACATTTCGAGCAAAAACAGGAAAACGCAAATCGTAACAAATCAGCGGACAGATTTTCCAGCCTTTATATTCAACAATTAATTTTTTGCTACCAGCCATATAAACTTCGTCTTCTCCAGCCAAAGTAAACAAATGTCGTTTGTCATAAAACTGAATTTCTCCTGAAGGAAAAACAAAAACTAGCCTGTTATAGAAATTATCATTTTCAGTAATAATTAAGCTTCCGGTAATGGCAGTGTTTTTGGCTTTCGCCAAATGTTTTAGCCAAGTAATCGTTTCGCCTTGCATAGTTTCTGCAACATCATTGGGTTGCATCGTGAAGCCTGTCGTAAACATTTCTGGAAGCACAATTAAATCAATTGTCTCTGAAATTGCATTGATTTTTTCTTCGAAATGATTTCGGTTTGATTTTGGGTTTTCCCAGAATAAAGAAGATTGAATTAAGGCGATTTTCATAGTATAAAATTAGTGAAATTTAAATCTCAAATGACAATTCATAAATCATAAAACACATCCGCTTTTTCAGCTTAAATCTTTGTCCATTTTGGTGAGCTATTGATAGTTTTTCAAGTTTTTTTTAATAATTATTAAAATATTCATATCTAAATATATTAGACTCATAAATCTGTATTTTTACACAACATAGGTTATTTCTTAATATTTTATTTGTTTAAATTTGATGTGAAAATAATATAATATAACTCCATTTTATTTAATCATTAAACAGCATGCTCAAAGAATTCTCATACAAACAATTTGGTAATCTTAACTTTACTGAACAAGAACTTGATGAAAACACATTGGTCAAAATTGATGAACACATCAAAGTTTTGTTTTTGCCAAAACAATCCAAAATTCAAGTTGATTTTCAAGAGTTTCAAATAGAAACGGATTCATTACTTTTTTTAAATCCAAAAGTGATTATAAAACCTAATGAAACTGAATTTGGAGGCGAGCTGTTATTACATTTTAATAAAGACTTTTATTGCATACAAATTCACGACCAAGAAGTCGCTTGTGATGGTATACTCTACAATAATGTTTTTGAAATTCCATTTATTCAGTTAAATGAAAATCAATCTACAGATATTCAAAATATAATTCGGGAAATACAATCCGAAATGAAAGATGAAGATTCAAATACCGAAGAAATGTTGCGAATACTGTTAAAACTCATCATTCTCAAATCGACCAGAATTTGGAAACAACAACATCTGTTAGCGGAAAATGACCAACAATCAGATGTTCAGTTCCTGAGAAAATTTAGTAAACTGGTGGAACAGCATTATAAAACACATCATACTGTTGCTGACTATGCTGAAATGTTATTTTTAACTCCAAAAAATCTAAGTAAAAAAATTGGCTTATTGAGTAAAGACACGCCAAACGACATCATTAAAAACAGAATTATACTCGAAAGCAAACGTCTGTTGGCGCATACTGCAATGACTGTAAAAGAGATAGCTTTTAGTTTAAATTATGAAGATGACGCTTATTTCATTCGGTTTTTTACAAAAAACACGGGCATTTCACCCTTATCATTTCGAAAGCAATTCTAGCATCAAATAATAATGATTTATTAAAGTGTGGTTTTACAATCACACTTTTTTTATTTAAAGATTTTTATTTTAACAATAAAAATCTTTAAAAATAATTCAACTCTTTTCTGTTTTATTTAAAAAAGGAAAAAAGTGCAATTCAAAGGGAAAAGCATCCATTGTTGTCCTTTGGCAATTGATGCAACTTTGCAATATCAAAATAACAATAAAATTTAAAAAATAAAATCATGAACAAATTCACAGTAAAAGACGGAACAGAAATTTATTTCAAAGACTTAGGAGCAGGACAACCAATTTTCTTTCACCACGGGTGGCCATTGTCATCAGATGATTGGGATGCACAAATGATGTTTTTCTTAAATCAAGGATACAGAGTAATAGCTCACGACAGACGTGGACACGGTAGATCCACTCAAACTTTCAAAGGAAATGACATGGATACATACGCTACAGATGTAGCTGAATTGACTGAATTTTTGGATTTAAAAGATGCTATCCACGTTGGGCACTCCACAGGTGGTGGTGAAGCAATACGATATGCGGCCCAATATGGCAAGGACCGCGTTGCAAAAGTAGTTCTAATCAGCGCCATCACTCCATATATGATTGCTGATGACAGAAATCCAGAAGGTGTGCCATTATCAGTGTTTGACGATATCCGAGATAACACTTTAAACAACAGACAACAATTTTATCATGACCTAACTGTTCCCTTTTATGGTTACAACCGTGAAGGAGCAAATGTAAAAAAAGGAATTCAGGACAATTGGTGGAGACAAGGAATGATGGGTGGTATAAAAGCTCATTATGACTGTATCAAAGTTTTCTCAGAAACTGATTTTACCGAAGATCTTAAAAGTGTTGAAATTCCAGTATTGGTCCTTCACGGCGATGACGACCAGATTGTTCCTTATGCAACTACTGCGGTTAAGGCAGCCGAGCTTTTGAAAAATGGCAAACTCATTATATACAAAGGGCTTTCTCACGGTATGCCGACTACTGATGCCGACACTATAAACAAAGACATTTTAGAATTTGTTCAAGCCTAAATTAAGAAAGGGAAAAAAGTGCAATTTAAAGGGAAAACCATCCATTGTAACGCTTTCCAAATTATAACAACTTTGCAATATCAAATTAACAATATAATTAAAACCAATAATTAACAACTTTAAAAATTTATAAAATGAAAAATTTAATCTTATCAATCGGACTTTTTACTGCTCTATTAATCAACTTGCAATCTTTTGCACAAACAAAAAGAACTCCTGCTTCTTACGGAAGAGAAGAATACATCGAAGTAGAAAAAAATGTAAAACTTCACGTAACTGACCTTGGAGAAGGTCAACCAATAGTTTTAATTCACGGATGGCCATTAAGCGATGCCATGTACGAATACCAATATGCTTATTTTGTTGAAAAAGGATATCGTGTAATCGGAATTACTCTAAGAGGTTTTGGTCTTTCTGACAAACCGGGAGGAAAATACAACTACGATGTTTTTGCAGATGACATCAAAGTGATTTTGGATAAACTAAAAATTGAAAATGCAACTTTAGGAGGTTTTTCAATGGGAGGTGCAACAGTAATTCATTATGCAGCAAAATATAATGCAGCTCACATTTCTAAATTAGCTTTATTCGGAGCAGCAGCACCAATCTGGACAAAAAGAGCCGATTTTAACTTCGGTAATTGGACTAAAGCTGATGTAGATGGTTTGATTGCTTTGAATAATACTAACAGACCTCAATTATTAGAGAATTTTGGACAAATATTCCCTGCAAATGCAACAAGCGTTTCTCCTGGATATGGAGCATGGTTAGGAACAATTCAAGCGCAGGCGTCTCCTTATGCAATGGCTGAAGGTTTAAAAACTTTAAGAGACACTGATTTGCGTGATGATTTGAAAAAGATAAAAATCCCAACTCTTATCCTTCACGGTAAACTAGACAAAATCTGTTCTTATGAGTTGGCTGAACAAATGAACAAATTAATTTCAAACTCTACATTGGTTCCTTTGGAAAAAAGTGGCCACGCATTATTCATCGAAGAATTAGAAAAATTCAACTCTGAATTATTAAATTTTATTAAAAAATAAGAATCAATTTAAGAGGTTAATCTACAAAAGGATTAGCCTCTTTTTTTTAAACTCAAAATCAAATACATCATGAAAAAAATAGTTTTTATTCTAGTAGTCCTGATTTTGTCATCCTGTACCAATATGAAAAAAATAGCTAGAACAAATCATTCCAATTTACCAACACCAATTGGTCCGTATAGTCATTCTATAGCTTATAATGATTTGATATTTGTTTCCGGACAAATAGGAATAGATCCCAAGACAAATGTTTTAAAAGAAGATATTCAAGCACAAACCGTTCAGATTTTTGAAAATTTAAAAGTCATTCTTAAAGACAACCATTCCGATTTGAATCATGTTACTAAAACGACAATTTTTATTACCGACATAAACCAATTTCAAGTAGTTAATGAAATATATGGAAGTTATTTCAAAGAAGGTTTTCCAGCTCGAAGCACCATTCAGATAGTTGCGTTACCTAAAAATGCGAGTGTTGAAATAGAATGTATTGCAATCAAAAAACTGGACTAGTTATTGAAATAATTTTGGATCCACTAGAAAAATTTTAATTTAAAATATACTAAAATGAAAAACAATAAAAAATTATTTAGAACCGTAGCTGCTATTTTAATGATAGTAACATACGCGATTTCTACCTCTGCTCAAACAAAGCCTTCAGGAATTAGTCGTACCGAGCTGCAACGCCACGACATTAGCACTCCAGGCAGCGAAGTCGTTCAGGCACATATTGATTTCGAACCAAGAACAGCATTCGGAAACCACAATCATCCCGGTGAAGAAATCATTTATGTTCTCGAAGGTGAACTTGAATATATAGTAGAGGGTAAACCTCCTGTAACACTTAAAGCTGGACAAGTATTATTTATACCTGCCGGGACAATTCATTCTGCTAAAAATGTTGGGAATACTAAAGCCAGCGAACTAGCCACTTACATCGTTAAAAAAGGCAAACCTCTGGTTCAGTTAATAAAATAATGTTTTCAACTTATTGTAATAAAAAAAACGTCCCAATTTCTTGGAACGTTTTTGATATAAACTGTTTTGAAATATTATTTCAAACTTGCAGAAAGATATTCTCTGTTCATACGAGCAATGTTTTCAAGGGAAATTCCTTTTGGACATTCGATTTCGCAAGCTCCAGTGTTTGTACAGTTACCAAAACCTTCTTCATCCATTTGACGCACCATGTTTAATACACGGTTTGTAGCTTCAACACGTCCTTGTGGCAACAAAGCATATTGAGATACTTTTGCTCCTACAAATAACATTGCAGATCCATTTTTACAAGTTGCAACGCAAGCACCGCAACCGATACAAGCTGCTGCTTCAAAAGCTTTGTCTGCATCTTGTTTGTTAATTGGAGTTGCATTCGCATCGATAGTGTTTCCAGAAGTATTCACAGAAACGAAACCTCCAGCTTGTTGAATTCTATCAAAAGAAGTTCTGTCAACAATTAAATCCTTAATTACAGGAAAAGCTGCAGAACGCCAGGGTTCAATAACGATAGTATCTCCATCATTGAACATTCTCATGTGTAATTGACAAGTAGTGATTCCAGTGTCTGGTCCGTGTGCACGTCCATTGATATACAAAGAACACATTCCGCAGATTCCTTCACGACAATCGTGGTCAAATGCTACTGGTTCTTTTCTTTCGTTTACTAATTGTTCGTTCAATTGGTCTAACATTTCCAAAAATGAACTAGCCGTAGAGACATCGTTCAATTTGTATGTTTCCATTTTTCCTTTTTCTTTGGAGTTTTTTTGACGCCAAATTTGAAGGCTTATATTGATATTTTTTGCTGCGCTCATGATCTTTTTATTTGTAATTTCTTGCGGCTATTTTAATAAACTCGTATTTCAATTCCTCTTTGTGAAGTTCCGATTTTGTAACATCGTATCCTTTGTTTTCCCAAGCTCCTACAAACGAGAAGTTTTCATCATCACGAAGTGTTTCTCCTTCAGAATCCTGATACTCTTCACGGAAGTGACCTCCACAAGATTCTTTACGCTGTAAAGCATCCATAGCCATCAATTGACCTAATTCGATAAAATCGGCAACTCGAAGCGCTTTTTCTAATTCAGGATTCAATTCGTCTGAACTACCAGGAACATAAACTTCTTTGTAGAACTCTTCTTTCAAAGCAGCAATTTCAGAAATGGCTTCAGTTAAACCTTTTTCATTACGACCCATTCCAACTTTATTCCACATAATGTGTCCTAAAAGTTTGTGGAAGTGATCCACAGTTTTAGTTCCATTATTAGACAAGAATTTGTTGATTTGCTCTTTTACGTTATTTTCAGCAGCTACGAATTCTGGCAAATCTGTAGAAATTTTTCCAGTACGAATATCATCAGCTAAATAATTAGAAACGGTGTAAGGCAATACAAAATATCCATCAGCCAAACCTTGCATCAAAGCCGAAGCTCCTAAACGGTTCGCTCCGTGGTCAGAGAAGTTAGCTTCTCCTGCAACGAAACAACCTGGAATAGTAGATTGTAAGTTATAATCAACCCAAACTCCACCCATTGTGTAGTGAACTGCAGGATAGATTTTCATTGGAGTTTCATAAGGATTCTCATCCGTAATTTTTTGATACATAGTAAACAAGTTACCATATTTTTCTTCTAACCATTTTTTTCCTAAAGTAAGGATTTCCTCTTGAGAAGGATTGTGATTTCCTTTGGCGAAAGCCGTTTGTTTTCCTTTAGATTGAATCTCTGTAGCGAAATCCAAATAAACTCCTTCATTGGTATCATTAGCCTCAATTCCGCGACCTTCGTCACAAACTTCTTTTCCAGCTCTTGAAGCAACATCACGAGGAACTAAATTTCCAAATGCCGGATATTTTCTTTCTAAATAGTAATCTCTATCTTCTTCAGCAATTTGAACTGGTTTTAATTTCCCAGCACGAATCGCTTCTGAATCTTCTTTTTTCTTTGGAACCCAAATACGTCCAGAGTTTCTTAACGACTCAGACATCAATGTCAATTTAGATTGATTGGTTCCGTGAACTGGAATACAAGTTGGGTGAATTTGAACATAACAAGGATTTGCGAACAAAGCTCCTTGTTTGTGAATTTTCCAACCAGCAGTTACGTTAGATCCCATTGCATTTGTAGAAAGGAAATAAACGTTTCCGTATCCACCAGTTGCAATAATTACAGCGTGAGCAGAATGTCTTTCTAATTCTCCAGTGATCAAGTTACGAGCAATGATTCCACGAGCTTTTCCGTCGACTTTTACCAATTCCAACATTTCGTGACGGTTGTACATATCGATTTTTCCTAAACCGATTTGTCTTGATAAAGAAGAATAAGCTCCTAACAATAATTGTTGCCCTGTTTGTCCTGCAGCATAAAAAGTACGTTGTACTTGTGTACCACCAAAAGAACGGTTATCCAACATTCCACCGTAATCACGTGCAAAAGGAACACCTTGAGCCACACATTGGTCAATGATGTTCCCAGAAACTTCAGCTAAACGGTGTACGTTTGCCTCACGTGCTCTGTAATCCCCACCTTTGATAGTGTCGTAAAACAAACGGAAAGTACTATCACCATCATTTTGATAATTTTTTGCAGCATTGATACCTCCTTGTGCAGCGATTGAGTGCGCACGACGTGGAGAATCTTGGTAACAAAATGCTTTTACGTTATAACCCATTTCGGCAAAAGACGCTGCTGCCGAAGCTCCAGCCAATCCTGTACCCACAACGATAATATCTATTTTTGGTCGGTTGTTCGGAGCAACTAACTTTAAGTGATCTTTATAATCAGTCCATTTTTGTGAAATGTGACCTTCTGGTATTTTAGAATCTAGTTTCATTATAGATTGATATTAATTATTAAAATGATGAAATAATGCAATGAAAATAAATCCAAAAGGAACTATAATTGCAAATGCATAACAAATTTTATGCAATGACTTCCCAATTTTGCTATCAAATCCTACTGATTGCAAAGAGGAAGTGAAACCATGCCAAAGGTGTAATGCCAATAAAACGAAAGCAACACAATACAATCCTGTACGAACTGGGCTCTCAAACTTAGCAACTAATTCGCCATAATATCTTGTTGTTTCGATATCATTACCTTCTACATACTTGTACACTATTTCGTGAAACCAAAAATCATACATATGCAATCCTAAAAATGCCAACACAACCAAACCAGAAATAATCATATTTCTAGATGCCCATGAAGCATTTGCAGCACCATCGTATTTTACATAGGCAACTGGTCTAGCGCTTCTGTTTTTCAATTCTAGAACGAATCCCATAACGAAGTGAAAAACTACTCCCGCAACCAAGATCGGCTGCATAACAAATTGAATTAACGGGTTGTAACCCATGAAATGTGACATCGCATTAAATGAATCAGCACTGAAGACCGAAACGAAATTAATAAAGAAATGTAGCGATAGAAACGAAATCAAAAAAAGTCCTGAAAGCGCCATAGCTACTTTTTTAGCTATAGACGACTTCAATATTGCAGATTTTGCCATAATAGTATAAATGTTTTATTTTTTTTAAAAAGTCGAACAAATTTAGGTTAATTAGGAAAGAATTACAACCATTTATACATTTTTACCCCACTATTTATAATCATTTTAAAGTGTTTATTTTGAAACTTAGATGCTTTTTAAAAGCCAATTAGTAACACTTTAAAAGTCCGATAGTTACTTCTTCAAAGCATAACCTAAACAAAAAAGGCGTTTTGAGAATTACATAAAATAATAAAAATAAAGTCCCTAATTATTGTCAATTATTCTGTTTTATAAATGATTGCTTTGCAAATAAGCAAAAACACAAAAAACATCAATTTTGTAGATCTAAAAAAATTGTTATTCAAAAGTGGAGCTTTAATTTTGCAAAAAATATTCAACAATGAAAATCGGAATAGATGCAATAGCTTTTGATGTTGCCAAATTACATTTACCCATAAAAACACTAGCTTTAGCTAGAAATATAGAACCAGAAAAACTTGAAAAAGGATTGGGTTTATTAAAAATGACTTTACCAGATACTCATCAAGATACTGTTGTATTTGGAGCGAATGTTTTGACAAAACTAATCCAAGGCAACAACATCAAATTAGATGAAATTGCACGAATATACGTTGGAACCGAAAGTGCTATTGACAATTCAAAACCCATAAGTTCTTTTTTGATTTCTCTAATGGAGCAAAAATTCGGAGAGAACTCTTTATCTGAATGTGATGTTGTAGATTTCACTTTCGCCTGCATTGGCGGAGTTGACGCTATGCAAAACTGCCTTGATTTTGTTCAACTCAATCCGACCAAAAAAGCAATTGTCGTTGCTACCGATTTTGCCAAATACGATTTAAATTCCACTGGCGAATATACCCAAGGAGCCGGTGCCGTAGCAATGTTAATTAGTGCCAATCCTAGAATCATCACTTTCGACAATAACTGGGGAATTAGCACGAAAGGTGTTTTTGATTTCTTTAAACCATATAGAACAATTTCAAAACAGGAAATCACTGGAAACGCAAACAATGAATCTTGGTTTGATAATTTGGAAAGCGAAATTGAAATCCACAAAGACCAACCTGTTTTTGACGGACAATATTCGAACCAATGTTATATGGATCGTACTAGAGACGCTTATTTTTCATTCAAAAAATTAAAAGGCACTCAAGAAACCATCTATGACAATTGGAAAAGTATCGTAATGCATTTACCTTATGCTTTTCAAGGCCGAAGAATGTTGTCTGAAATATATGCTTTAGACGTTTCCACTCCAATTCTTTCTGGAGAAGAAACTGCTTCAGAATACCAGAACAAATTAAAAGAAATCAGCAAATCTGATGATTATAAAACATTTGTTTCCGAAAAATTACAGCCTGCAGAATTAGCTTCTTCATTAATTGGAAACTTATATACTGGTTCCATTTTTATGGGATTGCTTTCTACTCTGGCTCATTTCTACGATACAAAAAAAGAAATCACATCCGAAAAATTTGGTTTTCTAGCTTACGGAAGTGGTTCTAAGTCTAAGGTTTTTGAAGGAACTATTCAACCAGAATGGAAATCAGCCATAAGTAATGTTGCGCTTTTTGAAACGCTTGAAAACAGTTTTGAAATTGATTTTGAAACTTATGAAAAATTACACAAAAAGGAACAAAAACAAAGCATTCAAGAGCCTAAAAACGAATGGATTTTGGATCGAATAGAAACAGAAATTCCAAATCTAATTGGAGCCCGTTATTACAAATGGGTTGATTAATGCTGAGAATAACAATATAAAAAAGAGCCACGAAATAAATCCATTCGTGGCTCTTTTGTTTCAACTAAACTTAGCTATATATTCCTGAACCGTTGCGTCCGTCTTTTCATTTCTAACTTTTTGTTCCAAATGAATTGGAGGCGAAGCTCTCTCTAAACAATTTTGAACTGAGCAAGTTTCGCATGTTACCCCAACTAATTGTCTTTGCACCGAATCCCCCTCAATAAATTTAAATTTTTTCTTAATTGAAGGTGTTATCAAAATTCCTACCGAAATACTCCTTAAACAATTCTTCTTAAAAGGATCTGGAGTAGCAGATGAAAAAACGAGATATTCATTATTACTGTTTTCATAACGCGAAATCTGCGCGTCAAAAAAGTGTTCTTTCTTTTGCTTCAAAGATTCCACAATTGTTTTTATTGAAACCCATCTTCTACAATAATGCTCATTCATTTCGTTGGCATGAGGTTCCTGCTGATTGGTAATGTGCAATTCTTTTTTTATTTGATAAGTATCTGTGCCAATTTCATGGGATAAACGAAGAAAAAATAAGTTCTTTATCTGAAAATCTTTTGGTAAAATATTAGTAAGTCTCTGATAAAATGATTCTGGGGAAACCGTAAATTTATTCATCAGCTGAATCATTTCTTGCGGTTTAGGATCTGTTTTTGACAAAAACAAATTCAACTCGTTGATCAAAGGTTCCCTTGGAATAAGTAATGCCCCTGCAAAATAAGAAGCATAAAAATTATTGAGAACTTGGTCAAAATTATCAAACTTTATCCAACTAAACGTAAACAGTCTTTCTTTGATTTCAAGAAAATTATAGGCTATTTCTTTGGCCAAAATAAATGCTTTTTGAGAATCATCGATACCAACCGAAAGCAACAATGTTTTGCTTTTTGGCACAAAAATAGATCTCAAATCACCCAATTCTTCTTGTTCCGAAAAAACAATTTCATTAATTGTATAACCATATTCTTCAATCAATATCGCAGATAATTCATCGATAGAAATAGTGGCTTCTCCATCAATATGAAATGCTTTGCAAAACAGCAACACTTTTTCCTCAAGCTCCTCAAAATAATTATTGTGCGCTTCTTGATAAGAACGCAACGAAGCTAAGAAGAAACTTTCTCGGCTTAAGTTATAATGCTGTGCGATTTCAATAATTGTACTGATAAAGGCATTGACTTTAGCCGGAGCATTGGCAATAATATCAATTAAATCGGCCTCTTGGATTCCAAAAAGATCCAACGGAATCTCCTTTAAAATTCCTGATTTTAAAATTTCTCCAATCGGTGCAAGATTATTATCGAGTTTCAAAGACACCATATGATCGTAAGTGACGTCCAATTTCTCTGCCAAAAGAATAATTTTTTCCGTTTTAGGATATTTTTTTCCCTTTTCAATTTCGTTCAAATACGATTTTGACAGCTCCGTTATTTTGGCCAAGCCAAATAATGACAAATCTTTATTTGTTCGAGCCTGCTTGAGTTTAAGCCCAAAAATCAATTTGATATAATCTTTTTCCATATTCATAAAATCAAAGATAAACTAAAAAAAGAAAAACCTCAAAAAAAATATTTTTCATTTTTAGCGAACGTTCGCTTGTTTTATAAAAAACTTTTTGTAGTATTGCAGTATCAAAATGAACTAGTTATGAAAAACCACACAGAAACCATCGAGAAAAAATTCCAAATAACAAATGGAATCACACAGCAGTATCCTGAAATATTGACGGATAGCGCCATTGAATTCTTAACTGAATTGCATCAAAAATTTAATAACAAAAGACTTTCGTTATTAGAAGATCGCAAAAAACAACAGGGCTTATTTGATGCTGGAGCTTTACCTTGTTTTCAACCCGAAACAAGAATGATTAGAGAAAGCAATTGGGTAGCCGCAACTACTCCAAGAGATTTACTAGACCGAAGAGTAGAAATCACAGGCCCTGTGGATCGTAAAATGGTCATCAATGCACTCAATTCTGGAGCCAAAACATTTATGGCCGATTTTGAAGACAGTACTTCCCCTACTTGGAGCAATTTAATGGAAGGGCAACAAAATCTAATCGATGCCGTAAACAAAACCATAACTCTTGAAGATCCAATAAAAAATAAAAAATACGCTCTGAAAGAAAAGACAGCCGTTCTAATTGTAAGACCTCGTGGATTGCATCTGAATGAAAAAAACATTCTTATCGACGGCCAAGAAACGTCTGGTTCTCTCGTTGATTTTGGCTTATATGCTTTTCATAATCACGAACAATTATCCAAAAACGGAACTGCTCCTTATTTTTATTTACCAAAATTGGAGCATTATCTCGAAGCAAAATGGTGGAATGAAGTTTTCGAATTTGCACAAGAACATCTGGGAGAACAAAACGGAACTTTCAAAGCAACTGTATTAATAGAGACGATTACCGCTAGCTTTCAGCTGGACGAAATCATCTTCGAATTGAGAGACCATATCGTAGGATTAAATTGTGGCAGATGGGATTACATTTTTTCTTTCATCAAAAAATTAAGAAAAAACAAAACCTTTATCGTTCCAAACCGCGACCAGGTAACTATGACTTCGCCTTTTATGAGCGCTTATTCACAATTGGTTATTCAAAGATGTCACAAGCGAAACATACACGCAATTGGCGGAATGGCAGCACAAATTCCAATCAAGAATGATGAAGAAGCCAATAATATTGCCTTTGATAAAGTAGTAACAGACAAACGAAGAGAAGTTCAAAACGGACATGACGGAACTTGGGTAGCGCACCCTGATTTGGTTCCTTTAGCCCAATCTGTTTTTGATAAATACATGTCTACTCAAAACCAGATCCATGTAAAAAGAGATGATGTAAATGTAGTCGAAGAGGATTTGCTGGCAGTCCCAAAAGGAACCATAACAGAAGAAGGTGTTCGAAAAAACATCAGCATTTCGGTTCTATATATCGCCTCATGGCTCAACGGACAAGGCGCTGCCGCTTTACATCATTTGATGGAAGACGCCGCTACTGCCGAAATCTCAAGATCTCAATTGTGGCAATGGCTTCAAAACGAAGTGATTTTGGACAACAACAAAACACTAACAGAAGATTATTATCATCGTTTAGCAATGGAAGAATTTGAAAAAATTAAAAAGATTGTCGGTGATGAAAACCACGAAAAACAAAATTATCATTTAGCAGAACAGCTACTCGATACTTTAGTAGTCAATGAAAATTTTATAGAATTTCTAACCTTAATTGGCTATAAATACCTGTAAGAACTTCAATTTCAAAATAAAAAAAATCAAAATAAATAACCAACAAACGCTATTAAACGAACACCATGAAAACAACCGAGACAAGAATTCAAGAACTAGTTACCGACTGGATTACAAACCCAAGATGGAAAGGAATCGAACGACCGTACACCGCCGAAGAAGTTGTAAATCTCCAAGGATCTTATCAAATTGAGCACAGCATTGCCAGAATGGGAGCTACCAAATTATGGAACAAACTCAATTCGCAAGATTTTGTCGCTGGATTAGGAGCACTTACAGGAAACCAAGCCATTCAAGAAGTAGAAGCTGGACTGGAAGCCATTTACCTTAGCGGCTGGCAAGTGGCGGCGGATGCCAATGTTGCTGGCGAAATGTACCCCGACCAATCCTTGTATCCAGCCAACAGCGTTCCTTTGGTTGTAAAAAGAATCAACAACGCACTTTTGCGCGCAGATCAAATACAGGTAGTAAACGGAACGACTGATAAAAAAGACTATTTGGTTCCAATAGTTGCCGATGCCGAAGCCGGTTTTGGAGGTAATCTAAATGCGTTCGAATTGATGAAATCGATGATTGAATCGGGAGCTTCTGGTGTTCACTTTGAAGACCAACTGAGTTCTGCTAAAAAATGTGGCCATCTTGGCGGGAAAGTTTTAGTACCTACTCAAGAAGCCATCAATAAATTAATTGCTGCGCGTTTGGCCGCCGATGTAATGGGAACACCAACGCTTATCGTTGCGCGAACTGATGCCGATGCTGCCAATTTATTGACTAGCGATATCGATCCAAGAGATGCCAAATTCATCACAGGAGAAAAAACAGCCGAAGGGTTTTTCTATGTAAACTGTGGTGTGGAGCAAGGAATTGATCGCGGATTAAGTTATGCACCTTATGCCGATTTGATTTGGATGGAAACCAGCAATCCTGATTTGGCCTATGCTAAACAATTTGCAGAAGCTATCCACAAACAATTTCCTGGAAAAATGTTGGCCTACAATTGTTCGCCTTCATTCAACTGGGCCGCCAAATTATCCGTTGCCGAAATGGAAACTTTCAGAGAAGACTTGGCTGCAATGGGCTACAAATTCCAGTTCATCACTTTGGCTGGATTCCATGCCTTGAACACCAGTATGTTCGAATTGTCCAAAGCCTACAAAGAGAGAGGAATGGCCGGATATTCTGAATTACAAGAAAGAGAATTTGCTTTACAAAAACATGGTTTCAAAGCCGTAAAACACCAAGGATTTGTTGGCACATCCTATTTTGATGCCGTACAAAACACCGTTACCACAGGAAAATCTTCTACAACAGCAATGAAAGATTCTACCGAGGTAGCACAGTTTTAACTTTAAAATACTTTTTTAATAAAGCACGGAGAAACCCTCATTTCTTCGTGCTTTTTTTATTTAAAAACTTTATTTGGGCGCGACCTCATAAAGAAAAGGGACCAACTCATCATAACGGTGAATCGGTCCCTTTTCTTTATGCGGTCAGGCTGTCCGCGTTACTTCGGTAACTTGCTCCCATCCTTCGCGCGGTCGAAACAAGAACTTTAGTGCAAATAATTACTATTCACCTCCGAGTTAAATCATTCCCATTTTTCCTTTTTCAGATAATACCCCAAAAAAAACATAATCTCTCCCTTTAGCCCCGATAGTAGTGAAAATCCTCATGTGTCTCGTCTTTTCGGACGAGACACATGAGATTGCAACGGATAGCGGGACGATGCCTGCAAAAATGCCTAATCTTTCTGCTTCAAAACCAATAATAAAACTTCCGCAGTTATTAAAATCTTAAAAAAAACTATACAAATACTAATTACATTTTTAAAGTTACTATTTTTGATAATTCAATACCTAAAATTGTTTTAAAGGGAAGTTGCCACAATTTCAAATCATAAAATCAATAGAAAAGTGGCAATACCATATTCCAATAAAAATTAATAAATACAAATACGTATGAAATACCACCAAATTGACCGTGCCCTTTTTATAAAAAACAGAGCAAAATTCATGGCTCAAATGAAGCCTAATAGTGTAGCAGTATTTAATTCTAATGATATTTATCCTGTTTCTGCAGATAGTACATTGCCATTTGCACAACACCGCGATATCTTTTATTTATCCGGTGTAGATCAAGAAGAAAGTATCTTATTACTTTTTCCAGATGCTCCTTACGAAAATCAAAGAGAAATATTATTCCTAAAAGAAACTAGTGCTCATATTGCCGTTTGGGAAGGTGAAAAACTGACCAAAGACCGCGCTTTTGAAGTTTCTGGAATTAAAACCGTTTATTGGTTACAAGATTTTGAGAAAATCTTAAACGAAATGATGACTTACTCAGACATCATGTACATCAATACCAATGAACATTATCGTGCAACTATTGAAACAGAAACCCGTGAAGCTCGTTTCATTAAATGGTGGAAAGCCAAATATCCTGCACATCAAGTTGCAAAAAGCAATCCAATATTGCAACGCATCCGTTCAATCAAAGAAACCGAAGAAATTGATTTAATTCAGAACGCCTGTAACATTACCGAAAAAGGTTTCAGAAGATTGTTGTCATTCGTAAAACCAAACGTAACCGAATACGAAATCGAAGCTGAATTAGTTCACGAATTCATTCGCAACCGTTCCAAAGGTTTTGCTTATACACCAATTATTGCTTCAGGAAACAACGCCAATGTTTTGCATTACATCGAAAATAACCAACAATGTAAAGCGGGTGATTTAGTATTACTTGACGTGGCTGCTGAATACGCAAACTATTCTAGTGATATGACTCGTATGATTCCAGTTTCGGGAAAATTCACGGACAGACAAAAAGATGTTTACAATGCCGTTTTGAGAGTTAAAAATGAAGCGACCAAAATGCTTACTCCAGGAACTCTCTGGAAACAATATCATGTTGAAGTGGGTAAAATCATGACATCAGAATTACTTGGTTTAGGATTAATTGACAAAGCCGATGTTCAAAATGAAAACCCGGAATGGCCTGCCTACAAAAAATATTTTATGCACGGAACTTCTCACCACATGGGATTGGACACACACGATTACGGATTATTGCATGAGCCGATGAAAGCAAATATGGTATTCACTGTTGAGCCTGGAATTTACATCCCTGCCGAAGGTTTTGGAATTCGTTTGGAAGACAATGTTGTTGTTCAGGAAAAAGGAGAACCTTTCAACTTAATGAGAAACATTCCGATTGAAGTGGAAGAAATCGAAAGTTTGATGAATTCTTAATTCTTATTAAATACAATCAAAAAAACGGCTTTCAGTAATGAGAGCCTTTTTTTTGTTTTTTCATAAAATAATGTCCAGTCTCAATAATCGGTTTTGTGACAGGAATGCAATAATTTTAGATTGGCATACTCATACTTTTGGCATGTTCGCCTATGTTTTTTTTGGTAGGTGAGCCTTAATATTGCCAGTAGCTCTACTCTTAATAGAAACGAAGCAAAACAATGGCTAAATACATTTTGAGTAAGAAATAAAAAATTCGCCCAAATTCGTTTAATCCACAAAATCTGTGGCTCAATGCACAATTCAAATCAAAAATCAAATTTGAGCTGTACCACCACTGTTTTTTTGATTTCCGTATTTAGGTTGCTTAAGGAAATTCCAAGAAGACGAACTGAATCTTTCATTTTCTCCTGGTACAAGAGTTCTTTGACCGTTTCAAAAATCAGTGCTTTATCGGAAATGAAATAAGGCATCGTTTTGCTTCGCGTCTGTTGGGTAAAATCGCTGTACTTTATTTTAAGTGTAATTGTTTTGCCGGAAATCTGATGTTTTTTTAGACGACGTTCCAATTCAGACGCAATTTTTTCGAGTTTTTCCAACATAAATATTTCGGAGGAAAGATTAATGTCAAAAGTATGTTCGGCAGCAACCGATTTTGTAATCCGATTTGATTTCACTTCACTGTTATGAATACCTCGAACTACATTATAATAAAAACCACCAGACTTTCCAAAATGCTTTTCCAGATACTCAACTGGTTTATTTTTTAAATCCAAACCCGTAAAAATTCCAAGCTGAAACATTTTTTCAGCAGTAACCTTTCCTACGCCATAAAATTTTTGGATGGGTAATTGTTCCAAAAAAGAAATCACTTCATCTGGATTGACCGTTTTTTGGCCGTTAGGCTTATTGTAATCACTGGCAATTTTGGCCACGAATTTATTGACCGAAATCCCCGCCGAAGCCGTTAACCCAACTTCATTAAATATTCTTGCTCGAATTTCCTGTGCCAATAAACTGGCACTAGGATTGCCTTTTTTATTTTTGGTAACATCCAGATAAGCTTCGTCAAGTGAAAGAGGCTCAACCAAATCTGTATACTCATGGAATATTTTATGGATTTTCTTTGAGATTTCTTTGTACCTATCAAAACGTGGCCTTACAAAGATAAGTTCGGGGCAGTTTTTTTTGGCTAAAAAGCCACTTATCGCAGAGCGAACACCAAATTTTCTAGCTTCATAACTGGCCGCCGAAACAACTCCTCGGTTTTCGGCTCCCCCAACAGCAATGGGTTTGCCACGCAACTCAGGATTATCCATTTGCTCCACCGAAGCATAGAACGCATCCATGTCGATGTGTATGATTTTTCTATGTGGGAGAGGTTCGGACATGTTACAAATTTAGAAACGTTTTGAAAAAAATGGAATGACAGAACTGTTAAAAAAATAAATGAATATCTTTGATAAACGCACTAGCCCCGATAACAGTGAAAATCCTTATGAGCCGGGGTTCGGCTCATAAGATTGAAACGAATAGCGGGATAAAGCTCCAAAAAACATAAAAATGGTAGAAATAGAAAGAAAATTTTTGGTGACTTCAGATTCTTTCAAAGAAGAATCTTTTGCCCAAAACAGAATAAAACAAGGCTATTTAAGCTCGATCCCCGAAAGAACAGTAAGAGTGCGTGTAAAAGGTAACAAAGGGTTTTTGACGATAAAAGGACTCTCAAGCGAATCGGGTATGTCCCGTTTTGAATGGGAAAAGGAAATCCCCGTTGACGAAGCTGATAAATTATTGCTTTTATGTGAATCTGGCGTAATTGACAAAACCCGATTTGAAGTCAAAACGGGTAGTCATATTATTGAAATAGATGAATTTTACGGAGAAAATGAAGGCTTAATTATGGCTGAAATCGAACTGAAGTCTGAAACCGAATCTTTTGAAAAACCAATCTGGCTTGGTCAAGAAGTTACAAATGACAAAAGATATTACAATGCCTACTTGAGTAATAACCCTTTTAAAAATTGGTAGTTTTTGAGTGAATAAAGTAATTACTAAAAAATCACTTTTGCAATTCCTCTATTTTTACATTTACTGCTCCACCCCTTTTGTTGGAAGCAATATCCATAAAGGCTTTTTTACTTAAATCTATTTCTCTTCCTCTTGCAAAAGGACCGCGATCAGTCACTTCTACTATTACCGATTTCCCGTTGTCTTCATTGGTAATTCTTAGCTTAGTGCCAAAAGGAAATTTTCTATGGGCTGCGGTTAATTTTTGATTGTCAAATCGTTTTCCGCTTGCTGTTTTTTTACCGTTAAACTTGTCGTGATAATAAGAAGCGTGAGCATTTTTCTTGAAAAACACAAACTTCCCTGTTTCAACAGTAGCAGTATCTGGGGCGATTGTTGCTGGTGAAAACTCTTTTTCGACAACCTTAACTTTTTTTACAGTGTCTTTATTGATGGAAAATTTTTTGCTATTTATAATGGCACTTTGACCACTTACCAATCCAAAATTGGCAAGTAAAAATAAAAGCGTGATTATTTTTTTCATTTATAGTTTATTAGGTGAAACTTTTGAAGTGCAAAAAAAGGTAAAAAAAAGTCCTTCTCAGGACTTTTAAAAATGGTTTAAAACCATAATGACCAAGGGATTCTACTTAAAATAAGCACTAATCCTAAACCGTAAAATATAGAGAAAGTCTTAAATTTTGATTCGCTAGTCGTTAATTTTTTATGTTTTGACCAACCAATCGTAATTAAAACGATAGCAATGATATTGATTAATGGATGCTCCAATGAAGTTAAACGCAACGCTTTATCAGACATTTGCCCTAAAGAGGCCAATCCTAGTGGAGAAACAAAATACAAGATTATACCAACCAATAATTGAACGTGTATTCCAATTAATCCAAACAAAGCAATTTTTCTGTCTCTTGCAGTAAATTCTTTTTTAGAAGACATTCCTATTATGGCATTAATAACCGCGATAACAAGAACTAACAATGCAATATAAGCCCAACCTGAGTGAAATTTTTGTAAAATCGTGTACATAAATATTATTTTAATTTAAACAAATATAAGCAAAAAAGTCATAAAAAAACCCCAATACACTAAAAAGCGATTGGGGTTTCTGAACTATATTTTGATTCTTTTTTCTAGAAATCGTAACGCAAACTAAAGTTATAAGTTCTTCCAAATCCGAAGAAAACTTGGTTAACAGTTGCTATACCATTGTAAATATCTCCTGCTTGTGCATAAGTTACAGCAGGTGTTGTTGCTGTAGCTTTTGTTTTAATATCATCAGCGAAGAAGTTAGATCTAGATTCAGCAATATAAATTTCATCAAATACGTTATTTACATTCAATCTGAAATTTACTGATTTATCTCTTTTTGCTCCTACAAGCATTTTATATGAAAATCCTGCATCAACTAATCCGTAAGATGGCAATTCTAACGATCCTTTGTTATCAGCTGCTGTGAATTTATCAGGTGAAATTGCTGCATATAAATTATCATTAAAATTATAATTAGCATCTAAAGTAACTCTTTCTAAAACTTCATAAGAAGCACCTAAAGAAGCAGTCATTTGAGCAGCATCTCCAACTTTTACGTTATCTAAATATAAAAGTGATTTACTCAACTCTTCGTTAGCAGAATTGTATAATGTTGAATTAGCATTACCACTGTATTCCCAGTTTCCAAAAGAGAACATTCCATTAACTTTGAATTTATCAGTAATTCTAGCATTTCCTTCAAATTCAGCCCCCATGTGTGTTTCACTAATTCCTGTATAATCATAATACCCACCATTATTGGTAGCTGTATTAGAATCGTTTATTCTTAAATTTCTATCATCCCAAGTAGTATAATAAACATTTACATTGGCAGAGAAAATTCCAGAACGGAAACCGTAACCTCCTTCAACACTCATGATTTTTTCATTTACCAAGTATGGATTCACTATAGAAGCATTTCCAGGATATACGGCATTAAAGAACGGTTGTTTTGAGTAATAACCTGCATTAGCAAAAACATTATGCTGTTCATTAATATTATAGTTTACTCCTCCTTTTACGTTACCTCCAAGAATATTTTCATAATCTGTGGAAGAAAGTGGATTAGAACTTAAATATTTAAAGTAATCTACTCTTTTGAAACCTTGTTGAGAAACAGCTCCTTGAATGAATGCTGTCAAATTATCTTTTGAATACTCTAATTGAGTAAAAGCACCATACCAGTTAACATTTCCATCATTGTAAAAATTGATCTTATCTCCAGCTGTAGCATTTGAAAAAGGATTCCCAGAAGGACTAACTGTGTAAGTGTTTGTCAAGATTCTTTTTGGATTGTTAATGTCTGTATTATCATAATACTCATCAGCTCCCAACAAATTATTTAAATTTTGATAGTGAATACCCACATAAGTTCTAGCATCAACCCCTAAATCCCAAGTTATGTTCTCTGTGAATTTTTTATTAAAATTGATCACACCACCATACCAGTCATGAGAGTTGATAGATGAAATTTGAGAAATACCTGAAGTACTATTATAAACATATGGAGAAGCTGGAGTTCCTGCACCAGATCTACCTGTATTTGAACTATTTTGAAAATTACCATTAATTTCCGTTCTTGTTCTAGCCACTCCACCAATCACAACAGTTTGACCTGAGTTATAAGCTTGAATTTTATCAAAATCCACTAAACCATCAGCAGTTCTAAATGCATCTGCTGTATAAGTAGCTCCTCTAACTCCTCCTGCACCTCTAGCTCCACCACCACGGCCCCAAGAACCGTAAAGAACTGTTGACAATTTTGAAGTTTCGTTGATTTTGTAATCCCAGTTAAAAGAACCAACTGGTTTATGGAAATAGTTTCTTGTCATACTAAACTTTTCTCCATTCAAATATCCCCAATCAGAGTTGTATTTTATATTTGGCTCTCCATCAACTCCATATTTTTGATACTGAGCGATAGTAATACTTGAACTTCTTTGGTTGTGCCATTGTGGCGCTCCTGTAAAAGTAAATTGAAAATCGTGTTTGTTGTCTTTTGTAGTATAACCCAAAGCTATAAAATAGTTGTCTCCTACAAAATCAGTTCCATCTACATATCCATCTCCCATTGTGTGGCTGTATAAAATAGAGGCTGAAAGTCCATTCTCCAATTTACCTGTAGAATAAGACGCTTGTGTTTTTAGATAATTTGCATTTCCAAAAGAAGTACCAATAGAACCTCCTTCTTTTTGATCAGAAGATTTAGTCAATATATTAATTGTTCCTCCAACTGAAGCGATAGCTAATTTTGAAGAACCTAAACCTCTTTGAACTTGCATAGCAGAAGTTACATCAGATAACCCTGCCCAGTTACTCCAGTAAACAGAACTGTTTTCCATATCATTAACAGGCACACCATTAATCATAACTGCAATGTTATTTTGACTAAATCCACGAATACTAATTCTTGAATCTCCAAATCCACCACCACCTTTTACAGCATAAACTGAAGGAGTGTTCTTTAAAACTTCAGGGAATTCTTGAGTACCTAATTTTGCTTGAATTTCTGATGCTTTGATTGTAGAAACGGCAACAGGTGTTTTTCTGTCTTTTGCAACATCCACAACAGTTGATCTAACTACGATTTCACTCAATTCGTTAGAATTAGAAACCAAAACAATATTTCCTAAATCAGTAGTTCCACTTGAAACTGAAAAGCTCACTGTTTGGTTTTCGAAACCAATGTAAGAAATAATTAATTGTCCAGCATTTACAGTAGATTCAATGGTAAATTTACCATCAAAACCTGTTGAAGCACCTACTGATGCACCTTTAATAGCAACATTTGCCCCAGGTAATGGGCTTTGACCATCTGTAATAGTTCCAGTAATTTTCCCTTGTGAAAATACGGTTGAAACCACTAAAAATAGCAATCCAGAGAGTAACCAATTTTTCATTGTAGTCATCATTGTTAGTTTAAATATTTTTGGCAAAATTATAACATTTGAATCAATATGTGTTAAGGAATCTTTAAAAAATTGCACTTACAACAATATCTAACCACAAAAAAATCATATTTTAATTTTATTGTTAATGTTTTAACGATTTATCTGTTTATAATGTCGAATTATAAGAATTTATCATTCAATAAGGAATGTCCTCTTTTCAGTTTTTCCTTTTAATATGTTAATTCTAATTTCATTCCAATAAAAAAGGCTCTGATTTTTTATAATCAGAGCCTTTTAATTTACTACAGAAGCGATCTATTTATTTTCTAAAAAATGATTCAATAAAAATTTAGTAGAACTGTCGTGATTCTTTACTTGCTTGGTATTAATCTCTTCTAATATCGAATTAGCCAATTGTTTTCCAAGTTCCACGCCCCATTGGTCAAAACTAAAGATGTTCCAAATAATCCCTTGAACAAAAATTTTGTGTTCATACATCGCAATCAAGGAACCCAATGATTTTGGTGTCAATTTTTGAATCAAAATTGTATTGGTCGGTTTATTTCCCGTAAACACTTTAAACGGCAAAAGAACACTTGCTTTCTCCGCGCTTAATCCTTGTTTGTCAAATTCAGCCTGAACTTGTTCTTGTGATTTTCCGTTCATCAAAGCTTCAGTTTGGGCAAAAAAGTTTGACATCAATTTATCGTGATGATCGTCATCTCCATATAATGGCTTTACAAATCCAATAAAATCAGAAGGAATCAATTTTGTTCCTTGGTGAATTAATTGAAAAAAAGCATGTTGTGCATTTGTACCTGGTTCTCCCCAAATGATAGTTCCCGTTTCATAATTCACTGGGTTCCCGTCACGTCCCACACTTTTACCATTACTTTCCATTGTTCCTTGTTGCAAATAAGGAGCCAATTTCTGCAAATACTGTGTATAAGGAATCAAAGCTTCACTTTCGGCACCAAAGAAATTATTATACCAAACACTCAATAACGCCAATGTTACTGGAATATTTTTGTCAAAATCAGCTGTTTTGAAGTGTTCGTCCATTTCATTGGCACCACTTAACAAATCGTTGAAATTATCGAACCCAACAGCCAAACTTATAGAAAGCCCAACGGCACTCCATAAAGAAAAACGTCCTCCAACCCAGTCCCACATTGGGAATACGTTGTCAGGATTAATCCCAAACTCGGTTACTTTTTGAATATTGGTTGAAACGGCCACGAAATGTTTGGCAACATCTTCTTGGCTAGCTGATTTTAAAAACCAAGCTTTGATAGTTTCAGAATTAGTTAAAGTCTCTTGAGTTGTAAATGTTTTGGAAACAATCACAAATAAGGTAGTTTCTGGATTTAATTTTTTGATAATTTCATTTACGTGATCTCCATCAACATTGGATGCAAAATGCACATTTAAATGGTTTTTATAATATTGTAAAGCTTCAACTGCCATAACAGGTCCTAAGTCAGAACCACCAATACCTATATTAACGATATCCGTGAATGGCTTCCCCGTGTATCCAGTTCTTTGTCCTAAAATTACTTCGTTTGAAAATGATTTCACTTTATTTTTTACTGCATATACTTCTGGCATCACATTGATCCCATCCACATTAATTACAGCAGATTCTTTAGCACGCAAAGCAGTATGTAAAACAGCTCTATTTTCTGTTTGATTAATAATTGCTCCTCCAAAATAATCGGATATAGCATTTTTCAAACCTGTTTCGTTTGCTAATTCAAGTAACAAATCAATTGTCTCCTGAGTAATTCTGTTTTTAGAATAGTCAACCAAAAAATCATTCCATTTCAAATGAAATTTTTCAGTTCTTGAAGAGTCGGCTTGAAACATTGCTGTCATTGAAGCCTTTTGTATTTCATTATAGTGTGCCTGAAGTTTTTTCCAAGCAGAAGTTTCGGTAGGGTTTATTGTATTTAAAGCCATTTTATTCTAGTTTTTTATAATTGTGCAAATTTACTGAAATAAGTTTGATTGGACTAAAATCAGTACATTATATAACAATTAAATATCAAATTAGAAGAATAAATAACTTGATACAAAAAACGCAAAAAGAACTTCTATAAATTGGAAACACTATCCAATTCAAATTTCAAGGGCTCGATCTTTGTTAAGAAACGTTCTTTGTTTTTTGCATTCATAGGTTCACCGTTTGGCAATTTCAATCGCAATGCATCAACCTGAACTCCATTTTTCCAAAAACGATAGCATACATGTGGACCACTTGCCAAGCCCGTACTTCCTACCAATCCTATAGTTTGCCCTTGATTGACATGTTGTCCACGTCTTACCAATATTCGAGACATGTGTAAATATTGGGTAGAGTAAACCTTATTGTGTTTTACTTTTACAAAATTCCCATTCCCTGCAGTATAACCTGTTTGTTCAACTATTCCACCAGCCGTTGTAGAAATTGGCGTTCCATAAGGGGCTGCATAATCAGTTCCTTTGTGTGCTTTCCAAATTTGTTGTACGGGGTGAAAACGATTAGAAGTAAAACGTGAACTGATACGGCTAAATTTAATTGGTGTCTTAAGGAAAAAATTCTTTAGAGTTTTTCCATCTTCATCATAATAATCTACTTTACCAGAACCTGGATTTTGTTCAAACGGAAAAGCATAAATAATTTTTCCTTTGTATTCAAAAAAAGCAGCTTCAAGACTATCTACACCGTCATAAATTGAATCATTGATATAACGTTCAGTAAAGGTCAATCCAAATCGGTCTCCCTTTTTAACTTTAAAGAAATCGATAGACCACGCAAAAATCTTTGAAATTCTCGTTGCCAAAGCACCTTCAACATTAGCTGATTCTAAAGTTTCGGATAGCGATCCTTTCAAAACTCCACCAATAGTTCGGCGCTTTAAGGTTAAAGGTTTAGTCTTTTTATATGCCTTTGCAATTGAATCCCGCAAATCAATCACATAATAGTGTAATGCGTCGGGTTGGTATATAAAAACATTCAGAGAATTAGTTTTATTCTTGGAACGAAGAAGCGTGTAATGTTTATTAATTCTAATAGTACGAACATCAAAAGTGTCTTTCACTTGAGCAACAATGTCAAATACTTTTTTGTCTCCAATATTTTGATTTTGCAAAATACTCCCAAAAGTATCTCCTGATTTTACAGAATCCTGAACAACATTAAAATCAGAAAATTTAAATCCAAAATCATTCTTTTTGGACTTTGGAATCACTTGGTTTTCCACAACATCTTCACTCCTATTGCAGGATATCAAGGAAAACAGCACTACTAAAATTACAATTACCTGCTTCAAGTTATCTCTTTTTAATCTTTAGTTTTCTACTCCCCAATTAGCCAATTCCTCTTCACTCCATAATTCCGGAAAGAAAATTCTTCTTTGATATCTTGGGTGCATGTATTTTTTCCAGTCGCTTCCCCCAGTCGCTTCACCATCACCTTTACCATTGTCAATATATTTTCTAGCGGCATTTAGATGTCCCATTACCCAAGTAACATTTACTGTGTGATCATAGTGCCGCATGGCTTTCACCAATTCTGGATTTTCACGATCAGATTCTGGTAATTGCTTGAATTTCTGCCAAAGATTTATAGTGTTGTATTCCTCCATTTGTGTCAAAAATGAAGCTTTGTATTTGCGTTCAAACTCTAATAACAAATAAGACTTTTCACCTGTTTGATGATCTTTCCCCGCTGCTTGCCAATACATATGATCCAAAGCATGTTCATAAGGTGTGTTTCTATCAATAGTTGCTCTAAAACGATAATCAATAAGATTGATTAAATCAGTTGAAGCAATTTCTATCATTCTATATTGAGCACTCTGAAAACCGCTGGCAGGAGTTAGCGTATTTCTAAATTTCATATATTGTTCAACCTCCATACCGTCTCCCATAATATCAAACGAAGTGGTAAGCATATCAAAGTAACGACTAATTCTCATTAATCTCTCTGTAAAAAAATCGGTAGTCAATTTTTCGGCATAGGAAATTTGATGCATTTCCCAAAGTATCATTTTAAAAAGCAATTCATTGACTTGATGATACATGATAAAAACCATTTCATCTGGAAGCGTTGTTCTTTGAATTTGCAAATTCAATAATGCATCTGTTTGAATATAATCCCAATAGGTTATTGGTTTTGACCAAAGTAATCCTTCAAGATGCGTCTCCGTTTTTTGGTTTATTTTTTGAAATTTTTGATCAATTTCATCCAAAATTGATGCAGTGGTATCATTTATTGTCATTTTGATTTTAATTTAAACGGATTATTCAATCCTTTGTATTCTTCCAAATCGGCCTTGATCGAACCTACCAAAAGGTTTGCTTTTATCCGAACTGGTATCTTATTATAGTCGTCTGAAATCCAAATCGTTAAACCTTCTTCTTCTTTAAATATACGTCCAGACTGAACTAAAGGTCTAAAAATCATGGCAGAAACCATGCCAAATTTAGTTTTAATATCTTCTCGACCTATAAATTTTAACTTAAATTTTGTAGTCTCATTGTCAAAAAACATATCGATAATAACTGATTCCCCTGCTTTAATTTTATTGATGTTGGGGTAATTACGTAAATAATAAAAGGAAGACAAAATATCCTGTGTTTTATCCGAAAAGCTAAAGGTTTTTTCCGTTTTATGTTTGTAATCTTTTACCAAGACTTTATTAGTTTTTTGATCAAAAAAACCTTCTTGATTTTTTGTGTAGCCACCTTCATTTATTTTGCGAACAAACTTATAGGGACTTCTATTATTCTTATCTATATAACTTTCGTAGACATCTTCAACCTTAAAAAAAAACTTGGTCATGCCAGTAGAATAACCTTTACCTATAACATGGTAAACAGATTGGCTGTTTAATATAGCTTCTTTAACCTCAATTGTAGCATATCCTGCATCTATGATTCCATAATGAACCCTGAATCTTAGATATTCACCTGCAGAAAAAGCTTCTTCCTTTTGCGCATCGAAACCCAAAGTGATAATCACCATCAAGAAAATTATAATTTTTTTCATTGGATTCGATTCATTATAAGATAACCTCAAATGTATTAAAACAAAAAAACTCAGTCAAATTAATGACTGAGTTTTTATGCTATTAACTAACCAAAAAACTATAAATTATGAAAATTTATATGAAACTAAGAAGGAAACCACCCCTTCCTGATTTGCGAGTGCAAAAGTACATCATCAATGAACGTTTTTTTAGCAAAAATCCAAGTTTAACACAACATTTGCAATTTTAAGGGTAAGTTAACTGTTATTTTTTTTGATAATGCAATAAAAATGAAATTTTACAACGTTCCTCGCAATTCTTGTTCTCTCTCAATTGACTCAAAAAGCGCTTTAAAGTTCCCTGCACCAAATCCTTTTGCTCCCATTCTTTGAATAATTTCAAAAAACAAAGTTGGACGATCTTGAACTGGCTTCGTGAAAATTTGCAATAAATAACCATCTTCATCAGCATCTACCATAATGGCTAGTTTTTCTATGTCATTCAAATCTTCTTTCATCATATCCATATGCACTCCTAATCTTTCTGGAATGGCTTGGTAATAAGTATGCGGTGGTGCTGATAAAAATTCTACCCCTCTCGCTTTTAATTCCGATACTGTTTTTATGATATCATCTGTGGCAATGGCGATGTGCTGAATTCCGGGCCCGCCATAGAAATCCAAGTATTCTTCGATTTGTGATTTTTTCTTTCCTTCGGCTGGTTCATTGATTGGAAATTTGATCCTTCCGTTTCCGTTTGACATTACTTTACTCATCAAAGCTGAATACTCTGTATTGATTTGTTTGTCATCAAAAGAAAGGAAATTTACAAATCCCATTACATCTTCATAGAATTTTACCCAAGTATTCATTTCGTTCCAACCCACATTTCCAACCATGTGGTCGATATATTTCAGACCTGTTGGCTCTGGATTGTAATCAGATTTCCATTCTTTATAGCCTGGTAAGAATATACCGTTGTAGTTTTTTCTTTCTACAAAAATATGAACCGTTTCACCATAAGTATATATACCTGAACGTACTACTTCCCCAAACTCATCTTTCTCAACTGTTGGTTCCATAAAGGAACGAGCACCACGCTTCATGGTTTCTTCATAAGCACTTCTTGCATCTTCTACCCAAAGTGCAGCTACTTTTACTCCATCACCATGTTTTTTCAAATGGTCGTGAAGAGGAGAATCTTGCGTTAAAGGAGTAGTTAAAACAATTCGGATTTTGTCTTGCTTTAATACATAAGAAGCTCTGTCTTTTACTCCTGTTTCCAATCCGGCATACGCCAATGATTGATAACCAAAAGCAGTTTTATAATAATGTGCTGATTGTTTTGCGTTACCTACATAGAACTCTACATAATCGGTTCCTAAAAGCGGAAGGAAGTCTTGTGCTCCTTCGAATATTTTCTCTAATCCGTATTCTACTGATTTTACTTCTTTTGCCATTGTGTTTATTTGTTTAATCGGTTAATCGTTAAATTGATTCACCGAAATGTTATTGATTGTCCTAAAGCCCTAGCCCTGATGGAAGCGGCATCCCACGCTTTTTTGCGTGGATACAGCGGACAGCAGGAAATGCTCCTAATTAATTTATTAAATGTGATTAACTTCTTTCCAAGTAAGGACTTACTCTACCCAAGATTTATAGTATTGTCCATCATCAATTCCCATCGCTTCTTCGGTTACCATAAGCGGTCGGAAAGTATCGACCATTACGGCCAATTCCTGCGTTTCTGTGTGTCCAATACTGCGTTCCATAGCACCTGGAGCAGGTCCGTGCGGAATCCCTTTTGGGTGCAATGTGATGTATCCTTGCTCGATGTTGTTACGGCTCATGAAATCGCCATCTACATAATACAATACCTCGTCACTATCAATATTACTGTGATTATATGGTGCCGGAATGGATTTCGGGTGGTAATCGTACAATCTTGGTACGAAAGAACAAACTACAAAAGTACCTGTCTCGAATGTTTGGTGTACCGGTGGCGGTTGATGCACACGCCCAGTTATAGGTTCAAAATTGTGAATAGAAAATCCATACGGGAAGTTGTAACCGTCCCAACCCACAACGTCAAAAGGGTGTGTGGCATAAACTACTTCATGCATCATACCTTCTTTTTTCATTTTGATTACAAAATCTCCTTTTTCGTCATGCGACTCTAATTCGTTTGGCAAAATAAAATCACGCTCGCAAAATGGAGAATGTTCCAAGTGCTGTCCTGATTCGTTTTTATAACGTTTTGGCGTATAAAACGGAGAATAGGATTCTACATAAAACAAACGATTGTCTTCGGTTTCAAATTCGATTTGGTAAATGATTCCGCGTGGAATAATCAAATAGTCCCCATACTCAAAAGGGATATTCCCAAGCATTGTTCTAAGCTTTCCTTTGCCTCTATGTATGAAAATCATTTCATCGGCATCGGCATTTTTATAGAAATATGAGGTCAATGATTTTCTGGGCGCTGCCAATCCTATGATACAGTCTTTATTGACCAACATCGCTTTTCGGCTATCCAAAAAATCATCTTCAGGCTTCAATTCGAAACCTTTCAATAATAATGATTTTATGTTTTTCCCAATTGCAATTTTGGGTTCAACCGAATACGATTTTAGTATTTCTTTGACCTGAGTCGGTCTATCAATGTGGTACGATAAGGAAGAATGACCATGAAAACCTTCTGTACCAAATAGTTGTTCGTAATACAAACCTCCATTTGGTTTTTTAAACTGGGTGTGTCTTTTAGGAGGAATATTTCCTAGTTTATGATATATTGGCATGACAATTTAAATTAGATAGTAAGCAATTCGTAAAAATCGTAGCGTCAAATAGTTTCTCTTTTTTAAAGCAAAACTTTGATATACACAATCAAGTATTCAATTCTTTGACAATACTAATAGGGCTAAGCGCTCCTATAAAATCACTCTGGATTTCTTTTGATTAAGAATTGAAGATACTCTAATAAACCTGTCCAATTTGTTTTCATAATTACAAATGTCGTAATTTTATTTAATAAAAAATACAAATTAAAAAATAAATCCAACACTAAACCAAAGGTGAGATTTTGAAGTTTCTGGAGACCATGAATATTTTACTTCCACTGGACCAATAACGGTTTCCAATCCGTAACCCAAAGCATATCCTGAATACTTTGGCAATGAAATCCAATCTAACGAATCGTAAAGATTATCATCTAAATTGGCATAATTGGCCGAAAAATTGAGATGATTCTTTTTTAAAATTTCAAAATCAAGTGTAATTGTACTTTCCAAATAACTATTGCCCGCAATACTTAAATAATCATAGCCATAAAAATATTTGAAATTATTCGTGTTGTTAAATCCATAGCCTCCCAAAATAAAGTCAAAATAAGGCAAACTTTTACTTCCAATTGAAGTTCCTGCTTCAGCCTGAAGTTTAATTGTTGTATTCTTAAAAATTGTTTTTGCAATACCAGCTTCGGCGCTTACAATCGAAAAGGGCTCAAAATTTAGCGCACTTTCAGATGAAAGCATATAAAATTGTGGGTTCCCCGAAAAATACCAGCCTTTATTAGGAAAATATTTATTGTCGTAGGAATCGTATTTTATATATCCAAAGAGACTAAAAAAATTGCTTTTGGTAATCGTTGGTTCTACTTCAAGTGTTTCGGAGGTAATGTCAAGATATTCAAATTCGGCTCCAACACCAATAAGGAATTTTTGAGCAAATACGGATTGAATATATATCTGATTGGCCAAATCAAGATAATCTATATTTATAGAATTCGTCCCCTCACTATTGTATGTTATCACACTCACCGGAATGTTTTTGTTAAATTGATGCAATTGAGACTTAAACCCATAACTCAACTGAAATCCATTGTCAATATAGTAGTCAAAATAATACCTTATATTATCTCCCAAAACCAAGTCTGCAGATAAAAAGTCATTTTTAAAAAACGTTTTTTTATTGGTCACATTGGCCAAAATTGCACTCTTATACAACCCATCATAGTGCAATCCAAATTTCAATTGGGTTTTCACTGGACTTTCGGTTAACGTAAGAATCAAATCATCATACTCACCATTTTTTTCAAAATAATAGCTCATGGCACTAAAATTTTGAGTCGCATTAAGATTATTAATTCCCGTTTCCAAGTCTTTAAAACTTATTTTGGTTCCAGGCTTAAAGTTTAGTTTTCCGATAATATAATCCCGAGAATAATTTTTCAATTCATTGACTTTGATATCAACTATTGTCAAACTATCTGTATCCACTTTTAATTTGGCCTTATGGTACGGATTCGATTTATCTACCAAAAGTTCAATTTTTTCATATACTGCAAAAGTGGCATCTTCTCCTTTTTTAATAATTTCTGAAGCTTTTTCAAAGGTTACCACACCATAGTTTTTTACATCTGGTTTGATGTAAACATCGGTTTGACTTGCATTTAATTTCATCCTTTCAATCATCTGCAAATTTGTGATTTGAAAAAAAACTTTTGAAGCGCTTCTTAATTCGTCTTTACTGAGCAAACCCGATTGTACATCAACTCCAATTATTATATCGGCACCCATTTTCCGAACTTCTTCAATAGGATAATTATTGATTACTCCTCCATCAATAATAAGATTATCATCAATTACTACTGGCGCAAATATAGAAGGCAAGGAAGAACTTCCCGTTATGGCCTGAGCCAAAATTCCTTTGTTAAAAACAACTTGTTCCCCAACTGCAATATTAGTTCCTATGCACAAAAACGGAATAGACAATTCATCAAAATCACGAACATGTCGAACCGGTAAAGTCAATCGACTCAACAGATTGAAGTTATACATTCCCTTTGACAATGCCTCGGGTGTACCAATACTGAATTTATTGAAAGGTAAAGTCAGAGCATATAACTCATCATTCCTTTTTTCATAAAAATTCTTGGAAGATCGTGGAATATAGTCATTTAGGACATTACTGAAATTGGTTACATCAATAATTGAATCTATTTGCTTGGCATTATAACCCATAGCATAAAGTCCTCCTATAACGGCTCCCATACTGGTTCCACCAATGTAATCTACCTTTATTCCAGCATCTTCGAGTACATTTAAAACACCTATATGAGCAAACCCTTTGGCTCCACCTCCACTCAACACCAAACCTATTTTAGGTCTTTTAGGTGTGTCTTGGGAAAATGAATACAAACCAGTAAAACACAACAAAATAATAATCAATATTCTATACATAAGGGCAAATTACTTTGTTTTGTAAAAGTCGGTAATTTTTTTGGCTTTTGACACACCTATAACGTCAGAAATTTCTTTTTCGGTGGCCAATTTCAATCTTTTAACACTTTTAAAATGTTGGATTAATGTCTGCATTGTTTTTTCACCAATTCCAGGAATACTTTCAATTGAAGAATTCAGCGCTGCCTTACTTCTTTTATCACGGTGAAACGTAATTCCAAAACGGTGTGCTTCATTTCGCAATTGTTGGATAACCTTCAAAGTTTCTGATTTTTTATCCAAGTACAATGGAATCGAATCTCCAGGATAGAATAACTCTTCCAATCTTTTAGCAATCCCTATAATGGCAATTTTACCCCGTAATCCCAAAGTATCGATACTTTTCAATGCCGATGACAATTGCCCTTTTCCTCCGTCGATAATAATCAGATTGGGCAAAGGTTCGTTTTCGTCTAATAATCTTTTGTAACGGCGATAGACTATTTCTTCCATCGAAGCAAAATCATCTGGACCGACCACAGTTTTGACATTAAAATGTCGGTAATCCTTCTTGCTCGCTTTTCCATCTTTGAAAACTACACATGCTGCAACAGGATTTGTTCCCTGAATATTGGAGTTATCAAAACATTCTATATGTCTTGGTTCCACCGGCAAGCGCAAATCGCTTTTCATTTGTGCCATAATTCGATTGGTATGGCGATCCGGATCTACTATTTGCAATTGTTTCAGTTGTTCTATTCTGTAAAACTTAGCGTTGCGAATCGACAAATCCAATATTTGTTTTTTGTCACCTAATTGCGGTACAGTAATTTTAATCGTTGGCCCCAAATCCACTTCAAAAGGAACAATCACTTCCTTGGACATTAACTGAAAACGCTCCCGCAATTCTATTATGGCTAATTCCAAAAGTTCTTCGTCTGTTTCTTCGAGCTTCTTCTTAATTTCCATTGTGTGCGAACGAATAATCGATCCATGAGAAATTTGCAGAAAGTTGATAAAAGCAGCACTTTCGTCGGAGACAATGGAGAAAACATCAATATTGGTAATCTTTGGGTTTACAATCGTAGAACGCGATTGGTAATTCTCCAAAACTTCTATCTTTTCCTTTATTTTTTGTGCTTCCTCATACTTCATATCCATCGCTAAACTCGTCATGAGACGTTTGAAATCTTTCATGCTTTCCTTGAAATTTCCCTTCAAAATTTCCCGAATAGCATCGACTTGTTTTTGATAATGTTCCAATGTTTCAAACCCTTCACAAGGTCCTTTGCAATTACCGATATGATATTCCAAACACACTTTGAATTTCCCACTTTCAATATTGCTTTGGGACAAATCATAATTACAAGTTCGTAGCGGATACAGCTCTTTTATTAAATCCAAAATCGTATGAACCGTCTTGAAATTAGTATAAGGCCCAAAATATTCCGATCCGTCTTTGACCATTCTACGGGTGGCAAAAATTCTGGAAAAAGGTTCTTTCTTGATACACAGCCAAGGATAGCTTTTATCATCGCGCAACAATACATTATATCTGGGTTGCAAAGTTTTTATCAGATTGTTTTCCAATAAAAGAGCATCAGTTTCGGTAGGAACGACAATGTGCTTTATGGTTACTATCTTCTTAACCAATACATTTGTTTTGGCAGTATCATGAATTTTATTGAAATAAGAAGTAACTCTTTTTTTTAAATTCTTGGCTTTGCCCACATATAAAATTTTCTCCTCCTTATCGTAGTATTGATATACGCCAGGACCATCTGGTAGCGTTTGTATCTGAAGGGCTAAACTAGGGTTGGTCATTTTTAAAAAATCTTCTGAAAATTAGTCTGTTGTAGAAAATAAATCCTAATTTTTCATTTTTTCAAATTTACAAATAACATTCACGCAAACCAATACGATTTTCTCTATACCAAATAAATAATTTCTATATTTAGGCTTTTATTTTACAACATGAAAAACTCAATACCATTAGTGATTTTTGGCGAAAGTGTTTTGCCTGGAGAAAGTAAAACTATTCAATTAGAAATTGCTCGATTACATTCTACCACTAAACTTACCATTCCAATTATTGTAAAACGTTCCAAAACAGAAGGCCCAGTTGTCCTTTTTTCGGGAGGAATTCATGGAGATGAATTTAATGGTATCGAAATCGTGAGGCAACTCATCACCAAAAAAATAAACAAACCCAAAAAAGGTACTATCATTTGCATTCCCATCATAAACATATACGGGTTTATCAATAGATCAAGGGATTTTCCAGATGGAAGAGATTTGAATCGCGTGTTTCCGGGAAGCAAAAAAGGCTCACTAGCCAGCCGATTTGCCTATCATATCATAACCGATATCATGCCTCTCGTAGATTATGCAGTCGATTTTCACGCAGGTGGAGCCGGCCGATTTAATGCTCCCCAAATTAGGCTCACGCCAAATAACCCTACTGTAAAACTACTGGCCGATGCTTTTAATGCGCCCTTCACTTTATTCTCCAAAAACATAGCAGGCTCTTTTAGAAGTTCCAGTGAAAAAATAAATGTAAAAATGTTGCTTTTTGAAGGAGGAAAATCTTTGGATATTAATCACGACGTCGCACAAGAAGGCATCAATGGAGTCAAACGTCTTTTAAAACATTTGGACATGTTAGATCCAAAACATTATGTTCCATCACAAAAAAAACCAACCATTTACATTGAAAAATCGGGATGGTTACGAGCCAAATGTTCCGGTTTATTAATCGATAATAATTTGGTTGGAAAGTTTGTAAAAAAAGGAACAATCTTAGGAATGATAACTGATCCCTTTGGGAAATTTGAACGAAAAATAAAAGCTCCAAATGATGGTTACGTCCTCAATGCTAATCACTCGCCAATTGTGTATCAAGGAGATGCCATTTACCATCTTTCAAATACGGCAGAAGAAGATAGCGAGTAAAACCTAACAATTATCATGTTTTCTCCCAATCAATACTCTTATTTTTGAATAAAATTTGAGATTATGCTGTATTGGAAAAAGTTATCCCAAAAAGAGAGACAAGCCCGCATCGAAAAAGCATTGGAGGAGAATGTCAATTTTACCCTTGACACCTCTCTAGGCTATCCAGCCTCCAAACTGGACAGCAAAGTGTATTATGAGGAAGCCTCGTTCTTGACCGATGCTCCAACTTTGAAAACTTATGTGGCCAATCCCAATCATATTGGCTGCCATACGTTGGGTACTTCCGAAAAAGCTTTTAAAGGAACTCAGGAAATAGAACGCGAAGTTTTGGATGTATTGGCCGTTGATCTTTTCAAAGCACAACCCAAATCTTATGACGGGTACATTTCTCCCGGCGGAACCGAAGCCAATATTCAGGCCATTTGGATGTACCGTAATTATTTCAGCTATAAACTTGGCGCCAATCCCTATGAAATTGCCATTTTAGCCTCTGAAGACACACACTACTCCATCCCGAAAGCAGCCAATATCCTAATGCTCGATTGGTTAAAAATTCCAGTTGATTTTCACACTAGAGAAATAGACACTTTCCAATTGGAAAACATCATAATTAAAGCCAAAGAAAAAGGCAAAAAATATTTCATTGTTGTATCAAATATGGGAACAACCATGTTTGGAGCTATTGACAATCCCAACGACTATATTCAAGTTCTGGAAAAGCATCAATTGATTTATAAAATTCATATTGATGGTGCCTATGGTGGATTTATCTATCCGCTAAGCAACAAAGAATCTGAACTTAATTTTGAAAATCCAAAAATCAGCTCAATAACAATTGATGCTCATAAAATGTTGCAGGCTCCTTATGGCACGGGCATTTTTCTATGCAGAAAAGGTTTAATCGAAAACGTCCTGACCAAAGAAGCCGAATATGTAGAAGGAATGGATTTGACCCTTTGCGGCAGCCGTTCAGGTTCTAATGCAGTGGCCGTTTGGATGATTTTATTTACCTATGGGCCTTTTGGCTGGTGCGAAAAAATACGAGTTTTACAAATGAGAACACAATGGTTATGCGACCAATTGGACGAATTGAAAGTAGCCTATTTTAGGGATCCTTTTATGAACATCGTGACCATTCAAGCACAATACATTGAAGAAGCATTGGTCAAAAAATTTGATTTGGTTCCCCAAAAACACAATGGCGATAATTCATGGTATAAAATTGTGATTATGGATCATGTAGAAGTAGATCATTTGAGTACTTTTATAACCGATCTAAAAGAATCACTTTATGTTGAAAAAAGAATTACGAACGAAGTATAAAGCCTTGCGAAAAGAGCTCTCCGAAATTGATATTGAGGAGAAGAGTTTGGCTATTGCCAATGAAATACTGAAGCTTCCCATTTGGGACAAAACCTATTTCCATGTTTTTTTACCCATTGAAGAACAAAAAGAAGTCAATACAGAATTTATACTGCACCTCCTCTCAGGAAAAGACAAGGAAATTGTGATTTCAAAAAGTGATTTTGCAACCAGAGAAATGACTCATTTCCTTTTAACAGACAATACCAAAATACAAAAAAACGAATACAACATCCCTGAACCCGTTGATGGCCTTGAAGTTCCAGCTTCAAAAATTGATATAGTATTTGTCCCGCTTTTAGCGTTTGACAAAAAAGGAAACCGCGTAGGTTATGGCAAAGGGTTTTATGACAAATTTCTGTCGCAATGCAAACCCGAAACTATTATAATTGGCTTATCATTCTTTGAACCAGAAGAACTCATTTCGGATGTTTTTGAAAGCGACGTATTGCTTGATTATTGCGTTTGTCCCAGTGGAGTTTATGAATTTTAGTTTATTAGCAGTACTTTTGCATTTATAAAACCTACAATTAAATTATGAAAATGTTTAAAACCCCAAAATTCACTACCAAAATTCTGATTCTATTATTTGCCTTTACATTGACAAACTGCAGTGTTAAAGTTGGACCAAATCATAGTCATGCCAAAACAAAACAGGTTCCCCCTGGACAAGCTAAAAAAATGTCTGGGCAAAAAAGTGCCAAGAATCACGCCCCAGGGCATAATAAATAAAATAAAAGAGGCTGTTCTTGCGAACAGCCTCTTTTATTTTATTTAAAAAGTAACATACTAATCTTTATGAAATGCTTTTTTATTGAATACAATCAAAATTCCAACACCTGTTGAAATGGCCACATCTGCAACGTTGAAAATGGCATTGAAAAAAGTAAAATTACGTCCACCAAAATAAGGAACCCATTCTGGCATCGGGTAATCTTTTATGAAAGGAAAGTAGAACATATCTACCACTTGTCCGTTTAACCAAGTCCCATATGGATTCTCGGTAAATATTGTAGCCAATTGTTGGTGACTGTCATCAAAAATAACACCATAAAAAACCGAGTCAATGATGTTTCCAAAAGCTCCTGCAAGTATCAAAGCGATAGCTACAATCAGATAATTGGAGCTTTTCTTTCTTTCTACAGAATCCCACAACCAGTAACCAATTCCAGTTACGGCAAAAAGTCTAAAAACAGTAAGGATTAATTTTCCATATTCCCCAGGGATTTTGGTACCCCAAGCCATTCCTTCATTTTCTATAAAATGAATTTGAAACCAATCGAATATATGAACCTCTTCGCCTAAAATAAAATTTGTTTTTACATATATTTTAGAAACTTGATCCACTAACAATATAAGGACAATAAGAAAGTATGCTTTGAATAATGACATTTTTGAATTTTTAAAGGCGTAAAAGTAATAAATTAACCAAAAAAAACGCTCCCAAAGGAGCGTTAATTATTGAATGATAAGACCGTTTATCTTTGTAAGTTTTTGGCCTCGATGCTCATTGTCGCATGAGGAACAATTTTTAGTCTTTCTTTTCCGATTAATTTTCCTGTGATTCTACAAACACCATATGTTTTGTTTTCTACACGGAATAGTGCATTCTTCAAATCTCGTATAAACTTTTCTTGTCGAATCGCCAATTGGGAGTTGGCTTCTTTAGACATGATTTCACTGCCTTCTTCAAATGCTTTAAAAGTGGGGGATGTATCATCTGTTCCATTGTTAAGGTCATTCATGTAGGCGCTTTTAATCAAATCTAAATCGGCTTGAGCCTTTACGATCTTGATCTGAATGATTTCCTTAAACTCTGCTAAATCAGCGTCAGAGTATCTTGCAACTTCGTCTACCATAATACTAATTTTTTGTAATCATTATACTTGTTGTTATTCCATCAAAGTCGATCTCCGTGCCGTTCATTATATTTTCCTCAAAGACAAGTATTTCTGTCAGTGTCTCTGATTTGATATAATCTTCATTGGCTTTTACTGCTGTTTCCAAAGTATCATTCTTTTTCAAATGCACTTTAATTTTATCCGTCACCTCAAATCCTGTGTCTTTTCGGATATTTTGAATTCTGTTTACCAATTCTCTTGCAATTCCTTCTTCTTTCAGCTCGGGAGAAATTGTAATATCCAATGCAACTGTTATTCCGTTTGAATTGGCAACCAACCATCCTTCGATATCTTGTGACGATATTTCTACGTCTTCTAGTGATAAAATTACACTATTTCCCGCAATTACAACAGTTAGTGTGCCTTCTTTGTCAAATTGTGAGATTTGTTCTGTAGTTAAATTTTGTATCTCTTTGGAAATCAATCCCATATCTTTTCCGAAGCGTGGCCCTAAAGCTTTGAAATTCGGTTTAATTTGTTTGATCAAAATACCAGAAGCGTCGTCTAAAAGTACGATTTCTTTCACGTTTACCTCTGCTTTGATAAGGTCTGAAACTGCTTCAATTTCAAGCCTTTGATTCTCGTCAAGTACTGGAATCATTACCTTTTGCAATGGTTGACGCACCTTAATCATCTCCTTTTTTCTTAATGATAAGACAAGTGAAGAGATGGTCTGCGCTTTCTGCATTTTGCTCTCTAACATTTTATTAACATACTTTTCAACTGAAACAGGAAACTGAGCCAAGTGTACAGACTCGAAGTTTTCTGTTTGTGTTGCTTTTGTCAGGTCTCTATAAAGTGAATCCATAAAGAACGGAGCGATAGGAGCACTTAGTTTACTGATGCTCAACAAACAAGTATATAGCGTCTGATAAGCAGCTATTTTATCTTGTGCATATTCACCTTTCCAGAAACGACGACGACATAGACGAACGTACCAGTTACTTAAATTTTCCTGAACAAATTCGGATATCGCACGAGCAGCTTTTGTAGGCTCATAATCGGCATAAAAACCATCTACATCAGCAATCAAAGTATTCAATTCCGAAATAATCCATTGGTCAATTTCAGGCCTTTCGTTTACCGGAATTTCGGCTTCTGCATATTTGAAGCCATCAATATTAGCATACAAACTGAAGAAAGAATACGTATTGTACAAGGTTCCAAAGAACTTACGACGCACCTCAGCAATTCCTTCTAAATCGAATTTTAAATTATCCCAAGGATTAGCATTCGATATCATGTACCAACGTGTAGCATCTGGCCCGTATTCTTTTAAAGTTTCAAAAGGATCGGCTGCATTACCCAAACGTTTGGACATTTTTTGTCCATTTTTATCTAAAACTAATCCGTTTGAAACTACATTTTTATAAGCTATTTTATCAAAAACCAAAGTTCCAATGGCGTGTAAAGTATAAAACCAACCACGAGTTTGATCTACTCCTTCGGCAATAAAATTGGCAGGAAAGTCTTTGTTATCGTCTATTTTTTCTTTGTTTTCAAATGGGTAATGCCATTGTGCATAAGGCATCGCTCCTGAATCAAACCAAACATCTATCAAATCGGCTTCACGCTTCATTGCTTTTCCTGAAGCAGAAACTAATGTAATTTGATCGACTACATTTTTATGCAAATCAATCAAATCATAATTTTCTTCAGACATGTTTCCAATCTCGAATCCTTTGAATGGATTTTCAGCTTGAACACCAGCCTGAACTGCTTTTTCGATTTCGTTGTATAATTCCTCAACCGATCCAACTAGCATTTCTTCGGTTCCATCTTCGCTTCTCCAAATTGGCAATGGAATTCCCCAATAACGAGAACGAGATAGATTCCAGTCGTTGGCATTTTTCAACCAATTCCCAAAACGTCCTTCACCAGTAGCTTTTGGCTTCCAGTTGATGGTTTCGTTAAGATCAAACATACGGTCTCTAACCTCGGTGATTTTTATAAACCAAGAATCCAAAGGATAGTACAAAATTGGCGTATCCGTTCTCCAGCAATGTGGGTAACTGTGCACGTATTTCTCTACTTTGAAAGCTTTATTTTCCTCTTTTAATCGAATGGCAATCTCTACATCAATAGAACGCTCTGGAGCAACTCCATCTGCAGCTGTATAATATTCGTTTTTAACATATTTACCCCCGAATTCCCCCATGTGAGAGGTAAATTTTCCTTGTAAATCTACCAAAGGAACTGGATTTTCATTTTCATCCAACACCAACATTGGCGGAACTTCAGGAGTAGCTTCTTTAGCTACTTTAGCATCATCAGCACCAAAAGTTGGGGCAGTGTGCACAATTCCTGTACCGTCTTCCGTAGTTACAAAATCTCCTGAAATTACTCTAAAAGCATTTTCTGGATTTTGATATGGTAAAGCAAACTGCATTAATTGCTCGTAACGAATACCAACTAAATCGGCTCCTTTTGCTTCAGTTAGAATCTGATATGGTATTTTCTTGTCTCCTTCTTTGAAATTTTCAAAATCAGCTGGTTCTGAACTTTCAAAAAATCCTTTCCCGAATTGTTTTCCAACCAAATTTTTAGCCAAAATTACATTCGACGGACGGAAAGTATATTGATTGAATGTTTTAACCAAAACATAATCAATTTTTGGACCAACAGTCAAAGCGGTATTTGAAGGCAATGTCCAAGGTGTTGTCGTCCAAGCCAAAATATGAATATCGCCAAATCCTTGAAGGAAATCAGGCAAAGTTTCTTGTATTGATTTAAATTGAGCTACAATTGTAGTATCGGTAACATCACGGTAAGAACCCGGTTGATTTACTTCGTGAGAAGACAATCCTGTTCCTGCTTTTGGAGAATATGGCTGAATGGTGTACCCTTTGTACATCAAATCCTTGTTGTAAATTTGTTTCAATAACCACCAAACCGATTCCATGTATTTGGATTTGTAAGTAACGTATGGATCTTCCATATCAACCCAATATCCCATTTTTTCGGTCAGGTCATTCCATACATCGGTATAACGCATTACAGTTTTCTTGCATGCTTCGTTATACTCCTCTACGGTTATTTTTTTTCCAATATCTTCTTTGGTAATTCCAAGTTCTTTTTCTGTGCCCAATTCCACAGGTAAACCATGGGTATCCCAACCAGCCTTACGCTTTACTTGAAATCCTTTTTGGGTTTTATATCTGCAAAAAATATCTTTAATCGCACGTGCCATTACGTGGTGAATACCAGGCAATCCATTAGCAGAAGGTGGTCCTTCAAAAAACACGAAAGGCTCATTCCCTTCGCGAGTGGTTACACTTTTCTCAAAGATGTTTTTTTCCTTCCAAAAATCTAGTACCTCTGATGCCACTGTAGGCAAGTCAAGTCCTTTGTATTCAGTAAATTTTGTGCTCATTTTATCCTTTTCTTAATCGTGGTGCGAAAGTAAGGAATTTTGAATAAAACAAAGAAAAGAAGTTAAAAAATAGCATTAATTCCTTATAAATTTATATACACATTCACTTTTAAACCCATATGCGTTATTTTAAGAAAAAACTTCTTTCAAAACATCCAAAGATTTTGGCCTTTTGAATCCATCGAGGTGGAAACTGTAGTAATCAATTAAAATTTTTAAAAGCAATTGTCTTTCAATGACATGAAACGTTTTTTGGTCATTATCAAGTCTTAACTGAATTAGTTTTTTGAACAACTGAGTTTCATGTTCCGTTAGTGAACTAATAGCGTGAAAGGGAGTAAAAATACCTTCGATCATTTCGAAGAATGGCATGTCCATATCTGAAGTGTCAGGGTAAAATCCGAGGTATTTTGTGGTTTCCAACATTAGAATCAGATGAAAATTGGAAATTTCATCGTGCTGGTCCAACCAATGCAAAGCCGTTTCTAGAAATGTAAACAACGATTCGTTTTTTTCCTCCTCATGTATCGAATGATGCAGAATTTCTGAAAGAAACAAAACAATGGTACTTTTGAAAATATCCGAATGTATCGAATGAAAAGGAGACGAAATTTTTACTTCTTTGAAATTTTCTAAAGTTCCCTTGTTTTTATGGCCGGCTTCAATTTCTATAATAGTCAAAGGTTGAAAATAAGCCATTTTTTGACTCGCTTTCCGAGATGAAAAAGCATCACGCACAAAGTACGACTTCAATCCACTGGATAGCGTAAAACATTTCACAATCAAGCTTTTCTCTTGAAATTTTAATGTTGAAATTACGATGGCTTTTGTTTTGACTAGCAAAATTGGATTATTAGATTATTGGACTTCTTAGATTATAGATTTTCAGAAACTGCTAACTGAAATCTTCATTCTGCTATCTGATTATCATCACTTTTTTGACTTTGGTTTCTCCTCCATCTTGGGCCGATACAAAAATCATATAAACACCTGATGCCACTCTGTATTTCCCGAAAGCTGTTGTATCCCATTCAAGAGTTCCTCCTTCGGATGTGGCTTCGTAAACAAGATTCCCTGCGACATCAGTTATTTTTACATTGGCTTTATTCAGCAATCCATTTATTTTAACGGTCCCTTCATATTCTGGGCGAACCGGATTGGGGTAGACATATACATTACTTAAGTTTTCACTGGCTGATGTGGCAATTCCTTTGAAGGAAATCAATCCTTTGGATGTCGCAATAAAAACCTCCCCAGTACTGCTGTTGATACTGATGTCGTTTATCACATTACTCGGCAATGGTGAATTGTCTGTTGTAAAATGATACTTGGTTTCCTGTCCGTTTGGAGAAACCATAAATACACCAGCATCGGCAGTTCCAATCCATTTATTGTTGGCCCCATCTACTTCAATATCACTAATAAATTGCTCATAAAGTAATTCCTGTGCCAAATTATCTTCCAAAATAATGATGCTTTCCGTGGTCAACTGGCTCTCGGTTTGAAAACTATTCACATTAGACAAAACCCTCAATCCTTTTGTTGTCCCTATCCAAAGCTGATTTTTGTTGTCAACCGCAACCGTCCTAACATCTTGGATGGGTAAATTACCTAGATCTGTTCCAAAAGTAATTTTTTTGAAAGTATTACTTCTTTCATTAAATCCTACGACACCGTTTTTACTCGTTGCCATCCATTTGGTCCCATGTTTATCAATAACCATTGTGGCAAAATCATTTTCGGAAGGGGCTGAAAGAATTTTATCCATAGTATAACTTTTCCATTGTCCTCCAGAGCTTAACACTTTCAAACCATTTACAACCCTGCAATTGGTTACCCAAAGATTGCCAGATTTATCAAATGCAGTTCCATTGATTCTTATGTCAATATAGTTGGGATCTGGCGGGCTAATCGTTAGTGATTCTAAACCACTATTGGTTTGATTATATAAAATCGTTGGAATATCTTTTTCTATTTTCAATAAGCCTGAGAAAAAAGAACTGGCGTAGACTTGATTTTCATTGGTTGGATTTATTACAATTCTGCTCATCGATTTGGCTCCAAAAACCTGATCGAAAGGAATATTCAACCATCCCGAAGTCGAAAATTTACTTATGCCAAAATCATCCAATGGATACGGATTGTAAAAAGTATCATAATCTCCATAAACAGTCCAAAGCTGTGTTGGCGTAACTTGCATAGAGAAGATACTATTTCTGGAGGGCCCAACGGGTGTAATATTTTCATACGTTGAACCAGGCGAAAGTGAATTCGTAATCAATCCATTTTCGGTTGTGCCAATATAAATTACATCACTTATTACGGTAGCACAGCTAAAAGTTGAATTTATTTCTGGGATTTCATTTCTGTTTATTTGACGCTGCAATACCAACTGTTTGTTGTAAATAAAAATAGTATTGGCTGTTGTTATAATAAAATAATCTGTGGTGGAACGAAAATTTGTAGTTGCTTCCGATAATGGCAAAAAACCATTAAATGTATTGGAACCTGAATCGTATTTGTGAACGTAACCTGCTGTATTTGCGGCATATAATTCGGTTCCAAATGATACTATTCCTAACCAATCACCTGCGTTTGTAACTTGCCATTGTTTGAAATCGATTAAATTGGGATTGGCTGTATCTCCTTTTCTAATTCCGCTTGAAGTTGATGCATAAATGAATCCATTGTGAATAGCTGTTTGAGACACTTTGATTTCGGCGCCGTTGTCACCGATGAAATAAGTATCAACAAACTTGGAAGTGGCTAAATTGAATTGAACAATCCCAAAGTTGGTGGAGACATATGCAATTCCGCCAAATTCCATGAAACTATTGATTCGTTTTATGCTGCTAGGCAAATTTTTATTGATGATATCGACCACTTTGAGCATTGACCCATCAGCTTCGTTGACAACGATTAATAAACCATTTTGGTAGCCGACAATAGTTTTATTGAAAGTTGGACTGTAATAAAGCGCCGTAATGGTTTCGCCCGAAAGTCCATCCACTGTTGTGGTTGTTTTTATAATATTTGTGCTGTTGTTTTTGGAAAACAAAGCATTTTCAGAAGCGGCATAAATAGTCGTTGGCGATTCGGAAACGGCTTTGATTTGGGTGTACGAGAAATACCCTTGCCAAGACAAATTGGTTTGGGCAAAAGTGATTTGCAACACAAATAAAAAAAATAGTAATAAAAGCCTTTTTTGCATCGAATCAATATTGGTTCACAAATATAGCACAAAGGAAAAGAGATTGTGGATTGCAGATTTTAGATTTTAACTTTTTGTAGCACTTTCTCATATGCTTTTCTTTGCCCACCTCTGAAATACACATGCCCACAGAAAGTGTAGCCCAATTTCTCAAAAACTTTCATCATTGCATTATTGTCAAAATTCGTGTCTGCTTTTACACTGTGTATATTATTCTGGATTGCAAAATCTTCTATGCAACCCATCATTTTTTGGGCACAACCTTTTCCCAAATACTTTTCGGAAATAGCTACTCGGTGAAACACAACAAAATCATCATCGGTTAACCATTTCCCTTCAATATTTGCATATTCGGGTTCGTCATTGATTAGTACCGCACAATATCCGATGATTGTTTCTCCATCGGTCAAAACAAATCCAGCCTCTTTTTCAATGTCTTTTTGCACCACTTCGGGGTTTGGATAACCATCCTGCCATTGTTCACTTCCTTCTTCTTTTCTCCTTAATATAGCCAATTGTAAAATATCCCATATTTGAGGGATTTCAGAAATTGTAGCTTTTCTAAAGTGATAATCTGTCATTGTAATTTATGTTTTATGTAGATTGTATTGACGTTTTGGCTTGCAACGCAACAGATTAAAGAAATCTAAACCCTCCATATTGCTAAACGCGGTTAAACGTTTTTCATTTACTTTTTGCTATTCTAAATCCGAAACCATCATTTCGTGTTTCACGAGGTGATTGGTATCTAACTTCTGGCATATGAATTCCATATTCTAAGGGCTTTCCGTCTGCACCTTGTGTTTCGTAAAACCAACTGACTCCTTTTGAAATTTTATACTCTCCGTCTGTTGGTCCTTGTGGATTTATCTTACTTACTAAACTATCCTTTTCGGGGTTATACCAATCAAAAACCCATTCACCAACATTTCCAGTCATATCATAAATTCCTAGTTCATTAGGCTTAAGAAGTCCAACTTTATGAAAAATACTGTCAGCGTTTTCTTTTACCCAGCCAATCTCAACTGGATTATTACTGCCACTATATTTATATCCTTTCGTTTTCTTTCCACCTTTAGCAGCGTATTCCCATTCTGCTTCGGTTAATAGTCTTCCGTCTGCCCATTTGGCAAAATCATTTGCTTCGTCCCAAGTTGCAAGCATTGGATTTTCGTCTATCCATTTATAATATACCTTTTTGCCGTGAGCATTTTCTATAGGTGGCTCAGGCATTTTTCTGCCTGTTTTTTCACAAAATTCCCTAAACTGTTTAACTGTTATTTCAAATTTACTTATATAAAAGTCATCAAGTTCTACTAAACGGTTTGGACTTGTAAAACCTTTTATTGTGTCTCCTTTTGGACTGATAATTATTTGATTTTTGCCTTGTTCAAAAGTCCCACCATCTACAAAAATCCAGTCAATTTTGTCTTGACTTTGCTTGCAAGAATTGAATACTAAGAATCCGACCAATATTAATAATATTTGTTTTGTCATTATTAGTTTGTTATCTTTTAAAATTACTGACAATTAGTATATAAACACTACAAAGGATTGTAAACCCACCCAAAACTGGATGAAACAGACTACTCAATAACCTTCGAGTATTGTTCCCAAATATATTGAATAATGCTTACAATTTCCTAAGAGTTTTTTTTGAATGTGTGATTATACTTTTGATCTTGAAAAAAATAAATCTCTCGTCTCCCTAGAATTTGTCTGTTCGCGAAAGGGATAGGAACAAGCTACCGAAGTAGCGTGGATAGCCCGAACGCATTATGGAAAGGGGGCGAATAAGCGCAATGTAAAGCAGCCCCCTTTTCATAATGGGGTTTCGCCCACACGAGCTTTTGCGAACTGACGAATTAAATGCTGTTAGAACTGAATTTTATGAGCATAAAAAAATGCCTTTAATCTTTACAGAAAAAAGGCATTTTATATTATTCTGAATTCTAAATCTGAACTCTGCGATCTTTATACTACTCCTTGAGCAAGCATAGCATCGGCAACTTTTACAAATCCTGCAATGTTGGCTCCTCTTACGTAGTCAACATAACCAGTTTCATCAGTACCATATTTCACACATGAAGCGTGAATGTCTTTCATGATCAATTTTAATCTATCATCCACTTCTTCTGAAGTCCAGCTTAAACGCAATGAGTTTTGAGACATTTCAAGTCCTGAAGTAGCAACTCCACCAGCATTTGAGGCTTTTCCTGGAGCAAATAAAATTTTAGCTTTTTGGAAAACGTGAACAGCTTCTGGTGTAGAAGGCATGTTTGCTCCTTCAGCAACACAAATACATCCGTTTGCAACAAGTGCTTTGGCTTCCTCTTCGTTCAATTCGTTTTGAGTTGCACAAGGCAAGGCTACATCACATTTTACTTCCCATGGACGTTTACCAGCTACATATTTTGCATTTGGATATTTTGCAACGTAATCACTGATTCTTCCTCTTAACTCATTTTTGATTTCCATTACATGAGCCAATTTAGCTTCATCAATTCCTGCAGCATCATAGATATATCCTGCAGAATCAGACATAGTCACTACTTTACCTCCTAATTGAATTACTTTTTGAGCAGCATATTGAGCTACGTTTCCAGATCCAGAGATTACTACTGTTTTCCCTGTGAAGCTTTCACCTTTGGTAGCCAACATACTTTGTGCAAAATATACATCTCCGTATCCAGTTGCTTCCGGACGAATTAATGATCCTCCGAAAGAAATTCCTTTACCAGTTAAAACTCCGGTAAATTCATTTACTAATCTTTTGTATTGACCAAACATGTATCCAACTTCTCTTCCACCTACACCAATATCTCCAGCAGGTACATCAGTGTCAGCTCCAATATGTTTAGATAATTCAGTCATGAAAGCTTGACAAAAACGCATTACTTCGTTATCTGATTTCCCTTTTGGATCAAAATCAGCTCCACCTTTTCCACCACCCATTGGCAATGTAGTCAAGCTGTTTTTGAAGGTTTGTTCGAAAGCCAAGAACTTCAAAATACTTAAATTTACTGAAGGATGGAAACGAATCCCTCCTTTATATGGTCCGATAGCCGAATTCATTTGAATACGGTATCCTCTATTTACTTGTGTATCACCTTTATCATCTACCCAAACTACTCGGAACATAATGATACGATCTGACTCGACCATTCTTTCCAAAATCATTTTATTTTGGTATTTTTTATTTTGTTCGATGAAAGGAATTACTGTTTCGGCAACTTCAGTAACAGCTTGCATAAATTCCGGCTCGTTCGGATTTTTTTTGGCAACCAATTCGATAAAATCTGTAATACTTTGTGACATGATCATTAAATTATAAACGTTCAAAAAACGTTTCCGTTAGTTTTGCAAAGATACATCTTATTCAAATATTTTAACTTTTTTTGCATGTGATTACGATAAAATTATCTTTTTATTAATCATTTATAAAAAATTCAAAACATGGCATATCGTTTTTACGAAATCGATGTAGTTTTCGTAAAGAATAGAATAATATTCACTTATTTTTTATTTTTGATATTATTATTATCTGTTATAGTAGTTTTTATATCTTTGCTCCGTTTTGAATATAATACCTACCTATGATCAAACTTAAAATATTTCTATTATTTCTATTAATCGGCCTACCGCATAGTTCCTTTTCCCAATTCGGAATTACGCATGAAGTTGGTGTTATTGCTGGTCGAATTGAGTTTCGATCGGACTATGGACAAAAAGATAACACTAAAACCAATTTAAGCAATCAAGGATTTGGAATTGCTGTTGTTGACTACTTGAACTTCTCGTATACAGACAACGTTAATGATTATTTCAAAGAGCATTTCAAAGTAAGAAATGAACTTTCGTATAGTACTACCAATTTGAAGCACTATGGTGAATGGGTTGAAGGAAACGGTATTTTTGCCACAAAACTAAAAGGCATGAGAGGTTCTACTCAGTTGATTAACTTAGGAATGCAACTTGAGTATAATTTTATTCACATACACGATTTTGAAAATACTATAGGCGGCTGGGCTCCTTACATTGGTTTGGGACCACAAATCAGTTACTATACCGCAACTGCTACTTCTACTTTGGGAGAGATGAGTGATCCTAATGTTACTTCTATAAAATATTTAAGACCATCTGATGGACGTCCTCATGGATATTCTAACGAAAGTAAAGCAGTTTTCTCTGGAACATTAAATATTGGAACCCGTTATAAATTGACAAAAATGTCTGATCTTATTTTAGATATGAGAGCACAATATTTCGGTTCGGATTGGGTTGATGGACTTAATCCAAATAAAGATTTATCGCCTGAAAACAAGGGAAATGACTGGCTTACTTTTGTCGGTTTAGGTTATATTTATTATTTTGAATATTAAAAAATATTCAAAAAAAATCCCAACTCTTATTTTATTAAAGTTGGGATTTTTTCTTTTATGACAATGCTTGATTCAAATCAGCAATTAAATCTTCAGCGTCTTCTATACCAACGCTCAAACGAACCATATCATCAGTAATTCCAACTTCTTTTCGTTTGTGCTCTGGAATCGATGCATGAGTCATTAATGCCGGATGATTTGCTAATGATTCAACCCCTCCTAAAGATTCTGCAAGTGTAAATACTTTAAGTCTTTCTAAAAAATCTACTGCTTCTTCTTTTTTACCCGATACAAATGTAAAAGAGATCATTCCTCCAAAACCACTCATTTGTTTTTTTGCAATTTCGTGATACGGATGACTTGGCAATCCTGGATAATAAACTGTCTTTATTTTAGGATGATTACTCAAAAATTCAACTACTTTGGTTCCATTTTCACAATGTCTTTGTACTCTCAAATGCAGGGTTTTTATTCCTCTAAGTACTAAAAAGCTGTCCATTGGACCAAGAGTTGCACCCGTTGCAAATTGCTGAAAATGCAATTGATTACCCAATTCTTCATCTTTTACAATTAAAGCACCTGCAATTACATCTGAGTGGCCTCCCAAATATTTGGTGGCCGAGTGCATAACAATATCAGCTCCTAAATCCAGTGGTTTTTGCAAATAAGGTGTTGCAAAAGTATTGTCCACTGCAAAAAGAATATTGTTTGCTTTAGTAATTTTGGAAATTTCCTGAATATCGGCCAATTTCATTAAGGGATTAGTTGGAGTTTCTACCCAAACTAATTTGGTGTTTTCATTAATCAACGACTTGAATTTATCCAAATCATTCATATCCACAAAATGAAACACAATTCCGCTATTTTTATAAATACGGGTAAACATTCTATAAGTCCCTCCATATAAATCATCCATCGCGATGATTTCATCACCTGCTTTAAACGATCTCAAAAGACAATCAGTTGCTGCCAACCCTGATGAAAAAGCCAATCCACGAGTTCCATTTTCAATACTTGCCAAAGCGTTTTCAAGAGCAGTTCGTGTTGGGTTTGCTGCTCTACTGTATTCGTAATCTGGATTTAAAGGTTTTCCAGGACTTGTTTGTACAAAAGTTGATGTTTGATAAACAGGAGGCATTACTGCTCCTGTACTAGGATCATGATGTTGTCCACCATGAATTACTTTGGTATTGAATTTCATTTTATATTTTTTTATGTTTTTTGTTAGACTCCATCTAACCAATTTACTTCCCTAAGCTTATACAAACTTTCTGATGCTCATCATAATTCCAATATGCAACCCTTCGTGAAGGTTATTGAATTCTATGGCACCTTTTGCATCTTTCAAAACAAATCCTGTTGAAGTTGGGTATTCCTGATAATTTACAAAAACACCGTTATTATAATCTACTTCTAATTGATCTACCGTTTTAAATAATAATGATTTTATTAAATCTGCCTCTTCCTGTGTTGCATCACCTTCCGGTTTGGTCCCTTTACGATATTTTTCTACCATTTCATCGGAAACCGCGATTGGCAATCCTGATAATTTGTATACTAATAATTGTTGGGTTACCACAATGTGTGCAATATTCCAAAATAAATTATTACTAAATCCTTCTGGAATTTTGTTCAATTGTTCCAATGTATAGTTTTCAAAATAAGAACTCAGCATTTTTCTTCCAGTTCTGTTAACTTCAAATGTATCTTGCATGATTGTAATTTTTGCATAAAATTAAACATTTTAAGTGTCAAATGTTTTCCTTTGCAATTAGAAAATAGAAAAAAATGAACAAAATATACTATCTCGCTTCTTGTGACACTTGTCGAAAAATAATAAAATCACTTCCAAAAGACCATGATTTGGTTTTTCACGACATCAAACAAAACCCAATTACTGTTGAAGAATTGGAGCAAATGTACCGCCTTTCTGGAAGCTATGAAGCTTTGTTTAGCAAAAAGGCACAATTGTACAAATCGATGGATTTAAAAAACAAATCACTTACTGAAGTCGATTATAAAAAATACATTCTAGAACATTATACTTTCTTGAGCCGTCCCGTTTTTATCATAAATGAAAAAATATACATTGGCAACACTCAGCAAAATATTCTTCAAGTAATGAAAGCGTTGGGTTAATGTCAAAAAGAAATCTCGCCTTAATTGGCGCAACCATTGTTTCTATAATTTACGGCGTTACTTTTACCATTGCCAAAGATGTCATGCCAAAATACATCGACGCTTATGGATTCATTCTTTTGCGTGCTGGTGGTTCCATGCTGTTGTTTTGGTTGGTTTGGTTTTTTATGCCTAAAGAAAAAATTGCACTTAATGATTTTCCCAGGATAATAGCTGCTGCTTTTTTTGGCGTAGCATTCAATATGCTGACTTTTTTCAAGGGTTTGAGTTTGACCTCTCCTATTTCGGCAGCGGTAATTATGGTTTCGACTCCTATGATTGTGTTGGTACTTTCGGCCATTATCATGAAAGAGCGGATGAAAAAAAGAATGGTGTTTGGAATCTTTCTCGGTTTGATTGGAACGGCTTCCTTAATCCTTTACGGAAAATCTATAGGTGACAGCTCTCAATCCGGACTTGGTAATTTTCTCGTTTTGGTCAACGCCATTTCGTATGGATTTTATCTGATCATCGTCAAGAAATTAATGAATAAATACAATGCCTTCACCTTCGTGAAATGGATTTATTTGTTTGGCTTTATTATGGTTTTACCTTTTGGCTGGAGCGAATTTTCAGCGGTGGATTGGACTATTGTTCCAACTGACATTTACTGGAAAATAAGTTTTGTAGTCTTGATTTCAACTTTTTTGACCTATTTATTGAACTTGCTTTCGATGAAGGAATTGAAACCAACCACTGTGGCCGTTTTTATTTACCTGCAACCTTTGTTTGCTTCTGTTTTTGCGATAAGCTTAGGAAAAGACACCTTGAGTTTGGCTAAAGTTGGTTCGGCTTTATTGATATTTTCTGGAGTATATTTGGTTACCATGAAGAAACATTAAACAATTGGAATTTTCTATCTCAATGTAAAACTGATAACTGAGACTGAAAACCTAGGCTGAGACTGAAAACTTTTTCCTTATCTTTGAACACTTTTAGAAAAACATATGATACAATCGATGACTGGTTTTGGTAAAGCGACTCTGCAATTACCATCCAAAAAAATTACAGTAGAAGTAAAATCTTTAAACAGTAAAGGTTTAGATTTAAATGTACGCATGCCTTCTCTTTATCGCGAAATGGAACTGGGTTTACGCAACCAAATCGCCTTAAAACTAGAAAGAGGTAAAGTAGATTTTTCTATTTTTATCGAAAGTACCGCAGAACAGACTTCGACCAAAGTCAATGTACCTATCGTAAAAGCATACATCAAACAATTAAGAGAAGTGTATGCTGATGCCGATGAAACCGAATTGATGAAAATGGCCGTGCGTATGCCGGACACCATGAAAATAGAACGTGAGGAAATCGACGAAAATGATTGGATTCAGATCCAAACCGTAATCGAAGAAGCGCTGCAAAACATTTTGAATTTTAGAAAAGACGAAGGACAATCATTGGAAAATGAATTTCAATTGCGTATCGGGAACATTCGTCAATATATGAATGAAGCTTTGGCACTAGATCCTGAACGTGTTCAGGCGATAAAAGACCGTTTGCAGACTGCTATTTCTGAACTAAAAGTAAACGTGGATGAAAATCGTTTTGAGCAGGAATTGATTTATTACCTAGAGAAACTGGACATTACTGAAGAAAAAGTACGCTTGACCAACCATTTAGATTATTTTCTGGAAACTATAAACGGAACCGAAGCCAACGGAAGAAAACTAGGATTCATTACCCAGGAAATGGGACGAGAAATCAACACTATGGGTTCCAAATCGAATCATGCACAAATGCAAAAATTGGTAGTTCAGATGAAAGACGAATTGGAAAAAATTAAGGAACAGGTGTTGAATGTATTGTAATAAAAAATGAAAAAAGGAAAATTAATCGTATTCTCGGCACCATCGGGATCTGGGAAAACCACCATAGTTAGACATTTATTAGGACAGGAAGATTTGAATCTTGAATTTTCCATCTCCGCTGCAACGCGTGAAGCCCGTGGTGAAGAAGTAAGTGGAAAGGATTATTACTTTATGTCTTTGGATGAATTTAAAAAACACATCAAAGCAGAAGATTTTGTGGAATGGGAAGAAGTCTATCGCGATAATTTCTATGGCACACTAAAAAGCGAAGTAGAACGCATTTGGGCGCAAGGCAAAAACGTGATTTTTGACATTGACGTTGCTGGCGGTTTGCGAATTAAATCGAAATTTCCAGAAGAGACTTTGGCTGTTTTTGTAAAACCACCAAGCGTAGATGAACTCAAAAGAAGATTGAAAGAACGCTCTACTGAGAGTGATGACAAAATCAATATGCGAATTGCAAAAGCTTCTGTAGAACTGGCAACTGCACCTCAATTTGACGTGATTATCAAAAACTATGATTTGCCTGTTGCACTTGAAGAAGCGCATCAATTGGTTAAGGATTTTGTGAAAAAATAAATTAAAAAATTGAGAGATTTAAAAATTACGAAACATGACTTTTAAATCTTTCAATTTTAAATCTTTCAATTAAATTCATGAAAATCGGACTTTATTTCGGAACGTTTAATCCCATTCATGTTGGGCATCTTATCATTGCCAATCACATGGCGGAACATGCCGATTTGGATCAGGTTTGGATGGTCGTTACGCCACATAATCCGCTCAAAAAGAAAAGCACTTTACTCGACGATTACCACCGTTTGCAAATGGTCCATCTGGCCACCGAGGATTTTCCTAAAATAAAACCTTCGGATATTGAGTTCAAATTATCGCAACCCAATTACACCGTAAATACTCTGGTTCACTTACAAGAAAAATATTCAAGTCATGAGTTTTCCTTGATTATGGGGGAAGACAATTTAAAGTCTTTGCATAAATGGAAAAATTATGAAGTAATTTTGGCCCATCATGACATTTATGTCTACCCACGCATCTCATTTGAAGCCGAGAATTTAGAATTAAAAAATCATACAAAAATTCATTTGATCGATGCTCCAGTCGTAGAAATATCTTCGACTGACATTCGACACAATATCAAAAAAGGGAAAAATGTTCAGCCTCTTTTGCACCATAAAGTTTGGGATTATATTGATCACAATAATTTTTACAAAAAATAATCAACACAAAACCCGCTTTAACTCAGCCATTATATCCTGAAAAATAGGACTCAAATTTTCATTTTTACCCGATAATAAAAACACATCTGTACTTGGCATTTCTTTACTATTCCATATCAGCTGCAATTTCTTTTCCTGAATCCAATTTTTGGCATTGACATTCCAAGTGACTGCAACTCCTGAATTTTTACTAAGGATTTCCAACATTTCATATTCTGAGGGAATGATATAATTGGCAATTATTGACGGTCTTTTTTTAGCAAAAACATGAAGCCAAAATAATTTAATATGTGGGATTCCGGCATCATGGCTGTACCACTTTTGCTCGTTCAGCCAATTTTCGATGGTCTTAAAATCTTTTGCTTTAATATTTTTCTTAATCGTTGAAACATCAATATCAGTAGAACTAACAATGACTTGCTTAATTTCGCCTGCCTTTTTTTGAATGGTATCAAAAGTGTCGAACTTCTTGTTTACTATCGCAAAATCTAATTTTTTGGAATTCACTAAGTCAAATAAAGTATCATTAATATGAAACGTAAAATCGATAAAATCAAATTTTGCAATCAAAGCACTCCCGATACTGCTCATCAAATGTTTGGAAATACCAACAGACAACAATCGATTGGCATTAAAAGCTTTGGCACGAAAACCGTTCTCAACATTTTCCAGTCGGTCTAAGGCATCAATAATTAGATTATTGAGTAACTTAGCATACTCTGTTGGTTCAACCCCTTTGGACTTTCGATTAAAAAGCTTATAACCTACATGTGCTTCCAACATAACTATTTGCTGACTAACAGCAGGTTGACTTATAAATAGTTCTTTGGCAGCCAAGGAAAAATTTCCATTTTTATAAACTGATTTAAACGTTCTGTACCATTCTAAATTAACCATGATATAAATATATTTATCACAAACATAATTTAAATTATTTTTACTAATATCATATTCATCATAAATTTGCTGTATCAATAATCATCAAACTAATTAAATTATGAAAAAATTTACAGTCTTAACTATTCTAGCATTAATCGTAAGTTGCTTTATGGCAACCGCGCAAAAACAAAATAACAAAAAGATGAAAAAAGTATTATTCGTAGTTACCAGCCACGATCAATTGGGTAACACAGGAGAAAAAACGGGATTTTGGACAGAAGAATTAGCTGCTCCTTATTATGCTTTACTTGACCAAGGCGTAATCATTGACATCGCTACGCCAAAGGGAGGACAACCTCCAATTGACCCAAAAAGTGCAGACCCTTCATCAGCAACCGAAGACACAAAACGTTTTGATGCCGATACCGTTTTATTGGAAAAACTAAAAAAAACCAAAAAACTAGCTGACGTTAATCAAGCTGATTATGATGCAGTTTTTTACCCAGGAGGTCACGGTCCGCTTTGGGATTTAGCCGAAGATAAAACCTCGATTGCATTAATTGAAGCTTTTTATAATCATAAAAAACCAGTTGCTTTTGTATGTCATGCTCCCGGAGTTTTGAAAGATGTAAAAGTAAATGGGCAATTTTTGGTAAAAGGAAAAAAAGTTACTGGATTCGCCAATACCGAAGAAGAAGCAATTGGCTTAACCAAAATTGTTCCTTTTTTATTGGAAGATGTACTAAAGGCAAATGGTGCAATTTATAGTAAAACTGAAAACTGGCATCCATACGCTGTAGAAGACGGTTTGTTAATTACAGGTCAAAACCCAGCTTCATCCAAATTGGTGGCTGAGAAATTATTGGCTCAATTAAAGTGAAAATAAAGATGCTAAGATTCTGAGACACTAAGATTTAAACTTAGCATCTCAGAAACTTAGTTTCTTAGCAACTAAAAAATAAACTATGATAAATTTCGAATTATACAATCCAACCAAATTAGTTTTTGGAAAAGGACAAATAGAAAAATTACCTACGTTAATTCCTTCCAATGCAAAGATTCTTCTCGCTTATGGAGGAGGAAGTATTTTTAAAAATGGAGTTCACGAACAAGTTCGCAAAAGTCTAGAAGGATACAACATTGTCGAATTTGGAGGAATTGAAGCCAATCCGCATTTTGAAACTTTGATGAAAGCTGTGGCAATTATCCGCGAGCAAAAAATTGATTTTATTCTGGCTGTTGGGGGCGGAAGCGTTATAGACGGCGTGAAATTTATTTCGGCTGCCGTTCCTTTTGAAGGAGATCCAATTGACATTCTGAAAAAGAGAATTATTTTTAAAGAAGGAGCAACTGTGATTCCGTTTGGAACTGTTCTGACTTTGCCTGCTACAGGAAGTGAAATGAATTCGGGTTCTGTAATAACAATTGCAACTACCCAAGAAAAATTGGATTTTGGCGGTTCCGCGATGTTTCCAAAATTTTCAATTTGTGATCCTACAGTAATTGCATCCTTGCCTAAAAGACAATTGCAAAACGGGGTTGTAGATGCTTACACTCACGTCATGGAACAATACCTAACTTATATGCATGAAGGCTATTTGCAAGACCGAATTTCAGAAAGTATTTTGCAAACTTTAATCCAAATTGGTCCTGATGTAGTAGAAAACCCAACTGATTATGCTTTGGCATCTAATTTTATGTGGAGTTGTACTATGGCTTTGAACGGATTAATTCAAAAAGGAGTTCCTTCAGATTGGGCTACTCATATGATTGGACACGAATTGACAGCTCTTTATGGAATTGATCACGCCAGGACATTAGCTATCATTGGTCCAAATCTATATAAAATAATGTTTGAAACCAAAAAAGAAAAACTAGCCCAATACGGAAAACGCGTCTTTAATTTAGCGGGAACCGAGGAAGAAATTGCTTTGGCCGCCATTGAAAAAACCATAGCTTTCTTTCATACTATGGGAATGAAAACACTGCTTTCTGAAAATGCCGAAAACATTGATAAAACTGCAGATTTTATAGTCGATCGTTTTGAAAAAAGAGGCTGGAAAGCATTAGGAGAAAAACAAAATATTACATTAGAAAAAGTAAAAGAAATTGTTTTGACGAGTTACTAATTTTAGTAAAAATAGTTCATAAAAAAGGCGTCCACTTAACCAATAAGAACGCCTTTTTAAAATACTAAAACAAAACTAACTAACTCAATCTTCATATTTTAATTCTAAACAATTTATTTATAATGACTTACAACGCAAGTATTGTAGATATATTGCATAAACTCAAAAAAAAATATAAATAATTTATTTTTTTAGCAGAAACTCTATAAAAGCCCATAAATTCTAGGCTTACCAAAAAAATTAATTTGTGTTATTGGTATATTTTTAAGTACTTTTGGTGAAATTTAATAATGAAATGGCCGATAATTTAAAATTTGCAGTAATTGGTGGCGGAAGCTGGGCTACTGCTATTGCTAAGATGTTGTGCGTAAATCTTCCCGAGATTTCATGGTATATGCGAAATGACGCTGCTATAGAACACATTAAAACCCATAAACACAATCCTAATTATTTGAGTTCTGTAGAGTTTGACAACACAAAACTCAAACTTACCAATGATATCAACGAAGCCGTTGCTTATGCAGATTACATCATATTTGCAATTCCTTCCGCTTTTTTGAACGGCGAATTAGAAAAATTAACTGTTTCCCTAAAAGACAAAATAATTTTTTCTGCGATAAAAGGAATTGTTCCCGAAACTAGTTTGATTGTGGGTGAACATTTTCATTACAAATACGACATCCCTTATTACAATATTGGTGTAATTACTGGACCTTGCCACGCAGAAGAAGTAGCATTGGAAAGACTTTCGTATTTAACCATTGCCTGTGGTGATCCTGACAAAGCCACTATAGTAGCTGAAAATTTATCAGGAAATTATATCAAAGCAAAAATCTCTGACGATATTATTGGTACTGAATACGCCGCAATGCTGAAAAACATTTATTCTATTGCTGCAGGAATAGCACACGGATTGGGTTACGGCGATAATTTCCAATCGGTTATTATGAGTAATGCCATTCGTGAGATGAAGAAATTCATCAAAAAAGTGCATAAAATGAAACGAAATATCAATGATTCTGCTTATTTGGGCGATTTATTGGTTACAGGTTATTCTATTTTTTCCCGAAACAGAATGTTCGGTAATATGATTGGAAAAGGTTACACTGTACAAGCTGCGCAAATGGAGATGAGTATGGTTGCCGAAGGTTATTATGCCGTAAAAAGCGCCTATAAACTAAACCAAGGCTATGGTGCCAAAACTCCAATTATTGATGCCGTTTATAGCATTTTATATGAAGGAAAAGAAGCCAAAGCAGTCTTCAAAAAATTGACGGAAGAACTTGATTAAACATCAGATTTTAGGTTGAAAAACAATAAAAAAGGCATTTTCTTAAATTAGAAAATGCCTTTTTTACTTATTACTAAATATTTTATTTTACCATCACTCCATCAACAAACAGGAGAGGTACTTCCTCTACATCGGTTTCATTGATGCTGTTGGCTTTGAAAATAAATTTTTTATCATATAATGTACTTCCGATGAAATAAGTTACCATAAACTCATTGTTTAGTGCCAATACACTTTTTTCTATCATTTCGATTTTCACCACTGAAACAGCTGGAACTTCCATAAAAGCATGACGCAAAAGAGACGTTTTTTTCATTTCTCCGTCAATAGTCCCGAAAGCTTTGGAAACTACCATAACGCTGTCGAGTTGGAAATCACTGTCGTTTATCAAATAAGCATACCATACTTTTTCCATAAAATCATCGCTCCATTCTTGAACGGCAGCAAGGAATACGTTTTCTACTTCGGGGATGGTGATGTCAGATTTCATTCTTTTGGGAATATTATTATGATTGTTGTTTTTTGTATTAAACTAAATATGTTGAATACGAAATGACCTAGCCCAGATGGAAACAGCATCCTTTTCCTTTTTTCTTTAAAAAGGAAAAGATACAGTGGACAGCTGGAAATAGCTCCAAATAATTTATATGCTTGATTTAAATTGCTCCAAGAAACGCACGTCATTTTCATAAAACATACGGATATCACCAATTTGATACAATAACATCGCGATACGCTCGATTCCCATTCCGAATGCAAAACCGTTGTACTCATCTGGATTGATATCACAGTTTTTAAGAACGTTTGGATCAACCATTCCGCAACCCATGATTTCTAACCAACCTGTTCCTTTGGTGATTCGATAATCAGTTTCGGTTTTTAAACCCCAATAAATATCAACCTCAGCGCTTGGTTCCGTAAATGGAAAGTATGAAGGTCTCAAACGAATTTTTGATTTCCCAAACATTTCTTTGGTGAAATACAAAAGGGTTTGTTTTAAGTCGGCAAAAGAAACGTCCTTGTCGATATACAATCCTTCCACTTGGTGGAAAATACAGTGTGAGCGTGATGAAACGGCCTCGTTACGGAAAACTCTCCCCGGAGAAATGGTACGAATAGGCGGTTTGTTGTTCTCCATGTAACGCACCTGCACGGATGAAGTGTGCGTACGCAACAAAATATCTGGATTCGTTTGAATGAAAAATGTATCCTGCATATCACGCGCCGGATGGTATTCCGGAAGATTCAATGCGGTAAAATTATGCCAATCGTCCTCGATTTCCGGACCTTCGGAAACATTGAACCCGATGTTTGAAAAGACATCAATAATTTGGTTTTTTACCAATGAAATAGGGTGACGCGAACCAATAATTGACGGTTCGGCCGTACGAGTCAAATCGCCGTAGATTCCTTTAAACTCTTCTTTGTCAGCCAAAGCTTCCTGAATGGATTTTACTTTGTCTTCGGCAGAAGTTTTAAGTAAATTGATTACTTGCCCAAATTCCTTTTTTTGGTCGTTCGGTACGTTTTTGAATTCAGCAAAAAGATCTTTCAACAAACCTTTGGTTCCTAGAAATTTTATTCTAAATGCTTCTAGCTCTGCTGTATTTTGCGTGGAGAACGCTTGAGCTTCACCAATATATTCTTTTATCTTGTCTATCATTTTCATTCCGTAATTGAGAGTGCAAATTTAAGTAATTTGTTCCAAGTTTAAGGCTTAAAGTTTAAAGTTTCGACTCAAAATAATCAATCATTTATCAATAATCTTGAATTATTAATCAATCACTTCTCTTTCCAGAAAATAATTAACGATTGCTTCTTTCATCAAAACAGATTGTTCTCCAGCTTTTAGAGATGGTAATTGTTCTTTTACTATATAATGAGGCCAGCCGTCTTCATCAAAATAATCGAATTCGTAGAATCCGTAAGGCTCCAATAACCGGCAAATAGCGATATGCATCAAATTGAGTTTCTCATCTTTTTTGTATTCACGATGCACTTTTCCCAATTCCTGTACACCTATTAAATAAATAATGGCATCCAAATCCAAATCTTCCCCTTGTGAAAATTGATTGGAAAGTATATCGACAAGCCGTTCCCAGCGTTCTTTCAATTGTGTGTCTCTTGACATTTTTATTTTTGATTAACAATTTCAGATTTTAAAAAAAAGAAATCGAGTTATTTTGACAAAGATAAGAACTTGAAAATTGACAATGGTTACCGAACAATTCTTTTATCTTTGCGTCTTTAATTATTTAAAATAAAAAATGAGTTTTTTTGATATTATTATTTGTGGATTCTTGTGTTATTCATTCTATAAAGGAATCCGAAATGGACTTTTTGTAGAATTGGCTTCATTCGTTTCCCTTATTTTGGGAATTTACATCGCCATAAAATTTTCAGATGTACTCAAAAACATCTTTTCTGGTTGGTTGCATTGGAATCCTTATACTATTCAAGTTTTTGCTTTTATCCTAACTTTTATTGTCGTGGTTATTGGCATTTATATGCTTGGAAAGCTCTTGACCAATGTAGCTGATTTTGCCTTTTTGGGTTGGATTAACAGTGTTGGTGGCGGTTTTTTCAGAGTATTGAAAACCATTTTAATCATCAGTATATTTTTTACAGTTTTCGAAAAAATAAACTACCATAACTATCTGGCCAAAAAGGAAACACTTGACAAATCTATTTTCTTTAACCCAATTCAAAAAATATCAGGCTATATATTCCCGTCTATTGAGAAGTGGTATGATAAAGCGAGGAAATAGTTTTTGAGATAGCAGTTTTCAGATGGCAGATTTGTCTATGTAAAAATTAATTCTGAATCCTTTTAAAAAAGAATAGCCCGTAGTTGAAACTACGGGCTATTCTTTTTTAATATCATTATATCAAAGTCTCAAACTGAAAACTGCCATCTGAAATCTAATCTTTCACTTCTTTAATCGACCTACTGTCAATCCAACCTTCGGTTCCATCTGTTAATTGAATTTTTTTCCAGTATCCTAATGTTTCTTCCACGAACACTTTCGTGCCTGCGTGCAGGACAAAAGTAGTAGTGCTTGCATTTTGAGGCTCGCTTCTTACATCTGCAGATTCAGCAAAAACAATCGCTGGCCTTTCATTGTCAAAATGGCTTTTTTCAAAAAACCCGGCTGAAATACTCATTACAAGCAACAATAATATCACAAACATTCCTACAAAAAAAACTCTTTTTACAACTACAGTTTGATAAAAATAATAACCCATAAAAAACATCAAAAACAAAAATGCAAAGCCAACGGTAATCCAACCCCAAGTATCAAAAGTGTAAATCCCTGTAAAGTCACGTAGCAATTTTGCAAAACCTACTTTTGGAACTACTTTGATTTCGTCTATCGTTTGTTTTTGGGCAAATTTTATATTGTTTAAAGCATCTTTGTCCGTAGGATCTAAAATCAAGGCTTTCTCATAATTATAAATTGCTGGAGCCGTTTGGTGCAATTTATAATAACAATTCCCTAAATTAAAATACAACTCAACAGACTCTTTGTTGGTGGCCAAAACAGATTCATAGGCTTTTACAGCTTCTTCGTACTTTCCGTTTTGGTACAAAAGATTTCCTTTTTCAAAACCCGTCTGGGCATAGAAAACTTGTGAGATTAATAATAATATGTAAAAAATCTTTTTCATTTTAATTTTTTTTAAGATACTAAGTTGCTAAGATTCCGAGTTTCTTAGAATCTTAGCAACTTAGATATTAAATCTGTTTTTCCAATTCAGAAATGATGGCTACCGCTTTATCAAAATCATGTTGTATCGTTGCACTTGACGAAGGGGCATATCTCGCAATCTCACAATTCTCAGTAAGTGCAATAAAGTCATTAACTACTTCAGGTTTTGCTTTTCTAGACAACAACAATTCCTGAATATTATCTTTACTCATTTCCGAAGTTTCAATATGCAACTTGGCTTTTAAGAAATTATGCATTGCTTTTTCCAAGGCAACATAGAAAGGCTCTTTATTGCTGATTTGTTTTTTGGCTTCCGATAAATATTTCTTGGCCAATTTGTTGTTCATTTTGATTCTGTTTCCAAAAACATCACTGTCAATTGCTTCTTTTTTCTTTTTGAACAATACAATTATTGGAAGTAATAAGAACGGCAGGAACAATAACCCATAGAATTTATTGGATCCGAAAAATACAGGTTCCTCTCTTGCTGCAAGCTTTGTATTTAAGTCAATATATTTAAATTGTTCAGTAGGCTCAATCTTATTTTTTCCAGTACTTGTTGTGTCTTGTGTCTCTGCCGTTTGTGAAGGTCCATCCAAAACACTAATTTTTATTTCCGAAGAACTTACTGTTTTATAAGTACCCGTTCCTAAATCAAAATATGAAAAATGCATTGGTTTAATGATGTAATCCCCTTTGTATTGTGGCACAATTGTATAAGAATCTGATATCTTACCATTCATTCCAGATAATGGTGTATTTACTTTTTCGCTGTGTACTGCATCATACATTTCTAATGCGTTTGGCACTTCTGGCTTTGGTAACGTAAATAATTTTAAGTTTCCTGTCCCAGCAGCACTCAAAACAAGGTCCAAGCTTTCTCCATTTTTTAGAGTAGTTTTGGATGGAATTACCTTAAAATCAAATTTTCCTACGGCACCAGTAAAATCTTCCGGTTTTCCTGCTTCTGGCAAAGGTTTTACATTAATCATTTTGGTTCCTGCAGAAACTCTTTTGTTGTCGTCAACCAATTGAACTCGACCGTAATAATCTCTACGATTCGTTGGTAATTGAACTCCAATATCTAGAGAAAGTGGCTCTATAATCAACTTTCCAGATTTTTGTGGGTATAAAACTGTTTTGCGCAAAACTACATAACGATATTGTTCTCCTTTGAACATTCCTTCCTCGGCAACCAATTGCTTGATATCAATATTCTGGTTCCAAAAATCATTGTATTTTGGCTTACTAAGTTCTTTAAAACCAGTAATTCCAATATTATTAAAATACAATTTATATACTACCGTAATAGGCTGATTAATGTATGGATTTGTATTCGATATGTCAGCAACCAGATACAAATTGTCATCGGCAGAAACTTGATAGTCATTAGGGTCTCTAGGCTGTTCCGTTGCTCCGGTAACATTGATTTTTATGGGTTGTGTTTTGTAAATCTGGCCATTGTACTCAATCATTGCCTGTTTGATGACCAAGTTTCCTTTTTGGTTGGGCAATAAAAAATAAGAATAGCTTTTCTCGAAAGATGTTTTTCCATTTATCCAAGATTGGCTTACCTGCTGACTTGGCCCTGCAATAATTCTAAAGCCGTCAAAAGAAGGTTGCGCAAAATTATCTCCATCAATATTCATCACAAAATCAATACGTAATCTCTCGTTGAGACCAAGCGTCGTTTTGCTTACTCTTGCCTCAAATTGTACTTGAGCCAAAAGTCCTTGAAAACTTAATAGGAATAGAATTAAATATCTTTTCATTACTTGTTTAATCATTTTTTTGTTGAACTGTTTAATTGTTTAATCGTTGAACTGTTTCATTTAATAAACAAATCAACGATTAAACGAATCAACTAAATCTTACCAATCTTTCTCTGTTTTTCTAGGCGAGCCTTTTTCTTTATTGGCATTTACTTTATCCTGAATTTTCTTTTCCTCGTTGTTTACGGCATCCAAAAGATTTTCAGTTCGTTGTTTTGAAATACCACCTGGCTTAGGTTTTGGTTGCGCTTGATCGTCTTTCGGTTTATCTTCTTTTTTATCTTTGTCGCCGTCTTTCTTATCGTCCTTTTTATCTTTATCGCCGTCTTTCTTGTCGTCCTTTTTATCTTTATCCTTGTCCTTGTCTTTATCCTTGTCTTTCTTTTTATCGTCTTTTGGAGGAGGATTGTCTTTTAACATTTTTTTTGCCAAAGCATAGTTATAACGCGTTTCTTCATCCTCTGGATTATTTCGCAAAGCATTTTTATACGCTTCCACGGCTTGAGTATAATCCTTCTCTTTCATGAAAACATTCCCTAAATTATGGAAAGCTTTATGTTTTTGAGATCTTGTTTTTAAACTTTTCAAAGCATTCGCATACGCATATTTGGATTCCGAAAATTGATTTTGTCTATATATAGAATTTCCTAAATTATATGTAGCAACTGTTCTGCTCGGGAATTTAGAATGTGAAATTCTATAGTTCGCTTCGGCATCCACAAATTTCTTTGCTACATATTCCTCATTTGCTTCAGGCAAAACTTTGTCTTTCTCTTGGGCATTTGCCACAAAAGTTAAAAGCAATAGTAGTAAGTATATAATTCTATTTTTCATTTTTATTTAAATGTTCCTTTCAAAGTATTTTTCTAATGATTGCTTCGTTAGTTTACCTTGATTTTAAACTTTACTTATTCTCGTTAAATAAATTCAATTTGTTTACCCAACTGGTTTTTCTTTCTAAAAAGAAAAGATCCAAAAACAACAACACAAACCCAATTCCTAAAAACCATTGAAATTGCGATTGGAAGTCGGCCATTTGGGTGGCTTCAAATTCAGTCTTTTGAATTTTATCCAAATTTGCTTTTACGTATTCCAGTACTTCTTTGGTATTTTTCCCATTCACATAACCTCCTTTTGTAGCTTTTCCAATTGATTCGAGATTTTTTGAAACCAATCTCGTTATCACAATCTCCCCGTTTTGGTCTCTTTTATAACTTTCGACAACTCCATTTCTTTTCAAAGGAATAGTGCCGCCTTTTTCTGTTCCGACCCCGATGGTTATAATTTTAATTCCCAATTTACTGGCTTCATCTGCAGCAGCTTCCGCTCCTTCAGAATGATCTTCTCCATCAGAAATCATAATCAACAGTTTGCTTGTTTTTTTATCATCAAAAAAAGTAGATGAAATTCTGATGGCTTCGTCAAACGATGTCCCTACAGATGAAACCATATCGGTATTCATACTTTGCAAATACATTTTAGCTACACTATAATCGGTAGTTATCGGCAACACAGGGAAAGCGCTTCCTGCATAAGCCACAATTCCTATTCTATCACTTCCTAGTTGATTGATAATTTGCGATACAATCTGTTTACTTTTGTCCAAACGACTTGGAGCAACATCCTCACAAAGCATACTTTTAGATACGTCAATCGCAAACACAATGTCTATTCCTTCTCTTTTTACTGTTTCAACCTTGGTTCCAATTTTAGGATTTACCAATCCAAAAACCAGGGCAATTAATGCCAAAAGCAAAACGCCTAATTTCAAAAATGGTTTGAAAACAGAACGTTCTGGGCTCAATCTTTTGATAACTTCCAAATCTCCAAACTCGCGTTGCTTCTTCCTTTTCCAATATAAATTAAATAGAAAAAGTACCGCCACAACTGGCAGTATAAAAAGAAAGTATAAATAGTTGCGTTCGTCTAATTCCATTTTTAATTTTCTGAATTTAGATTTTAGATTTTTTTCTCTAAAATTGTGAATCTAAATTTGATATTGTTAATTCAATCTTATCTGTTTAGCTTTTAAACTCCCTTCTGATGGCAATCAGAAGTAGGATTTAAATACTATATAAAACTCCTATACACTGTATTACGTAAACCTATTTCCAACAACAATAAAAACCCAGCCAGTAAAACAAAAGGTCTGAACTTTTCGTCATAATCATAGAATTTCAATTCTTCAATCTCAGTTGTTTCTAGTTTATTGATTTCGCTATAAATTTGAGCTAATTTGTCATTACTAGTTGCTCTAAAATATTTTCCTCCCGTTTTTCTGGCAATACTTTTCATCATTTGCTCATCAATTTCTACCTTCATCATTCTAAATATCAATTGCCCATTTGGTCCAAGAGCATAAGGTGATTCTGCCATACCATTGCTACCAATACCAATAGTATAAACTTTTATTCCATATTGTTGTGCAATATCCGATGCCGTGTCAGGCTCAATGAATCCAGCATTGTTGACACCATCGGTCATCAAAATAACCACTTTACTTTTGGCTTTGCTGTCTTTGAGTCGGTTTACGGCTGTTGCTAATCCCATTCCAATTCCAGTTCCGTCTTGCAAAACATTATCGTATTTAATGCTTTTAATTGCTTCTTGAATAATAGCTTTGTCGCTCGTTACCGGTGATTTTGTGTACGCTTCAGAAGCATAAACTACAAGTCCAATTCTATCATTGGGTCTTTCATCCACAAAATTTGCCGCTAATTTCTTAAGGGCTTGCATTCGATCCGGCTTTAAATCTCTTGCCAACATACTTCCAGACACGTCAATTGCCAAAACAATATCTATTCCCCTTGTGGTTTTTGTTTTATTGCTAATATCAACCGTTCTAGGCCTGGCCATTGCCACTATCAACGATGACAAAGCCAATAAACGCAAAACGTCTAAGCCTGGTTTTAATTTAGCTAACAAAGAATCTGTTCCTTTGAACCCTTGAAGCGAACTCATTTTTAAGGTAGCAGATTGCTGGTTTCTTTTCCAAACTAGCCAGACAATTGCTAATGGAATTAAAAGAAACAACCAAAAGAATTCTGGATTTAAAAAGGTTATTTTTTCCATTAGTTACTAGCTGATTTAAGTTCTATCGAATTCATAATTCGCTCTGTCAATTCCTTTGCATATTTATCTCCTTCTTCGTGAAGAATCATAATTTGCTGTAATCCTCCTTCTTGTCCAAAAAGCACGATTTCATAATATATTTTGGAACTAGTTTGACTATTACTATCGATTCTTGAAAAAGTACCATATCCTTTTTTACCGGTTACTCCATTATTGGTTTGAAAATCCTCTTCTTTAACAATCATGTTCTGCGCTCCTTGGGTTTCCAATATTTTCAAAGAACTTTCAATCGCTTTAGATAAATCCAAAGCTCCTTCTTGTTTGTATTTTATAGTAGAAACCATAATGTAAAAATTGTCCAAAAAGCTTCCATATCCAAAGGATTGCATCTCTTTTATAAGAGCCATTCCGTCTTTTGGCAATGATTTTGTCAAATCAATTCGTTTCAAAACTTTTGGAGTTTCTACAATAACTCCTGGATTTCCATAGTCACTTTTAACCCATTCGCCTTCCAACAATTCTTTTGTTGGATGCCCTAATAAATTATCCTTAACGTAATCAAATCCCTTTGTTGCTATAAAGAAAGTTGTCGTGGCAAAAAGTAAAAAAACAACTGATCCAACTGCAATTGCAATACGCTGATTTCTCTTTTTTCTAAGCAAAATTTGAATTTGTTTTTGCTTTTGAGCTTCATTCAAAATAGTATCTTCTTCAATTGGCACTTCTACAGGAATCGCTTCATCTAGAGTTAAAATCGCTTTTTGAATTCTATTTCTATCTTCCGTTATTTCAAATTCCAAAGGTTTTGATTTGGCAAATTTCACTAAATCGGCCTGTTTCAAAACAGTAAATAAATTCTCTATCGTTTCTTGGGAAAGCTTCATTTTCTTTTTTAGCGAAGCAGTTTTTAATCCCTCAATCAACTCTGAAGTAGTGCTTTCCATTGCTGGAATTTCTATCGCTTCTTCTATATAATTTCGGGCAATATCCGTCAGTTCACTATAATACGCTTTCACTTCACCATGTTGCCAAAGCTCCTTTTTTTCTAAAGTATTAAGTAAACTTGTCGCTTTTTCTATAGGCGTTTTATAAACTTCTTCTTCAATTTTTTTCTTTTGGCGAATTTTTGTGTACCAATAAACGAAAGCTCCAATTCCTAAAATCAATAAAATCCCCAAAAGATATTTCCACCAATCTGAAGAATCTTCGGCTTTGACAATATCTTTAATGTCATACATTTTTTGTCTTAATGTATCAACCTGAACATTGGCAACCTCAACTTTTAAGGAGTCCGTCAAAAACTCTTTATTATTAATCAAAATCTTTATACTTGGAATTGTGTATTTCCCCGAATCAAATTGAGTCAAACCATACTTTTTGATTAATTCGTATCGGTCATCTTTTTTGATGGTGTCAATTGGATACGAATGAATTACTTCTAGCGCTCCAATGTTTTTTAGTTTTGGAAAAACAACTTTAGACAAAGTATCTACCGAAGTTTTTAAAGTCAATTTAAACTCAGCTCCAATTTTATTTTTTGTGGTATCGATACTGGTAACTACTTTTTGCTGTGCAAAAATAGAAGTCGAAATCAGCAGTAATAGTAGGTAAAGTTTAATTTTCATTTTTTATCTAATTAACCTTATCAGTTCCAATGGATATTCCAGAACTGATTGGGGCTAGGTTTCGTCTTATCGTGATTTAAAATAGCCTAATAATTTGGTGACATAACTTTCATCCACTCTCGTGTTTACAACACCTGAACCCGATTTACTAAAAGTTTCTTTAAAATAATTCACATTATCATGGAAGTATTTCTCATAATTCATTCGCACTGATTTTGAACCTGTATTAATCAATCGAGTTTCGCCTGTTTCAGCATCAATCATCGACACCATTCCCAAGTTTGGCATTTTTTCTTCTCGAATGTCATACACGCGAATACCTGTGATATCGTGTTTCTTTGAAGCAATTTTCAAGGTTTGCTCATAATCTCCCGACATGAAATCGGAAATGACAAAAACGATTGCTTTCTTTTTTTGGGTTCCCGACAGAAACTTCAAAGCTTGAGAAATATCTGTTTTGTGACTTTTAGGTTCAAATTCTATCAATTCACGAATAATCCTTAGTACGTGAGATCTTCCTTTTTTTGGCGGAATGTACAATTCGATTTGGTCCGAGAACAAAATCAATCCAATTTTGTCATTATTTTGAGTAGCCGAAAATGCCATTGTAGCTGCAATCTCGGTAACAATTTCTTTCTTAAACTGGTTCTTGGAACCAAAACTTTCAGAACCTGAAATATCGACCATTAACATCATGGTCAATTCTCTTTCTTCCTCAAAAACCTTAACATGCGCTTCATTGTATCTAGCTGTTACATTCCAATCGATGGCACGTATATCGTCGCCAAATTGATATTGACGCACCTCGCTAAAAGTCATTCCGCGTCCTTTGAACGATGTATGATATTCTCCCGAGAAGATATGATCGCTCAATCTTCGGGTTTTGATTTCTATTTTACGTACTTTTTTTAAAAGCTCTTTTGTATCCATTTTTTCAGATTTCAGATTTTAGATTTCAGATTTCAGATTTGCGGTCGAGTAACAACTGCTATCTAAATACTGCCAACTGTTGTCTGATTAAGGAACTTCGATTTCGTTTATGATTTTATTGATAATGTCTACCGATGTAATATTTTCGGCTTCAGCTTCATAAGTAACTCCGATTCTGTGACGTAAAATATCATGAACTACTGCACGAACATCTTCGGGAATTACATATCCACGACGTTTGATAAAAGCATAACATTTAGCGGCAGTAGCAAGATTAATACTTCCACGTGGTGATGCTCCAAAACTGATTAAAGGTTTTAAATCAGCCAATTTATATTTCTCTGGATAACGAGTAGCAAAAATAATATCCAGTATGTATTTCTCAATTTTTTCATCCATGTAAACCTCACGAACCGCTTCTTGTGCACGCAAAATTTGTTCTACAGAAACCACTTGATTTACTTTATCATAACTCCCTTTAAGATTTTGACGAATAACCAAACGCTCATCCTCCATTTTTGGATAATCGATAACTGTTTTCAACATAAAACGATCGACTTGGGCTTCCGGTAATTGGTAAGTTCCTTCTTGCTCAATAGGGTTTTGAGTTGCCAAAACTAAAAATGGTCGGTCTAACTTGAATGTGGTATCACCAATAGTAACTTGCTTTTCCTGCATCGCCTCCAATAAAGCGGATTGCACCTTGGCAGGAGCACGGTTAATCTCATCGGCAAGAACGAAATTAGCAAAAATCGGTCCTTTTTTTATAGAAAACTCATTGGCTTTAATATTATAAATCATGGTTCCGATAACATCGGCAGGCAATAAATCGGGAGTAAACTGGATTCTGCTGAAAGAACCGTGAATGGCTTGTGAAAGCGTGTTTATGGCTAAAGTTTTTGCCAATCCTGGAACCCCTTCTAACAAAATATGTCCTTGACCCAACAATCCAATTAACAGTCTTTCGACCATGTGTTTTTGTCCCACAATAACTTTGTTCATTTCCATAGTAAGAAGGTCTATAAAAGCACTCTCTCTCTCTATCTTTTCATTGATTGCTCTAATGTCTAAAGTCGTTGTATTTTCTTCCATTTTTTTATATTTATTCTCTTGATTTTTTGTGTCCTTTATTTAGTAGTGCAAATTGAATTTTTTTTTAGAAGTAAGATGTTAAAAAATGGTTAAAACTTCGACCAATTTCCTAATTTTAAGGACGAATTATGATAGTATTTACCTATTTTTAAGAACAAAAAGAAATAAACATCAAATTCATAGATTTACCCTCAAAATCACCCAGGTAAATAACAAAATAAAACCATGAGTAAAATTCCATTTTCAAAGATAATTGCAGGTACAATGACTTGGGGAGCATGGGGCAAAAACTGCTCTACTCCACAAATGGTAGAACTAATGAATCTATGTCTCGAAAGCGGCATTTCAACTTTTGATCATGCCGATATTTATGGAGATTACACTACAGAAGGAGACTTTGGTAAAGCTTTTGGCGAAAGCCAAATAAACCGAAAAGACATTCAGTTGATTTCTAAATGTGGTATTCAAATGTTGTCTGAAAAAAGAAGCAATACAATCAAACATTATGCTTATTCCAAGGAGTACATTATAGCCTCTGCAGAGCAGTCTTTAAAAAATTTACAAACTGATTATTTGGATCTTTTGCTGTTGCATCGACCAAGTCCATTAATGCAAGTGGATGAAATTGCTGAAGCAGTTGAAAAATTAAAAATAGACGGAAAGATTTTGGATTTTGGCGTTTCTAATTTTACGCCAAGCCAAAGTGATTTGATTGAGACAAAAACCAAAATAAACTTCAATCAAATAGAGTTTTCTGTTACTCATTTGGATCCAATGATTGATGGAAGTTTGGATCATATGCAAACCAACAGAATCACTCCTATGTGCTGGTCGCCTCTAGGAACTGTTTTTAGAAAAGATGATGAACAGTCACAACGAATTCGAAAAATCGCAAACGAGCTGGCTTCCAAATATGATGTAACAAATGATATTATTTTATTAGCCTGGATTTTGAAACATCCAGCTGGAATTTTACCGGTTTGTGGTACTTCAGACAAAAACAGACTTATCAATTTAATGCAAGCCACCACAATTGAAATGGAGTTACAGGATTGGTTCTCTCTTTGGTCTGCAAGTACCGGAAAAGATGTAGATTAGACTATTCAAGATTGATTTGGCAGTTGGATAAAACTGTTCTCAAGTAACAATTTTAGGTTGCAAATTCAGAAAAAATGATAAACAAGCGTCTACTTATTAAAAATCTATTGGCTCACAATGATGAGTCCAGTTTTTATGACAAAAAGCGACAGCTGAATTTGCATTCCAGAGAAGGAAAAGCTAAATTTTTGAAACACATTTGTGCGTTATCAAATTCAAATCCAACTAATAATTCCTATATAGTTGTAGGGGTTGAAGATGAGAACAATCAAATTGTAGGAGACGATTTTTTTGATGACAGTAGGATTCAGAATTTAGTAAATGCATTTCTTGAAAACCCTCCCAAAATTCAATACGAAAATGTCCCTTTTCCAAATTTACCAAAAGACAAAGTAATTGGACTTGTAACCATAAAACCCAACAGTAAAACATCTTCTTTCAAAAAAGGCATACATACGATTCCTGCCAATAGTGTTTTCATTCGTCGGGGCAGTAATACAATGCCTATTGAGGGTGAAGTCGAGAAAAATTTCCAAAATACGGAAACAGTAATTGGTATCGAAAATAATTCAAGAAACAGCATCGAATACACTCTTGACGGCGTGATTGATTTTATGAATTTTCGCCATAGAGATATGGCTCCAAAATATAAAGTTTTCAAAGAGTTATTCGTCATTTGTTGGGCAGGAATTGAAAAAAAATCCAGAAACAAAACCTTTCTTTCAAGAGTTGATATTGAACTGATTAACGAGCAAATCAAATTATTCTATTCGGCTCAAGATGTAGTTGAAATTACCTATGATGATGATAGCTTTACAATTATTGAATATGTTCCTTTGGGCTTAAATGACATAACCAGTTATTATCCTCTAGAGGAACAAACGATCCATTTTCATGATAACGGATACTATAAAATTGATCGAAAAATACTTTTTGAACCACCCGAATACAATAGGAAAATGCTCTACCATATTTATAATTCGAATATGGCTCTCTTAAATAAACTTGAAAAAAATATCAAATTATCGGAGCGGGAAAGAAAAGATTTGGACCATTTGCCTTCTACTTTTATGATTTGTTATCTCAATGGTTTTGAAGATGCCAAACAAAAGTTGATTGATGCTAAAGAGTTATTAAAACCATTTGCACAAGTCTATCTTTCGTTTAAAGAAGCATTGCGAATTCTCAGAAAAATGAAATATGATGTACAATAAGGAAAGTGCTTATTGAAATTTGAGTTGCCTTAATTAGCTAAAAAAACATGTTAGCCAAACAACCACATCATTTATAACTTGGCATACAAAATTGGTCATTAAAAGCAACAAAGTGAGAAGTGCATTCATTTTAAAATTTTTAAGTAAAATTATAATGTTTTTTTTTAGCATACAATCACTATAAATAATGATTTTTATTGAAATTCAAAAATACTTAAAAATACAATACAGCAACTCTGCATCAACTTGGAATTCAACGGATATAAATAACTATTTGACGGTTTTATTCTTAACAAAAACTTAAAACCGTTTCAATTAAGATACTTTTAACATCTCTTTCAAAAAAATAATAAACCAACACTTCTTTTCTCTTATTTTTGTAAAAGAACAAATTGAGAATAAATGAGAACATTAGTCATTGGCGATATACATGGTGGTTTGAGAGCTCTACATCAAATTTTTGAAAGAGCCAAAGTAAGTCCAAAAGACAAACTCATTTTCTTGGGAGATTATGTAGATGGTTGGAGTCAATCCCCGCAAGTTATTGATTTTTTGATAGAATTAAAAACAACCCATGATGTTATATGCATACGTGGCAATCATGATGAATTACTAAGAGAGTGGCTCAAGGATAATAAAAACAATGACCAATGGTACCAACACGGTGGAGAAGCTACTGTTTTAGCTTACCTAAATGTAGACGGCGAAACCAAAAACAAACATATAAAATTCTTGGAATCCTTAGAGGATTATTATTTGGACGAGCAAAACAGAATGTTTATTCATGCTGGCTTCACCAATCTAAATGGAGTCAACTTCGAGTATTTTCCTAAGTTATTTTATTGGGACCGAACACTTTGGGAAACCGCTTTGTCACTAGACCCGAATTTGAAACCAGATCATTTTCTTTATCCTAAACGTTTTACTCTATACAAGGAAATTTATATTGGCCATACCCCTGTCTCGCGTATAGGAAAAACCACTCCTGTGCAAAAAGCCAATATCTGGAATATTGACACTAGCGCTGCCTTCAAAGGCCCGTTGACTATTATGAATGTTGACACTAAAGAATTTTGGCAAAGCGAACCGCTGCCCAGTTTATATCCAAATGAAAAAGGAAGGAATAAAATCTAAATCTTATATTTGCCGAAAATTTATTACTTATTTTATGAAAAAGATTATAACAATTTTGTTTTTGGCTTCTTTTGGTTTAGTAAATGCACAACATGCTTTTAAGGGAAAAGGGGATGCAAAATTTAATTTGGGGGCAAACTTTCAAGATGGAGGTTCCGGGATTCAAGCATCTGCAGATTTTGGTCTTGGAGAAAATTTCTCTTATGGATTTGTAGCAACTTATTTATTGGGAGTAGATGAGTTTTCAGGTTTCTATGGTGAAAACACTTATGTGAACGCAAAGCCAGAATTTATAGATCGTTTTGATGCAAAATTTAGAATTAATGCTAATTTAAGTAGTGTAATTGGTGTAGACCAATTGGATATCTATCCAGGATTGAGCTTAGGATTGCACAATTTTGGAGGTCACCTTGGTGCTCGTTACTTTTTTACAGAAGGTTTTGGCGTTTTTACTGAACTTGGCTTCCCAATAGCAAAATACAGTAATGATAAAGAAGTATTCGATCATTTAAATAATCAAGTTACCTTTAGTTTAGGTGCTTCGTTTAATTTAGATTAAACCCAGTAAAAAAAGAATTATGAAAAGAATTTTTCAATTGAACTTGAGCGTCCTTTTATTATTTGCGGCTGGTCAAGCTTTTTCGCAAGACGATAAAAAAAAGGACAGCTTAAATACACAACTCAACAGTTTAGATGAAATTATTATTGTAGGAAGTAGAAATCCAAGTAAAAGTAAGCTTGAAACTCCCGTTCCTGTTGATGTAATTAACTTGGCAAAAATCAAAAATGTAACGCCACAAACAAGCATCAACGACATTTTGACCTATATGATTCCTGCTTTTAATTCGAACAGGCAATCGTCTTCAGACGGAACAGACCATATTGATCCTGCTTCGTTGAGAGGTTTAGGTCCAGACCAAACTTTGGTTTTGATTAATGGTAAAAGAAGACACACCACTTCATTGGTAAACTATCAAAATACGGTTGGAAATGGTTCGGTTGGAACAGATTTAAGTGCTATTCCAGCTTCGGCAATTAAGCGAATTGAGGTTTTGCGAGATGGGGCTGCTGCCCAATATGGTTCAGATGCAATAGCAGGAGTTATCAATTTAGTTTTGAAAGAAAACACAGGACTGGAAGCTAATGCTACTTACGGACAAACTTCTCGTAATGATGGCCAAACAACCAATTTAAATTTGAATTATGGTCATGAACTGGGTGACAAAGGTGGCTTTATCAACTTAACGGCTGAGTTTAACAATCGCGAAAACACCAATCGTTCTCAAAATCACAATCTGATTATCTTTGATCAATCGGCTTATGATAATTATTTTGCTTACGATTTTGCTGCCGACCCAGCAGCTTCTCGTCAAATAGACGATGATATGCTTGCCGCCAAAGGGTTAAACCGTGATGATTTTAATTTTCAAGTGGGTGATGCCAAGATTCAAAACATCCAAGGTTTTGTTAATACTGTAGTTCCTTTAATCGAAAATATTGAATTTTATGCTGCTGGTGGCTTTAACCAAAAAAATGGAACTGGATATGGTTTTAGACGTTTGCCAAGTGAAACAGAAAGTGTTGTTCCTGAATTATTTCCAAATGGCTTTCAACCAGAATTAAAGTCAAATATTCTTGATCTCTCCTTAATTTCTGGTTTAAGATTTAAATTCAGCGATTGGAAATTAGACTTAAGCAATACTTATGGATCAAATGATTTTAAATATGAGGTAAACAATACCAATAATTTTTCTTTAGGAGCGGCCAGTTCAACCAATTTTGATGCAGGAAGTCACTCGTTTATGCAAAACACGATAAATACAGATGCTTCCCGTTCTTTCACAACTGTTTTGAGCGGGCTAAATGTAGCTTTTGGCGCAGAATATAGATATGAAAATTATCAAATTGAAGAGGGTGAACCTGCTTCCTATGAAAATGGCGGAGCGCAATCTTTCCCCGGTTTTTCTCCGTTGAATGTTGTAAGTGAATCCAGAAACAGTATTGGCGTTTATGCCGACGCGGAATTAAATATTACCGATAAATTTTTAATTGATGCTGCGTTACGTTTCGAAAACTATAGCGATTTTGGCAACACTACAAACGGTAAACTTTCAGCCAAATATAAAATTACTGACAATTTTTCTGTTCGCGGTTCAGCAAGTACAGGATTTAGAGCTCCATCTTTGCAACAGCACTATTTCAACAATATAGCCACGGATATTGTAGATGGAAAATTATTAAATTCTGGTATTTTTAGAAATGACAGTGATGTTGCCAAACAACTTGGAATTCCAGAATTACAAGAGGAAACATCTACAAATTACAGTCTTGGATTTGTTTATTCTCCGATAAAAAAATTGAACTTTACGATTGATGCTTATCAAATTAAAATCGACAATAGAATTATCCTAACTGGAAATTTAGGAAATGATCCTTACGGCGAACCTATTCCAGAACTTCAAGAAATATTTGAAGCTTATGGTGCACAAACTGGCCGTTTCTTTACCAATGCCATAAATACCACAACCAAAGGGATCGATTTTGTAGCAGATTATGAGGTGAATTTAGGAGGTGGAAATCTAAGTATTTCGCTGTTATACAACTACAATAAAAATGAAGTAGATGATACTTTAAATAATGTTCCAACAATATTCGTTGGTCAGGAAGATGTTTATTATGGACCACAAGAAAGAAGCTTGATAGAAACAAATACGCCATTACATAAAGGAACTTTAGCTTTAAATTACGGTGTGAATAAATTCAACTTCATGTTGAGAAACACTTATTTTGGGGAAGTTACTCGAAACGGTTTCCCTTTCGGTATCGAACAAGAACACAGTGGAAAAGTGGTTACTGATTTAACTGTAGCTTATAAAGTTACCCCTAAAATTCAATTTGTTGTAGGAGCTAATAATTTATTTGATGTTTTCCCAGACGAACAAGTTTATGAAAACAGTTATTATGGGGTGTTTAAATACGCTCCAGTTCAAATGGGTACAACAGGTGCTTACTATTTTGCAAGAATAAGTTACCGCTTATAATTCTTTATTTCAAAGTTAATTTTATTACTTTGCCAAGGCGAAAACCTTGGCAAAGTTTTTTTATTTAATATACACTTTCAGTTTTGAAAAAAATTACATGGCTTACGGCCACAGCATTAGTGGTTTCGAACATGATTGGTACCGGGATTTTTACTTCTTTGGGATACCAAGTTGCAGATTTGACCAATACCTATTCTATAATTTTACTTTGGTTTATTGGTGGGGTTTTAGCAATGTTCGGTGCGTTTTGCTATTCAGAATTAGGGAATTATTACAAAGAATCTGGAGGGGATTATATTTATTTGTCTCGGGGTTTTCATCCTTTTTTTGGATATTTAAGCAGTTGGATTTCGTTGATCGTTGGTTTTTCTGCTCCAGTTGCATTGGCAGCATTGGCGATGAGCAAGTATTTACAAATTTTTGGATTAGAACTAGGAAAAGAATTTGCCATAGCAATTATTATTTTAACTGCACTTTCTCAGTCTTTTAGCTTAAAAATGAGTAGCGGTTTTCAAAACGGCTTTACTTTACTAAAAGTTTTATTTGTTTTAGGGATAATCGGCCTCGGATTATATTATGCTCCACAAGGTCCAAACAGTTTAAATTTCAGTAATGGCTGGATAAAAGAAGTTCAAATGCCAGAATTTGCGAGTTCATTGGTATTCGTCTCTTTTGCTTATACAGGCTGGAATTCCGCTTCTTATATTGTTGGAGAAATAAAAAATCCAACTAAAAATCTTCCAAAATCGCTCATTATTGGAACTCTATTTGTGACTTCGGTTTACATTTTAATCAATTATGTTTTTCTAAAACATGCATCAATTGCTTCATTAGTCAATCAAGAAGACGTCGCTTCTATTGCTGCAAAGAATTTTTTGGGATTAAGTGGCGCAAAATGGGTTTGCTTTTTTATTGCAGCCCAATTAATTGCTACAATTAGTGGCTATTTATGGATTGGTTCCAGAGTAAGTTTTGCGACTTCAAAAGAAAATAAACTTTGGAGTGTTATGAATAAATCAAAAAACGGCATTCCTTATTTAGCTTTATGGGTTCACGCTTTGATCGCAATTATAATAATTTTGACTGGTGAATTCGAAGAAATTTTTATCTATTCTTCCTTTCTGCTTCAAATATTGGCTACACTTGCAGTTGCAACGGTTTTTACAATTCCTTCAAACAAAAGATACATTTTCAAAGGAAAATATTTCTGGATTTTCCCAGTCGTGTTTTTAGCTTTTGGGGTTTACATCTGTTATTTTACATTTATAGCACACCCAAAAGAAAGTATAATAGGACTGTCAATTATTTTAATAGGGTTCATTTTATATTTATTTGATAAAAAATCAAACCTCAAATAACCTGAGTTCGATTATTAATTTTTAGGAGCAGAAACATTTGATATTTCATCAAGTGTTGTCCCGCTATCCGTTACAATCTTATATGCCGAACACCGGCATATAAGGATTTTCACTTCTATCGGGGCTAAGAGACAACTTTCCTGCCATTATTCAATTATTCCAAAAAAACCTGAGTTCGAATATTATCTACAGATTAGGTTTTGTAGATAATATTCGAACTCAGGTTTAAATAGTAAATTTGTTTCGTTTACAAACCTACAAATCAAATTTGATTCCTTGTGCCAAAGGTAAACTTGTTGTGTAATTGATCGTATTGGTTTGGCGACGCATATATATTTTCCAAGCATCAGAACCGGATTCTCTACCTCCACCTGTTTCTTTTTCTCCTCCAAAAGCACCACCGATTTCAGCTCCAGAAGTTCCAATATTGACATTTGCAATTCCACAATCTGATCCTACCACAGATAAGAAATGTTCTGCTTCACGTAAATTGTTGGTCATAATCGCAGAAGATAATCCCTGAGCAACTCCATTTTGAACATCAATTGCATTCTCAACAGTTCCAGAATATTTGATCAAATATAAAACTGGAGCAAAAGTTTCGTGTTGTACAATTTCGAATGAATTTTGCGCTTCGGCGATAGCTGGTTTTACATAACAACCACTTTCATAACCTTCTCCAGAAAGTACTCCGCCTTCAACCAGAATTTTTCCTCCTTCTGCAACAACTTTAGTCAAAGCATTTGCATACATTTCAACAGCATGCTTGTCAATTAATGGTCCAACGTGATTTTTCTCATCCAATGGATTTCCAATTCTCAATTGCCCATAAGCAGATACAACAGCATCTTTTACTTTATCATAAATACTTTCGTGAATAATCAAACGGCGAGTAGAAGTACATCTTTGTCCTGCAGTTCCTACGGCTCCAAAAACAGCTCCAATAACAGTCATTTTGATATCAGCATCTGGCGTTACAATAATTGCATTATTACCACCTAATTCCAGTAATGATTTTCCTAAACGACCTGCAACCGTTTGAGCCACAATTTTACCCATACGAGTAGAACCTGTAGCCGAAACTAAAGGAACACGTTTATCAGCAGTCATTAATTGTCCTATTGTATAATCTCCGTTGATCAAACAAGAAATCCCTTCTGGAAGATTGTTTTCTCTGATTACCTCAGCAATAATATTTTGACATGCAATTCCACATAAAGGTGTTTTCTCTGATGGTTTCCAAACACACACATCGCCACAAATCCAAGCCAATGCCGTATTCCAAGCCCAAACGGCTACTGGAAAATTGAAAGCCGAAATGATTCCTACTATTCCCAAGGGATGGTATTGCTCATACATTCTATGTCCTGGACGTTCCGAGTGCATTGTTAATCCGTGCAATTGACGTGATAATCCTACTGCAAAATCACAGATGTCGATCATCTCTTGAACTTCACCATATCCTTCTTGCAATGATTTCCCCATTTCATAAGAAACCAATTTACCTAAAGCTTCTTTATTTTGACGCAATTTCTCTCCAAACTGACGTACAATTTCTCCACGTTGTGGTGCTGGCATCAATCTAAATGTTTTGAAAGCTTCGGTGGCAGTTTGCATTACTTTTTCGTAATCTGCTGGTGTGCTCGTTTTTACTGAAGCAATTAATTTACCATCTACTGGTGAAAAACTATCTAGGATCTCTCCGTTTGAAAAATGATTAATTCCTGTCGAACTTCCTTCGTTTATGGCTTTAACTCCCAATTGCGCTAATGCCTCTTTCATCCCAAATTGATCTGCTATTGTTGTCATTGTAACTTTTTTAGTTAAAATTGTTATATTTTTGCGTAAAGATATTATTTTAAGGTTAATTTTTACACAACTGAGATGTTAAAATCAAAACAGTTTAAACATTACTTCCTCGTCAATATCAAAAATTGATTCTTCGAAAAGTAAAATTATAGCATTTTTTATGTCTTGGTCCTGATTTTTACAAAAACTTGTGTCAATTAAAAAAGAAGGAAGTAATTTTATGCCTTTAAAAAAACTTTTTTGAATATGACTCTTTTTAATAAAAACTTCATTTTTTTCTTATTGATCTCTTTCCAAATATTTGCACAGAAAGCTGCTTTTAATGTAGTTCCTCTAGGCATATATGGAGGTATTGACGAAAAAAATCTATCGGCTTATTTGGTTGCTCCAATAAATACCCATGATTATATATGTCTTGATGCAGGAACAATTAATGCAGGGATTGAAAAAGCAATAAATAATAAAGTTTTCAATGTTTCAACCAATGAAGTTCTGAGAAAGTATATCAAAGGTTATTTTATTTCCCATGCGCACTTGGATCATGTTTCGGGTTTAATTATTAACTCGCCGGCAGATTCTTCCAAAACGGTTTATGCAACAAAAAAATGCATGGAAATGATGCAAAATCATTATTTTAATGGAGAGACTTGGGCAAACTTTGGTGACGAAGGACCTGGTTTTCAACTAAAAAAATATCATTTTCAAACCCTTGCCATAGGGGATGAAACCAAAATTACGAATACTACAATGACTGTAAAAGCATTTCCGCTAAGCCATGTAAATCCTTTTGAGAGCACTGCTTTTTTAATCCAAAACGGAAATGATGCCATTTTATATTTAGGAGATACTGGGCCTGATTCAGTTGAGAAAAGCAATGATTTAAGTGAATTATGGAAAGTAATTTCTCCTTTGGTTCAGCAGAAAAAATTGAAAGGGATTTTTATTGAAGTTTCATTTCCAAATGAACAACCTGATAATTTATTATTCGGACATTTGACTCCTAATCATCTTATGAAAGAACTCCACAAACTGGAAGAATTGTCCGGAAAAGGAAGCTTAAAGAATTTCAAAATTATTATTACCCATTTGAAACCACCAAGTCAAAACATAACAAAAATTAAAGAGCAATTGCAAAAAGCAAATGATCTGGGAGTACAACTCATATTCCCTGAACAAGGAAAGCGCTTTGAATTATAGCTTCACTTTTTTTCTTTTATCAAATAAACATAAACGGGAAAATGATCACTAAAACCAATTTCAGTTAGTGAATGCCGCAATGGATAGCCTTTGTATTTACCATTTTTTTGGATCAAAAATGGTTTGTTATAAATCCCCGCTTTCCAATATTGGAATGTATTATAGTCCTTTTGCAACAATGAGCCCGAAATCAGAATTTGGTCAAAAATATCCCATGAATCTCGAAAAGCAATTGTTCCCAATCCTTTATTAGCCATTTCTTCGAATGGATTGTAAATCCCGAGCGGTTTGACTTCCTGTATTTTTCCTTTTGCACCAAGCGCTTTTTTTACACTATTATTAAAAGGGCTATCATTCAAATCCCCCATCGTAATTACTTTGGCACTAGGATTGATAAGTTGCAAAGAATCAATAATTTTTCGGTTCAAAGCTCCTGCTACTTCCCGATATGGACTTGATTTCTTTTCGCCTCCAGCACGGGATGGCCAGTGATTGACAATAATATGAATCTCTTCACCATTCAAAAAACCAGTTACCAGCAATTGGTCTCTAGTATAAACCCGATAGTTTTTGGTATTAATCGCGATAACATCCTCGGTTTCTAAATTCTCTGAAGAATCTGTTTTTGGAGTTTCTTTAACGGGCTGTTCTCCTTTATATACATACAACGGTACATTTATATAACTCGTTGGCTGGAATTGTTTCTTTTGATATAATAAAGCAACATCTATTCCTCTTTTGTCGGGGGAATCAAAATGAATGATTCCATACTCTTTATCAATCAATTTGGGCTGTTTAACTAAATCTTCCAATACTAATCGATTTTCAATTTCGACTCCTCCAATAAATGTGGGTGAATTCGAATTTTCCCCTGTTCCGATTTCAGACAATACTCGTGCTAAATTTTCAAGTTTTTGACGGTACTTTTTGGCGTTCCAATGTTGGGCTCCGGTTGGTGTCCATTCTTCGTCATTGGTAATCGGGTCATTTATAGTATCGAAAAGATTTTCAAAATTATAAAACGCCACGGTATGAATCGAAAAAGCTTTGGTTTGTGCATTGCTTTTTGAAATCAAAAATAATAAAATCAGATAGAAACAGTTCTTTTTGGTTATCATTACACTTTCAAAAATGGGTTCAATTTTTGTAAATATAGTAATTTGATTACAATTATTTATTGTCTTTAAGAAATGTATATCTTTGCTTTAATCCAAATAATAATTCATTTTCAAAAAGCACAGCATGAATAGCAATCCATTTTCTTTTGTCCCAAAACAAGGTGTTTTGTATCCAATGCTATTGCTTATTTTTGTTTTACAATCTATGAACAGTCAAGCTCAAACTACTATGATCACACCACCTTATTTACAAAAAGGAGATACCGTTGCAATTGTCGCAACTGCACGAAAAAACGTTGATGATAACCTAAAACCCACAATAGATTTATTACACTCTTGGGGTTTGGAAGTCGTTATTGGTAATACTATAGGCTTGGATTTGAATCAATTGGCAGGAACCGATGAACAGCGCGCTGCCGATTTTCAGAAACAGATGGATAATCCAAATATCAAGGCAATTTGGTGTGCCCGTGGCGGATATGGGACTGTACGAATGATTGATTTATTGGATTTTACCAAATTCAAACAACACCCAAAATGGATTATTGGTTTTAGTGATGTAACCGTTTTGCATAATCATCTCAACACGATGGGTTACAAATCGATTCACGGAACGATGCCGGTTAGTGTAGAAAGAACAGCTCCCGAATCTATCTCAACTTTGAAAACAGCCTTATTTGGCCAAAATTTATCCTATAAAATCGATCCGTTCCCGATGAATCGCTTTGGGAAAGCCACCGGTGAATTGGTGGGTGGAAATTTATCAATTTTATATAGTTTAATGGGATCCAAATCAGCTATTGACTGTACTGATAAAATTTTGTTTATAGAAGATCTTGACGAATATCTTTACCACATTGACCGAATGATGATGAACCTGAAGCGCAATGGTTGTCTTGAAAGTATCAAAGGAATTATTGTGGGTGGAATGACCAAAATGAAAGACAATGATATTCCTTGGGGGAAAAACGCCAATGAAATTGTTCAAGATGTAACCAAAAAATATAATATTCCAATACTCTATAATTTCCCAGCTGGACACGTTCACGATAATAGAGCCCTTATTATGGGGAATACTGTGACAATGGATGTGAACGAGAATTGCAATACGGTGGTTTTTGAATAGAAAAAGAACAATATAAAAATAGAATAAAGAGTATAGACTTTAATCGGAATTTAGAAGATTCAATTCGATTATTACTATTTTTCTTTTTTAGATGATGGTAAAAATGCCAAATCTCCCCCATTAGCCCCGATTGAAGTGAAAATCCTTTTGTGCTGGGGTTCGGCACAAAAGATTGCAACGGAAAGCGGGACGATGTTTCCTAAAAAACCAAATCATTCTGCTTCAAAAAAATTAATCCAAATCTATAACTCCAAAATGGCTGCACACAACGAATTAGGAAAACTTGGAGAAGATCTTGCTGTCGATTACCTCAAAAAAAACGATTACACTATCTTAGAAACTAACTGGACATTCCAAAAAGCAGAAATTGATATTATTGCGAGAACAGAAAATACGCTAGCCATTGTAGAAGTAAAAACGCGTTCGTCTCTCGAATTTGGTTTGCCACAAGATTTTGTGAAACCCAAAAAAATTCAGTTGCTGGTGAAAGCAGTCGATGCTTATGTCAACGAAAAAGATTTAGATCTAGAAGTGCGTTTTGACATCATAGCCATTTATAAAGAAGACAAATCATTTGCTATTGAACACCTTATAGATGCTTTTTATCATTTTTAAAGAAATTTAACAATGTTATATTTGTAACAAATTGTTTTTTTGTTTATATTTGCCCCGGTTTTTAACTACAAAACCATTCTATAACAAATAGTACAACCAAAAAACAACCAACCACAATTATGAAAACAGTCTCATCGATAGTAGAGAATTACATCAAAACAAAACCTTTTTTATTGAATGCTTTGTCACTCGGAATCATAAACTTGACTTCCTTGTCAAGAAATATTATGACCGAATTGGAAAGTGAATTTGGCAAAGAAGTAAAACAAGGAGCAGTAGTGATGGCTCTGAAACGTTTGACCGAAGAGTTAGATTTTAGATTAAATCACAAAATCAATAAAGTAATAAAAAACATAGGCGAAATCACTGTACGTTCTGCTTTGACGGATTATACGTATGCTGTTTCGGATACGGTTTTGAATAAACAAGCTGACTTAATTACTGACATCAATTCGTTACCAGATATTTTTTATACCTCTTCCAAAGGAGTAAATGAAACCAATATTGTGGTGAGCAATAGTGTCAATCACTTGGTTGAAAAACATTTTGCTTCTGAAAAATTGATTCAGAAATTAGATAATTTAGCTTCAATAACAGTGAAATTACCAAAAGAAAACATTGTTGTTCCGGGAATTTATTATTTCATTTTTCAACGTTTGGCTTGGGAAGGAATTATTATCAATGAGGTAATTTCAACTTCTAATGAATTTACAATTATGGTTAGTGAAAATGAGGTTGACGTAGCTTTCAAAGTGATTAAAGATTTGAAAAACTAAACGTAATTAATATCTAAATAATTCAAAGGCGAGGCTCATAGCTTCGCCTTATTTTTTTACATAAATTCAAACAAAAATACTGCATATGAACTAGTTGTGTGTTTTTTTTATTAATTTTAATGAACTATTTTTTTTATTAAAATTTACTTCTATGGATTACTTAGCTATTTTACTTGCCTTGACTCCAGTTATTCTTTTAATAATTTTACTGGGTTTCCTTAAAGTTTCCGGTGACAAAAGCGCCTTCATCACATTAATTACAACAATTATTTTAGCTTTATTTGGTTTTAAATTTTCGACAGCTTCAATAGGACTTTCGGTAATTTATGGTACGCTAAAAGCAATTTTCCCCATCATTTTAATCATCATCATGGCTATTTACAGCTATAATGTGTTGGTTTATACAAAAAAAATGGAGGTCTTAAAATTTCAATTTTCCAACATTTCAACAGACAAGAGCATTCAGGTTTTATTATTGACTTGGGGCTTTGGGGGATTGCTGGAGGGAATGGCCGGTTTTGGAACGGCGGTTGCCATACCAGCGGCTATTCTGATAGGCTTGGGATACAAACCTCTCTTTTCTGCATTGGTCAGTTTGTTGTCCAATAGTGTTCCCACCGCTTTTGGTGCTGTTGGAATACCCGTAAAAGCGATTGCCATAGAAATAGGCCACACCGATTTACAGAGTTTGGGAAGTGAAGTCGTTTTCCAATTGTCTCCCTTAATGCTAATTATTCCATTCCTTATTGTATTCCTAACGGATAACAGTTTAAAATCATTACCCAAAAACATTGCCTTAAGTTTAGTTGTGGGAGCGGTATCAATCGCTGTGCAATATTATTCAGTTATCTATATCGGAATAGAAACTCCTGCCGTTTTGGGAAGTATAGCCTCGATTATAGTAATTGTTATATGGGCTAAATTAACCGCCAAAAAAGAGGATAATACTGCCTTGGAAAGCAAAAGCTCCAAAGAGATTATGAACGCATGGGCAGTGTATGGCTTGATTTTGTTATTCATTATCGGCACTAGCCCTTTGTTCAACAGCTTTAGAACTTTTCTACAATCTATAGCTGCAACTCCAATAGAGCTAACCATAAATGGATCCATAAAAACCATAAAGATTTTTTGGCTAACAGATGGTGGAGTTCTGCTGTTTTTGGGTTCAGTTATCGGGGGATTACTGCAGGGAGCTAAGTTAAGCGAGCTGTTTCAGGTTCTTGGAAAAACATTTCTTCAATTAAAGAAAACATATATAACGGTAACAAGCCTTATCGTTCTGTCTACCATAATGGATTTATCTGGTATGATTGTGGTGTTGGGAACAGCCATCGCTACTACGACGGGTGCCTTTTATCCCTTATTTGCACCAGCAATTGGATGTTTGGGAGCCTTTTTGACAGGGAGCGATACTTCTTCCAATATACTCTTCGGTAAACTTCAGGCTCATGTTGCCAACCAAATTGGAGGAGAACCAAGCTGGTTTGCAGCCGCAAATACCGTTGGTGCCACTGGCGGAAAAATTATTTCTCCGCAAAGTATCGCCATTGCGACTTCGGCATGTAACCAGCAAGGAAAGGAAGGGGAAATTATGAAAAAAGCATTACCTTATGCCATATTTTACATAATTGTCGCCGGTTTAGTGGTGTATTTCTTTGGAAAATAAACTTTTAAAATACAAATGCTATGTTAGCTCCTTCTTATCAAAAGTTAAAAGACATACTATCGGAATCTATTGATCCCAAACGCATTTTGACCAATCCTCTGCAGACCCTTGCTTATGGAACTGATGCCAGTTTTTACAGACTTATTCCAAAAATTGTAATTCTGGCTCATGATGAAGACGAAGTAATCGAAATTATAAAACAGGCTAAAGCACTCGATATCGCTTTGACATTTCGAGCTGCTGGAACGAGTTTGTCTGGTCAGGCCATTACAGATTCAGTTTTGGTTGTCGCTACGCACGGTTGGAAAAGCTTTGAACTTTTAGACAACAATCAAAAAGTAAAACTCGAACCCGGCATTATTGGTGCTAGAGCCAATATTTTTCTTGCCCCGCATGGTTTGAAAATAGGCCCCGATCCAGCATCAATAGGCGCCTGCATGATTGGAGGAATAGTCGCTAATAATGCCAGCGGAATGTGTTGTGGAACAGCACAAAACTCCTATCAAACCATTGCCGACATTCGAATTATATTGCATGACGGAACAATTTTAGATACCGCCGATAAGGGAAGTGTTGCTGCTTTCAAGAATAACCAGCCTGCCTTAATTCAGGAAATTGAAAGCCTCAGGGAACAAATTAAAGGTAATGAAACCCTTTTCAATCAAATCAAAAATAAATTCAAAATAAAAAACACGACAGGCTATAGCATCAATGCCTTAGTTGATTATCATGATCCTATCGATATTATCAAACATTTGATGGTAGGCTCTGAAGGAACTTTGGCCTTTATTTCCTCGGTCACTTTCAAAACGGTTATTGACGAAAAATATAAATCCTGTTCTTTGATTTTTTTCAACACCATTCAGGATGCATGTAATGCTACCATTTTGTTGAAATCTGCTCCAGTGTCAGCAGTTGAACTATTAGACAGAGAATCCATTCGCTCCGTAGAAAATGACAGTGACTCTCCGGAATATTTCAAAACTCTGCCCGAATCTGCTTGTGCTTTATTGGTTGAATGTCGTGACAATGATTTGGTCATTTTAAAAGAAAAACAAGCTGCCATTCGATTACAGATTCAGTCCATTCCCACTTATACAGATTACGAATTTACGAGTGATCCCAAACAATACAATTTTAATTGGAAAGCCCGAAAAGGTTTGTTGCCAACAGTTGGCGGATTACGAAAAAACGGAACAACGGTTATCATTGAAGATGTTGCCTTTCCTTTGCCACAATTGGCTGATGCCTGTTTGGAATTGAAAGATTTGTTTAAAAAATTCGAATACCACGATGCCGTTTTGTTTGGCCATGCATTGGAAGGAAACCTGCATTTTGTATTTTCACAAGACTTTTCGAACCAAGCCGAAGTGGATCGTTATGAAAAACTGATGTCCGAATTGGCCGTTTTGGTTGTTGACCGCTTTAATGGTTCCTTAAAAGCCGAACACGGAACAGGCCGTAACATGGCTCCTTTTGTTGAAAAAGAATGGGGACCTACGGCCTATGAAATCATGAAACGCATCAAAAATATTTTTGATCCTAATAATAAAATCAACCCAGATGTAATAATAAATACCGATCCCAAAGCGCACCTCAAAAATTTAAAACCGCTACCCGAATGTAATGATATTGTTGACAAATGTATGGAGTGTGGTTTTTGCGAACCGCATTGCGTATCCGAAGGTTTGACTTTGTCACCAAGACAACGCATTGTGATTGCTAGAGAAATCAATCGTTTGGAAGAATCCAAAGATGATCCGCAACGATTGGCAGACATCCGAAAAGATGTTACGTATCAGTTGGACGAAACCTGCGCCACAGATGGACTTTGTGCCTTGGCATGTCCCGTACATATCGATACCGGAAAATTTGTAAAAACTTGGCGTGCCAAAGAACTGGATTCCGGTGCAAAAAAAACGGCGGGCTACATTGGTTCTCACATGGCAGGAACAACATCAATTGTGAGAACGGGATTAAAAATCGTTTCCTTTTTTCATTCTATTCTAGGAAATACCATTATGACAACATTATCTACTGTGTTCCATTTTATCACTTTTAAAACAGTCCCGAAATGGATTCCCGAAATGCCAAAAGGAGCCGATAAAATTAACTTGAATCAAAAGCACTAAAATGAATACAACAGCTGATTTAAAAGTCGTTTACTTCCCTTCCTGCATCAACAGAAGTATGGGTAAAAATCGTTTTCAAGATTCAGATGATCTTCAATTGACAGAACTAACACATCGTTTATTGGTTCGTGCCGGATTTACAATAATTTATCCCGAATCCATGGACGCTCATTGCTGTGGTATGCCTTTTTCAAGCAAAGGTTTTACTGAAGCAAATCACGCACAATCCGAAGCATTAGAGATAGCTCTTTTGAAAGCTTCTGATAACGGAAAATATCCCGTTTTGTATGACATGAGTCCTTGTTTTTACCATTCGAAAGAAGAATTTTCGAACACCTTAAAAATTGTGGATCCCATTGAATTCATGTTGGATTATGTGATGCCACAACTAGTTGTAAAAAACAAAAAAGATACAGTAGCGGTTTTCCCGGTTTGCTCTGTCAAAAAAATTGGAAAAATAGATCAATTAGTGGCCTTATCTAAAATCTGCGCTGATCAAGTTACCCTTATTGACAGTAATTGTTGTGGTTTTGCCGGCGACAGAGGATTCCTTATTCCAGAATTGAACGAACACGGACTGCGTGCACTAAAAGAACAAATTCCTACCAACTGCAAAGAAGGCTATTCTACTAGCCGAACCTGTGAAATTGGTTTTGAAAAAATGAGTGGCATTGATTTTAAATCCATTTTTTATTTGATTGATGAAGTGACGCGATAAAAAAATAGATATCCATTTGCTTCACCTGTTCGTAGCGATAGCTATCGGAACTCGGTCGCGAATTTCCACAAATTAAAAAAAGGATGAAAAATTCAAAACTCTTTATCCTTTTTCCGTTTTTACAAATTCATTCCTCCCGAAACTTCAATACGCTGTCCGTTCACCCATTTAGAATCATCAGTACACAAAAAGGCAACTACACTTCCAATATCATCGGGTAAGCCTACTCGCCCTAATGCGGTTATTGAAGCTAGCTGATGATTCAACTGTTCGTTATCGCGAACCACACCACCGCCAAAATCCGTTTCAATAGCTCCAGGAGCTACTATATTCGCTCTGATTTTCCTTGCCCCCAATTCTTTTGCCTGATATTTGGTCAAAGTTTCCATAGCTCCTTTCATACTCGCATAAGCAGCATATCTGGGAAATGAAAAACGAGCCAATCCGGATGAAATATTTACAATTCCGCCACCATCATTCATAACCTCCAAAGCTTTTTGAGTTAGAAAAAATGGGCCTTTGAATTGAATATTAACCAAGTCGTCAAATTGGGCTGTAGTAGTTGTCGCAAAACTTTCGTGAATACCAATACCTGCATTGTTAATTAAAAAATCGATTTTATTAGTTCCGAATGTGTTTTTCAAAGCAACCTCAACATTTTGAAAAAACAAATCAAAACTATTTACAATTGAAACATTCAGCTGAATTGCCACTGCTTTTTGTCCCAATTTTTCGATTTCACTTACAACATTGTCAGCCTCTTCCTTTTTGCTGTTGTAAGTCAGTACAATGTCAAGCCCTTTTTTGGCAAGATTCAAAGCCATGTCTTTTCCTAAACCGCGGCTTCCTCCTGTAACTAATGCTATTTTATTGTTTCTAATTTCCATCTTTAATTTTGTTTTAAATTGATAAGACAAAATTAGTTCAGATGTAAAGCTCTCGAATTGTAAATATCAATCCAGAGTTTGCAAAATTCAAATCACCACATTCAAATCCTAAATGATAACGGAGTTAATGTTGTTTGTTTTTTGAAAAAATTTGAGAAATGTGCCAATTCCTCAAAACCGAGTGAATAAGCAATTTCCGAAATATTCCAATCGGTTTCTTTCAATAAAATTTTGGCCTCGTGAATCAATCTATCGCTAATTAATTCGGTGGTTGTTTTTCCTGTATTTTCCTTTAAAACTTTATTCAGGTGATTGACATGAACAGACAAACGAGTTGCAAAATCTTTAGCCGATTTTAATTCTAATCGTTGGCGAGGCGATTCAATTGGGAATTGTCTTTCGAGTAATTCCACAAACAAAGAAGAAACCCTTGTTGCCGAATTATGTTTAGAATATAAAGCAGTTACTGGCTGCGGTTTTTGTCCAAAATGAATAAGCTCTGCTACATAATTCCGAATCAAATCGTATTTATAGACATAATCCGAATTGATTTCTTGATGTATCTTTTTGAATATCAAATCAACAGAAATAGTGTCTTCTTGATTCAGCTGAAAAACCGGATAACCATCTGTTTGAAAAATAGGCAGTTTATCCAAGTCGATTCCACTTTTGTCCTTAGTCAAAAATTCAGTCGTGAAAACACAAAAATGTCCCGACTGCTGGGTGTCTAACGGAACATAATTATAGGGAATTTTTGGAGTTGCAAATAGAAGGGCATTCTCTTCAATCTCAATTATTCGGTCAGCATACTCCACTCTATTTTTACCTCGAATCAAACTAATTTTATAATAAGCTCTTCGGTCATAAGGCATAAAAGACTTTTCCTTTAGCCTTTCATAAAGTTCTTTAATACTGAAAACATTAAAATGTCCAATTTCTTTTTGAATACCATTGGGCAATAATGAACTTTTTTCTGTATTGGAGTTACCGGAAATTTCCTGATAGAACTCTTCTATTGATTTTGATTTCATTGAGAATGAATTTGCAAAAATCAAATATACGAAAAACACTTTCTAAAATCCCCGATTATCGCCTTCGATTTTATGATACTTGGTTTTAAAAAAAGAATCGACTTTTTCATTAAATTCATCGGAGTATCTCACTAAAGTCGAATGCCCTGAATTAGGAAGAATCCACAAATTGGCATTAGGAATATTTTCAAAAATGGTCAAGGTATGTGCTGGTCGGATCACATCTTGATCACCGCCAATAACAAGTGTTGGAGCCTTAATCTTATGAAGGTCATTTATTCCAATATGAGGTTGCTCAATCAACAACTTCATATATTTATAAACTGTTGAATCCAATGGAGTTTTGGCTCTTTTCTCCTTAAACATATTGACAAACATGTCGTATGTTTTTTTTGTACTTTTCAAAATATCTGGTGAAATAGCGGTAGAATCCGGCTGCAGGTTTGCTCCCGTAATTACCAATTTTTTTACTTTTTTTGGATGTCTTATGGCGAGTAACAGCCCATTTATTCCGCCATCACTCCAACCCACAACATAAGCCGAATCTATTTTCATTTCCGTCAATAAAGCAGCATAATCGTCAGCCATCATTTCGTAAGTGAGCGCATCCGATTTGTCAATTGATTTACCATGAGCACGGCTATCGGCAACTATTACTTTATATTTTTTCGAAAAAAAAGGAATCTGTTTTACAAAAGCACTGCTACTCGACCCATTTCCATGTATGAACAACAGCGGTTCTCCTGCCCCATAGGTTTCGCAATACATTTTAAATCCTCTGATGGTGTAATATTTACCGACTTTTTCGTTTTTGCCATAGATCGTGTGACTTACTAAACTATCATATTCTTTGGCAGCTTTCGAAGCAGTGTTCTGCCCATAGGATATTGCTACCACTAAAAAAATCGAAACTAAAAACAAGGTTGTTTTTTTCATAATGATTTGAAATTTTAGTTAAACACTTTCAATTGTAATACGCCTCTTTGAGAAACGAGCCTTATACCACTAAAGTTATTGGTTTATTGGAAAAGTAAAACCAAGAGCCAAAGCTCCAGAGTCCTGATCTACAGCTGGGGTGAAATAATAATTAAGTGCGACGTCAATATTATGCTTCCGACCTAATGACAGTCCAACAGAAAAAGGAATATGCATTATTAGCCCACTTTCTTCTATCTTCTCTATAGATGGTACATAGGTTTCAAACGAACCTATTGAGGTACCAATACCGATTTCGAAATAAGGTGCAACCCAAGGAATAGGTGCACAAATGCGGACTTTACCGCCTAATAAAAAAGCGTTGGTAGTGACCCTGTAGTCTTGTTGAGATTGGTTAATGACGTTATTATGTGTTGCTGTTAAAATAATTCCAGCATAAGGCCTTATGCCGACCCATTTGGTTAAACCAAACACATATTCCCCTTGCGCATAAAACCCAGTTCCGGTTATATCAGCATTCTCATAAGAGGAACTTGTTGCAAAACCAATAGAAACATCAACAAATCTACCTTGTCTAGGTTGGGCTTTTGCTGAGTTAGAAATAAATATTGTGAAAATAGCAAGAACAAGAAAATTACGTGTAGTTGAAATCATATTAGGAGGTTTAAGGATTACGATACTATTTCCACAATGCGCTACAACTTTCTGTAGCTCATACAATATTTAGCACCAAATTAAACCTATTATTCTGATTTACAAATACAAAACTTCCTTTTATTAAACAGTGAGTTTTCACTCCCCACCCAGCAACTCCATCAATTCCAAAGCTCTCCTAGTCGATTTCACATTATCAAAAGTCAACAAAAGACGCAAACCATTTGGGGTTTGCTTTTCTTTCATCACGCAAATATTGCTGTGAGTTTGCACAAACTGAATCACTTTATGGAAACGTTTAGAATGGTAATAATCCGATTGCTGATCGGAGACAAAATAGCCAATCATCTTGCCTTTTTTCATCACCAGTTTTTCGATACCCACACGAGTTGCGATCCATTTGATTCGGATACTGTTCATTAAGGCAAGCGCCCTTGGAGGCATTGGGCCAAAACGGTCAATTAATTTATTTTGGAAAACAACTAGTTCTTCTTCGTTTTTCACATCGGCCAATTCGTTGTACAAACTTAAACGCTCCGTGACATTATTGATATATTCGTCTGAAAACAACAACTCAAAATCAGTGTCGATCTGCAGGTCTTTTACATATTCCTTGGTTTCGATATTATTCTCTTCTGGGTATAAATCCTTGAATTCGTTTTCCTTCAATTCCTCGATGGCCTCGTTCATGATTTTTTGGTAGGTATCAAAACCAATGTCGTTGATGAAACCGCTTTGTTCTCCTCCCAATAAATCTCCGGCACCACGAATCTCAAGATCTTTCATCGCAATGTTCAAACCGCTTCCCAATTCGCTGAATTGTTCCAAAGCCTGAATTCGTTTTCTTGCATCTTCAGTCATGTGGGAATACGGCGGACAGATGAAATAACAAAACGCTTTCTTGTTGCTACGCCCCACTCGACCACGCATTTGATGCAAATCAGACAAACCGAAATTATTAGCATTATTGATAAAAATGGTATTCGCATTTGGAACGTCCAATCCGCTTTCGATAATTGTCGTGGCTACCAAAACATCGAACTCACCATTCATAAAGGCAAGCATTAATTCTTCGAGTTTGGAGCCGTCCATTTGACCGTGACCAATTCCAACTCGAGCATTTGGTACCAAACGCTGAATCATTCCTGCAAATTCCTTGATGTTTTCGATTCGGTTATTGATAAAGAAAACTTGTCCGTTTCGCTGAATTTCATACGAAATCGCATCGCGAATCAGTTCTTCATTAAAACTTACCACATTCGTTTCTATCGGATATCTATTAGGCGGAGGTGTCGTAATTACCGATAAATCCCTCGCTGCCATCAACGAAAATTGCAAAGTTCTCGGTATCGGCGTTGCCGTCAAAGTCAAAGTATCGACATTGGCCGCAATGGTTTTGAGTTTGTCTTTTACATTAACACCAAATTTCTGTTCTTCATCGACAATCAATAATCCAAGGTTTTTGAAAACCACATTTTTATTGACTAATTGGTGTGTTCCAATGACAATATCAAGTTTACCTTCGGCGAGTTGTTTTAGGGTTTCGGCTTTTTGTTTGGCGGTTCTAAAACGGTTCAAATAACCAATAGAAACCGGCATATCTTTCAATCTTTCACTAAAAGTACGGTAATGCTGGTAGGCCAAAATAGTCGTTGGAACTAGAATTGCCACTTGCTTTGAATTGTCCACAGCCTTGAAAGCCGCACGAATCGCCACCTCGGTTTTACCAAATCCTACATCCCCGCAAACCAAACGATCCATCGGGCGCTCGCTTTCCATATCGGCTTTGACTTCCTGAGTCGATTTGATTTGGTCGGGAGTGTCTTCGTAGATGAACGAACTTTCCAACTCGTTTTGCAGGTAACTGTCGGGAGCAAACTGGAATCCTTTTTCTAATCGACGTTTCGCATACAACTGAATCAAATTGAACGCAATATTTTTAACTCTTGCTTTAGTCTTCTGCTTTAAAGCTTTCCAAGTATTCGAACCTAATTTATAAATTTTCGGTGGTGTTCCGTCTTTTCCGTTGTATTTCGAAATTTTGTGCAGCGAGTGAATACTCACATAAACGATATCATTGTCGGCATAAACGAGCTTGATAGCTTCCTGTGTTTTGCCTTCGACTTGTATTTTTTGCAGTCCTCCAAACTTCCCGATTCCGTGGTCGATATGTGTTACATAATCCCCAACGGACAAAGTCGTAAGTTCTTTTAAAGTTAAATTTTGTTTTTTAGAGTAACCATTTTTGATACTGAATTTATGATAACGCTCAAAAATTTGATGGTCGGTATAACAAGTAATTTGGTTTTCCTGATCGATGAAACCTTGGTACAAAGGCAACACAATCGTCTTGTACTGCTTGCGGATATTCTCAGAATTGGCTTCATCCAAAGATTCGAATATATCATGAAAACGTTTCGTCTGCGCTTCATTCGAACAAAACAAATAATTTTGGTAGCCATTAAAATGATTATCACTCAAATTATTCAGCAATAAATCAAATTGCTTGTTGAACGACGGTTGCGGCTGAATGTGAAATTCAAACTTCTTGGTCGTTTTAAAAACGGGCTTCGAATTGAATTCCACAACCGAAAAATCTAACGCTCTTTTTATGAATTCCTTTTGGTTCAGGAATAATTGTTCTGGAGTCGCGTGTTTAATATCTTTGGATAATTTCTCAAAAGCTTCTTCGGCTCTGCCAAATTGTTTATCCAATTCGTATAAAAGATTCTCTGTATTCTGAAAAAACAAAACCGTTCTTTCATTGATATAATCAAGAAAACTTTCTCTGTTTTCCTGAAAAACTTTATTCTCGACATTCGGAATAATGGTGATTTTTTTCTGTTTTTCTAATGACAATTGTGTTCCAACATCAAAACTTCGGATACTTTCGACTTCGTTACCAAAAAATTCTATTCGGTACGGGTTGTCATTCGAAAACGAAAACACATCGACAATTCCTCCACGAACGGAGAATTCACCGGGTTCTGTAATAAAATCAACTCTTTTAAATTCGTATTCAAACAACACTTCGTTTAGAAAATCGATCGAAATCTTATCCCCCAAACTTACTTTCAAAGTGTTTTGATCCAAGTTTTTTCGGGTCACTACTTTTTCAAAAAGGGCTTCTGGATAAGTAACGATGATCGCTGGTTTTTTGCGGGAATTAATTCGGTTGAGCACCTCAGCGCGAAGCAAAACATTGGCATTATCGGTTTCTTCAATTTGGTACGGACGGCGGAAAGAACCCGGATAAAACAACACATCCTGCTCACCAATCATTTGTTCCAAATCGTTCAAATAATAAGCCGCTTCTTCCTTATTGTTCAAAACTACCAAAAAGGGAAGTTCCGATTTCTTGAAAACTGACTGAATCACAAAGGAAGCCGCCGATCCCAACAAACCGTCCAATTGCATTTTTACCTGATTGTTCTCCAACAAACGAGCCACAATCTGAGCCGTTTTTGGTGAAGAATCATAAACCGAATATATAGTTGCTTTACTCAATGCGTGACTCTTATTGTTTCTGTTGTTGTGGACTAGCTGCTCCGCCTGGATTTCCAGGTATTGTTTGAGTTCCTGGGATTTTTGGATTTCCTTGTAGTGTTGGGTTTCCAGGCGTCACCGTACTTCCGGGCATCGCTGGATTTCCTGCTTGTATAGCTCTTGTAGTATCAAGCATCATCAATAATTCAGATTCGCCTACTTCCATTGGGATTTTGCTTTTCTCAACAATCTTGTCCATTTGTCTTTGCAAGGAAACCAGCTCCAAATTAATTTCTGCAAGACGTTCGGCAACTTTTTTATCCGAAACTTTATCCAGATTAATGTATAAATCCAACATTCGAACTTGGGTAATCAAAGTTGCAATTCGGCTTCTTATCTGTGGATTGTCAAATTGTGCAGGAATATTGGTATTCAAAGCCATCACTTTGGTCGATAGAGCCTTGGCTTTCTTTTGAAAAGCTGTAATTGTTTTCTTTGGCTTAACGGACAACTCATCCATAAAAGCGCGCCACTCTGGCCAAGTTTTCAAGGTAGCTTCTGAAGTAGAATTGATAGGCGTATCAATAAAATTCCACTCTTTATTTATGGTTTTAAAAATTAATTCTTTCTTTTTTGCATCCCTTAAGTTATCGGCAAGTCGTACATCATTGTCGTTTTTACACGAAAACTGCATCAAAAGCACCAAAAAAAGTAGCGTTAATTTATTGTTCATTTCCTAAATTATTTGAGTCACAAAGTTACAAAGTAAATTTACAATGGCAATCGCTATGCCAATCACAATATCAATGGCAATGACAATAGTAAATTTGATAACAATTTCAATAGAAATGCCAACTTTAATGACAAAATAGCAACGTCAAGAATTACGACCTTTTCTAGGTTTTACTTATTTTTTTACAATATATATAAAAATGAATGTCTTTATACGTGATAATTTGCGAAATCGTTATCTTTGCATTTCAAAACAACACACAATGAATCCAAAGATCTTAATTATTGGCGCTTGCGGGCAAATCGGTACCGAATTGACCCATGAACTTAGAGCCATTTATGGAACCGACAATGTTATCGCTTCTGATATTCGTAAATTGAATAACGATGTGGTGAATTCTGGCCCTTTTGAGGTAATCAATGCGTTAGATTTTAACCAAATCGAAAATTTAGTAGAACTTCACCAAATTACCGATGTGTATTTGATGGCTGCCTTACTCTCTGCAACTGCCGAAAAAAACCCTGCCTTTGCTTGGGATCTAAACATGAATTCGTTGTTTCACGTTTTGAATTTGGCGAAAGCCGGAAAAATAAAAAAGATATTCTGGCCTTCCAGTATCGCCGTTTTTGGACCGACAACCCCAAAGGAAAACACGCCACAATACACAGTTATGGAACCTTCAACCGTTTATGGAATCAGCAAACAGGCTGGTGAAAGATGGTGTGAATACTACCATAACATTTTTGGGGTCGATGTAAGAAGCATCCGTTATCCGGGATTAATCAGCTGGACAACATTGCCAGGCGGAGGAACTACGGATTATGCCGTAGACATTTACCACAAAGCACTAAGCGATGGAAAATACGAGTGTTTTTTGAACTCCGAAACCAAAATGCCGATGATGTACATGGATGATGCCATTGCCGCCACTATCAATATCATGAAAGCACCTATTGAGCAAATCAAGATACGCTCTTCCTATAATTTGGCCGCCATGAGTTTCACCCCAACCGAGATTGCTGCCGAAATCAAAAAACACATTCCAGAACTGGAAATAACCTACGCACCTGACTTCCGTCAAAAAATTGCCGACAGTTGGCCTGCCAGTATTGACGACTCCCGCGCCAGAGAAGATTGGGGCTGGAACCACGAATTTGACCTGGAAATGATGACCGTCGATATGCTAAAAAATCTAGCTCCTCAATACAACACCGATTTACAATAACACACCAATTATCATCTATTGGGCGTGCCACCATAAAGAGAAGGGACCAAATCACTGTAACGGTGATTTGGTCCCTTCTCTTTATGCTGTCGGGCTATTCGCGCTACTTCGGTAGCTTGCTTCTGTCCCTCACTCAATACCTGCACCCAATATTGTCATCCTTATAAAGGTTACTTAATTCGGCAACAAAAATTATATTTAATAATTTTTGTTACGATGAGAAGCAACAGTAAAAACGAGTAGGTCATACCAATAATATTTGGTACGACCTACCTGTTTTTGACCAGAAAACTTATAAAACATATCAAAATGACAGCAACAGTAATAAATATAAGAAAGGTCTAGGGGAACTTTCCGGAGGCAATAAACAACATCTGAATTGATTTTAAAATCCATTTTATTCAAAAAATAAACGGTATGTTTGTCAGACAAAGTCACCTTTATTTAGGTGGATATGTGTGATTTTGTCACAGATATATACAAGTTGTCAACAAGCTGAAAAAAAACACGAAGAATGAAATTCGACAGAAAAGATAAAATAGAAATTTTTGAAAATGCAATTAGTTGGATTGTAGTATTTGCAATGTTTATTTATGGTGGAGCTAAAATATTACAATTTGATGGAGCTTCTGAAATTGACAAAACTGTTTCAGAAATGACTGGAATGGAATTGATGTGGGCTTTTTATGGTTACTCCAAATCATATGCAATAACTTTAGGCCTTTTTGAAATAATTGGGGGAACATTGATTTTGATGAAAAGAACTAGAATTATTGGTTGTTTGTTCACATCTACTATACTTGTAAATGTGATTTTGCAAGACATATATTTTGAAGTGCATCTTGGAGCTCTAAAAGCAGCGATTCTATACCAATTGTTAATTCTAATAATTTTATGGTTAAATAAAGATAAAGTTATTCAAAGCATAAAGACTTTAATCAATTTCAATAAATCTCAACAACCGAAATATAAATTTATAATCAAATTAGTTATTGCTTTTATTTGTTTTGTAATATTGAGAATAACAGAATACTATATAACAATTAAATGATAAAGCAAGTTGCAAACAGCTACTACAACGGATTTGGGCAATAGGCTTAATGGAAAGTTGGTTTTGTATTTGGGAGATTTGGCAAATCCGAAAATAGGGCTTAATTTAGTCCCAAACCCACTGTAGTCCCAAGACGTTAGTGGTCATTGTAGAACCATACTGCAAATCAAACAAGCGAAAAATGAAACGAATTCATTCGATTGATATAGTAAGAGGCATAGTGATGATAATAATGGCATTAGACCATGTTCGAGATTTAATTCACATAGATTCAATTACACAGAGCCCAACTGATTTTACAACCACTACACCCATACTGTTTTTTACAAGGTGGATAACTCATTTATGCGCCCCGATTTTTGTTTTTTTGGCAGGCACATCGGCTTATATGTCGTTAAAAAACAATAATAGCATATCAGAAACAAGGCGAAATCTACTAAATAGAGGTTTATTCTTAATTTTACTTGAATTTACTATTGTCAATTTTGCGATATTTTTCGATGTTGGTTTTCACACCATATTATTTGAAGTGATAGCTAGTACAGGTTTTGGATTTATTATTTTGAGTTTATTACTAAAATTATCCGCAAAGCAACTAGGTATTATGGGGTTACTTATACTATTTTGTCATAACCTTACACCACTTATTCCATTTGGAGAAACATCAATTCTAAAAGTTATATTAACACCTTTTTTCAGTCCAACTGCCATACCTCTTTTTGCAGGAAAAACATTTGTAATGGGTTATCCCCCAATTCCGTGGTTAGGTATTATGCTGATTGGATTTGGTTGTGGCCTTTATTTTGAAAGGACACAAGAAAAAATGGAAAAAATATTTATAAAAATTGGATTAGGGGCATTGGCATTATTTACAGTAATCCGTTTTATAAATATTTATGGCGATGGATTGCCATGGACATCACAAAAAAATGCAATGTTTACTTTTATGTCCTTTACGAACATTAGCAAATATCCGCCATCGCTTCTGTTTTGTTTAGTTACGCTAGGCATTATGTTTTTATTACTTGCCTTTTCAGGACGATTGAGCGATGGGCTTAAAAACATACTTTCTGTTTATGGCAAAGTGCCATTGTTTTACTTTATTATACATTTTTATCTGATTCATTTAATCACACTCATGATTTTAATGATCCAAGGTTTACATTTTTCTCAATTTGAATTTGCAACAGGAACTTTCGGCAGACCAAAGGGTATAGAAAGTGGATTACCACTTTGGGCAATTTATTTAATCTGGTTAGCCGTTGTTATAGTACTTTATAAGCCCTGTCATTGGTATGGGCAATACAAAGCAACCCATAAAAATTGGTGGTTAAAATATATTTGACAATACAAGAAAAACAACGAACCGCGAACAAGTACTACTACAGATTTGGGCAATTAGTTTAATGGAAAGTTGGTTTTGTATTTGAGATGATTTGCTTCGCCTGTTCGCTATCGCTCAGGTGACAAATCCAAAGAAGGGGATTAATTTATTACCAAACCCCTGTTATACCAGAACGTTCTAAGAGAACTCAAGTAATTGAAACATAGTTAAATAATAATTTTGTGAACATTATATAATAAATTAAAAGATGAAGAAAACAGTTTTATTGACGGGAGCAAGTAAAGGAATAGGTTATGCACTTTTTAAGCTTTTTATTGAAAATGGCTATAATGTAATCGGGACAAGTAGAACAGAAACAAAATTAAGTTCAACTGATAATAGTGCAGAGCATATTAGACTTGATTTGGCTGATATGGAAAGTATCAAAAAATTTGAAAAATTCATTATTGATAGTGAAATTAAAATTGACATCCTTGTAAACAATGCAGCAATTGGACCCGATTTGAACACTTCCCTTCCAGATGAAAATTCATTTCGCCAAACTTTTGATACTAACGTTACCGGAACTGTATTTTTCACAGAATCAATGTTAAACCATTTGAATGAAAACGGAAAAATAATAAATATTTCCTCTAAAATGGGTTCAATTGCTGTATGCCAAAAAAATGATTCAGTTGCTTACAGAATGTCTAAAACTGCCTTAAATATGTATTCTAAAATCCTAACAAACAGACTTTTAGGCAAGCAATCAATAGCAACGATACACCCTGGATGGGTAAAGACAGAACTTACCGAAAACAATATAAATGCTCCTTTATCAAAAGAAGAATCTGCCAAAAACATATTTGAATTTATTCAAAGTGATTATAAAACAGGAATTTATTGGGATGCTCCCGAGAAAATAGAAATTGAGTGGTAAAAAAGAACGAACCTCCAACATTTGCTACTAGTGATTTTGGCAATAAGTTTAATGGAAAGTTGGTTTTGTTTTTGGGACATTTAGAAAATCCTAAAAAAGTATTTATTTCATTATGTAAGCTAAAAGTGAGTCGTTGACAAAAAAACAAATGTATCACCTTCAAAAATCAATAATTGAACTCAGTTCAATTGAATTTCTACATCATCCCACTAAAATAAAATCAAAACAAATTCCCGTTTTAGGCCGATTCTGTAAATAAAATAATAAAACAATTCATAAATAACTTTTCATTAATTATCTCAGAGGATTTTTGCCAATTAAATACCTATTTTTATACGTGTTTTGACTAAATTGCATTTAGAAACAAATTAGAAAGGGTATGCCAGAAAGAGATCCGGAAAATAACGCCGAAAAAGCACGTTTGCAGCTAAGAACCGATAACAAAGGCTGGAAAAAATGGGGTCCTTATTTAACAGAGAGACAATGGGGAACAGTTAGAGAAGATTATTCTCAAAGCGGTTATGCCTGGGGAAGCACTACTCACGACATGGCTCGTTCCAAAGCCTATCGCTGGGGAGAAGAAGGCATCGGTGGAATTAGTGACAACAAACAACACATCTGCTTAGCTTTTGCCTTTTGGAACCACAAAGACCACATCCTAAAAGAGCGTTTCTTCGGATTAACTCCATCCGAATCAAATCACGGTGAAGATGTAAAAGAAATTTACTATTACCAAGATTCCACTCCTACCCACTCGTATCAAAAAATGCTTTATAAATATCCTCATGCGGCTTTTCCGTATGAAAAACTGATTCAGGAAAGCAAAAAACGCAGCCGTCAGGAACCCGAATATGAATTGCTGGATACAGGTGTTTTTGACAAAGATGAGTACTTTGACATTACCATCGAATATGCCAAAGCCGACGAGCAAGACATTTTAATAAAAGTAACGGTAGAAAATCGTTCCAAACTAGCAGCTCCCATTACGGTTTTACCCACAATCTGGTTTCGAAATACGTGGAGTTGGGGCTATGAAAACTACAAGCACAAACCCACTTTAATTGGAGTTGAAAAATCACATATAGAGGTCAATCATCAACTCGTGGGGCACTTTAATTTATATGCCGAAAAAGCTAAGGATCTTTTATTTTGTGACAACAAAACCAATTTCGAAAAATTATACAAATCCCCTGCTCAATCCTCTTACGCCAAAGACGGAATCAATGATTATATTATTAGCCAAAAAAGAACCAGTATAAATCCAGACGCCATTGGCACCAAAGCCTCGGTACATTATGATGATTTCATCCCTGCGTTTGGCAAAAAAGAATACCGACTTCGTTTTACCAACACAAAGCCGCTCTATCCTTTTGAAGATTTTGATGATCTTTTCAAACAAAGAATTAAAGAAGCTGATGAATTTTATGCTCCTCTTCAAAAAGGAGTAAAAGACGAAAAATTAAAATCCATTCAACGACAAGCCTATGCAGGTATGCTTTGGACGAAACAATGGTATTACTATAATGTTTTTGAATGGTTAAAAGGAGATCCATCAACTCCCAGACCGGATGCTAATCGAAAAGAGGGACGGAATAGTTCTTGGAAACATATGTACACGTCCAACATTCTCTCGATGCCGGACAAATGGGAATATCCTTGGTTTGCGGCTTGGGATTTGGCCTTTCATACTTTGCCTTTGGCCAGATTGGATCCTGATTTTGCCAAAAGGCAATTATCCGTTATACTTAGGGAATACTATATGCATCCAAACGGACAAATTCCTGCTTATGAATGGTCGTTCTCGGATGTCAATCCGCCTGTTCATGCATGGGCAACTTGGAAAGTATATCAAATTGACAAAGAAGCCAATGGTGGTATTGGAGACACTATTTTCTTAGAACGTATTTTTCACAAACTGCTACTTAATTTTACGTGGTGGGTGAATTTGAAAGATAAAAACGGAAATAACATATTTGGTGGTGGATTCCTTGGGATGGATAATATTGGGGTATTTGACCGCTCTGCCGATTTGCCCACTGGAGGCCACTTGGAACAAGCCGACGGCACAGGTTGGATGGCGATGTACTGCCTGAACATGCTTCGGATAGCCTGTGAAATAGCACTGAAAAATCCAGTTTATCAAGATATGGCATCCAAATTCTTTGAGCATTTTCTTCAAATTTCGGGAGCTATGCAATCTTTGGGTGACAATAAATTGAACCTTTGGGACGAAGAAGATCAGTTTTATTATGACATGCTCCATAAAGAAAATGGTGATGCCGAATCGTTAAAAATTCGTTCGATGGTTGGGTTAATTCCACTATTTGCCGTCGAAGTTTTAACTCCTGAATTACTCGAAAAATTACCCATATTCAAACGTCGTGTCGAATGGGTTTTGAAAAATAGGCCAGACTTGGCCAGTTTGGTGTCCAGTTGGTACAACCCTGGGAAAGGAGAGACCCGTTTGCTTTCTACTCTTAGAGGACATAGAATGAAAATGATCCTCAAGCGTATGTTTGACGAAAAAGAATTTTTGTCTGATTACGGTGTGCGATCTTTATCGAAATATCACAAAGAACATCCATATAAATTCAAACATGATGGCGGAATTATCCAAGTAAATTATACGCCAGCCGAAGCCACTGGAGATATGTTTGGCGGAAATTCAAATTGGAGAGGTCCTATTTGGTTTCCTATGAATTATTTGATTTTGGATTCACTTGAAAAATTTCACAGCTATTATGGCAAAGACTTCAAAGTAGAATTTCCAACTAATTCAGGTGAATTGGTAACCCTGCAAAAAGCTGCCGAAGGTGTTGCCGAAAGATTATTGGCATTATTTGTTCCCGCTTCCAATAAAAAGATTCCGATGTATGGAGAATACAAAAAGTTTCAGGAAGATTCTCTTTTCAATAAAAATCATTTGTTTTTTGAATATTTTGATGGAGACAGTGGGAAAGGTTTAGGAGCCAATCACCAAACGGGATGGACAGGATTAATTTCGGAAATTATTAGGCATTTGAATGAGGTAGCGGAATAACATTTAGTATACATCATAAAAAAATCACCAATAAGATATTTAAAAATCTTACTTGGTGATTTTTTATTTTTCCTACATTTGGGTTTTTTAAAAAACCAAAACTAACCCATTTCTCAATTTTAAAACATGAACAAAACCTATAAACCTATTGAAGATAATAACAGAACCCCAATTGTTGATATTCTAAGAGGCTGGGCTTTACTGGGAGTTGTCATTGGTAATTATGTCGATTATAAATACATTGGCATACCCATCGATTCCAGTGCTAAAAATATATTCTCGACAGTTCTTGGAAATATTCATCAATATGTTTTTGTAGCCAAATCTTGGACATTACTGAGTGTTTTATTTGGTTATGGTTTTGCAATTCTGATCCAAAATATGGCGAATAAAGGCAAAAATCCCGTTGGCTTTTTTGCATGGCGAATGTTGATTCTTTTTGTGTTAGCTTTTTTTAATTCGGCTATTTGGTTAGGTGATATATTGAAAGATTATGCTTTTCTGGGCCTTATTTTATTATTGTTTTATAAGTGTTCTCCAAAAACAATTCTTAGGGTGAGTTTGTTTCTTTTACTCACTATTCCTGTAATTTCCGGTTATGTCAATACACTTGAATATGCAGTTCCTGATGTGTATTCTGATCCTAAATATTTACAGTTGTATCATTCAAGTAACTGGTTAGATGTGTTTGAGTACAATCTATTGGGTACTTATTACAGTCAAATGCTAAATTTAACTTATGCAATAACAGTCCACATAATAATGTTTGCTTGTATGTTATTGGGGTTTTATGCTCAAAAAACAACTTTTTTTACTAGATTGCCCGAATTGAAAAAAAACTTAAAAAAGACATTTTTTATTAGTCTAGCAATTGCACTTCTACTCATTTCTATTTTTGAAATTGTTTTTTCAAAAGACCTAGTTTTTCCAACTTATTTCAGACCTGGTTATTGGTTAATATTAAGTACAATGCTTTGTATTGCTTCGGGAATCTGTATTTTGTACAATCATAATAAACTACAAACCATTTTTGCTTATTTCAGACTTTCGGGTAAAATGACATTGACTAATTATGTCGTTCAAAACTTATTGGCTTTTCTTATTTTCTCAGGTGTTGGTTTAAAATTATATAATACCCTGCCTTATTGGTCTTACTTTCTTTTGGCTGTTTTTGTATTCATTATTCAATTATTTATTAGCAAATGGTGGCTTTCCAAATTCAATTACGGCCCAATAGAATGGCTTTGGAGAATTCTAAGTTACAGAAAATTATTTCCTTTCAGAAAAACTAAATCTGAATTGATCTCAAAAGAAGCGGAAGCTGTTGTTATTGAGGTTTAAGATTGTTTCAAAGACTCTGCAAAATCTAATTGATAACTCTAAATTTCTAAGTTTATACTAATGCTGTTATGTACGGGTGAGGGATAGAAGCTAGCTACCGAAGTAGCGCGTATAGCCCGACAGCATAAAGAGAAGGGACCGAATCACCGTTGTGATAAGCTGGTCTCTTCTCTTTATGGTGGCACCTCCCAATAATTTTAACTAAAAAAGGCTCTTTTAAAACGTTACATTTTAAAAGAGCCTTTTATGCTTTGTGAACAAAAATTATTTCACTTCGTAAACATTATTTGCTTGTTTGATATCTGCCATTAAACCGCTTGGGTCGATGGTGATTTTCTTGATAGACCCCTTTGGTTTTGAAATATTGAACTCAAAAGTAGGATACGCCCAAGCCCAATCGTTAAGAACCGTTCTTGTAATGGCTGGAGTTGGGTTTTCTTTTTCAAAACTCATCATGCGTAACGGAATGTAGAAACTCTCTTTACTTCCATCTGTATATTCTACTAGTAAATCAATAGGCATTGGCGTTCTACCGATACGTTCTAAAGTTACCGTTGTTTTGTCGGCGTTTTCTTTGATATCTTTGATTCCGTAATCGATAGTGTTTAATGTTTCTGTCCAATCTACCAAGTACCAATCTAGATTAGCTCCCGAAACTCGCTCGGCAGTTCTCTTGATATCGTTTGGTGATGGGTGCTTAAATTTAAATTCTTGATAGTATTTTTTCAACGTTTTGTTCACGTTGTCTTGACCAATAACATAAATCAATTGCGACAGAAACAAACTTCCTTTTACATAAGATGCAATACTATAAGGGCGGTTTTCGTCATAACGATCCCCGTGTGTAGATAATGGTTGTTCTTTCCCAGATTCCACTAATTTATAGTAAGTGGCATAATTCCCTTTGAATGGGTTTTCTTCCTTTTTAACGTTCAATTCATTCAGAGCCAAATCTTCGATATAAGAGGTAAAACCTTCGTCCATCCAAGGGTGTTTGGATTCGTTGGATGCCAAAATATGTTGGAACCAAGAATGTCCCAACTCATGTGCTGCGGTACCTAACATTCCTTCCAATTTTCCGTTTCCTAGCATCAAGGTACACATGGCATACTCCATTCCGCCGTCACCTCCTTGTATAAATGAATATTGTTTGTATGGGTAATCGCCTACGATTTTATTATAAAAGTCCATCACCTTTACCATCAAAGGTTCTAATTTTTTCCAGTTTTCGACTACTGCAGGTGTGTTTTTGTAAAAGAAATGTAAATCTACATCGTTAGGTCCTTTTACTACATCATGTACATAATTTTTATCGGCAGCCCAAGTAAAATCATGCACCATTGGTGCTATAAAATGCCACGTTAATGTTTTTGCTTTTTTTGGATAAACTACCGTAACACCAGCATCTTGATAACCATGACCTATTTCGTTTGGCGTCTGCAAATAACCGGAACCTCCCAAAGTATAATCTTTATCAATTGTGATTTTTACATCAAAATTTCCCCAAACTCCGTGAAATTCTCTTGCAATATAAGGATCAGCATGCCAACCTTCAAAGTCAAATTCGGCCATTTTTGGATACCATTGCGCCATCGACAATTCGATTCCTTCAGCATTATTTCGTCCCGAACGACGAATTTGTAATGGTACTTGACCATCAAAATCTAGAGTAAAAGTTGTTTTTGAATTTGGTAAAATTGGCTTAGCCAAAGTCACTTCTAGAATCGTTCCCACTTCTTTAGCAACAGCTGAAACACCATCTTGTTTGAAATTGGAAATTTTCAAATATCCAATTTCATTCGGCTTCAAATTTTTGATTCGACTTTCTTTTACGTCTATACCATCCACTTTTATTTTGGTCACCATACGCCCATCTGGATCTTTGATGGTTTGCAATCTGGCATCCATTTCGCTTCCCGGTTGAAAAGCATTATTGTACAAATGATAATACACTTTCTTCAACGTATCTGAAGAGTTATTGGTATAAACCAATTCTTGTTTTCCTTTGTACTGATAATTTTTGACATCCATAGTGACATCCATTTTGTAATCAACCTGTTGTTGCCAGTAACCCGATTTTTGGGCGAATAAATTCCCAATACTTAGGGAGAATAAAGTAAATAAGAAGAGTTTGCGCATAGTATTTAAAATAAAAAAATGGAAGAATCAAAAACTCTTCCATCGGATTAATAGTAGTTAAATTATTTTTTAGACATTTTTTCGGCCATCAATAAAGCATTGTAAGCATTGACCATTTTGCCTGATTTTGATGAATCAACAGATGTTTTTGGTTCTTTATTTTCTCCCAAAACTACATTAATAGGAAGTGGAGTTCCAGAATCCATCAAAATTTGTTTCACTTGTTTGGCAGATAATTTTGGGTAATACGAACGAATTAAGGCAGCAACTCCAGCAGCATTTGGTGAAGCCATAGAAGTTCCTTGCTCATATTTGAATTTGTTATTAGGAACCGTTGCATAAATTTCTGTTCCAGGCGCATAAACATCAACGTTGAAAGCTCCATAGTTTGAAAAATCTGCAATTACATTTTCTCCGTATTTATTATCCAAAGCACCAATAGTCAATACATTCGAGGCGAATTCTTTTTTATTGTCTTCGGAGTCATTTGGGAAACTTGGATTTTCTGACAAGTCAATATTTTTCCCATCGTTTCCAGCAGCATGAACAAATAACACATCTTTCTTTTCGGCATATTTTATAGCGTCAAAAACCCATTGCTTGTGTGGAGAATAACTTTTTCCAAAGCTTCCGTTGATTACTTTAGCTCCATTATCTACTGCATAACGAATTGCTAAAGCAATATCTTTATCATACTCATCTCCATCTGGAACTGCTCTAACGGCCATAATTTCTACATTATTAGCAATTCCGTCACCACCAATATTGTTACCTCTTACTTGTGCAATGATTCCAGCAACGTGGGTTCCGTGAAGTGCATCTTCCTTGTCTGGTCCGTAAACAATATTATTTCCGTATTTCGTGTCTTTAATATCTTCTGGATTATCTCCTACAATTTTTCTACCGTCAAACTCTTTGTTCAAGTTATAGTCCAATTGGTCGTAAACATATTTTGTGTATTCTTCAATTTCAGTTCTGAAATTCGGACCTGCATTACTCATGATACGGGTCATGATCATTTTGCTTCTGGACAAATTGGAATCAGTTGTTACGATTCCGTTCAAATCTTCAATAGTATAATTTTCTTTATTCAAATGCTTTTGAATTGCCTTATCGGTAGCAATTAAGAAATCCATTTGCTGTTTTTCTTCCTTTGCTTTATTATACTTTTCTTCATAAGCCGCCAATGCTCTTTTGTATGTCACCGAACCATCATCCCCCTTTTTTATAACTCGGGTCATTTCTAGAGTTTCATGTCCAGCATTTCCAAGAAAATTCCAACCGTGAATGTCATCGATATAACCGTTTTTATCGTCATCGATTCCGTTTCCTGCAATCTCTTTTTTATTGGTCCAAACTACCGATTTCAAATCATCGTGTTCAATATCAACACCCGAATCTATAATTCCAACAATCACTTTTACTCCTTTTTTTCCTTTAAGTAATTCCGCATAAGCTTTATCCACACTCATTCCCGGAACACTATCTTTGGCCAAATCCAGATGTGACCATCTTTGTAATTCAGGTTCGCTTAATTCTCCTTTTTTTGCAACATAAGTTGTAGCTGTTTGCGCATTGGCCGAAAGGCATAAAGACAAAGCAGCCAGTAATGTTATTGAGGTTAAGTTTATTTTTTTCATTTTTTGTAGTTTTCCCATTAATATGAATATGTTCCAAAAATAGCGGAAGTAATTTAGATATTAATCGATCATTAACGGTTTTTTATGATAAAATGCTTTTGGAAGTAAATTTTGTGAGAAAAATACAAATTTTAAAATATTTTAACAAAAACTTTAGAAAATAAATTGGTTTTCGTATTCTTGTAATAACCTAAATCATAAAGCTTTTCATATGAAAATAAAACTATTTGCTTTTTGTTACTTTTAGGTATTTTAAACTCTAAGAAAACAAAAAAAAACTCTAAAAAAACCAATTAAAACACTACAGACTTTGAGATTATGCAAGTTGTTTTAACGGTAAATAACTAAGAGCAATAATGTTAATTGTTTTGTTGTATGATACTAAAAACTATACCTATTAACCATCCCAAATCGTTATTACATGAAAAAAACTTTACTATTATTTCTAATACTTTCAGGATTTCAAATAAACGCGAATTGCTTAAAAACTGTTGTTTCCGGATATAATCACACTGTTGGATCAAAAACAGATGGGCGTTTATGGGCTTGGAATGGAAATTCGGTAGGTCAATTAGGTGACGGAATAAATACCAACAAGAATGTTTTAACATTTTTAGATAGTCCAGAAGAACTAAGTGCAACGACATCCCAAGTCAATGTAAGATGTGCTGGTAGTGCAGATGGCTCTGCCACGGTAACTCCGTCGGGAGGTACTGCTCCTTATTCCTATCTTTGGTCTAATGGTAAAACAACAGCTACCATTACGGGATTGACCGCAGGGAATTATTCCTGTACGGTAACAGATGCTGCTTCGTTATCAATCACCAAAAGTGTTACCATTACACAGTCCACAGCTCTTTTATGTACGGTAATCGTCACTAATACAAACTGTAATAACAATAGCCAAGGGAGTATAACTCTAACCGCAACTGGAGGAACGCCTCCATACCTATATTCTCTTTCCGCTAATCCATACCAAAGTTCAAATGTATTTACTGACTTATCCGAGGGAGTTTATATGGTAAAAGCAATAGATGCTAACGGTTGTTTGGTTTTATATTCAGTTGTTATCGCTCCAAATCAAACACCTCCTCCAGCTGCAACTGCACAGATTTTCAATAGTGATGCTACGGTTGCCAATTTACAAGCTACCGGATCAGATATTAAATGGTACAATGACATTACCGAAGGAATTGCTTTAGATTTATCGGTTACACTGCAAACAGCTAAATATTATGTTTCACAAACAATCGACGGATGTGAAAGCACAAGAACAGCAGTTGATGTAACAATTAATAATCTTTATACGTTAATACCAGATATTAATTTTGAAAACAAATTAATTGCTCTCGACATTGATTCTGGTAACGTGGATGGGAAAGTGTTGACTAGCAGTATTAACACATTGACCTCACTGGATGTTTCGTCAAGTTCAATTAGTGATTTGACAGGAATTCAGGATTTTGTGGCTTTGACTAATTTGGATTGTTCACGAAATCAATTAACTACTCTCAATATTTCTAAAAATGTAGCTTTAAATTATTTACATTGTCATTTCAATCAATTAACATCTCTTGACATTTCTAAAAATGTGCTTTTGAATGAATTTTATTGTTCCTACAATCTATTAACTTCTTTGGATGTTTCTAACAATTTGGGTTTGAATTCTTTTAACTGTGCCTCCAATAAATTAACATCTCTAGATGTTTCTAAAAATGTGGCTTTGACCTATTTTTTATGTGACTCCAATCAATTAACTACTATCAATGTTTCTAAAAATATAGCTTTGACTGAATTTGTTTGTGGGCAAAATCAATTATCCACTCTAGATGTTTCTAATAATTTAACTTTGGTTAATTTAGGCTGTAATGACAATCTATTAACCGCTCTGGATGTTTCTAAAAACCTAGTTTTAAAATCTTTGCATTGTTCTACCAATAAATTAACCACTATCGATGTTTCTAAAAATATAGCTTTGGATACTTTTAGTTGTCGCGAAAATCAATTAACTACTTTAGATGTTTCACAAAATGTAGAATTAACTTTTTTACATAGTGCCAATAATCAATTAACTAATCTGGATGTTTCAAAAAATGTGGCTTTAACTTATTTAAATTGTTCTTCAAACGACCTTTTGAGTTTGAATGTAAAAAATACAAAAAACACTTTATTAGTAAATGACCATATAATCCTTTCAGGAAATCCAAACTTAACTTGCATACAAGTTGATGATGCGATTTATTCTAATGCGAATTGGGCTAATATAAAAGACGTCACAGCAAATTACTCTACAGACTGTACTCCTTACACACTTATACCCGATGTCAATTTTGAAAATGTACTTATAGAGAAAGGGATCGATTCAGGAATGCCGGACGGAAAAGTGCTGACATCAAATATAGCATCAATTACTACCTTAGATGTTACTAATAAATCTATAGTTGATTTAACTGGTATTCAGGACTTTACTGCAATGACAGCATTATATTGTACCTCAAATCAATTAACTAGTCTGGATTTATCAAAGAATATTAATTTAACATACTTAAATTGTGGCTCAAATCAATTAACATCCTTAAATGTTTTAAATAATAATCAATTAACAGACTTGTTTTGTTATGGCAATCAATTAACGAATCTAAATGTTTCTAATAATTTAAATTTAATAAACTTATACTGTTACTCAAATCTATTGACCAGTCTAGATATTTCAAATAATGTGAATTTAACTAGTTTGATGTGTAACAACAATTTTATTACAAGTTTAAATTTAAAAAATGGGAATAATTTAGCATTAATAACATCAAATTTAAATTTCACTACTAATCCCAACTTAAGTTGTATACAGGTGGATGATGAAAATTATTCCAATCTAAATTGGAATAGCGTTAAAGATGCAATAGCAGATTTTAGCACTAATTGTGATACCTACACTTTTATTCCAGATATAAATTTTGAAAATGCCTTAATTGACAATGGGTCTGATTCAGGAACTCCTGACGGGAAAGTTCCAACATCAAATATAGCCACTATTAAAACATTAGACATAAGTTCGAAATCAATTGTTGATTTAACAGGTATAGAAGACTTTAAAGGGTTAGAAAACTTGTTTTGCTATTCAAATCAGTTAACAACTCTTGATCTTTCAAAAAATATTAATTTAATACTTTTGAACTGTTCCTCAAATCAATTAACCAGTCTTAATGTTTCCAAAAATGTTAATTTAACTGGTTTATTGTGCAATGTTAATCAATTAAAGACTCTTGATGTTTCAAACAATATAAATTTGAAAGACTTAATTTGTTTCAACAATCGATTAACTGCTCTTGATCTTTCAAAAAATATTAATTTGAATCAACTAAGTTGTGAAACAAATCAGATAAACAATCTTGATGTTACAAACAATATAAATTTAGCGTTTTTGAGCTGTCATGAAAATCTATTAACTAGTCTTGATGTTTCTAAAAATGTGAGCTTAACAGATTTTATACTTAATGTAAATCAAGTAACATCACTTGATGTTTCTAACAATGTGAATTTAACTAACTTATCTTGTGGTTCAAATCAATTAACTAGTCTTGATGTTTCTAAAAATGTAAATCTGAAAAATTTAGTTTGCGACTCAAATCAATTAACTAGTCTTGATGTTTCTAATAATGCAAATTTAAAATACTTGTATAGTTACTCTAATCAATTAACCGCTCTCGATTTAAACAATAACATATTATTAGAAACCTTAATTGCATTTTCAAATCAAATTACTTCCTTAGACTTGTCAAAAAACAGCAACCTTAACCTGGTGTATTTAGATAATAACCCTCTCTCGTATTTAAATATTCAAAATGGGAACAATAAAAATTTTATTTTGCCATCGGTCACGAATAAAAAAAATGCCACTGCTTTTTACACAAGTTTTTTGACATCCGGTACTCTCAGTTGCATACAAGTTGATGATCCGATTTATTCTAATGCGAATTGGAGCTCAATTAAAAACAATACTGTAAATTTTAATACAGACTGTGCAACTTCAAATCTATATACTTATATACCTGATGTTAATTTTGAGAACAAGTTGATTTCTCTCGGTATCGATTCCGGTGTGGCTGATGGAAAAGTGTTAACTTCAAATGTGGATAAATTGACTGCATTGGATGTTTCCTCAAGTTCAATTTCAGATTTGACAGGAATTCAAGATTTTACTTCTTTAAAAGAATTGATTTGTAATGTTAACAATTTAACAATGCTGGATGTTTCTAAAAATCTGGCACTTACTAGCTTAGAATGCAGTTACAATAAATTATCTGCTCTAGACGTATCTAAGAACTTATCTTTAGAAAGTTTAAGATGTGAAGTCAACTATATAACTTCTTTAGATGTTTCAAATAATCTTTCTTTGGGAGCTTTATATTGCTACACAAATCTACTATCTGATTTAGATGTTTCCAAAAACCTTTCACTGGTCACCTTATATTTTGATAATAATAAAATATCCACTATAGATGTTTCTAAAAACACCATATTAGGTGCTCTTTCTTACTCTGGCAATAATGTAACCACTATCGATGTTTCAAAAAACAGCTCACTTGGATTTTTAAACTGTCAATCAAATCAAGTTACAAATTTAGATCTTTCTCATAATTTAATGTTGAACTCTTTATTTTGTAATGACAATCAAATAACTGAATTGGATCTTTCTAAACATATTTACTTCATCTTTTTACTTTGTCAGAATAACAAATTATTAAATCTGAACCTGAAAAATGGAAGCAACGTTCATTTCGATACTCAGCTTTTGAATTTCACAGGAAATCCGGACTTAACCTGTATCCAAGTTGATGATGAAACTTATTCGAATGCTAATTGGGCTGGTGCAAAAGATGTCACAGCAAGTTATTCCACAAACTGTAATCCTTATACACTTATACCCGATTCAAATTTTGAACAAAAACTAATTGATTTAGGAATTGACACTGATGGATTAAATGGAAAAGTTGATAGATCTAGAATCAACACTCTAACTTCTTTAGATGTTTCAGAAAAAGAAATTAAAAGTTTAAAAGGAATTGAGGATTTTGCTGATTTGACTACTTTAAATTGTTCATCAAATCAATTATCAGTCTTAGATATCAGTAAAAATACAGCATTGGAAACGCTACATTGTTCTTATAATCAATTAACAACATTAGATGTAAGTAAAAATACAGGTTTAATGATTCTGAATTGTTTTTCAAATCAATTGACGGCATTAGATATAAAAAATCAGACGATGTTGAGATCTTTGGATTGTTCTTTTAATCAATTAGGTGTATTAGATATAAGTACAAATAAATATTTATATAGTTTAAATTGCTCTTCTAATCAACTAACAACATTAGACGTAAGTATAAATACCGGATTGACGAGCTTGATTTGTACTTCTAATCAATTAACAACATTAGATATTAGTAATCAAAAAGAATTAAACTACCTGGGTTGTTCTTCTAATCAGTTAACGGCATTAGATATAACTAAAAACACGGCATTATGGTCATTGTCCTGTGATTCAAATCAATTAACCGCATTGGATATAAGAGCAAACACAGAATTAGAAGCTTTGTATTGCTCTTCAAATCAATTAACTGCATTGGATATAAGTAACCAAACGAAATTAATCTATTTGGATTGCTCTTCTAATCAAATAACCGCACTAGATGTCAGTAATCATAAGGATTTATGGAATTTTTCCTGTAATTCAAATCAGTTAACCTATTTGAATTTAAAGAATGGTTATAATTCACATTTTAATACTATATCATTTATAGACAATCCAAAACTTACCTGCATTCAGGTAGATAATGCTATTTATTCAAATACGAATTGGGCTGATAAGAAAGATGCTACTGCAAATTACAATGTAGATTGTCCATTATATGCTTTAATTCCCGATTCTTCTTTTGAACAAAAGCTAATTGATTTAGGAATTGATACAGATGGTTTAAACGGAAAAATTACCCCTGCGGACGTAAACTCAATTACAACCTTGGACCTTTCAAATAGTAATATTACAGATTTAACTGGAATTGAAAATTTTACTGCATTAACCACTTTAAATTGTAGCAACAACCAACTTATTTCTTTAGATCTTTCTAAAAATACTAATCTTCAAATACTATATGTTACAGGTAATCCGCTTGTATATATAAATTTGAAAAATGGAAACAACCAGAACCTTATTGTGGAATCACAAACAGCCAAAAACACGGCTAACACACAAGGGACAAGTTTCTTAGGACTTACTTCTTTGGGTTGTGTAAAAGTAGATAGCGTTGCTTATTCAAATACAAATTGGTCTAAAATTAAAGAATCTACCACAATTTATTCTGAAACTTGTACTTTAGGAATTGAAGATTCTGTTTTTGACAAAGTTGCCATTTACCCAAATCCTGCCAAAGGAGAATTGCATATCGATAACATTGTACTTGAAAAAGCAACCGTTTACGATGCTTTAGGAAAGTTAATCAAGACAACTACGTTTACTTCCGGAGCGAATGACAATACGTTGCATTTGGAGGGGTTTCCAACTGGAGTTTATTATATCTATTTAGAAAGTGAAGGAGCCAATACCGCTAAAAAAATTATAGTTGAATAACATAATTGCTTTAAAATAAAAAAACCATTTTCAATTGAAAATGGTTTTTTTTATTTTAAACATATTGAACTTATTATTTAAAGAATCTCTTCACACCTAAAAACTTCTTTCAATCGCACACCTTTCTCCGTTTGCTCAACTGTTATAATTTGATTGTGAGCATCATGTTCCAAAAGCAAATAATAGCTGTTATCGGCGGCTGCGCTCAAAAATTTAGATTTTTCAGGCATGGTCAATAACGGTCGAGTATCATATCCCATTACATACGGCAGAGGTAAGTGCCCCGCAGTTGGAATTAAATCGGCACAAAAAACAATCGTTTTATCCTGATATTTAATATGTGGAATCATCATTTTTTCGGTATGACCATCAACATAAAAAATTCCGAATCCTAATTCATTTGAAATACCAAAATCGCTTTCGGGTTTCGAAATAAAATTTAACTGCCCGCTTTCCTGCATTGGCAAAATATTCTCAGACAAAAAGGAAGCTTTTTCTCTGTTGTTCGGTTTTGTGGCCCATTCCCAATGATTTGAGTTACTCCAGAATTTTGCGTTTTTAAAAGCAGGTTCGTAACCAGTTTTCTCTTTATTCCATTGCACACTTCCTCCACAATGGTCAAAATGCAAATGCGTCATAAAAACATCCGTAATATCATCGCGGTGAAAACCGTATTTAGCTAACGATTTGTCCATAGAATGAGTGCCCCAAAGCGAGTAATATCCAAAAAACTTATCGGATTGTTTGTTCCCCATTCCAGTGTCAATCAAAATCAATCGGTTTCCATCTTCAATCAACAAACACCTAGCGGCAATATCTATCAGATTATTTTCGTCGGCTGGATTAGTTTTGTTCCAAATGGTTTTGGGCACTACACCAAACATAGCTCCGCCATCGAGTTTAAAATTGCCTGTTTCTATTGGATAAAGTTTCATATGTTGATATTTATTGTTTTATTATAAGTCATATGTAATTCGCATATCATCATTGGTATTTGCGACCAATCTTAGGACATGTTTATTTCATTAGTATGTCTTAAAGTTTAAAATAACCTGCAATTTAGCAAAATCGGATGGCTTAATTCTAACCATATATAACAAATTTCTATTTTGACATTAGTTATATAAATGTTATCAACTATGGGAAAAAGCATTTTATATAGTATCTTTGCAGTTAATTTAGACGAAATAAACATAGTACATAAAAGAGCTTTACAGAATTATGTTCTCTTTTTAGAGATTCATTTTAAGCTATTTATGTTCAAAACATAAAACAAATATTACCTAAACATGATACAAGTTTCTGATACTGCCAAAAAGAAAATCATTGATTTGATGAAAGACGATGGTTTTGATGCCGCCGTTGACTACGTGAGAGTCGGCGTAAAAAGCGGTGGATGCTCTGGTTTGTCTTATGATTTAAAATTTGACAAAACCAAAGGCGAAGACGACAAAATATTCATTGACAACGACATCACTATCGCTGTCGAAAAAAAATCATTCCTTTATTTAGCAGGAACAATATTGGAATTTTCTGGAGGATTGAACGGAAAAGGATTCGTTTTTAACAATCCAAATGCCAATAGAACCTGCGGGTGTGGGGAATCATTCTCACTATAGAAATTAACCTTACAAAGGGTTAAAAATAATATTATAATTATTATGTCAAAATACACCGAAGACGATTTAAAAATCGAATTAGAAACCAAAGAATACGAGTACGGATTTTACACCGAATTAGAATCGGAAACATTTCCTATTGGTCTGAATGAAGATATTGTTCGCGCTATTTCTCAAAAGAAAGACGAACCACAATGGATGACCGACTGGCGTATTGAGGCTTTCCGCGCTTGGGAAGAAATGATCGAGCCAGAATGGGCAAACGTAAAATATCAAAAACCGGACTTTCAAGCCATTTCTTATTACTCCGCTCCAAAGAAAGCAGATCCAAACAAAACATTGGACGACGTTGATCCTGAACTTTTAGAAATGTACAAAAAGTTAGGTATCTCTATTGACGAGCAAAAAAAGATGAATAATGTTGCCATGGATATCGTAGTTGATTCGGTTTCGGTAGCTACAACATTCAAAAAAACATTAGGCGAAAAAGGAATTATTTTTATGAGTATTTCCGAAGCCATCAAAGAACATCCTGAATTAGTTCGTAAACATCTAGGAACAGTTGTTCCGCAAAAAGACAACTTTTATGCGGCTTTAAATTCAGCTGTTTTCTCAGACGGATCTTTCTGTTATATCCCTAAAGGCGTTCGTTGCCCAATGGAACTTTCAACATATTTTAGAATTAACCAAGCTGGAACAGGACAGTTCGAAAGAACTTTATTAGTTGCAGATGAAGGAAGCTATGTTTCTTACCTTGAAGGTTGTACAGCGCCAACTCGTGATGAAAATCAATTACATGCTGCAGTTGTGGAATTAATCGCCTTAGATGGTGCTGAAATAAAATATTCTACTGTTCAAAACTGGTACCCTGGAAACAAAGAAGGTAAAGGTGGAGTTTTCAATTTTGTAACCAAAAGAGGATTCTGCGAGAAGAATGCTAAAATCTCTTGGACACAAGTGGAAACAGGTTCTGCGATAACTTGGAAATATCCTTCTGTTATTTTAAAAGGAGACAACTCAATTGGAGAATTTTATTCGATTGCCGTTACCAATAATTACCAACAGGCCGATACTGGAACCAAAATGATTCATTTAGGCAAAAACACCAAATCGACTATTATTTCTAAAGGTATCTCTGCAGGAAAATCACAAAACAGTTATAGAGGTTTGGTTCAAATTGGAGCAAGAGCAGAAAATGCCAGAAACTTTTCACAATGTGATTCGCTGTTAATGGGTAATAATTGTGGAGCACATACTTTCCCTTATATCGAAAGCAAAAATCCAACAGCAAAAGTAGAACACGAAGCAACTACCAGTAAAATTGGTGAAGACCAAGTTTTCTATTGCAACCAACGTGGAATCCCAACCGAAAAAGCAATTGCGCTTATCGTAAATGGTTTCAGCAAAGATGTGTTGAACAAGTTGCCGATGGAGTTTGCTGTAGAAGCACAAAAATTATTGGAAATTTCGCTTGAAGGTTCTGTAGGGTAATATCAAAATGGGAAATAAGAAAGTTATTATAGTAGGATCTTCCAGAAGCAACGGAAATACATCAAAAATTGGTGATAAAATTTCTCTTCAAATAAATGCTGATGTTATTGATTTAAGAGACTATTCTATTTCTTATTATGATTATGAAAGTCAGAATATCACAGATGATTTTTTGCCTTTAATAAAATCGATATTGGAAAAATACGATACTTTAATTTTTGCTACTCCTGTATATTGGTACTCAATGAGCGGTATAATGAAAGTGTTTTTTGACCGATTCTCTGATTTAATTAGAATAGAAAAAGAAACAGGAAGAATGTTAAGGGGCAAAAAAATGTTTGTAATTTCAAATTCGGATGAAGATCAATTAGATTATGATTTTTATTTACCCTTCCGATTATCCGCAGATTATTTAGGCATGACATATTTAGGAGAAAAACATTTTTCCTACCAAACAATAAAAGATCAAGAACATATAAATAGTATTTTGTCATAAGGAGAATTCAAAATTCTTTTAAAATTAAAAAAAACAAATGTTAAGTATAAAAAATTTACACGCTTCAATAGGAGACAAAGAAATATTAAAAGGGATAAACCTTCAAGTAAACGCAGGAGAAGTTCATGCTATAATGGGACCAAACGGTGCTGGTAAAAGTACACTTTCGGCTATTATTGCCGGAAACGAAAATTACGAAGTAACTGATGGTGAAATCTTTTTGGACGGTGAAGACCTTGCAGATCTAGCTCCAGAAGAAAGAGCTCACAAAGGTGTTTTCCTTTCGTTCCAATATCCAGTGGAAATTCCGGGAGTTTCGGTAACGAACTTCATGAGAACGGCTATCAACGAAACACGTAAAGCAAATGGTCAGGAAGAAATGCCAGCCAACGAAATGCTAAAAGTAATTCGTGAAAAATCAGAATTATTGGAAATCGACAGAAAGTTTCTTTCTCGTTCCCTTAACGAAGGTTTCTCTGGTGGTGAGAAAAAAAGAAACGAAATTTTTCAAATGGCAATGCTAGAACCAAAACTAGCTATCCTTGACGAAACCGATTCTGGTCTTGATATTGATGCTTTAAGAATTGTTGCCAATGGTGTAAATAAATTGAAAAGCGATAAAAATGCTGTCATTGTAATTACTCACTACCAAAGATTATTGGATTATATCGTTCCGGATTTTGTTCACGTTCTTCACAACGGAAGAATTGTAAAATCAGGCGGAGCAGAATTAGCACACGAGTTAGAAGAAAAAGGATACGACTGGATTAAAGGAGAAAATTAAGATGGAGCTTAAAGAAAAATTACTATCGTCTTTTATGGCTTTTGAAGAACGCGTCGATGTTCATTCCGAACTTCACGATGTGCGTACTGCAGCCATAAAAAACTTCGAAAATAAAGGATTTCCAACCAAAAAGGAAGAAAGTTGGAAATACACTTCGCTAAATGCGATCTTAAAAAATGACTTTAGCGTTTTTCCAAAAACAGAAAATGCCATCCAATATAGCGATGTAAAAAAATATTTTTTACACGAAATAGACACCTACAAAGTAGTTTTTGTAGACGGTGTTTTTAGTTCACATTTATCTTCAACAACTCATGACGGTATTGATGTTTGCTTAATGTCATCAGCATTGAACAAGCCAAAATACAAAATGATTATTGATACTTACTTCAATCAGATTGCCAGCAAAGATGAAAGTTTGACTTCATTGAATACGGCTTTCGCCAATGAAGGAGCTTATATCAATATTCCAAAAAGCAAAGTTGCAGACAAACCTATCGAGATAATGTATTTCTCTACTGGAAGCGAAACAGCGCTTTTGGTTCAGCCTAGAAACTTGGTTATTGTTGGTGAAAACTCACATGTACAAATTATAGAACGTCATCAAAGCTTGAACGAAAATCCCGTTTTAACCAATTCGGTTACTGAGATTTTTGCTCAAAAAAGAGCCATTGTAGATTATTATAAAATTCAAAATGATAATCTGGAAGCTAATTTGATTGACAACACTTATGTTTCTCAAAAACAAGAAAGTCACGTTTCGGTTCACACTTTCTCTTTTGGAGGAAACTTAACCAGAAACAATTTGAATTTCTACCACTTTGGAGAAAGATTGACTAGTACCTTAAACGGAATCACGATTATTGGTGAGAATCAACACGTCGATCACTATACATTAGTGAACCACGCAACACCAAATTGTGAAAGTTTCCAAGATTATAAAGGAATCTTTAACGACCGATCTACAGGAGTTTTCAACGGGAAAGTATATGTAGAAAGAGAAGCTCAAAAAACAAACGCTTTTCAAAAAAGCAACAACATTCTATTGAGCGACAAAGCAACCATTAACGCCAAACCGCAATTGGAAATTTTTGCAGATGATGTAAAATGTTCACACGGTTGTACTATTGGTCAACTAGACGAAACTGCTATGTTCTATATGCAACAACGTGGAATTCCTAAAAAAGAAGCCAAAGCATTATTGATGTACGCTTTCTCGAATGCCGTAATCGAAAACATCAAAATACCGGAACTGAAACAACGAATCACCACTATTATCGCTAATAAATTGGGCGTGAAAATTGGATTTGATTTATAATTTTTAACCGAAGGGTTCACTAAAATTTACGCAAAAAGCGCAAAGTATTGTATTATACTTTGCGCTTTTTCCTTTGTGTCCTTTGTGGCTAATTTTTTTTCACACTCCCTACAATTCCACTCAACAGCCCATTAAAATCAAATTGAGGTTCTTCTGTCAAACCCATTCTTACAATTACCAAATCCATCGACGGAATGATAGCTACCATTTGCCCTTGGAAACCGCTACAATAATACATATCTCTTGGAGCATCCGGGAAATATCCACCAGCATTGAGGTAAAATTGTGCTCCATATCTTCCGTTTGAAGTATTTGTGGGAGTCGAAACATACTTTGCCCAACTTTCGTCAAATAATTGTTCTCCGTTCCAATTTCCTTTATGTAAATACAACAAGCCCAATTTTGACCAATCGCGAGTAGTTGCCCAACCATAAGACGATCCAACATAATTCCCCGCCATATCTGTTTCTACAAGCATTGAATGCATTCCAATTTTATCAATCAATGCCGAATACCAAAAATCCAAGTATTCTTGATGTGTCTTGAACTGCTTCCGCAAAATTCCCGAAAGCAAATTGGTTGTTCCAGAAGAATAATTCCAATGTGTGTTTGGTTTGTAAACTGCTGGTTTTGTCAATTGTGATTGTGTCATGTCTTCGGTTTGAAAAAGCATCTTTGTCGCATCACAGATTCTGTCATAATACTCATCCCATTCCAAACCTGAATTCATATGCAATAAATCGTTGGTCGTAATGTATTTTCGATTGTCATTTTGCCATTCGGCAATAGGAGCAGGTTTGTAGATGTCAAATCTTCTTTGTTTTTCAAGTATTCCAAAAAGTGTACCCGTAATGCTCTTGGTCATGGACCAACCTAGAATTACACTGCTTTTTGTAAAACCATCAGCATATTTCTCGGCAATGATTTTATCTTTATAAATAACCAAAACCGAGCGCGTTCTTTTATCATTATATCCTTTGGCATCAAACGCATTGGCAACAACCTTATTCAATTTGGTATAATTCACATTTTCAAAAACCGTGTCTTTAGGTTCTACTTCTCCATAAGGAAAAGGAAATTTATTGTTTGATTTAGTTCTTTTGGGAATTTCATACGGTTTAGTAACATCAAAATCATCATCGATTAATGTCGCTCCCAAACCTTCCCTGTAAATTGCTTTTCGCTTTTTTAAACCTAAAACAGTCGCTGTTGCAAATTTCCCTGATTCACTGATTTCATTGGTCGCCCAACCTATCACATCAAAATCATTGTCGCCGTTTTCAATAACATCCAATGAACGATTGTCAATGAAATGTCCTGAAGCAACGCTTTTAGCCGAAAATCCAGATATCAATTCTAGCTTGGGATAATTGGTAAAACCAAAATAAACCAAAAACAGAAAAAAGATAAGAATACCTATTTTAAAATACTTTTTCATAATGAAAGATAATTACAGCAAATTAGTGAAAAAAGTAATACTAACTTCAATTAAATCCCATTTGGCTTTAATTGCAATGCTCTTCACTTACGTACTATTTTTACAATTATTAACTATTGTTTCTTAGAAAACTAAATCAATTGTATTACTTTTGTATTTAGAAAAATTCTAAATAAAGCAATGTTAGATATTCAGAAAATAAGAGCCGACTTTCCTATTCTTTCACAAAAAGTAAACGGAAAGCCTTTAGTATATTTCGATAACGGAGCCACTTCACAAAAACCGCAAGTGGTAATTAATGCAATTGAAAAGTATTATCAAGAAATAAATGCCAATATTCATAGAGGAGTTCATACATTGAGCCAGTTGGCAACAGATGCCTATGAAGTTTCCCGTGCAAAAATCCAGAATCATATCAATGCTAAATTCCTTCACGAAGTACTTTTTACTTCGGGGACTACTTTTGGCATCAACTTAGTGGCCAATGGATTTGCTTCCATTCTAAAACCTGGAGATGAAGTGTTAGTTTCAGCATTGGAACACCACAGTAATATTGTGCCTTGGCAAATGTTGTGTGAAAAAACAGGAGCCACACTCAAAGTCATTCCGATGAATGAAAATGGGGAATTGATAATGAGCGAATATGATAAGTTACTTTCGTCAAAAACCAAAATTGTAACGGTAAACCATATTTCAAATGCCCTAGGAACTATCAATCCAATCAAATATATGATTGACAAAGCGCATGAAGTTGGTGCAGCTATTTTGATTGATGGTGCACAGGCAGTACCACATTTAAAACCAGATGTTCAGGCTTTGGATTGTGATTTCTATGTTTTTTCGGGACATAAAATGTGTGGACCAACAGGAACTGGTGTTTTATACGGAAAAGAAGCTTGGTTGAATAAATTACCTCCTTATCAAGGTGGTGGAGAAATGATCAAAGAGGTTACTTTTGAAAAAACAACCTATGCCGATTTACCACATAAATTTGAAGCTGGAACACCAAATATCGCCGGCGGAATTGTTTTAGGAGCAGCGATTGATTATATGAATGAAATTGGTTTTGAAAATATTCAGAAGCAAGAACTGGAATTATTGGATCACGCCACAAAACGATTATTAGAAATTGATGGTTTGAGAATTTTTGGAACTTCTGAAACAAAAACTTCTGTAGTATCCTTTAATATAGAAGGTATTCATCCATATGACATTGGAACTATCATTGACAAGTTAGGAATCGCGGTAAGAACGGGTCACCATTGCGCCCAACCGATTATGAATTTTTTTGGTATTCCGGGAACGATTAGAGCTTCATTTTCTTTTTACAATACTAAAGAAGAAATTGACTCATTGGTCGAAGCAGTAAAAAAAGCACAAATGATGTTATCTTAAAATCAACAGTATGAAAATTATAACACTCTTGTTTTTGACTCTTATACTTGGGAAAAATTGCCAAAGCCAAAACAATATGGATTTGAATGCAGCAAAAATAGAATATACCGCCAATTCAAGAGGATTGTATAATAACACCGTTATAGAAAATAAAACAGTGTCCGTAACGAAAACAAGAGATGGAAAACCTGTTTCAAACTCCCTCACGGATGCCGAATTGAATGCTTTGATAAATGAATTTCAAAAAGTAAATCTGGAGGAAATTCCGAGTTTGAAAGCACCTACCGAAAAGCGTTTCCACGATGGTGCGGCAATGGCGGATTTGAAAATAACATATAAAGGAAAAACATACGAAAGCCAAACTTTCGATAATGGATATCCACCAGAAAAAATAAAGAACTTAGTAAACACAATACTATCCTTTTCAAAAAAAGTAGAATGACAATAAAAGAAATACAAAACGAAATCATAGATGAATTCTCCATGTTTGATGACTGGATGCAACGTTATGAATACATTATTGATTTAGGCAAAAATCTTCCTTTAATTAAAGAGGAATTCAAAACTGACAATAACTTAATCAAAGGATGTCAATCCAAAGTGTGGTTACAAGGAGAACAAAACGATGATAAAATCATCTTTACAGCCGATAGTGATGCTATTTTAACCAAAGGAATTATCGCTATTTTAATCCGTGCTTTTTCGAACCAAAAGGCAATTGACATATTAAATGCTGATACGGATTTTATTGACGAAATAGGTTTGAAAGAACATCTTTCGCCAACAAGGGCTAATGGCTTGGTTTCCATGATAAAAAATATTAAAATGTATGCTTTGGCATTTGATGCCCAGAGAAAAAACTAAAATTATGACAGAAGAAATAAACACCGCAGAATTAGGAGAAGCAATCGTAAAAAAACTAAAAACAATTTACGATCCAGAAATTCCTGTAGATATTTACGAATTGGGATTGATTTATGACGTAATGGTCAACACCGATTATGAAGTAAAAATATTAATGACCCTTACGTCCCCAAACTGTCCTGTAGCTGAGAGTTTACCAAGAGAAGTAGAGGAAAAAGTAAAATCAATCGAACATATAAAAGACGCTGAAGTAGAAATCACTTTTGACCCACCATGGAGCAAAGATTTGATGAGCGAAGAAGCAAAATTAGAATTGGGAATGCTTTAATAAAAAGTAGACAGTCATCAGTATTTTAGTGTTCAATTAGAAGCTGACCACTAAAATACTGAGGATTGACCACTAAATATTTAATTATGGAAGAAATAATCAATAAAGTTGCAAATAGCGTCCTGGAAGTTTTCGATCTTGAAGACTATTATCCAACAGGAGTTCGTGTACAAATCGATATTTCGCAATGGCTTATTGAGGGTTTTTTGTTAAAAGAAAAAGACTTCAGGGAACAGCTCAACAATCAGGATTGGTCACAATACCAAAATCAATATGTGGCAGTTTCGTGCAGTACCGATGCCATTCTTCCCAAGTGGGCGATAGTCTTGCTCACGATGCATTTGGCTCCTTATGCCAAGAAAATTATAAATGGTTCTCTGGAAGATTTAGACTCGGTCATGTACGGAGAATTGCTTCCAAAAATAGATTACAGCGTTTATAAAGACAAACCTGTTATCATAAAAGGCTGTTCGAGAAAACCTGTTCCCATGCAGGCCTATGTTTTGGCAGCACAATACCTACAGCCTTACGCCAGAAGCATAATGTATGGAGAAGCTTGTTCGGCTGTACCTTTATACAAATCGTCTAAAAAATAATATTTTTTTTAATCAATTGAATTTCAGTCATTTATTCTTTTTATTATATTTGTATTAGAACCAATACAAATACAATGAAAAAAATCATACTATTTGCCTGTCTGTTTCTGATTTCAACTCTTATCCACTCCCAATCTTCTGAAAAAGACGTAATCAAAAAAACTGAAGACGCTGCCAAAACTATAGATGATACGATCCCGAATGGTTGGAAATCAACAGGGAAAGTTACATTTCTTTTTAACCAAGCCAACTTTAACAACTGGATTGCTGGAGGCGAAAATAGCTTTTCTGGCAACTTGGGATTGGATTATAAAATCGATTATAAAAAAGATGATTTTTCATGGGAAAATAGAATTCTAGCTTCCTACGGTTTACTGCAAACACAGAATTCTAATTTTGAAAAGAAGACTGATGATCAGATTGAAATAAATTCCATTCTAGCCAAAAAAACAAAAAGCTATTGGTATTATTCGTTTTTAGTAAATTTTAGAACTCAATTTACTAAAGGATATTTGTATACCAAAGATATAAATGGTGCTGAAATAAGAGAAGAATACACCAACTTCATGTCCCCCGGTTATTTGCTTTTTGGCCCCGGAATGTATTGGAAAAAGAATGATAACTTCAAGCTTAATTTTGCTCCGTTGACATCCAAACTGACTTTTGTAGACAGTCGTTTTACTTCAATTCCCGGTTATGTCGATGGTGACTATTTTGGTGTTGATGCCAATAAGAGTATGCTGTACCAATTTGGTTTTAATGCCACTGCTTATTATAAATTCAAAATAATGGAAAACGTGACCGCCGAAAATCTTTTAAATTTATATTCTAATTATTTGAAAGACCCACAAAATATCGACATCAATTACGATTTGATTATTGTGATGAAAATCAACAAAATATTATCTGCGAATCTAAATTTTCAAGCGATTTATGATGACGATGCTTTTGCCGGGTTTCAAACTAAAGAAGTGTTTGGTGTCGGGCTGAATTATAATTTTTAAGAATAACAAAAAGACCTTTTAACAATTGCTAAAAGGTCTTTTTGTTATTCAATATCTTCTTCTTTCTCTTCCTTCTCCACGGCATCTTTATAATCTGGATATAAAAATTTATTGTATGGAAAACGGGTAATGTGAATTTGCCGAACAGCTTCATAAACACGCTCCCTAAAGTCTTCAAAATTTTCTTTTTGGGTCGCCGAAATAAACAAAGCATTTTGTTCTCCTAAACGGTGCATCCATGTCTGTTTCCACTCCTCCAATGTAAAATGTCTTGGCGTTTTTTCAGTTATTAAGTCATCTTCATCAATCGTCAGATGTTTATAGGCATCAATTTTGTTGAAAACCATAATTACAGGTTTATCATGGGCTTTAATATCCAACAACGTTTGGTTTACCGACTCGATATGATCTTCAAATTCAGGATGTGAAATATCAACAACATGCAATAACAAATCGGCTTCACGAACTTCATCCAATGTACTCTTAAACGAATCTACTAATTGAGTTGGCAATTTTCTAATAAACCCAACGGTGTCTGAAAGCAAGAAAGGCAAGTTCTTAATGACTACTTTTCGAACGGTAGTATCTAATGTCGCAAAAAGTTTGTTTTCTACAAATACATCGCTTTTCCCAACAGCATTCATCAAAGTCGATTTACCAACATTGGTATATCCTACCAAAGCTACACGTACCATCGCACCACGATTACTACGTTGTACTCCCATTTGCTTATCGATGGTTTTAATCTTCTCTTTCAACAACGCTATACGATCACGTACAATACGTCTGTCAGTTTCAATCTCAGTCTCTCCAGGTCCACGCATTCCGATACCTCCTTTTTGACGTTCCAAGTGTGTCCACATTCCGGAAAGTCTAGGCAATAAATATTGGCATTGTGCTAGTTCAACTTGAGTTCTAGCATAAGAGGTTTCTGCTCTTTGGGCAAAAATATCAAGAATAAGGTGAGTTCGATCTAATATTTTACAATCTATTATTTTGGAAATATTCTTTTGTTGAGAAGGTGATAATTCATCATCAAATACCAAAGTCGAGATGTCATTTTCTTTTACAAAAAGACAAATCTCTTCTAGTTTTCCTGTTCCAACAAAAGTTTTAGGATTAGGGCGCTCCATTTTTTGCGAAAAACGTTTCACCACTTCACCTCCAGCGGTAAATGTCAAAAACTCCAATTCATCAAGATATTCATTGAGTTTCTCTTCACTTTGGTTTTGCGTAACAATCCCAACAATAGCCGTTTTTTCGAAATTTATTGTTTCTTTTTCTAACATGTCTTTAAATAAGAATGCAAATTTAATGATTTGATGGCTACAATCCCTTTTATACCATTATAAAATAACATTGAAAAAAATACCCTTCATCTCTGAAGGGTATCATTATATAAAATAATTGTTGAATATTATTTTTTGGAAAGTTTAGATAGTAATCGTAAAAATTCAATGTACAACCACACTAGAGTTATCATTAAACCCATTGCTCCGTACCATTCCATGAATTTTGGCATTTTTTGCTCTACTCCTTTTTCTATTCTGTCAAAATCCAAGAATAAGTTTAATGCAGCAATTACTATCACAAATACACTAATACCAATACTCATCATAGAGTTTCCATAATGTACTGGTGTGAAACTGGTAAACATTGAGAACAACCAAGAAATTAAATAATATGTAGCAATTGCACATGTCGCTGCAACAACAACAGATTTGAATTGCTCGGTTACTTTTACAATTTTAAATTTATATAAACCTAGACAAACAGCAAAAGTTACAAAAGTCGCACCAACGGCTTGTGTTACAATTCCAGGATACTGAACTTCAAAAATAGCTGAAACTCCACCTATGAACAATCCTTCAAAAAGAGCATAACCTGGAGCCAAATAAGGAGAATATTGAGGTTTAAAAGCTGAGATTACAACTAAAATCAATCCAATTATAGCTCCACCAAAAGCTGGAACTATTGGGTTCATCCCATTAAAAGTAGCCCACCAAATTACCGTAGCCGAAGCAGTAAGCAATAAAAAAAGAATTAAAGTTCTGTTGATGGTTCCCGCCAAAGTCATGTCTTGATTTTCATCAATAACATTGAATTGCTGTGCATCGTCTTTTCTTGAAACTGCAGTTGAAAATGTTTTGTTATTCAAAAAAGGGTTATTCGAATTCATAGTTTTCAAATTTAAATTTTATCAAATATAATTGATATTTTTTAGAAGGATGTTTAAATTTTATTAATTTATTTCCGCTATTTTCCCGCCAGCCAAGACCTCGGGTTGGTGTAAGTTGTGTTTTGTGTGATAGCAAATTTTAATATTGTTTTCCCATCACCATTGGTTTTTATTTTTCCTAAACTTTGTTTTATGCTCACATTGTCGCCTTTAGATACATTCACTGAACTCAAGTTTTGATATATGGTGAAAAAATCGCCATGTTGCAACATTACCAATTTATTTACTGGTGAAATAATAATAACGCTTGTTACGACTCCAGCAAAAACAGCTCTGGCACTAGAACCTGAGTCGGTGGTGAATTCCAATCCGCTATTGTGAATTTGAAGCTCTTTATACACTGGGTGGAATTGATCACCATAACCCAAAGAGATAAAACCTCTTTCAACTGGCCAAGGTAATTTTCCTTTATTTGCTTTAAAATTATCTGAATCCACTTTATCACTAGGTGACATATCGATTTTTGTAGATGAAACTGCTACGGCTGGCTTATTGGCTGGCGCTTCTTTCACAGCAACCGGCACTTCCATGGCAATGGCTTTTTCAACTTCTTTCGGAATCGGAATCGGTTTTGGTTTTGGTTTCGAATTGGCTTTAGCCTGTGCTGCAGCTAATGCATTTGCTTTCTCGATTTCCTTTTTCTTTTCTAATGCTTTGGCTTTTTCCAAGGCAATGGCTTTGGCTAATGCATCGGCCTTGGCTTTGGCGATTGCGTCCGCTTTAGCTTTTTCTTTCGCTAATTTTTCCGCTTTTTCTCTAGCCGCTTTTCGATTGGCTTCGGCAATAGCTTCGCGAATTAATTTATCAATCTTTCTATCTATCGTTTTAGCCTCTTGCTGCTTTTTCTTGATCGCAGCTATAATTTTCTTCTTGTCTTTCTTTAAAGATTCAACTAATATTAATTGTTCTTGCTTTTCTTTTTCCAAAGACAATCGTTCTTTGTCATTTTCGGCTATGAGTTCTTCTTTGGCACTTTTTTGAACATCCAATTTGGCATTAAACGTATAAAGCACATTCGTTTTGGATTTTATTTCTTGTCCTTGCATGTGTCTATAATTAGTATATTGTTTCATATACTGAGCTCTTTTATACGCTTGCAAAAAACTTTCTGATGACAATAAAAACATCGCTCTACTTTCTTCGGAACGGCTTTTATAAGATTGAACAATCATTTTTGCATAATCTTCTTTTAGCAATTGTAGCTCATTTTCTAATTTGGCTATTTGAGCTTGATTGGCAACAATTGAATTTCCTAGAAGTGATGTTTGTTTTTCGGTAGTGGCAATCAATTCTTCTTTAAGTTTGATTTTGTTGCTTTGCAAAACAATCGCTTTGGTTGCCGTTTTTTCTTTCTTCTTTACCGTTTGAAGTTTGGTTTCGTTTTCACGAATCTCTTGTTGTATTTTAGCTTTACGCTCTTCTAATTTTTTTTGATTGTCTTGACTCCAAGTTACAGTCGCTGTTATTAGAAAAATAAAACTGAAAAAATATTTTAACATCGTAAATTATATATGGTGCAAACTTAATGAATGATTTTATTAAAAAGCAGCACTAATTTATTTTTACAAATAAAATAATGCTGCTTTTGATACTGAAAAAAACTACATATTATACAACCAAGTTGCAGGATTATTGTAGGTTGTGTTTTGTGAAATGGTGAACTTCAAGATTGTTTTTCCCTCTCCATTAGTTCGTATTTTTCCCAAACTTTGTTTGATATTTACTTTCTCTCCTTTGGTTACAAAAACAGAACTTAAGTTTTGATAAACCGTGAAGCAATCTCCATGCTGAATCATTACTGCTTTATTCACTGGGGACAAAACGATAACACTGGTCACTTCCCCGCCAAAAACGGCTCTTGCATTTGATCCTTGTTCTGTGGTGATTTCCACTCCACTGTTGTGAACCACTAGGCTTGGATAAACAGGATGTGGCTGACTTCCAAACCCGAGCGAAACGAATCCTTTTTCAACAGGCCAAGGTAATTTTCCTCTATTGGCTCTAAAATTGTCTGCCAATATTTTAGCTTCAGCTGTTAGAACAATTTTTGACGAAGTGTAAGCAGCTACTGGAGCATTTGGATTTTCACTTGCTGCTTTTCTATTGGCTGCGGCAATGGCTTCACGAATTAAACGATCAATTTGACGGTCAATAGCCCTTGATTCCTGCTGTTTTTTCTTAATATCTGCCGTGATTTTTTTCTTGTCTTTTTTGATTGAATTCACCAACTTCAATTGTGCAGCCTTTTCTTTTTCAAGAGACTGTTTTTCTTTAGTATTTTCAGCTAACAATTTCTTTTTGGCCGCTTTTTGAATATCTAGCTTTTCATTATAACCTACAAGTTCCTCCGTTTTGGATTTGATTTCTTCTCCCTGCATTTTTCTATAACTCGTATATTGTTTCATATACTGAGCTCTTTTATAAGCTTGCAAAAAATTCTCTGAAGACAATAAAAACATCGCTCTACTTTGCTCCGATCTGCTTTTATATGATTTCACAATCATTTTAGCATAGTCTTCTTTAAGTACGGCAAGTTCTCTATTCAACTTGTTAATTTTCATTTGATTGATGTACATATCATTACCGAGAATTTTGGTTTGCTTCTCTGTAGTACGAATCAATTTTTCCTTCAATTTTATTTTATTATTTTGTAAAATGATTACATTGACGGCAGACTTTTCTTTTTTCTTTACACTTTGCAGCAACTTTTCATTATCCAGAATTTCTTGTTGAATTTCGGCTTTACGCTTTTCTAATTTTTCTTGTTGCGAATCCTGCCCCCACATGAGTGTGGCAGTGCATAAAAAAAACAGACTTAAGAGAAATTTTCGCATCTTCAATAATTTTGTTCAAATTTACTTAATTAAAATTCTTTTATAACCATTTGGAACACTATATGGGAAAGTAAGTTCTTCATTCATGGTTATAGTATTGTACCCTAAATTAATCTCCGTTTTCCCTTTGTCTTGTTCGGCATTGATGGCAATATCCGATGGAATTGGAGATTCATTGTAAATTTTATAATCCGAGTAGGAGACTTCCATTTTTCTGTTTTCGGCAATTTGAGTAATCTCTTGTTTGTTCAGTAGAAATTTTTCTTTGTCAAAAAAGAAAAACTTCTTGATGTTGTTATTCGAAATATCTGCCAATCGATAATTTTGGTCAACTAAAGAATCTTGGTAATTTCCTTTAGTTAAATCGTCCATTGCTTGTCCAATCAAGATGTTTTGCACTTTGTTGTAATCCAAATCTGTGCCTAACCATTTGCTTAATGTACTGAAATCACCTTCGAAATATGTAGAATTCAACTTCTCATAATAGCTTACTGAAGTTGGAGTTATCAAGGCTTTGGCCATAGTGATTCCTAGAAAACGAATACTTACCAAAATTTGTTCTCCCTTTTTAATTTTAATTTCGGCAGTCAAATTTTGTGACTGTTTTTCATCACTATATTTTACATTCGATTTTATGTATAATGTGTTAAAATCATTTTTATTGGCATAGTAGTTTTTAATGATGCGATTCGCAGACATACGTTTCGTGTCTTCCTTTTTACTTTCATTTACTACTTTTGCTTTGGCTTTACAAGACACCAATGTCATTGAACTGCCTAAGCAAATCATAAAAACAAAAAGTATCCTTACTAAAAATCGATTCATTATTTTTTTTCTTTTAATAATTGATTGGCTTTATTGAAATATAATTCTTTTTTGGAGGTATCCCCTAATCCATTGTAGGCTTCTCCGAGCTGTATATTGAAATTGATTTCTAAATTTTTGTTTTCGACAACATAATCCAATCCCATTTCAAGAATATCTTTGGCTTTTTTGAACGATTGCAACTGATTATTGGCCATCCCTGCATAATAATAAAACTGAGGCTCAGCTGGATAAGTATCAATCATTGTCATTGATTTTTTTAGTACAGCTTCAAATTGCTTGAGTTCGGTATTGGCTTGAAGCCAAAGTAAATTAGTCTCCAAATCAACTTCTGAAATGTCTTTTTCCGAAAGCTCATAATACTTAATTGCCTTTTCCCATTGCTGTTTATTGTAATAAAATTTACCGATTTCCTTAGCGACATTTACCGATTTATCATTTTTAAAATACCCAATTGCATGGTCTAAATCGGGCACAAACTGGGGATTGGCATTGGCAAAAATCAAAAACTCGTTTAGGACTCGGTGCTTTATTTTAGAATCAATTTTAGAACTTCCAAGAACTATGTTCATTGATTTTACCGCATTAGCTCCTTCGTTCTTTTCGAGATAACTTTTGAACAAACTCACATGCGCCCAAACTGACTCTGGGATTTCTCTTTCTAGTTTTTTTGCAACATCCTCTGCTTTACCTTCTTCATTATTGTTGGAATATAAAAATATCAAAGCAATATAATTGGATTCTTCCTTTGGGTTTTTGTCAATCTGTTCTTTTAAATTATCAATCTCCGAATTTTGATATTTTCCTTCAGACAAGATTTCCATTTTGTACATTTCCCTTCTCTCTGTTTTCCCAACCTTTTCGTTCAACTCATTAATTAACGTCAAGGCCTTCTCATTTTGTTTGGTTAACATATAAATCGAAACCAAATCTTCTTTATATTCTGAATCGAAAGGAATGATTTTATTGACAATAATTATCGCTTGATTGAAATCTTTGGTTTCATAACACACATCATACATTCCTACCCAAAACCATTTATTATTGGGGTCAATTTGTGTTGCTTTTTCGAAAGAAGAATAAGCATTTTTATAATCTTTGGAATAGAGATAATTCTTCCCCATTTCGAAAAAAATGGTAGCCTCATTGGGTTTCAATTTTAAACATTGTTCCAATGCAACCAACGATTTGTCATAGTTTTCGATGCTTTTTTGGAAAATGGATTCATAGAAAAAATCTTGAAATTTGTCCCCTTCCACTTTTATTTCCTCAGGTTCTGTTTGTGCCAATACAGTAACAGTATTGCCCAGCAAAACAGAAAAAGCGAATATGAAAGGCCATTTTATTTTCATTTAAAAAAAAGTCTTTGGGAACAAAATCAACTGTGTTTTCATTCCTTGCAAAATAAATTAAAAAAACAACAAAGCAGCATAATAAAACCTTAAATAATGCTGCTTGTTAATTTTTAATGTATGCTTTAAATTATTCCAAAACAGAATAATCTCCAATGCTTATACTTGTAAATTTTCCATCAAAACTAGCGTGATTTCCTATCATCGCGTTGTCTAAATTGGCATTTTTTATATGTGAATGTGTTTGTATCAAACTATTTTGAATTGTACTGTTTTGTACATGACATGCATCTCCTAAAGATACATTTGGTCCAACAGTAGCATTGATTAAAATTACATTTTTTCCAATATAGCAAGGTGGAATAATGGTTGAATTTTCAAGTTTCACACTTTCATCTACCAAATTAATTCCGTCACTGTGAAGAAATCCTAGCATTCTTGAATTGGTTTCTACAGTTACATCTTTGTTGCCGCAATCCATCCACTCATCAACTTTTCCTGGAACAAATTTCATGCCTTTCGCCATCATTTGTTTTATTCCATCATTAATTTGATATTCTCCACCGTGAATAATGTTGTTATCCAGCACTAATTGAAGCTCGTTTTTTAAAATGGCAATATCTTTAAAATAATAAATTCCGATAACGGCAAGATCCGAAACAAATTCTTTTGGTTTTTCTACCAATTCAATTATTTCGTTTGCCTCATTTAAATTCACAACTCCAAAAGCTTCCGGCTGATCTACTTGTTTTACCCAAATAACACTGTCTGCGTTTTTATCCAAATCAAAATTGGCACGAATAAGCGTATCTGCATAAGCAATAACCGCTGGCCCACTCAAAGAATCTTTGGCACACATAATGGCATGACCCGTTCCAAGTGCCTCATTTTGGTAATAAATGGTTCCTTTGGCTCCTAATTTTTGGGCAATTGCAATTAAATCTTCTTCCACTTTTGTTCCAAAACTTTCATGAATGATGAATGCAATTTCTTCAATATCCTGATTTAAAACACCAGCAATATCTTCGACCAAACGATGTACGATCGGTTTTCCAGCAACTGGAATTAAAGGTTTAGGAATGGTTAATGTATGTGGGCGAAGGCGTGATCCGCGTCCTGCCATTGGTACGATTATTTTCATATTCTTTTTATTAAAAGATTGAAAAATTAAAAGATTGAAAAATTAGAATCAAAAATCTTTCAATTATTTAATCTTTAAAATTATTAAATTAATTTATTTAACTCCTGTACTTCCAAATCCTCCTGCACCTCTTGAAGTTTCAGTTAATTCCTGTACTTCAATCCACTCCGCTCGTTCGTGTTGGGCGATGATGAGTTGGGCAATACGTTCTCCATTTTCTATAACGAATGGTTCATTGGATAAATTTACTAAAATTACTCCAATTTCACCTCTATAATCGGCATCGACAGTTCCGGGAGCGTTAAGTACAGTTATGCCATTTTTGGCTGCTAATCCACTTCTTGGTCGCACTTGAGCCTCATATCCTATTGGCAATTCTATAAAAAGACCAGTTTTTACTATGGTTCTTTCTAAAGGTTGCAAGGTTATTGATTGTGTTAAGTTTGCCCTTAAATCCATTCCTGCTGAAGCAATGGTTTCGTAATTTGGCAACGCATGCTGTGATTTGTTGATAATGTTTATTCTCATTATTTTTTAATATAAAATGTATTTGATTATGGAATCCCCTAGCCCTGATGGAAGCAGTATCCCACGCTTTTTATCGTGGATACAGCGGACAGCAGGAAATAGATCCTAATTTTTAGTTGGACGTTTTAAAATTCGCAAAAGTGTTTCTTTTTCATTGTAATAGATGAAGCCCATAAATATTGCCAAAAGTGAAATCCCGATAAAATAATTTCCGTTAAAACCATAAAAAGAAATACATGAAAAACCGGTAGATAAAATAAGATATCCTACTATTTTTTTCTTGTCATACGGAATTGGGTAATATTTGTTTCCGAGGTAATAGGAAATGAACATCATACTCCCATAAGCCGAAATGGTCGCAATAGCCGACCCTGTATAACTGTATTTTGGAATCAATAAATAGTTTAATACTAAAGTCACTGCTGCACCAACTATAGAAATATAGGCTCCAATGTAAGTCTTATCAATGAGTTTGTACCAAACGGAAAGATTGGTGTAAATTCCAAGAAAAAAATTCGCCAAAATAATCAGTGGGACCACTTTCATTGCCTCCCAATAGGAAGAATTTGGAATCATCACCTGTTTTAAAAGATCAGCAAATACGATTACAGACAATAAAATGAAAGAACCAAAAATGACAAAATATTTGGTGACTGTCGCATAGGTTTGTTGTGCATTTTCATTGGAAGCATGGCTAAAAAAGAAAGGCTCAATCCCTAATGTATAAGCAGTTCTATACAAGACCATAAAAAGTCCCAACTTATAACAGGCCGAATATACTCCAACTTGTTCAGCTGCGATATTGGCTGGTAACCATAATCCTAAAAGAATTTTGTCAAATTGTTCGTTGATGGCAAAAGCTAATCCGGCAACCATAATGGGTAATCCATAACGCATCATTCGTTTCCAAAGCTCGTAATCGAATTTCCATTTTATTGTAAAATAGTCTGGAAAAAGCACCACAAAAGTTAAAAAACTCGCTATGATATTGGCAAGGAAAATATATCCAATCTGGAAATTTTCTATATAAATGGAACTCAAAAAACTATCGGGTTCTGAGACCGATGCACTTGGTAAATAGAGTAGAAAAAATAAATTGAATGATAAATTGACTAGTACATTTCCAATTTTGATCAAAGCATAAAATTTTGGCCTTTGGTTGGCTCTTAACTTAGAAAAAGGGACAATAACCAATGCATCCAACGCTAAAATCCAAATGGAATAAGTGATATATTGCGTATCAACTCCTGACCAAAGTGCCAATGAGCTTCTGAACAATAATGCTATAAAAACGAAAAGGATTGTGGACCAAAAAATGGAAACGGTTGTTGTTTCTACAACGCTTTCCTTATTTTTCTCGGCATTATAAAATCTAAAAAAAGCAGTTTCCATTCCGTAAGCCAAGATGACATTAAAGAAAATCATCCAAGCAAAAATGATGGATACCTTTCCATACTCAGCCTGAGGCAACAGTCCCGTATATAGTGGTACCAGCAAAAAGCTGAACATCCTAGGTATTACAGTCGCAAGTCCATATATGGCGGTTTGTTTAAAAAGCTTTTTATATAATCCCAAAATGATTTGTCTGTTAATTATTATAAAACAAAAATAACCAATTCTTTGGTTATTTTTTGTGTTTTGTGGCTGAATAAAGTTTCAAAACGAAATTGTGATTATGTCAATCCGTCTTCGTTTAGCATTTTCAAAAAATGGAAGCCTCTAGGTTCGTACCCTTGATTATAATAAAACCGATGTGCTGTGAAATTCCCAGTGAAAGCATCCAAAACAATGGCAGTACAACCTTCTGCTTTAGCTTTGACATCAATATAATCAGTCATTATTTTTCCAATCCCTTTTGAGCGATGTTCAGAATGAACAATAAAATTATCAATTTCTATATACTTACCAGTCCAAAGTTTAATTGCTGTCCAAAAACCTGATAGGCCAACACAAATATCATTATCAAAAACCGCCACTTGTTTGTAATTATGGCGAACCATTTCCTGCAAGTATGATTCATACTTTTCTAAAGTGAGTTTGGGATACAAATGTTGCATCACTTCAATTTGAGCAAGCATTTCTGGAACGGTAGTGAGTTCGACGAGTTTCAATTGAATAGAATTTAAAAATAAAAGAACAAAAATAAACAAAAAAGAACCATTCAGAAAAGTGAAGTGAATATATTAAAAATCACCGAAAGTGGGTATTGCATAGACTCTCTTAATCACTGATATTTGTAAAAATATAAAGGGTTTATAAAGCTAATTGATCCTCAAAAAACAAAGCACGATTCAAGCTAAGTTACCCCCATAAAAAACTAAGCTTAGAGGTTAATAAAGCTAATTGTTTCCTCAAAAAAACAAAGCTACAGGGAAAAGCTAAGATTCACCCTTAAACATAGAGCCAAGGATTATAAAGCTATTTGTTCCTAAAAACAAAGCATAAAAAAAGAGCCAAATGGCTCTTTTTTCATTTTATGCATTTTATAAATTATCCTTTCAAAGCTTCTGCTCCACCAACAATCTCAAGGATTTCGTTAGTAATAGCCGCCTGACGAGCTTTATTATAAGTTAATTTCAATTGATCTCTTAAGTCGGTTGCGTTATCTGTTGCTTTGTGCATTGCAGTCATACGTGCTCCGTGCTCTGAAGCGAATGAATCACGAATACCTTTGTATAATTGTGTTTTCAAAGCTTTTGGGATTAATGTCATTACAATTTCCTCCTTTGCAGGTTCAAAAATATAATCTCCCGATGAAACTGGTTTGTCTGATTGAATAGGCGCTAATGGCAAAAATTGTTCTGTTTGTACAATTTGAGTAGCGGCATTTTTAAATTGATTGTAAACCAATTCAATTCTATCATATTCTCCTGAAACAAATTTATCGGTTAATGTTTTTGCAATAACAGCAACATTTTCAAAAGTTAATTGATCAAAAACTGAACTTTGATTATCAATCACAGTCAAAGTTTTAGATAAAATATCATTTCCTTTTTTACCAATAGCAAAAATATCTACTTGCTTACCAGCATAATATTCAGAACGGTTTTTAGCTTCCTTAATTACATTCGTGTTAAAAGCACCACACAAACCTCTATTAGAAGTGATAGCAACAATTAAAACTTTTTTTACCTCACGTTGTGTAGTAAATTCTCCACCAACGTCACCATCAAGTGAAGCAGAAAGATTTTGTAATAATTCCGTCAATTTTTCGGCATAAGGGCGCATTGCAGTGATCGCATCTTGTGCTTTCTTTAGCTTTGCTGCAGAAACCATTTTCATAGCCGATGTGATTTGCATCGTAGATGAAATGGAAGTAATTCTATTACGGATTTCCTTTAAGTTTGCCATTTTATTTTTAAGTAAATAGTAAGAGTAATTAGTGATTAGCATTTGCCAATCACTAATTACTATTCACTAGATTAGTTATATTTCGCTGAAATTTCTTTTGCAACAGTTTCAAGTACATCTGTAATTTCATCTGTTAATTTTCCTGCTTTCAAAGCATCAAGAGTAGCTCTGTGTTTGTTGTTTAAGAATTCCAAGAAATCTTTCTCAAATTCTTTCACTTTATTCACAGGAACATTTCTCAATAAGTTTTTAGATCCAGCATAGATAATTGCAACTTGGTCTTCAACAGTATAAGGGTCATTCAAACCTTGTTTCAAGATTTCAACGTTTCTTTTTCCTTTTTCAATTACGTTCAATGTAACAGCATCAAGGTCAGAACCAAATTTAGCAAACGCTTCCAATTCACGGAATTGTGCTTGATCTAATTTCAAAGTACCTGATACTTTTTTCATTGATTTAATTTGAGCATTACCTCCAACACGAGATACAGAAATACCTACGTTAATCGCTGGACGAACCCCAGAGTTAAACAAATCTCCATCCAAGAAAATTTGACCATCTGTAATCGAAATTACGTTTGTAGGGATATATGCTGATACGTCACCTGCTTGTGTTTCAATAATTGGCAATGCAGTCAATGAACCTCCACCTTTTACAATTCCTTTTAAAGAATCTGGCAAATCATTCATGTCTTTTGCAATTCCATCATCAGCAATCACTTTACAAGCACGTTCTAATAAACGAGAGTGTAAGTAGAAAACGTCTCCAGGATATGCTTCACGTCCCGGTGGTCTTCTTAATAAAAGAGAAACCTCACGGTAAGCAACAGCTTGTTTAGATAAATCATCATAAACAATTAAAGCTGGACGACCAGAATCTCTAAAATATTCTCCAATTGCAGCACCTGCGAAAGGAGCGTAAACTTGCATTGGAGCTGGATCAGAAGCATTTGCTGCTACGATCACTGTATAAGCCATTGCTCCTTTTTCTTCTAATGTTTTTGCAATTCCTGCAACAGTAGAAGCTTTTTGACCAATTGCTACATAGATACAAAATACAGGTTTTCCTGCATCGTAAAATTCTTTTTGATTTAAGATGGTATCGATACAAACAGTAGATTTTCCTGTTTGACGGTCACCAATAACCAACTCACGTTGTCCACGACCAACTGGGATCATAGCATCAACTGCTTTTACCCCTGTTTGCAAAGGCTCAGTTACTGGTTGACGGAAGATAACTCCAGGAGCTTTTCTTTCCAAAGGCATTTCGTATAATTCACCACCGATTGGTCCTTTTCCATCAATTGGAAAACCAAGAGTGTTAACTACACGTCCTACCATTCCTTCTCCTGTTTTAAGGGAAGCAATACGTTGTGTTCTTTTTGCAGTAGATCCTTCTTTGATTCCTGTTGAAGGTCCTAAAAGTACCACCCCAACATTATCTTGTTCAAGGTTCAAAACGATAGCCTCTAATCCGTTTTCGAATTCAACTAATTCACCGTATTGAACATTTGAAAGCCCATAAATAAGAGCAATACCATCTCCAACTTGAAGCACTGTTCCTACTTCCTCTAGCGTAGCACCAGATTCAAACCCTTCTACTTGCTTTCTTAATATTGCTGATATTTCAGCAGGTTTAATTTCCGCCATCTTAATTTATAATTTAGACACTAATGTGTAATAAAACTAATTACTTAACTCTCTCTTTAATATTTGTAATCTGTTGGCAACAGAAGCATTATACTGCTGATCACCTATTCTTAATATAAATCCTCCAATGATAGCAGGATCTACAATGTTTTCAATTGTGATTTTTTTATCAGAAAGTGTTGCTATTTTAGCCAAAACTTTAGCTTCAAGCACAGCATCCATAACAACAGCTGTAGTTACTTTTGCTACTTCAACATTATTCATGATATCAAACAATTTGCTATACTCTGCAGCGATAACATCTAGAATTTCGAATCTTTTGTTTTCAAATAACAAATGAAGCAAACCCTTAGTTACATTATCAACAGAAGCAAAAACTTCTAAAAGTGCTTTCTCTTTCACTTCTACTTTAATGGTTGGATTTTGAATAAAAGTACTCAATTCCGTATTACCCTTAATCGTTGAAGCAATAGATTTCATGTCATTATTCACAGCTTCAGACACTCCTTTTGAATTGGATAAATCTAAAATTGCGGTTGCATAACGAATTGCTGCTCTAGTACTTGCCATGATTAGTTCAATTTAACGTCACCTAACAATTTCTCAACCAATTTAGTTTGAGCTTCTTTGTTAGATAGTTCATCTTTTAATATTTTTTCAGCAATGCTAAGAGATAATGTAGAAACATGTAATTTCAATTCAGCCATAGCTGCATTTTTTTCACTTTCAATTGCTGATTTAGCTTGATCAATCATTTTTTGACCTTGAGCCTGCGCCTCAGTTTTTGCATCGTCAACCATTTTATCTTTCATTTCACGAGCTTCTTTAAGCATGTTGTCACGCTCTAATCTAGCTTCCTGTAAAATACGTTGGTTGTCAGCTTGCAAGTTTTGCATTTCTTTTCTAGCATTTTCTGCAGAAAGTAATGCGTTTTTAATTCCTTCTTCTCTATCATTTACAGCATCAAGAATTGGTTTCCAAGCGAATTTTTTCAATAAAAGAATTAACCCAACAAATATTAATACTTGCCAAATAAACAAACCAAACGAAAAATCATTTATTAACTTATCCATTTTTTATATCTATTATATTTAATTTTAATGTTTTAATTTAAAACAATAGTTGCAACCAACCGTTGCAACCATTGTTTTTAAGTTTAATTAAGCAGCGAATAACGCAGCGAAACCAATACCTTCAATAAGTGCAGCTGCAATAAGCATAGCTGTTTGGATTTTTCCAGAAGCTTCTGGCTGACGAGCGATAGCGTCCATTGCTGAACCACCGATTCTACCAATACCTAAACCTGCTCCGATTACAATTAATCCTGCTCCTACAATAGTTGGAATTTGCATAATATATATATTAAAAATTAAACATTCTTTGTTTGTTGTTGAATCGTTAATTTGTTAAATCGATTAAACAAATTAACGGTTAAACATTTTAGTGATGAGCTTCTTCATGATGATGCTCTTCGTTACCTGCTCCAAAATAAAGTGCCGATAACATTGTGAAAATATATGCTTGTAAAAACGCTACTAATATTTCTAGAATAGAAAGCGCAAATGCTAATCCAAATGATAAAGAACTTCCAATCCAGCTCTTGAAAATAAACATCAATCCAATGATACTCATCAATACAACGTGACCTGCTAAAATATTAGCATACAAACGAATCATTAATGAAAATGGTTTGATAATAGTTCCTAGTAATTCAATTGGCGCCAAAATAAATTTCATTGGAGTTGGAACTCCTGGCATCCAGAAAATATGACCCCAATAATTTTTATTAGCTGTAAAAGTAGTAATCAAATAAGTTAATAAAGCTAATGAAGCTGTAATAGCAATATTACCAGTTACATTGAAGCCCAGTGGAGTTAATCCTAAAAGATTCAAGAATAAAATAAAGAAAAATATAGTCAATAAATAACTCATGTATTTTTTGTATCCTTTTTCTCCAATGTTTGGAATAGCAATTTCATCTCTAACATAAATTACTATTGGCTCAAAGAAACGTCCAGCTCCAGAAGCAATTCCTCCATTTTTAGCATATGATTTTGCTAAACCTGCAAATAATAAAAACATTAATATTGCTACTGATAAAATTCCAACTACACTTTTAGTAATTGAAAAGTCTATAGGCCTAACATTTGTTGGGTGACCGTGCTCTTCAGTTAAAGTACCTGACGCATCAGTTTTATAAATTTTTTCGTGGTGTAATTTGTAGAAATTTCCGTTGTGTTCTGCAACGCCTTCAGCAGGTCCATGGTGAAACTCTGAAGACATAAAAAATTGAATACCATTATCCCAAAGAATGATCGGCAAAGAAAAACCATAATGTTTCCCTGTTTCCTTATTGGCACTGAAAGTAAAATCGTGAGCGTCTAAAAGGTGATGATTGATAAATTCTTTAATTTCAGTTTTCACATCTGTTGATTCAGCATGTGCTTCATGGCTTGCTTCTGCACCTTCATGTGCTACAACAGTTTGAACAGTTGTAGTGTCCTTTTCAGGATTTGCCATACTAATAAAAGGAAGACATATAACGAAAGTCGCTATAATAAATCTAAGTGCTTTGTTGGAAATCACCATATCTCTTAAATATCTTATTTTTTAACGATTCTAAAATTTGGTGCAAAGGTACATTTTTTATTAATACTCAAAAGCATATAAAAGTATTTTTTTGAGAATTTCATTCACTAAGATATTGATTATTGCTTTTCGTTTACTAAGCGTATTGTAAAAAGAGTCTCAATTGTTAAAAAGACAATAAACAATATAAAAAAATTTATTCTTTCAGTAGGGTCATTATGTTTCGAAACTTGCAATAATGGTCTTAAAATCAAATAACAAAAAATCATTTTTATACTTGTCGCCAAAAGGAAAGACATTCCAACATTGTCAAAACTTCTTTTTCTTATTGTTAATAAAACTTTAAAAATAACAGCCGATAATACAAAGAAAAACAAATAAAGTGTTTCAAGAGAATAATGAAATGTTTCTTGATCGATGTTAAAACCATAGAATACCATTTTATGGATTACATATAATAGGACTGCAACCCCCAACAACATGAAAAATGGGAACATTTTTTTAAGACTCATTATGCTTTTGATTTTATTGTTTTTTGTTGATTTCGTTTACTTGCCTGAAAACATTATACAGTGCCAAAAAAACACCGACCATTACCAACACTTTTACATAGTAAACTTTTGTACTCGGATGGTTTTCATCCAACCAATTTCCCAGATAGGCAAACAGGAAAATAATAACCCCCATTTGTATTGGGATATTAATTAAGGCCAACCATTTATTATAGTTGTTCTTTTTGGGGTCACTATTCGTCGGCACTTTTTGTCCCTTTAGTATTATTAGATAGCATTACACAAGTTGCATTGAAAATTGCACCTGGCTCTACCGATAATTTACCTATAATAACTTCACCAATAATACTGGCTGATTCTTTAATATTTAAAGTCTCCTCAATTTGAATTTTCCCTTCAAATTTACCTTCTATGTCGGCCATATTACAAATGACATCCCCTTTGACACTTCCTGCAGGCCCAATCACTAATTTCCCATTGGATGTAAAATTACCTATCAGTTCACCATCTAATCTAAAATCGGCTGGCGAAATTATGTCACCATGAATTTTAGTACCTTCTACAATTCTATTAGTTTTTCCTAAAAGATCTGTGTACGATTTTGGCTTTTTATCAAACATAATTACGGTTTTTTTAGTGAAAGAAACTCTTCAAAATTCTTCTTGATTTGAACTATTTTATAATTGTCATTTGAAATAACAATTCCAGGTTGACTAATTTTATATTTATCGTTTTCTGCAAAAAGGGCGGCGACAAATTGAGCATACGATTCTGAATGGATTCCTTGAATAGAAATAAAACTTTCATTTTCAGTATAAGAATCACAAGTATATTTCAATTTCTCCACATTCTCATTGGCAAAAAACAAAGCTATTTTACTTTCAATTGCCGAAGCAGTTTTCTCATCATTTTTATCAATTCTAAAAACGACCTTCCAATTTTTAGAATCAACTGTACTGAAGCTCATTTTTTCCAAAAGCGGAATTTGGGTTTTAAGAATTTCAATAGCATCTTTACCTTCCTTACTATTCGCATAATTATCTGCTACATATTCAATTGCTTTTTTATAAGCTTCCAATCCATATAATTTTCCAATAGTGTACGCTTTTAGTAATTCAAATTTTGGAATAATGGCTTCCCCTGTGAAATGATTGATCAAACCATCTACCTGTTGCAAAACCGAAGTAAAATATTCCTGTTGAAATAATCGGTATAAATTTTCATATTCTCCTTCTGGTGTATCTTTACCTATGCTTGTATTTGGACTTGAGTTCGTAATGATTTGCGAATAACGAGAATTAGGATATTGACTTACTATCTCGTTTTTAATTGATTCTGCTTTCGCTGGATTGGTTATTTCGTATATTTTATATAAATTATATTTCGTCGGAAGAATTAATTTTTCTTCTGGTTGGAACAATAATAATTGCTCCAATCTCGCCGAAGCTAAATTATATTCTTTGAATTTTTCTTTATAGATAACACCCAACTGGTAATAAACCGCATTTCTTTCCTTAGTAATACTGTCGATTGCAGTTTGTGACTTCGGCAATTGCTTCAAATAATAGTCGGTTGTATATTTTTCATCTACTTCTGTTGAAACTATTGGTTTATCAGTGGTCTCAACTACATCATTAGTCCCTGATGTATTTTGATTTTGATTCCCTGCCGATGAAACTCTCCAATAACCATTTTGAACTCTGTTACCCCATGTTTTTCTGAATTCCAATTTTCCGAAAGCAACAGTGTTAGGATTATAAAAATAAAATGTGTTTGAAGTTGCCACTGGATTACTATTCGTTGGTGGAGCTAAAGAAGGTGCATTGGCTACTTGCCCATTTTGATTTTGGATTGCATCATTAGGTATATTTGTACCCGCATTTAATGCAATATTTTCATCCATTTTCTTTTGTTTCTCAGCCAGTAATTTTTTAAGCTCATCACTGCTTTTTAATTTTTGAATATAATTTTCATAATACACTACTTGTTCTGGCTCTTTCAAAGAAGTAACATAGATAATACTATCATTTCGTTTAGCAATAGCCTCATTGACAATCGCCTCATCCAAATTTTTTCTAATTTTAGAAATTTGAAGATACTCTCTGGTTTTTGGGTCCATCAATTCCAAAGACTTGTCATAGCTTTTGGCTGCAAAAAAATAATCGGTGTGCTTGAAATATAAATTTCCAATATTTCTATAATTGGAAGCATTCAAATAAGGATCAGTAGATTTGGTGTCTAAAGAAGCATTATAATAATCTAATGCATTTTCTTTCTCATTATTATTGTCGTAAAAAATTCCAATACTATGATAAATCACATCCAAATAAGGTCTGTTCTCTCTGTCCTCCATAATTTTTTTGGATTTTTTGACAAATAAGTCATAGTCCTCACCCTGATAATTATTGAGTTTTGCTTTTTTGGCGTAAGCCTGAATAACAAATTTTCTTTCGGCTTTTCTATTCATATCAATAACAGTTTGATAAAAATAAATAGCACTGTCTTTTTGGCCTGATTCTTCATACAACTGGCCTAGCAAAAAAGAATAACGCTCTTTTTCTTCATGAATTTTGGTGTAGTCATTCGCCAATTTCAACTTAACGATTGCGCTGTCCTTTTCTTCAATATTCAAAAAAGCACTTGCTAAAATGGCATTCGCATTGGCAAATTCTTGCTTTTTCAAATCATTATCCTTAATAAGTTTTGAAGTGTTTTTTATTGCCAAAGCATCATTCCCCAAACGAACATTCGTTTTTTCACGCCAAATTTTGGCATCATAAATATTACTGCTGTTGGGATATTTATAGAGAATGTAATTAAATGCGTCTAAGGCTGGAATAAATCTTTGATCGTAATATCTTGATTTCCCTAGTAATAAATAGGCTTCGTCTATTTGATAATTTTTTTCATGCCCTCCAATATTCATCGAATGTTTTTGAATGGCTTTGGTGGCCTTAGCTTCAGCAACTTCAAAATCGGCATTTTTAGGTTTGCCATCAGCAGTAACATCATCACTAACTTGCATTTTTTCCACGGGTAAACGTTTCCAAAAATTTTCGACAGTATTGTCATTTATGCTTTTTACCCCTTTATCCAACGCAATTTGTCCGTTGTATAATATATTGAGTTTGGTGCTCAAAGCATGAGAATTTCTAGCCAAAAAAGTATCTTTCTTGGTAGAGCAAGCTATCAAGAAAGATACTATTAATACGACCAAGAAGTATTTTAATGTGTTATTATTCAATGGAAAACGTTTAGTTCATTAAACTTGTAAAAAAAGTTTTTAGTATAATGACTTGTAAAAATACGTTTCTTTTTGAAATATATAAATTTAAACAGCAAAAAACAATTCCAATTCCTGAAGTGTCTCTTTTGTGGTCAGTATATCTTTGACCAATTCCCCCTTGTTCAATGCAACAATTCTATCACAAACTTCAACAGTGTGCAATAAATCATGACTCGAAACCAACACAGTAACATTTGGATTATCCGCCAGTTCTTTGATGATTTTTTTCAACCTATTTACCGTTGTCGGATCTAAATTGGCAAAAGGTTCGTCCAAGATAATTACCTCTGGATTTCCGATCAAAGTAGCAATAATTCCCACTTTCTTTTGATTCCCCTTGGATAAATCGCGTAAGTATTTTTTATTTTTAAGGATTTCACCATTAAAGAATTCTTCATATTGAGCCAATAACGCATCGACATCGGCTTTGTTTTGACCTCTTAAATCACCTATGAAATAGAAATATTCTTCAGGAGTCAAATACCCAATCAGAAAACTCTCATCTAGAAAAGAAGCTGTAAAGGGTTTCCAGTTTTCACTAGCATTCACCTGAATTTCATTGTTCAAAATATGTCCCGTAGTAGGCTGAATTAAATCCAATAACAAACTAAAGAAAGTGGTTTTTCCTGCTCCGTTATTACCAACTAATCCAAAACTTTGTCCTTTTGGAATTTCTAATGATTCTATATGCAATACGGTAGTTCCGTTATATTCTTTGGAAAGATTGTTTACTTGTATCATTTTATAATGTTTAATCGTTGATTTGTTAATTCGGTTTTTTTATTAATTAACTTTTTTGCTTGTATGCCTCAATGGTTTTGTATTTCTCTTTCTTATAAATTTTTTCAATGATTGAAAAAACAGTATTTCTGAACATAAAACCTAATACACCTGCCAAAGTTACCAAGGCCAATCCTAATTTTGGATTCATTAAATATGAACCTAACCAATATAAAAGTACAGGTAAAAGCAATTTGGGCAATGTAAGCAGCATAGTGTTTACATTAAATGATTTTTTGTCACCAAAAGCCCCTTTTGTCATTGTCAAATCTATTGGAGTTTTCGTAAAAGCTCCCCCCAATAAAACCAAATGTGAATTCACGCCAATATTATAAACAGCTCCTGCAACTATAGTAAGATAAACCTCCCAACCAAAATAAAGATAAAAGGAAGCCAAAATAGTAGAAATAACTGTAGCAATAACAATTAACCACCACTTAGAATTCAAATATCCTCGATACGGAACATTCTGTGTCATCATCAATTGGTAATAGGAACTGTCCCAACTTGGAACAAACTGTCCAAAAGTGAATAAAAAACCTCCCGAAACAAATATACCTGCAAAAATTTGCATCACTGGCGGCTGATTTGAATTGGTGAAAAATATTAAACCATAAAACAAAAACATAAAGCTCATTCCAACTGTCGTTTTCGAGCGCTTATTTCTTTTGATTAATTTAATGTCGTTTTTCAAAAAAGTTCCTAAAGTCCCAAATTGATTTAACCATGTTAAATTTTCGGTTTTAGCAATATCATTCTTAACAGACAAACCTGCATCCAGATATAAATCTCCTTTTAGATAATTATATGTCCAATAATATAATCCCGACAAAACCAAAACTGGAATAGCAAAAGCCCATTTTGTATGAAATAATGTTTCAAAAAAAGGATAAACATAAATCGTAATATCAAAAAATTTGTAGTATTGACAACCCGCTAATACTGCTGTTACCGCAATAAAAATTCCTAACAAATTATCCTTGTTGTTCAGTAAAATATTCAAAAAGTTATTACAATAAACTATTGAAAAAAGAGCAACTCCCCAAAGTATTACACTTACTGGATCATAACCTTCATATAGTAAAACAGTGCAAAAAGGAAGAAAGAAAAAAGCATGCATTATATTAAAAAAGGATAAAGCCGTTTTTCCCAAAGAAAAATGTACAATAGTTGGTCTTTTAAAAGTCAATGTTAGCAGTGGTCTAATGTTCATGACAGGAATTGCCTGCAACAAAATCCTAACAATCAAGTCCCCTAAAAAGTAGTACACCAAAAATTTGTTTACTGTAACCAATGGATCCAACTTCATTTCCCTAAGAATATAAAAAGCCCCCACTCCTAATGCTAAAAAAACTAATGTAAAATAAAGGACCAGAAATCCAATTAAAATTTTCATGGCCAAATTCGAAGCGAATGAAGCAGATCTCGTAAAAGATTTCCATTCGAGATAAATAAATTTTCTAAACATGGTTTTTTTGTTTGGTTTTGAGAATAAGTAGTTTATAGTAGGAAAATGTTACAAAAAATATAATAAAATCTAACTTGAATAATATCAAATTCTTTCAATCCTAAATAGTTTTATTACTTTTGCAAAAAAACAGTCACATGCCAAATTTTCTTAAATTAATTGTAAAAGAAGTAAAACGTGAAACCAAAGACGCCGTTTCCATACTTTTTAATGTCCCTGAAGAATTAAAACCTAATTATACTTTTATAGCTGGTCAATACATTAATTTACGATTGACATTAGACAATACTGAGATCCGTCGCGCTTATTCTATTTGTTCGGCTCCAGGAAGCGGAGAATTGCGAATTGCTGTAAAAGCTGTAAAAGATGGTGCTTTTTCTCAATTTGCGAATAGCAAATTAAAAGCTGGTGATGCACTTGAAGTAGGAAAACCAGAGGGGAAATTTATTTTTGAACCAGAGATTGACCGTCAAAAAAATTATATCGCTTTTGTAGCAGGTAGTGGAATTACTCCCGTTTTATCGATCATAAAATCGGTTTTGAAAAGTGAGCCTAAAAGTTCTTTTACTCTAGTATATGGAAACAAATCTCCTGAAGAAACTATTTTTCATCAGGAATTGCATGATTTACAACTTCAATATGTAGGCCGTCTATTTGTAGATTATGTGTACAGTAGAGTTAATGTTGAAAACGCGTTATTTGGAAGAATTGACAAAGCAGCTGTAAATTATGTCTTGAATACGAAGCATGCCACATTGGAATTTGATAAATTTTATTTATGTGGTCCAGAAGATATGATTAATACTGTTTCTGGTGTTTTGAAAGAAAAAAACGTAAAAGAATCGGCTATAAAATTTGAACTTTTCACCTCTTCGTCCCAAGAACAAGCCATTAGTCAATCCTTAAATGGCCATTCTAAAATCACCATCATGGTTGATGATGAGGAAACTAGTTTTGAAATGTCACAAAAGCAAAGTATTCTTGATGCTGCTCTTAAACAAGGAATTGACGCGCCATATTCCTGTCAAGGCGGAATTTGTAGTAGTTGTCTAGCTCGTGTTACTGAAGGAGCTGCCGAAATGAAGAAAAATTCTATCCTTACCGACAGTGAAATTGAAGAAGGTTTAATCCTAACTTGTCAAGCGCATCCAACTACTCCAACTATACGAGTAGATTATGATGATGTTTAAAATAATATAATAAAGCAAAAAACTTCTCTGAAAAGGGAAGTTTTTTATTTTAGAGAAGTTTTAATTTTTTCAACAACCGTTTCTGGCAAAATCGTTCGCATAACATCTTCATAACCCTCTACTTTTCTGTTTCCATAAACAGAAGTAGGTAATTTTGGATACAAATTTCTATCCGAAACCAAGGCATTTTCCAAAGGCTGATTGAAAGGAGAAAAACCAGTGTAAGGATGTGTAGCACCCCAAAGTGTGATTACTTTTACCCCAAGCATAGCCGCAATATGTGCATTCCCGGAATCCATAGAAAGCATAAAATTCAGATTACTGATGACTTGTAATTCTTGTTGAAACTTGATTTTTCCAGCCATATTAATGACATTCTCTTTGCCAGAACTAAGCGTATCCAAAATTTCGATTTCTTTTTTTCCTCCACCAAAAAGCAAAATGGTGTTATTTTGATCTAGTGCCAAAGTGTTAATTACTTCTTGCATTAAATCCAAAGGATATACTTTAGAATCGTATTGTGCAAAAGGTGCTATCCCAATTAATTTTTGTGTAGAATTGCCAATTATATTTAGAATATCTGAATCCAAAATGGCTTTTGAAGGAAATATTGGATTAGCTAAGTTCACAGAAAAGCCAAGTTCTTCAAAGACTTTCGTGTGTCTTTCAAACATTGTGGTCAATGGTTTGAAAATTTTATTTTCGGGACGGGTCAAAGCTTTTTTCTCTTCTCTGCCTTTATCTACTGAGGCTATTTTTTTTCCGCTTACCGCAAAAAGTGTTCTCACTACTTTAGAACGTAAGACATTATGTAGGTCAGCAAAAGCATCAATATCCAATTCCTTTAAATCCTGATATAATCTACACAGCCCCAAGAATCCTTTGTGCCGTTCTTTTTCATCAAAAGCAAAAAAAGAAAGATTCGGAATTCCATCGAAAAAAGGTTTAAAAAAAGGTCTGGAAACTACCGTAATTTTTACTTCCGGAAATTGATTCACAAAAGCACGTAAAACAGGAACCGTCATGGCGACATCCCCCATTGCGGAAAGTCTCATGACGGCTATATGTTTAATTTTTGGAGACAAATTTGTTGCCAAAAAATTACTTTTTATTTTGATACAAAACTGGATTCAAATCATCGTCGTTGTACATTTTCATTTGTTTGTACACTTTCATGAATTTGTCACCATTTTCGATGTCATTCAATAAATCATCAATTGCCATTGATAAATCAGATCTTTGTTCCAAAAGAATATTCAATTTCGCTTGACATTTATCTCTGTGGTCTTGTGAAGCTTCAGTACGAGTGGCTTCTTCGTTCATATGGTAAATTTTCAAGGCTAAAATAGACAATCTGTCAAAAGCCCAAGCTGGACTTTCGGAGTTGATTTTAGCATCGTCCTTAACCACAACATGACTGTATTTTTGAAGAAAATAACTGTCAATATATTCAACCATATCCGTACGTTCCTGATTTGAAGCATCAATTCTTCTTTTCAAAGTCAAAGCCGCAACCGGGTCAATATTCGGATCACGAATAATATCTTCAAAATGCCATTGTACGGTGTCAATCCAGTTTTTTAGGTACAACAAATGCTCGAATTTATCTTTTGGAAAAGGATTATTTATAGGTTGGTCAACATTATCAAATTGATGATAATCTTTTATACTTTGCTCAAATACTGAATAAGCTAATTTTGAAAACATATCTTTATGATTTTAGAAATACAAAGATACTTTTTATACTTTTGATAGTGTAAAAAAAACTCCACAAATTAAATTTCTAATAACAACTCCATGGGAATTCATTATTTATCAGAAAAAAACAGTGTGTTGAATCACTTTTTAAGCCAAATTCGGAATGTCAATGTTCAAAAGGACAGTATGCGATTTCGCAGAAACATTGAACGTATTGGAGAAATTATGGCTTATGAAATGAGTCAGTCTTTTCATTACAGAGATATTGAAACAACTACTCCTCTTGGTGTTAAAAAAACAACTGAAATTGCAGATAAGCTAGTTTTATGTTCCATTTTGAGAGCGGGATTGACCTTGCATCAAGGCTTTTTGAACTATTTTGACAATGCAGAAAACGGTTTTATTTCGGCCTACAGACACCACCCAAATAATGATGATTTCTTTGATATTCGTGTTGATTATGAAGCTATTGCTAACATTAATAATAAAACCCTATTGCTTATAGATCCTATGTTAGCCACAGGACAATCAGCGGTTGCTGTTTTTAATAAACTGATGGAAAGAGGTACTCCAAAAGAAATTCACATAGCCGTGATTATTGCGGCTCCAGAAGGTATATCCTTTCTAAAACAAAATTTACCCAACACTTGCCATCTTTGGGTTGCTTCCCTAGACGAAAAACTGAATGACAAAAGCTATATTATTCCAGGACTAGGAGACGCTGGAGATTTGGCTTATGGAGATAAATTATAACTGAGAAAAGAAAGTAAAAAAACTACAGGTTAAAAGCACAAACATAACAATTTCCTCTTTTAAACTTGGTTGAGAAATCTCGATATGGGAAGTGGCCATTATAGTTAATGGAGCAAAGGTAAAGATTAATAATTCATTACTTTTATTAGCAGATAAAACAAAAACTAAAATCCCAATAAAAAAAGAAGCAATTACTTTTTTATACGAAGAAAGCAATACCAAAGGTCGGCTAGACAATGTCATAAACATTGAAATTACAAAAAACAACGCAACAGTAACATAAATAGAAAACGCTGCATTTTGGTAATTATTAGTAAAATAGTCAACACTAAAACTGATTTTGCTTTTCTCCTTCAAGAAATCCAAACTGTGAATATCAAAAATCAATGAGCTTAAAACAAACAATATTGAAACTCCAAAAAGAGCAATAAAAGGAATAACCCAGTTTCTATAATCTCTGGAAACATGAAAAATAACAGATATAAAAACCAGCAAAATATATAATATACTCCAAAATTCGAATAAAGCCGCTATAAAAATCCATAATGAGGCATCAAAAAGTTTCTCCTTTGTTTCTTTTAAAGTTTGCAAAGAAACAAGTCGTCTAATCGCCAATAGAATAAAAAAATTGGAAAGAATAAGATTGGTGTTATTTAATAAATTTGGGAAAAAAAGCAAAAATAAAAAATAAAAAAAAGCGGTGTAAGTACTGTCTCTACTCAATCCATTGCGTTTTGAGATAAAACTGGAAAGAAAAATAGTGGCAAGTAAAACCAGCAATAATCCTATGCTTTTTAAAATAGAAATAACTGAATTTGCCCAAGTGACGTCTTGAATTTGATATAGAAAAAAGAAAACCAGCATTAAAATAATCACCAAAGAAAAATTTAATGGTGTAGATTTTTTAAAAACACTTGTTATCATAAGGATATTTTATACTTTTGTGACTGTAAATATAATACTTGTTTAAAAAGGAATGGGACAAGATTAAAAAAAATTCAATAGAAATTTATTTTTTTGATTTTCTAAATTCCAAAACATAAAATAATAAAATAAAAGAGATACATTATGACATCATTTTTTGAAGGAATACAATACTTATTTGTAAACATTTTATTCGCTCCTTTAGACTTTATACGTTCATTAGAGCTTAAATCATGGTTTGGTGCCAATACTATCAACTGGATCTTTATGATAATTTGTGCAGTTGCTATCGTTTATTGGATTAAACAATTAAAATTACAAAAAGAAAACGGAGAAGAGTATCAAGATACAACAGCTCATTCTTTTTTGGGCGACGAATAATCACCAATCCAAATAAAAATTAAAACACGAATTGAACAAAATAATTAAGTTCAATTCGTGTTTTTTTGTTTTAGATTAAATCGAATCCAATATCTTTTCTAAAATTCATTCTGTCAAAATGTATCTGATCTACATTCTTGTATGATTTATTTAACGCTTCTTGAAAATTATCTCCATAAGAAGTAATTGCCATAACTCTTCCTCCATTAGACACTACATTACCATTGTCCAATTTGGTTCCAGCATGAAAAACAATAGAATCAGTAACAGTTTCCAATCCTGTAATAACTTTCCCTTTCTCAAAATCTTCAGGATATCCTCCAGATACAATCATAACAGTAGTGGCGCTTCTTTCGTCTATTTCTAAATTGAATTCGTCTAGTTTTTCATTGGCTACAGCCAAAAACAATTCCACTAAGTCCGATTTTAATCTAGGAACAACTACTTCGGTTTCAGGATCGCCCATTCTTACATTGTATTCAATAACAATCGGTTCATTATTAACATTAATCAATCCTATAAATACAAATCCTTTATATGCTATTCCGTCTTTTTGAAAACCTTCAATAGTAGGTTTTACAATACGTGTTTCGATTTTTTCCATCAAAACAGCATCCACATAAGGGACTGGAGAAACTGCTCCCATTCCGCCTGTATTCAAACCTGTATCTCCTTCTCCTATTCGCTTGTAATCTTTAGCTGTTGGCAAAATCTTATAGCTTTTCCCATCAGTCAATACAAAACAGCTCAATTCTATTCCGTCCAAAAATTCTTCGATAACCACTTTGGAACTTGCTGCCCCAAATTTTTGGTTTACCAACATATTTCTTAATTCAGATTTAGCTTCCTCTAAATCCTGAATGATTAAAACACCTTTTCCAGCTGCCAAACCATCTGCTTTCAATACATACGGAGGTTGCAATGTTTCCAAAAATTCACATCCTTTTTCAACCGTTTCGGCAGTAAAACTATCATAAGCAGCTGTTGGAATTTTATGTTTCATTAAAAATTCTTTAGCAAACTCTTTACTTCCTTCTAATGTTGCTCCAATTTTTGAGGGCCCAATTACTGGAATGTTCTTTAACTCTTGATCATTTAAGAAAAAATCATAAATCCCTTTTACCAAAGGATCTTCAGGTCCTACAACAACCATTTCTATCTTTTCTTTTACTACCAATGCTTTTATGGCTTCAAAATCGGTAGCACTGATCTCAACGTTTTTTGCGATTTGAGCAGTTCCAGCATTTCCTGGAGCTACAAAAAGGGTGTCACAAAGTGGACTTTGAATCATTTTCCATGCAAAAGCATGTTCTCTTCCTCCTGATCCTAATAGTAAAATATTCATGGTGCGGTTTTTTAGTTGCAAAGCTGTCTTTTGACAGATGGTGCAAAAATAATTGCTTTTGAACTTAAAAAATAATTATATGCTAAAAAGTTGTAACTAATCCGTCAATAGTTGTGGTTAAATATTATTTTTGACAAAATTTACTCCTCAATGCTTAAAATATTCGACTTAACACTTAAAATAAATGGTTTTCCTATGCAGAAAGCCAAGTCTGAATTACAAAAAATCATTGCAATTCCGGAGGATGAATATGGCCATTTTATTGAACAAAAAAAAATGGAAATTGTAAACTTTCATTTAAGTAATAATCCTTTTTACAGAGAATTGGTAGGAACTGAGTCTTTAAAAAAATGGTCCGATTTGCCAATTTTGACTAAGAAAAATTTACAGAAACCTTTGAAAGAAAGGCTTTCTTTAGGTTATACAGAAAAATCGGTATATATCAATAAAACATCTGGTTCTAGTGGGAATCCATTAGTATTTGGCAAAGATAAATTTTGCCATGCTCTAATTTGGGCAAACATTACACGCCGATTTCAATGGCATGACATTGATTTCAATCATTCCTATCAAGCTCGTTTTTATGGGATGCCTTTGGATTTTATTTCAAATAAAAAAATACGGATTAAAGATTACTTAAGTCATCGTTATCGTTTCAATATATTTGATTTGTCAGACAATGGATTAGAAAAAATAGTTAAGAAATTTTCAAGTACTAAGTTTGATTATATCAACGGATATACTACTTCAATTGTGCTATTGGCAAAATATTTGAAAAGAAATGATTTATATTTAGATACCATTTGCCCCACATTAAAAGTGTGCATTACTACTTCCGAAATGCTTTTTGACGAAGATAAAAAACTACTAAATGAACGTTTTAGAATCCCAATTATAAATGAATATGGAGCAGCAGAGCTAGATGTTATAGCACTTGAAAACGCCAAAGGAGAATGGAAAGTGAACGCAGAAACAATTTTTGTTGAAATTCTGGATGAAAATAATCAGATTGTCCCTTACGGTACAGTGGGGAAAATTGTGGTCACATCACTTTATAACAAAGCCCACCCAATGATTCGATACGAGGTGGGTGATATTGGTATGCTGGATGAAAAAAGCACTCTAAAAAACCCTATTCTAAAAAAATTGATAGGACGTACAAATGACAATGCAATATTGCCAAGCGGTAAAATAGCTCCCGGAATGACTTTTTATTCTATAACAAAAAAAATATTTGGAGATCAGGGAAATGTAAAAGAATTTATCATTAAACAAACAAAATTAGATACTTTTGAAATAGAATATACAAGTGACTTTGAACTAAATGAGAAAGAAATTAACAATATTAAAACTGTACTTTCTAATTATTTAGAGCCCCATTTAAACTATCTTTTTATTAGAAAAAAAGTCTTAGAAAGGGGAAAAAACGGAAAATTGAAGCAGTTTACTTCATTTTTATAAAGTCACAAATTGGGACATCTAGTTGCGGAAAAACAAGAAAATTGGATAAAAATAACATCAAATGAAAATCACCATAATAGCTGGAGCAAGACCTAATTTCATCAAAATAGCACCCATCATCAAAGCGATTGAAAAAAAGCAAAATGAAGAATCTAATGTTTCTTATCGTTTGGTGCATACAGGTCAACATTATGATAAAAATCTCAGTGATACTTTTTTTGAAGAATTAAATATTCCAAAACCCAATAGTAATCTGGAGGTAAAAAGCGGTTCACAAGCGGAACAAACTGGTGCTATTATGGTAGCTTTTGAAAAAGAATTGTTGCAAAATCCCTGCGATTTGGTTTTAGTAGTTGGAGATGTCAATTCGACGATGGCTTGTGCTATTGTAGCCAAAAAACAAAACATAAAAGTAGCTCACGTCGAAGCGGGAATCCGCTCTGGCGATATGACAATGCCCGAAGAAATCAACCGAATCGTAACCGACAGCATTACCGATTATTTCTTTACCACCTCAACCTCGGCATCCGAGAATTTATTGAAATACGGTGTTGAGGCAACCAACATTCATTTTGTAGGTAATGTAATGATCGATACTTTATATCAAAATTTGAATAGAATTTTCGAGCCCCTTTTTTGGAATGAATATCAATTGAAAACTGGAAATTATATCATTCTGACCTTACATCGACCGTCAAATGTGGATGAAGAACAATCCTTAATTCAACTACTAGAGGGCATCGATACAATGGCTGACGGTAAAAAAGTAATTTTTCCCATTCATCCAAGGACAAAAGCAATTTTGGGTGAAACGAATTTGATGTTAAAAAACATTCTTTTTGTAGAACCGCAAGGTTATTTGAATTTTATGTACCTCATCAAAAACAGTTTTGCAGTTATTACTGATTCAGGCGGAATTTCAGAAGAAACTACAGTTATGGGAATTCCATGTTTTACGATGCGAAACAACACTGAAAGACCCGAAACGCAAACCATTGGAACCAATACTTTAGTAGGGACTTCAATAGAGAATTTGGAAAAACTATTTGCCGATTTCATTAAAAACGGAAAACGAAAAGCTGGAATTCCTGAACTTTGGGACGGAAAAGCCTCAGAACGAATTATTGATATTTTGCTTCAAAAATAATGGAAGAAATCCTCATCATATCAAATTATTATCCTCCTGAAAAAGGGGCTGCTGCCAATAGGATAGAACAATTGGCTCTAAAATTAAATCAAAATAATTATAAAGTTACCGTGCTTTGTCCTCTGGGAAATTACCCTAAAGGAGAATTATTTCCCGAATACAAAGGCAAATTTTCTGTAACTGAAAATCTTCAGAATATTACCGTAAAACGACTATGGATATACCCTAGTATCAGCAAAAATATTTTTAAAAGAACGCTTTCTGTTTTATCCTTTTCTTCAGTATTGCTTTTCTATTTATTGTTCAAAAAAACACCCCATAAAGTTGTTGTACAATCGCCACCGCTTTTATTGTCTTTTGTTTCGGTTTTGGCACTTTCGCTAAAGCGAAAAAAAATCATATTGAATGTTTCCGATTTATGGCCTCTAGCTGCTATTGAATTAAATGCGTTGAAAAAAGGAAGTTTTTCACATAAAATATCTTTGTTTTTTGAACGGTTTATCTATACTAAAGCTTCTTTAATCTTCGGTCAATCAGACGAAATCATTACACATATTCATTCTCTATTTCCTGAGAAAAAATGTCATTTGTACCGCAATTTTCCCGATCATCAAACCGAAGAGATGAAGTTTGAAACCAAAGAAAATGAGCCTATAAAATTATTTTATGCAGGATTGTTGGGGATTGCACAAGGTGTTTTTGAATTGTGCCAAAATATTGAACTGCAAGACGTAAACATTGAATTGCACATTTTTGGTGATGGTGCAGAAAAAACACAAATCGAAAATTTAATCAAACAAAATCCTGAGAAAAAAATCTTTTTTCACGGAATGCTGGATCGTAAAATTTTACACGAAAAATTAAAAACTTTTGATGTTGCCCTAGTTCCATTAAAAACAAGAATTTACGGCTCAGTTCCATCGAAAATATTCGAATATGGTGCTTTGGGATTCCCAGTTCTTTATTTCGGTGGTGGTGAAGGAGAAACCATCGTGAAAGAAAACAATTTAGGCTGGATTGCCCAAGTCGGAAATTTTAAAAGTTTAAATACCTCTTTAATGGAAATTTCAAAAACAGGAAAAGAACCTATACAAACTTTAAAAAGACAAGTTTTCGATTATTCTGAAAACAATTTTAATCTTGATTTTCAAATTAAAGATTTAATCAATAAAGATGCGTTTTAATACGCTTTCTTGTCTCCTTTTAAAGTGTTATAAATAGTGTTGAAAATGATTTTTAAATCCAACAAAAGAGACCATTTTTCTATATAAAAAATATCGTACCTCACTCTGTTTATAATGTCCTTATCGGTTTCAACTTCACCACGAAACCCTTTGGTTTGCGCCAAACCTGTTATACCAGGCTTTATAAAATGACGAACCATAAATTTATCAATCCGTTCTGCATACATATTGGTATGACTTACCATATGCGGCCTTGGTCCCACTACAGACATATCTCCTAATAAAACATTGAAAAACTGGGGCAATTCATCAATGCTTGTTTTTCGGATAAACTTACCAACTCTTGTGATTCTTGCATCATTTTTAGATACCTGTTCAATATCTGCCAACTCATTTACCTCCATAGATCGGAATTTAAAACAATTAAATTCCCTGTTATTCAAGCCATTCCTTTTTTGTACAAAAAATAATGATCCTTTGGAATCTATTCTGATAATGATTGCCAAAACAGGTATTAACCAAGATAATATTCCAACTATAATTAGTAATGAAAAAACAATATCAAAAGCACGTTTAATTATTTTATGCAAGGATTCATCAAGAGAAATAGTCCTTTGCGAAATTACTGGGATGTAATCATAATATTCAAAAACTGTATTTAAAGAAAGTAACTGTTTTGGATTTGGAATGAACTTAAGAGTTTTAAAATTATTGTCTGCAAAAAATATGAAATCTTCCACTTGCTTACTAGTCAAATCATTTAAAGAACAATAAATCTCATCTATTTTATTGTCTAAAATAAAAGAAAAACTTTCTTGAAGATGATCTAATTTTTGACTTTCAACATTGAATATTTTAATCAATTTATAACCGTAATCAAGATTTTCTTCGAAAAAATGTTGCAAGGGCTCAATACTTTTATCTTTCCCAATGAGCACTACTCTTCTAAAATTTCCACCAAATAGGATTCTATACTTTCTTAGAAAAAAATAAATAAATAATTTAAAACCAAGAATTAAAGCAACTGATATTGTAGTGAATATCAATATTGTAGACAAACTATATCTTTCGGGATAAAAATAAGCAAGGGCTAGACAACAAGTTGTAAAAGCAAGGGCTTGCTTCAAAGTACAGTTCAAAATAGCAATTACTTTCGTGTATCGATAGACTTCATAAAAACCTAAATTTCCGGCTATAATAAACCATGCACAACTGATGAACAAAGCATAAAAATCCTCAAAAACAGATACACCAGAAAAATACACGGCGAAAACATTGATAATAACCAAGTCTAATAAGCGTGAAAAAGGGCGAATATATCCCGAATATCTTCCGGTTTTAGTTTTCACAACCTAATTAATATACTTTGAAAAATCTTTGTGTTCCTCCTTTGATAATTCTTCTTCGGATAAAGACCTAAAATAATCATAGGTGATTTTCATCCCCTCTGCACGATTTACTTTTGCTTCCCAACCCAATAGATCTTTGGCTTTGGTTGTATCTGGCTGACGTTGTAAAGGATCGTTTATAGGTAATGGATGGTAAACTACTTTTTGATTAGTCCCCGTTAATTTTATAATCTCCTCAGCAAAATCTTTGATGGTGATCTCATCAGGATTACCAATATTCACTGGATACACATAATCGGAATGCAATAATCTGAAAATCCCTTCTACTTGATCATCCACATAACAAAAAGAACGAGTTTGCATTCCGTCACCAAATATGGTTAAATCTTCTCCACGAATGGCTTGTCCAATAAAAGCTGGGATAACACGACCATCATTGAGACGCATTCTTGGCCCATAAGTATTAAAAATTCGGACAATACGGGTTTCTACTCCATGAAAAGTATGATACGCCATCGTAATTGATTCCTGAAAACGTTTGGCTTCGTCATATACTCCTCTTGGTCCAATCGTATTTACGTTTCCGTAATATTCTTCAGTCTGTGGATGAACCAAAGGATCTCCATACACCTCAGATGTTGAAGCTATAAGGATTCTTGCTTTTTTTACTCTTGCCAGACCTAATAAATTATGTGTTCCCAACGAACCTACTTTTAAGGTTTGAATTGGAATTTTAAGATAATCGATAGGACTTGCTGGCGATGCAAAATGCAAAATATAGTCTAACTTTCCTGGAACATGTACAAACTTGGTGATATCATGATGATAAAATTCAAATTGCTCCAATTTGAACAAATGTTCTATGTTTTTTAAATCGCCAGTAATGAGATTATCCATTCCAATTACATGATAACCTTCTTTGATAAAACGATCACATAAATGAGATCCTAAAAATCCTGCTGCTCCGGTGATAAGTATTCTTTTCATAGTTGATATATACTACTGTAATTAACTTTTGTAATATGCACAAATGTACTAAAATATTTTGCCTTTTTATTTACTGATAAATGATTAACAGCTAAACATTTCACCATCAAATCGTGTATAAAAAACCCTAACTCTCGTCCAAAAAATGTTTATTTAATCAACTTTAAACTATTTTTGTTCCAATTAAAATCAACCAATTTGAAAGTTGTCCATATAATTGAAGCATTAGGAGGAGGTGTTTATACTTATTTCAAAGACTTGTCCTATTATTTTGGAGATGATGAAATAGCAAAAGACCTTTCAACTACCATTATTTATAGTGGAAATCGTAAAGAAATTGATCCTAAAAAAATTGAATCAGAATTTTCAAAAGGGGTATCGTTGATAGAAATAGATATGGTTCGCGAATTTTCACCAATTAAAGATTTTAAATCAATTCTTCATTTACGAAAAGAACTCAAAAAAATCAATCCAGATGTCATTCATCTCCATTCTTCAAAAGCTGGTGTTTTAGGAAGAATTGCTTGTTTTTTATTACTCAAAAGAAAAAAAATATTTTACACCCCGCATGGTTATTCTTTTCTTAGGACAGACATTTCAAATTTGACCAAAAAAATATATTGGTTCATTGAAAAAAGCTTTCAGCAATTATTCGGCGGCGTTACAATTGCATGTGGAGATACTGAATATGAAATCGCAAAAAAAATTGGAAAATCATTTTTGATACGAAACGGCATCAATATTGAAGAAGTTTGTCAACAATCCATAAAACACTCGAATCAAATCTTAACAATTGGTATTGTCGCTAGAATTACCAGTGCAAGAAACCCAAAACTATTCAATGCAATTGCTTTTCGTTTTCCTGACTTAAATTTTGTTTGGATTGGAGATGGAGAATTAAATTGTGAATTAACCGCTCCAAATATAAAGATTACTGGCTGGTTCATGGATAGAAATGATGCTCTGAAAGAACTCAATGCCATAGATGTTTACATCCAAACTTCTCTTTGGGAAGGATTACCCATAGCCGTTTTGGAAGCAATGGCAATGAAAAAACCCGTTCTGGCAACCAACATCATCGGCAATAAAGATGTTGTCATTCCAAACGAAACTGGTTTTCTTTTTAATGAAATTGAAGAACTAGATAGCTACTTGGAATTATTAAAAGACGACAAAATCCGGAATCAATTTGGCGATAATGCCTATAAAAGATGTCATGATTTATTTGATAAAAATAAAAATTTAAAAACTCTGGCTGCTCTTTATCAGTAATAACTTTTGTTGCAGCCAATAACTCCCGAAAATTGCCATCCACAATCCACTAAAGGCAATGCCATCAAAGCGCAACAAAAAATCATCAGTAAGATTGGAAGTAAAAAAAAGGAAGAAGAAAGAAAAAACTATTGCGCTTTTTAAACTTAATCCCAAATAACCAATTGTAAAAATATAAAGCACCACGACTAAAGTCCCCAATATTCCAAATTTTATTAAAAAATCAAGAAATTGATTATGAGTTTGAAACTTGTATTTTGCCAAAAATTGTTGATTTGTTTGTTTGAAATATTTGACCAATTCTGGCTTTCCATCTGATGCTCCTACTCCAAAAATGAGGTTTTTCTCTGCAAGTTCCCAACCTGATTTCCATATAGAAACACGCGTTACAAGAGAATTGAATACTTTGGCTTCTGGATGTTCAATTTCGTCCAACTTTCCTATTTTATCCATATGGGCAAAAGTCACCGAAGAATACTTCTCCTTCATATACGGATTACTTTGTACAAAAAAGAAAAGTACTCCTCCCAGTGTAATTGCTAAAACAGCCATAGTTCCCAACACTTTTTTTAAATTATATTTACGCATTACTTCTCCGAAAAAAACCAAAACAAAGCCAATCAATGCATTAAACAAAGCCATTCTAGTGTTTACAAAAAGGACAAAGAAAAAAGAGAGAATAAAGAGAATAATGTTACTCAATCTCAGAATCCATTTTTCATTTAGGCGAAAAGACTCAAAAACAAAATAAAGACTGCAAATCGACACAAAAGCCAAATGCATATTCAATGCTGGCGCATGAATACCAATACTGTTTGAAAACTCATATCCCATCTCCCATAAATCAATTCCGTTTATATATTTATGAATCAATTCGGGAAAGTAAATAATAAATCGGATGAAGAAAAAAAGCATGATAATAGTAGTTGTTACACTATAATATCGAAGAATTTTTAAAAATTGAATCCTTTGATAATTCCCTAAAATAAATAATGGAAAAACAAGCAGGGAACTGTATTTCTCTAATGATTTTAAACCTTTAGCGAAAGAATCATTGTTCCAAAACATTATAATTTCCAAGACCAAAGGAGATGCAATTAGCAATATTAATGCTAATGATTGCTTAGAATAATTCAGCTTTTTGATAAAAATCAAATTGAAGACAGCAAACAATATAATCAACAAAGTACATGGTTTTCTAAAGATCATTGCAATGGCAATTAATATCAGAAAACCATTGAATATTTTATTGAAGTTTTTTTCTGAAATGGTCATAATATAATGCATAATAAATTAGAGGAAAAACACCTATTTTATGTCGAACAGCTGATCCTAAATCTGGCTCGAAAACACCTTGAACAATAAAAAATGCAAACAAAATAAGTAAAATCCAAAGTTCATTTTTGTGTTTATCCCTCGCTTTAATGCATCTGGAAAATCGAACAAGAAGAATGTAAAACAAGAAAAGCTGCCAGATTACAAAAAGCAGTATTTGAGGAGAAAATATATATTTGAATCCGTTGACAGGAATGTTTACCGAGAAAAAACCATATACAATACCGACAGTTTCCCCATACCAGGTGTCCGGTTTTACTGGAGAAATAATACTAGAATTAGCATCCGCGGAACCTATTCTAGAACTATTGACGACTTCTCTGCTGACTTCCGAAAAAAATTGCCCTGAAACAACGCCATAGCATAACGACAAAAATATGGTGATTAATAATCCGTAAAAAATAACAGTTAATGTCTTGTTCTTAAAATTCACTAAACTTGCTCCATACATTCCAATTGCAATAATTGGAATCAGAAAAAAATAAGGCCTGTAAAAAACGCCAAAAATAGCAAGCAAAAACAAAGATGAGAAAAGAGCCATCCTAAATGAAATCCTTTTGCTCAGAAATAGAAAAACAACCTGAGAAACAAATAAATAAGTAATAAATTCCTTGGAAGGCATTGACATAAAAATAGCAATCATCAAGATTCCTAGATAAACAATCACATTTTTTATGTTTAGTTTCTCAAAGTCGGTTGGAATTCCAATTTTATACAACACATACATCAGAATAGGAAATTGTATCAATCCAACTATCGGAAAGGGCAAATACCGCAAACCTGTTATTTTATAAAATAAAATAGTAAGTGGATAACTTCCAAAAAATCCAATTTCATTGCCTTTGTCAAACGCAATAATGACAGCATCATAAAAAAAACGTTTGGGCAACACATAGAATGCCAAAACAGTAATCAATAAGTTGAGCATAAACAATCCAATAAAAGTCGCTGTACTTCTTTTGATTAAAATTTGCATAATTATACTGTTGTTTGATACAAATGTAGGCGTTTACCGATCATAATCTGAAAGTTGTTCTGTTTAACTGAATCAAATATTTTAATTCAAAAAAACGTTTACTTTGTCCTTTTTATAAATCACAATAGCCGAAATACTATTCCAAAAAAAGGTACTAACCACAAATGCAGTCGCTGCTCCTATCATCCCATATTCAGGTATTAGTAACCTATTCAGAATAAAATTAATAAACACAGCAATCATCAATATGATTTGAAAAATATGCTGTCTCCCAGTCATATTCAAATAAACTGTCGCAGTACCAAACGCCGAGCAGATGCCTTGTCCGACAATTAAGATAAGTAAAGCATCCCTTGCAACCACGTATTCTTTTCCAAAAAAAACTAAAATATACTCCGAAAAAGCACAAATAATGAGTACTGCCGGCAAAGTAATCAAAAATATTAAACGGGAGGAATGTCGGACCGTTTTGACCAAATCTTGTTCTCTTTTACTAAAAAAATATTCCGAAATTTTGGTCGAAACCGTAATGTTGATCGAGAGAATTATCACCGAAAGAACCGTCATTAACTTTATAGCCACCGAATAAAAAGCAACAGTTGAATCGTCCCTATATTTCTTTAAAAAAAGAATATCAAAACTCATCAATAAAAACATCGCCATTCCGCTAATTGCTATGGGATATGACTTCGTGAATATTTCTTTATAACTGAAATTCATAACCTCATTCTCAATTTTTGCTTTTCTGAAATAAAAGAAAACGATAATGGTTGTTATAATCGCAAGAAGAACAAAACCTGCCAAAAAAACCTCAACCAAATAGGTTTCCCAATCAAAATAAGAGAGCAGAATCGCCCCAACAATCAAAGGAATAAATTTAATAATGTTTCTAAAAAGTTCGGCAACATAAAAATGATCCAAAGCGCGAAAAACTTCTGTGTTCAAAGTTGCAATACCATAAAAAAATAACGCCATTATTGATTTCAAAAGAATACCATAAACTCTCGAATCGGAGAAATAATTATTTATAAATTCTTCGTCAATACTCCTAAATATCAAAAGAAATAAAACTGACATCATCAGCAACAATACTACCATTTTAGTATATACTTTTTTTATTCCTTCCAAAGTATTGGAACTACTAAGTCTGCCTTTAAAATACAAAATCGACTGGTCGCATCCCAACAGACAAATACTTCCAACTACAAGAAGAAAAGAACGTACAAAATCATATTGCCCGACAATTTTTGGAGGGTAGGTTTTGGTCAAAAATAAGGTAAAACCAAACAACGTTATTACTCCAAAAAACCTCAAAATCAAAGTGATTAAACTTTGTTGCACAAATGAATTTTGGTTGGCTCTCAGTACTTGATTCCGAAGTTTTTTTAACATATTTTGTCAGTCGTACTTATTTTAAATTTGCTTTCAGTGACTCTTTTTTATAAAAAGAAATAAAGAAACTAAAGAAAACAAAAAGACCAACAAAAACCAATGGCAGGATATAAATCAATTTCCCTTTTAAATCTTTGCTGTTTTTGGTATTCAAAACCATTCCTTTTTCTATAATGGTTTTGCTTGTATTGTATTGTTCTATTTTTAATTTACCGATTTCTTTGGATAACGAATCTTTGGTTTTAATAACCTCATCCAAATTCAAATTTTCATTATAATAAACCAATTTTTCATTGTTTGAAAGTTTCCCGTAAGTACCTGAAAATTGATTTAAAATGCCGTCAATCTGAAGAATTGTGGCTTCTTTTGTTTTTATATTATTCTGAATATTTTTGGAATTGATAGTATTGTAAACATCATAATATGAGCTCGCATTCAAGTATTTCAAAAGGGGTTCAACTGTATTTTGGGGAGAAACAACGCCAACCGTTTTCAGAATAATCGTATGAAGTCTAAAATTCTTATTGGTAGTTGTCTCTTTTATAATCGATTTAAGATCACCGTTTTGCGACAACAATTGCAACAATTCTAGGTTTTCACCATTCTTATTTATCAAATTATTTACATCGACAACAGGCTCTATGGTAATCGACACGATTTCTGAAGGCTTTTCAATTCCAATCGATTTTAAAAACAAAGTGTCATTTAAAACAATTTTTGAGGCTAAAAAATCAATTTTGGAATACAGATAATCCGTGGATTTAAAATTGGGAGCCACGATGATTTTTTGTTCAAAACGGGAAATTACTTTTGTCAAGAAATAACCAGCCCCAATCCCAACAATCATCAAAACAGAAACAACAATCACATTTTTTACAAAAAACCGAATCGTTCTGAACAACAAAGTATTAATCCATTCGAAGAAATCACCTATTCTGCTGAAAACAGTCAGTAAGTCAATTTCTGGATTCTCAGGATTCTTATCTTTTTTTTTACCCATGCTGTCGGTGTATTTTATTTAATATTAAAAATTTGTTCCAATATTTTAATCGTAATCAGATACGTAGGTTTTACCCCAGTGGTTCCCAATCCTCCAGATGCCAATGTACTTCCTGTTTCTAATGGATTATCCGAAGCATAATAAGCATAGCGTACTTTGATGTCGTGAGGAACACTTTTTCTGATTTTGGAAGCCGATTGAATCGCTTTTTGGTAATAGGAACCTTCCATTTCCAACCCTATAACACCCCAAGTGGATTCGTGAAAGAACTTCAATAAATCCCTATTTTGCAATGATGTTCCAAGAACGGTAACCATTGGCCCTGCAAAAATTGCGATGTCATTGCCTTCAAACATTTCGGCAGTCAATTCATTTTCGAAGAAATAATTATCAGCAGTTCCTTCATTGATATGGGCATTTGGAATCATAATGTCTCCTTTTCCACCTTCCAGAATTCCTGCTTTCCCCATAATCGAAACCGATTTTACGTTAAGTAAAGTGTCTTTCTTATAGGGCTTCAATAATTCGTCTATTGTTTCATAAGCTTGTTCGCCAAAGGCATAATCCATAACAATAAGAACTGGTTTTTTCTCTTCTAAATCTGCCTTTGGAAAGGATGATTTAGACCAATCTATTTTGGCAGTATCAAAAATTTGAACATCTATATTGGTTCCAGAAGTATCTGGAAGAAAAATCATTCCTTGCTTCAAAGCAACAGTTTCTACTTGGCTACGAAGCTCCTTCGCCCCCGACTTACTCAATTCTTCATACATAAAGAAATCAGATTTGTCTTTGAATTTTGTTTTCAAAATAGGAGTTGCAAATATCGAATTCATCACTGAGTGCATATTGGCACTAATCACGTGAATTGGTCTATCTAAAAGTTGGTTCGCTTTCAAAACTTCCTTAATATTAGTTGCCCAAACTTCTCCGTGAATATGATGTCCCAAACGCTCTCTCAAAATAGGACTGAACGTAATGGTTCTTTTATTATTCTCAACAACTTCTTCTATAGCCAATTTTCCCAACCAATAAATCACGTGCAAAAAACGATCAGGAGCCGCTTCGGTTCCAAAGGCATCGTAAATATCCAAAACTTCCTCGAAGGTTCTTCCTAGAATATTAGCGGCATGGGAAATGGCCTTTTCTTTTTCTATCAGAGTCAATTTTTTACTTTGAGATACAGCTATTTCCAGTTTTGTCCAATCACGGGAAACTTCACCTGCATCATCTAGTAAAATTCTATTTTTAATTTTATGAGATTCAATAAAAATAAACGTCAAATGGGTCAGAATATCATAAATATCTGATCGTCCACGGGTGATTTCAACGTTCATTTGTTCTTCGTCAATTCGATAGCAGTTTCGACGTCTTTTTGGCGGTACTATAGCTTTAAAATGTGATTTCGAATACCCCTCATCCGAGGTTAAGTTAATGAATCGACACTCTTCAATTCCTGTCGGAAGACGTTCAATAACGTATAAAAGTCCATTTAATTCTACTTTCTCTTCTGCTATATTTCCATAAATTTCAGGTCTTAAGGCCAACAATGCTTCTCTTAATGTGTCCCCAGAAATTCCCATCGGTTTGTAAAATCCTCTATTGAAAAGATGACGCATCGTGATGTACATTTTTTCAATAGCTGCTGATGATTCTTGTGCTCTGGATCTAGATATATTTTTAGTTTCTTTCATGCTTATATTCTTTAATACCCTCAAATGTATTGTTTTTATTTTTGGTTTAAAACACTTACAATACTCCTATCATTAGAAAGTCTAGGGATTTTATTCTGCCCGCCTAATTTTCCAATGGATTTCATGTAGTCCTGAAAACCATTTTTGGATACTTTGGTAATAACTAGTTTTTTTAGAACATGTCCCACAATCAAATCGTCATAATAAATATTTTGTTTTCGCATGGCATTATCTAGTGCTTCCGCAAAAGCGTTACTGTTGTCTGGTTCATTTTCAAATTCGATAAACCATTCATGATATGGCAAACCTTCAGGAGGTGTGATTTGTGGAGCAACGGTAAATTCATTGACACTTACATTTGTTCCTTCCATCACTTCCTGCAAAGCGCTTTCGACTTCTTTCCCGATAACGTGTTCGCCAAAAGCCGAGATATAATGTTTAATTCGACCCGAAACTATAACTCGATACGGTTTCAGAGAAGTAAACTGAACGGTATCTCCAATGTTGTAACCCCAAAGTCCAGCATTGGTCGAAATAATCAAAACATAATTAACTCCCAATTCCACTTCGCCAATAGTATATCGTTTTGGCTTTTCGGTGAAAAAATCTTCGCTTTTTATAAATTCGTAAAAGATTCCGGAATTTAGCAACAGTAACATTCCTTTTTCTTTTTGGGAATCCTGATAAGCAAAGAAACCTTCCGAGGCTGGAAACAGTTCGATGCTGTGCACTTTCCGTCCAATAAGATTTTCGAATTTGGCTCGATATGGTTCATAATTTACACCTCCGTAAATAAACAAATTGAAGTTTTTAAAAATCTCACCAACTGGCTTTCCTGCTCTTTGCTGTAATTTTTCAAAATACATTTGGACCCATGACGGAATTCCAGAAATTATGGTCATATCCTCGTTGATAGTTTCCTCAACAATGGCATTTACTTTGGTTTCCCAATCTTCGATACAATTGGTTTCCCAAGACGGTAATCGGTTTTTTTGCAAATATTTTGGAACAAAATGCGCAACAATTCCAGACAATCGCCCTAATTGAATTCCATTTTTTTCTTCCAAAATAGGACTTCCTTGCAAAAAAATCATTTTACCGTTTACAAAATCGGCATTTTGGGTTTCATGGATATAAAGTAAAATGGCATTTCTTGCTGCTTCAACATGAAAAGGCATTGATTCTTTGGTCAATGGAATGTATTTAGCTCCTGAAGTTGTTCCTGAAGTTTTGGCAAAATAAAGCGGTTTTCCTTTCCAAAGTATATTTTCTTCCCCTTTTACCACTCTATCTACATAGGGCTTCAAAGCTTCGTAATCACGAATGGGAACTTGTTTTGCAAAATCTTCATACGTTTTTATTTGGTCAAAATAATGGTCTATCCCAAATTGAGTTTTTTGGGCATCATGTATTAAACTTTGGAAAACAGCTTTCTGGGTTTCAATGGGAGAACTAGCCCAAGCTTGCGTTTTTTTATATATTCTTTGTGCAAATATTTTTGCTGCAATCGATTTTAATGACATTCTTTTGGCCTTTATTTAAAATTGTAGTGTTCTTTATTTAATTCCGAAGTTATCAGATTATTTTTTAGTTTTTTGGCTTTCCCTTTGGGGAGACTGGATGAGTATTCTCTTCATTATTAACTCTTTCTCTCAACTCCTTTTCTTTTTGTGTCGGCGATAAATCTATTGGTTCTGCAGTTTCCTCAGCACTTGAAAGTATAGAGTCCTTGTTGAATTTGGCATATTCCAAATCACCGTTCAATACTTTTTGAATCGATTTTATATAAACTTCATTTTTCTTCAAAGCTATTGAAAGTGAATCGGATTTTAAGGCCAAAACTGTAGCATCTCTCTTCAATTGAGAAGAAGAATAGCCTGGTATAAATTCGCGCAAAGGAGTAAAAGCAATCAAAACCGTTGTAATGGAAATCAAAAAAATAGCGCCTAATGAAAGTGAAACAAAAACGCTCATAATGTTTAATTTAAAAGAAAAAATTTCTTCAAAAGTATCTTCATTTAAAATTATTAATCGGTTTTTGATTAATAATCTGTCAAAAAACTTCTTTCTTTTTAATCGATTTCTGGACATGGCATTTCTTTTAATTACAAATATAATAATTTAAAGTGTTGCCAACACTAGCCTCTTTTAAGTAGTTGAATTCCTAACCTCCCAATTTTATAAAATATTTAACGCTGACAAAAGCAAATAAATCAGTCAAAATGAATGTGTATTAAGTTATTCTATATACATTTGCATATTAGATTCATTACAAATTTGCTACGGCATTAAATATTCAATCATGGGAAGATTAGGTCTTACAGAAATCCTCGTTATAGTAGGTATTGTGCTATTACTTTTTGGAGGTAAAAAAATTCCGGAATTAATGAAAGGTTTGGGAAGCGGAATTAAAGAATTTAAAAACGCAGCCAAAGACGATCAATCAGCAGGTAAAAAAGAAGAAGAAGTAAAGTAAGAATTTTATAAAAATTCCTAAATCTTAAATTCCAAATTCCAATATTTATAATGGGGTTTGGAATTTTTTTTAAAAAAACTTTTCAAGAGTTAAAAGGAGTTCGAATTGCTTATTTGGTAACCACGACCTCAACTCAGTAATTAGTATTACAATTGGTGAGTAATCTATAAAAGACTAGATTTAAAGGATTGATTCAATTTACTTTTTGTTTAAAAAATTAGGTTTAATATTCACCATCACATATGCCCATTGCGGTGTCAGATTTGCATTGGCAACATTTTTAACCTGTGCCGATGCCATAGAATTAGTTGCCTGCATAAATGAGTAACCGGCTTCAATATTGATCATCTTGGTGAAGTTATAAGATATTTTCAAATCCAATTCGGTTCCCAAATAACTGTTTTGCTTCCCCCCTGCTCCATTAGACAAAGTGTTCGCGGCTTCGAAACAATGTAAATCTGCAAAAAGTGTCAAGTTATCTCTCAAGTTGTATTTAGTTTTCAAAAAGTAATTTAGCAAACCTTGGGCTCCAAAACCACTTGAAGCATAGAAATAATCCATAGTTCCCCAAAATTTGTGAGGCGTTCCATAAAGCGGATCAAATTGATTATTCTCTGAAGTGGCCGTAACGGCTTTTGTTCCGTCATTTCCTGATAAATAATCAACTCCAGGACCTATAAACAATTTTTTCCCCATCTGCAGAGTCGCAGTAATAGAAGTCAAATCACTACTTAGACTGCGGCCATTTTTATCGTGACCAAATTGATGGTACAAGCTTCCTTCAAATTTCAATTTTCTGGTAGCATTGATATTATAGTAGAAACCGGAAGTGTTACGAGTCCAAATTCCTTGTTCATTTACTTTGGTTACAACAGGCGGAGTTCCCGAAGTCACATTGGTGTATTTATTAAAATTATCGCTTAGGAATAAAAAGGAGATATCACCAAAGAAAAATTTCTTCGCCAAATACAAATATTCCATTGATTTATAATTTGTCCCCAAACCGTTGGTTCCAGCGGTATAACCAGAAGTTGCAGTTGGTACGCCATTATAAATTGTTCCCGCCAATAATTCTTTGTTTTGATTAAAAGCGGCTCCAAAATCGGCTGTCCATCCTTTGTTGGCATACTTCAAAACAACCGCGTCATGGTAACGCGCTTGTTGTAACCAATCAAGTCCTCCTATTACCTTTTGATCATCATAGGAAATCTCTTGGCGACCTATTTTTAAAGATAAATTTTGAATTGAACTTACTGTGTCATTTAATATAATTTCACCCCAAGCTTCGTGTAATTGAATTCCGTTATTATCCGCCGTTGTTGTTTTATTGATGGTTGAAGCGTCTTGTCCCCAAACACGAACATCCTGAACGGCAACAAAAAATTTGAATCTATATCCTGTGAACCCAACATTCAATCTTGTTCTTTGTGAAGTAAAAACAGCTGTCTCTGCGTCTTTTGATTGCAAAGTGCTGTAACCATCTCTAAATTCTGTTCTTGGTCTAAATTGTCCTGTAGCGGTAAACTGTGCGTTAGATGTGTTATAACCAAACAATGTTATGGCCAAACCTAATAGTATCGATTTTGAATTTTTTGTTTTTTGCATTGTGGATGTAATCTTTTGCATGGCAAATTGATTTTGATTAGTGTTAAGCAAATATATATACGTATTAATACTTACTTATTTACTTTTTACAGTCTAAAACCTCTTTTTTGCACGGCAAAAATTATTCTGATAACAACTTATTTACTGCGTTAACGCAAATAATTATTATTAAACCTTATAATCATTGACATTAACAAACACTTAGTTTTCACCTAAATTACTTACTTAGAAAACAATCATTAAAACTTTTTTATCCAAAAACTAAAAAACGACGTTTACTTCCACAAAAAAAGCCCCAGAAGGGCTTAATAAATTCAAAGTTCAAATCTAAAACTACTTATACATACTTATGTTCCATAATTTCCGATTTCATTTTATTGATTTGTTGCAATCCTATTTTCTTACCAACCGTTTTAATTAATGTTTCTCTCTTCAAACTCGAAATCACACGGGTAACCTGTTCTTCGGTTGTTCCTGCAAAATCAGCAATTTCTTTTCGGGACAAATCGAGATTAATCAATTCATTCGTTTGGCCAAATTTTCTATGAATGTATAATAAGGTATCGATCACGCGCTCTCTCACATTCATGTGGGCAATTTTCCGAATGTTGTTCTCGCTCTTGTTCAATTCTTCAGCATAAAAAAGCATCATATCATAAGTGAATTCGGGAACGTTTCTAAGAATGTCGAGCATCACTTCGTTGTTGAAATTGCACAAAACCGTATCTTCCAGAGCATAAGCGCCTATCAAATACCGATTGCTCGTCCCAAATCCCCTGAAACCAACCGTGTCCCCATTCGTAGTAAACCGAACAATTTGTTCCCTGCCATTGATTCCTGTTTTTACCGTTTTCACCTTTCCCTTTTGTACAAAATAAAGCCCCTGAATCGGTGCCCCCTCTATAATGAACTGCTGTGCCTTCTTGCAGGTAAAACTATGTTTCTTTTCAATATAACTTTGCATGTTGGACAAATGAATATGCTTTTTGATAAAACAATTTTCATTACTACAACTGTTGCAAATAGCTTGATTCTCTTTCATCTGTAGTTATTTATTATTGTTTTTAAGTGTTTGCGGTAAACGAAATATTTAATCCAATGAATACATCTTGGTTAAATAACAAAATCAGTAAAAATTATACTGTAACTGTCTTTATTTGAAGTAAATGTATAGGTTTTTCGCAATAAATGGTAATTGACTCAAGCCGACAAGTCAAGTCATCAGCTCAAAAAAAGAGTCGTTTTTTATTCATTTTTTATAAATGAACCCGAAAAAATGACGTCAATTATCATTTCATCTACTTAGAGTCGGTGCTTTTTGGATATTCGCAATTCTTTACAAATAAGTAAAAATACGTAGTTTTTTGTAATTTGTAGTTTTTTACTGAAACAAAAATCCCAATCCAAGAGAATTTGGATTGGGATTTTGCAATTATGATTCTATTTGGATTCTTAACTTTGAGTTTAAATAACCATCGTCAACTGAATACGTTTTCTATCTTCATCAACCTCCGTCACTTTAACCTGAACGTGTTGATGTAATTTGACAACCTCATTTACATCGCTCACAAAACCGGCTTTGAGTTGGGAAATATGAACCAAACCACTTTCTTTGATTCCGATATCGACAAAACATCCAAAATTGGTAATGTTATTCACAATTCCAGGTAAAATCATACCTGTTCTAACGTCTTTTATTGATTTTACATTTGGGTCAAATTCAAAAACAGTCGCTGCTTTCCTTGGATCTAATCCCGGTTTTTCTAACTCTTTAATGATGTCTTTCAAGGTCAAAACTCCAATATCGGGCGTAATGTAATTTTCAGGTTTTATTAAAGCTGTTTTCTCTTTGTTTGCAATCAAATCATTTACCGTTATTTTTAAATCTTTGGCCATCCTTTCAACAATAGCATACGCTTCGGGATGAACAGCCGAATTGTCCAAAGGATTTTTCGCATTCGAAATTCTGATAAAAGCGACTCCTTGTTGGTAAGCTTTGTCACCCAAACGAGGCACTTTTTTGAGTTGTTTTCTGTCTGTAAATGGTCCATTTTCTGAACGGTAGGCTACAATATTTTCAGCCAACTTCTCACCTATTCCACTCACGTAACCTAATAAATGCTTGCTCGCCGTGTTGATGTTTATCCCCACAGAGTTCACGCAACGAATAACTGTAGAATCTAATTCTTCCTTAAGTTTGTTTTGGTCCACGTCATGTTGGTATTGCCCAACTCCAATCGCTTTTGGATCAATTTTTACCAATTCGGCCAAAGGATCTGAAAGTCTTCTCCCGATAGAAACCGATCCACGAACCGTAACATCATAATTAGGAAACTCCTCTCTCGCAATCTTCGAAGCCGAATATACCGAAGCCCCAGCTTCCGAAACAATAAATACTTGTAAAGGTTTATCAAAAGCAATTTTCTTGATGAAGAATTCCGTTTCTCTCGAAGCCGTTCCGTTTCCAATCGATATTGCATCTATTTGATAGGCATTGACCATCGAACGAATTTTTTTTATCGCCATTGCTTCCTCCTTTTGTGGCGCGTGCGGATAAATGGTTTCATTGTACAATAAATCTCCTTTTTCATCCAAACAAACGACTTTACAACCTGAGCGAAATCCCGGATCAATTGCCAAAATTCTTTTTTCTCCCAATGGTGGAGCCAATAACAACTGCCCTAAATTATTAGCAAACACCTGAATCGAATTGGCATCAGCTTTTGCTTTTGCTTCCTGCAAAGCTTCATTTGATATCGCAGGATTCAACAAACGTTTGTAACTGTCCTCAATCGCTAATTGAATATGTGGCGTCGTACTGTTATCCCCTTTTATAATTAATTCGTCAATAATATCGTAAGCATCATCCAACTCCACATCAACTTTGAACTTGATGAAACCTTCATTTTCTGCTCGCATGATGGCTAGTAAACGATGCGATGGAGCTTTAGTCAAAGGCTCTGCCCATTCAAAATATTGATTGAATTTTTGGGCACCTTCCTCCTCTTTTTTTGACTTAACAACTTTGGTTGTGATTATCGCTTTACGTTCAAACAATCTTCTCAATTGTTTACGAACATAAATATTTTCATTAATCCATTCAGCGATAATATCCCTAGCGCCTTGTAAAGCAGATTCTTCATTGATTACATTTTCATTCAGATATTGCGTTGCCAAGAAATCAACATCATCTTTGCTTTGCGCCATAATTATTTTCGCCAAAGGTTCCAATCCGTTCTCTCTTGCCACGTCGGCTTTGGTTCTTTTTTTCTTTTTATATGGCAGATAAAAATCTTCCAATTCCTGTAAATCAAAACTTTGTTGGATTTTTTTCTCCAATTCCGGAGTCAAAGCATTTTGCTCCTGAATGGATTTTAAAATCGCTTCTTTTCGTTTTACAATCGTTTCATATTCCTTTTGAAATTTTGCAATTTGCTCAATAAAAACTTCATCTAAGTTTCCGGTTTTGTCTTTTCGATATCTCGAGATAAATGGAATCGTGCAGTCTTCTTGCAATAATTGAACTGTGTTTTGAATATTGATTGTTGCAGTTGCAACAAACTTTGAAATGAATTGTAAGTTGGTCATTGTGAATTTCTGTTTAAAAAGGAATCTTTTTCTTTGAAAAAAAGAGATGCTAAAATACTATCTTTAAACTTTAATTGAACTCCAATTATGATTTTATTATATTCTTTTTTAGCCATTAATTTAATCGCTTTTGTATTAATAGGCTACGACAAACAATTAGCCATTAAAAACAAAAATAGAATTTCAGAAAAAACACTTTTAGTCTGGGTGGCACTTGGTGGAACAATTGGATCATCGCTTGCGATGTCGGTTTTTCGACACAAAACAGCAAAAACAAGCTATTTGTTGAAATTTTTCGGAATAATCTTTGTCCAGATTTTAACCATTATCGCCTTGTTTCATTTTGATTTAATATCATTATAAAACAAAAAAAGCCCAGTTTTTAACTGAGCTTATACTAAATATTTGGTGCGAAGCACCGCGCTTTTTTTTTATTGACAAGCGATTTTATTCACTCTGTTTTGGTGTCTTCCTCCTTCAAATTCAGTTTCTAAAAACGTCTCTACAATTTCAATTGCTTGTTGAATAGACGTATATCTTGCTGGAATACTCACAATATTAGCATCATTATGCAAACGGGTCAAATAAGCAATCTCTTTAGTCCAGCACAAACCAGCACGAACGCCAGCATGTTTATTAACAGTCATTGCAATTCCGTTTCCGCTACCGCAAATAACAATACCAAAATCAGCTTTTCCTTCCTCAACATCAGTTGCTACAGGATGCCCAAAATCAGGATAATCTACAGATGCTTCTGAATCGGTTCCATAATTAGTAACTACATGTCCCTTTGATTCCAAATATTGAACAATTGCTTTTTTATAATCTGGTCCTGCGTGGTCATTTCCTATTGAAATTTTCATTTTTTTTGTATTAGATTTTGAATTGCAAATTTAGCCAAAGTATTTTATATATAAAGAAAAAAGCTCTTATCACTTTACATTAATGATTAGGTAATGAAAGAAGGTAAAATAGAATTTTTAAATAACATATAACTCTCTGATTACAAGAAATTTTGGAGTTTATTAACATTTTTATAAATACACAATAGTCTGCAAATCAATAGACAGAATGAAATTATAATGTTAATATTTTGCATTGTTAATAGTAAAACATAACTACTTGATATTCAGTTAACCTTAATTTAACAAAAACTGTTCATAACTTTGGATAGAATTTTAGAAGTTTTTTGAGTTTGTAAAGAAAAAATAAGTAATCCAAAACTGATATTAGAAATCCAAATAAAGTTTGGATAATTTTTAGAAAAGTTATCAATACTTAAAATTAGTTTTTCAACAAGAAAACAAAATTCACTTATTTACAATTTATATAATTTTTGAATTGTTAACAGTTGTTAACTAATCTTAAAAATATCTTAAAAACCAATAATTTAAATCAAAACAACTATGTTAATAACTCAATATAAAAACCTAAAACTACATTTCAATACAATTTTTTAGAAATTTATAGCAACTATTAACAAGCTATAATAACCATAAATAATTAATTTAAATTTAAATTTTCTTTTTGTTGTATTTAATATATGTTGACAACTTTGAAATTTGAAAACAAAAAAATGAGTTTAAAATTTGAAAGTTTTTAAACGACCGATAATTTGGAATTCAAATTGTCTAATATTTCTTGAACTTGTTCGAAATCGTTTGGATGTATTTTTAGTTGGATTCCACCGTAGGCAAAGCTTGCCAATGGGTCAATGGAGACGATATGTTCATTTTCGAAAAAATAATGAATTTCTTCCTGATCCAAAATATGTCTAAGTACCACAATTTCATGTGGATAGTTAAAAATAGCAATCGTTTTAAATCCTTTCATTTTGAATTTTTTATAAATGTAGTAAAGTTATAATTAGTTTAAAACTCTAGGCAGAATAAGGAATAGTGGATACAATTTTGTAATTTTAGACTTTTAAGAAAAGATACATGAGTAAAAGATTAAGAAAGCCGATAAAGAAAGAGAAAGATTTCTCAGATAAAATTATAAAAATATTATCTCAAAGTGCTAATAAAGCCTTTAATTATAAGCAAATAGGAGCTAAATTAGAATTAGATGACACCCAAAGCCGAAATCAAATCATAAAAGATTTAAAGATTTTGGCAGCTTCAAAAAAAATTATAGAATCAGAACCTGGCAAATATTTGATAAAAGCTGCCAGCAAAGAGTATTACGAAGGAACCATTGATATGACTGGCCGTAAAAGCGCCTATTTTATTTGTCCTGAATTTGAGGAAGATGTTTTTATTCCAACAAACAATTTGAACCATGCTTTAGACAAAGACAAAGTAAAAGTATATGTTTATAACAAAAGAAGCGGTAGAAGAGCTGAAGGTGAAGTCATTGAAGTAATCGAAAGATACAAAACTGATTTCGTTGGAGTTATTGATATTCAAAAGAATTTCTCTTTTGTGTCAACTGCGAATCCGAAAATGTACACTGATATTTTTATTCCAAAGGATAAAATAGGGGAGGCCGAGCAAGGAGATGTAGTTTTGGTCCATATTGAAGATTGGCCAGCAAGAGCCGACAGTCCTTTTGGAAAAGTGGTGAAAGTACTTGGAAAACCAGGAGAACACGATACTGAAATTCATGCAATTTTAGCAGAATATGGTTTACCTGCAGAGTTTCCTATTGAAGTGGAAACGTTTGCCCAAAAAATTGATACTTCGATTGAAGCAAGTGAAATTGCGAAACGTCGTGATATGCGTGATACGCTGACTTTTACAATTGATCCAAAAGATGCTAAAGATTTTGATGATGCTTTATCTTTCAAACAATTAGAAAATGGTAATTATGAAATTGGAATTCACATTGCCGATGTTTCTTATTATTTGGAAGAAGGGACCATACTCGATGATGAAGCTTTTCAAAGAGCTACATCGGTTTATTTGGTGGATAGGGTAGTACCAATGTTACCAGAAGTACTTTCTAATTTTGCCTGTTCATTACGTCCTCAAGAAGAAAAATATACGTTCTCGGCTATTTTTGAAATTACAGAAACTAGCAAAGTAGTAAATCAATGGTTTGGAAGAACTGTTATCTTCTCCGATCAGCGTTTTGCTTACGAAGAAGCCCAATACATCATTGAGACGAAAGACAATACTATTCCAGCCGAAACTTCTATTACAGGAAGTTCCTATGTAGTTTCAGATGAAATTGTAGCAGCAACCTTGAAAATGGATCAATTAGCCAAAATATTCAGAAGAAACAGGATGAATGAAGGTGCTATTTCTTTTGATAAAGTAGAAGTAAAATTCAACTTAGATGCTGAAGGAGAACCAGAAGGAGTATATTTTAAAATTTCTAAAGATGCTAATCATTTGATTGAAGAATTTATGTTATTAGCTAATAGAAAAGTGGCCGAATACATTGGTAAACAAAAGAAAACGTTTATTTATAGAATTCACGATGAACCAAATGAAGATAAATTAATAGCAATGCAAAATCTGATTGCTAAGTTTGGTTATAAAATTGATTTCAGAAACAAAGGAGATATTTCTAAGTCACTGAACGCTTTGATGGAAGAAGTGAATGGTAAAAAAGAGCAAAATCTAATTGATACTTTAGCCATTCGATCTATGAGTAAAGCCAAATATTCTACGGATAATATCGGGCATTACGGACTAGCATTTGATTATTATTCTCATTTTACATCTCCTATTCGTCGTTATCCAGATGTTATGGTGCATCGTTTATTGCAGTATTATTTAGATGGAGGGAAATCGGTTGATGAAGAACTATATGAAACCAAATGTCTGCATTCTTCAACTATGGAAGGTTTGGCAACCAACGCCGAAAGAGATTCTATAAAATACATGCAGGTAAAATACATGCAAAACCATAATGATCAAGAATTCCTGGGTGTTATTTCAGGAGTTACTGAATGGGGAATTTATGTTGAAATCATTGAAAACAAATGTGAAGGTATGGTTAGAATTCGTGATATTAAAGAGGATTATTATACTTTCGATGAAAAACAATATGCTTTAGTGGGTGCCAATTCCAATCGATTATTACAGCTTGGCGATGAGATTTATGTAAAAGTAAAAAATGCTGATTTGGTTAAAAAACAATTGGATTTCAATTTTATAAAAAGGAATGAATAAGGTTTTTAAATAAATACTAACAATTAAATTTTATTAAAATGAAAAGAATAGTTCTATTATTTTTTGTTTTTATCGCACAATTCACTTCTGCACAAATAACAATGGTGTTTAAGGATTTTGATGATGTAAAAGTGTTTGATAAACTGAATGTTACTTTAATTGCGTCGAATGAAACAAAAGCCGTAATTACTGGGCCAGAGCAAACTAAAGTGGAAATTGTAAATAAAAAAGGCCTCTTAAAAATAAGAATGCCAATAACAAAAATTCTATCTGGAGACGAAGCACAAATAACCCTATATTTCAAAAAAATCCATACAATTGATGCAAATGAAGGAAGTGTTGTGACTTGTGCTGATACTTTTAAACAAACATCATTGACTTTAAATACCCAAGAAGGTGCAAAGATAACCGTTCCAGTAGATGTCGATAAAGTAATAATTAAAGCTGTTTCAGGCGGTATTGTTACTTTGACAGGTAAAGCGGTCACTCAAACTGTTTCTGTTAATTCTGGGGGTGCTTTAAATGCAAAAGAATTAGAGACTTCCCAAACTACAGTAAGTATTTCTGCAGGAGGTAATGCTGATGTAAATGCAACTACCCTTGTTGATGCCAAAGTGAGTATGGGAGGCACTATTTTTATTTATGGAAACCCGAAAGAAATAAAACAAGAAACTGTTATGGGTGGAACTATAGTTCAGAAATAGTAAATTTGTAACCAATTTTTAAAGTCATTTTTTAATGATAAACGATATTTTAACTGGTATTCCTTGGGGTGTTCTCTTGAGTTTTATGATTGGTCCTGTGTTTTTTATTTTACTTGAAACAAGTATAATAAAAGGATTTAGAGCCGCTTTTGTTTTTGATTTAGGTGTAGTTTTAGGTGATGTTTTTTTTATAATTATTGCTTATTTGGGAAGTTATAGATTGATTCAAAGTTTAAATGATAATTCTTCATTGTTTATTTTTGGAGGTTTTATTATGATGGCTTATGGATTTATTTCTTTTCTGGGAGTCAAAAAAGAGAAGAAAGTAAATACAAAAAATATAGATAATGAGATTATCAAAAAAAATTATTTAGGACTTTTTTTTAAAGGTTTTTTTCTAAATATTATCAATATTGGTGTTCTTGGTTTTTGGTTAGCGGTAATCATTTCGGTAGGTCCAAAATTAGAAATGGAAGCCACTAGGGTATTTACATTTTTTGTTTCTGTTATTGTAACTTATTTGGCCATAGATTGTATAAAAATAGTTTTGGCTAAACAATTAAAACACAAAATGACGCCTACTAATATCTATAAAATAAAAAGAGGAATAAGTGTAGTCCTAATGATTTTTGGAGTAGCTTTAATCTTTCAAGGATGGTTTCCAGAAGAAAAGCAAATGATGAAAAATGCTTTTGAGAAAATAGAAAAAAAGTAGTTTTTATATAAAAAATTTAAGCAAAAGGAACTATAATTGGTTCCTTTTTTTGTGAATAATTTTACTGAATTAAGAGTGAATATTTCTTTATATCTTAAAAAAGTTAAGCATAAAAAGAGATAGATTTTTTATATTGTCTTGAGATATTGTCTTGATTCGAACTCTATTTTTATCTAATTTTTTCTAAAAATTAAACATAAAAAAACGGCTAAAATTACTTTATAGGTTTTTAAGTTTCTGTTCGGATTCGAACTTTATCTTTATCTAATTTTTTCTAAAAATTAAACATAAAAAAAACCTCTAAATTGCTTTAGAGGTTTTGGAGGCATCGTCCGGATTCGAACCGGAGTAGGAGCTTTTGCAGAGCCCAGCCTAGCCGCTCGGCCACGACGCCATTCTTAAACGGATGGCAAAAGTAACTTAAAAATTTATAGTTTAAAAGTTTAAAGTTAACTTTTTTCTGTTTTTTATCAGAATTGTTATAATTTATAATAGCGTTCTTCTTCCATTTCTACCGTAACCGATTCTACATCACCACCTATGGGAGGATTTATTTTTGAAACACCTACTTTTATTTTTGATATAGTTTCGATTTCTGCCAAGGCTCTATCAATGATTCTTTTTGTTACTTGCTCTAGTAAATTGGAACGAATAGCCATTTCTTCTACTACAATCTTATTTAAATGTACATAATCTACAGTATCTTTCAAGTTATCGGACTCAGCAGATTGTCTTAAATTTGCTTTTATTTCTAAATCTACACTGTAATCCGAGCCTATTTTTCCTTCTTCTATCAAACAGCCGTGATATGAAAAAGTGCGTATATTTTTTAATCGTATTGTTCCCATTTTATTCTTTTCAGTAATTATTTTTTTTTTTATAATCGTAATGATTTTAAATTTATATAGTTATAATAACATTCCTTTTCATCGATTTTTACATCTTGAATAACCTCTTTTTTTGTTCCTAAACATTAAGTATTTATACAAATGTATTAAAAATTGGCAACTGTTTTTTCTTTAAAGTCTATTATCTTATTGTCTATTATCTGTCATCTATTTTTTATCTTTGCTAAAATTTATAAAAATGGCATCAGAAGAGAAATCACTTCATTTTATTGAACAAATTATAGAAGACAGTTTAGCAAACGGTTTTTCACAAGATAAATTACGCTTTCGTTTTCCACCAGAACCTAATGGATATTTACATATTGGCCATGCTAAATCTATTTGTTTAAATTTTGGTTTAGGCTTAAAATACAATGCACCAGTAAATCTGCGTTTTGATGATACTAATCCTGCCAAAGAAGAACAAGAATATGTTGATGCTATCAAAGAAGACTTGAAATGGTTGGGTTTCAATTGGTCTGAAGAATTATATTCTTCAGATTATTTCCATCAATTATACGATTGGGCTGTTACTATGATTAAAAATGGTAAAGCTTATGTTGATAGTCAGTCTTCTGAAGATATGGCAATTCAAAAAGGAACACCAACTCAACCTGGAGTAGATGGACCTTATAGAAACCGTTCTATTGAAGAAAATTTAACTCTTTTTGAAGGAATGAAAAATGGAGATTTCCCTGAAGGAAGTCATGTTTTGAGAGCTAAAATTGATATGACATCATCGAATATGTTGATGCGTGATCCTTTGATGTACAGAATATTACACCGTCATCATCATCGTACTGGAAATGAATGGAATATTTACCCTATGTATGATTATGCTCATGGTGAAAGTGATTATATAGAACAAATTTCACATTCTATTTGTACTCTTGAATTTGTAATGCACCGTGAATTATACGATTGGTTTTTGAATCAAATTTATGATGTAAATCAAGTGCGTCCACATCAATATGAGTTTGCTCGTTTGAATTTGAACTATACTGTTATGAGTAAGCGTAAGCTCTTGCAATTGGTACAGGAAAATATAGTTAATGGTTGGGATGATCCTAGAATGCCTACCATTTCAGGTTTAAGAAGACGCGGTTATACTGCAGCTTCTATACGTAAATTCTGTGAAGTTATTGGAGTTGCAAAACGTGAAAATATTATTGATGTTTCACTTTTGGATTTCTGTTTACGTGAAGATTTAAACAAAACAGCTCCAAGAGTTATGGCTGTTTTAGATCCTGTTAAAGTGGTTATTACCAATTATCCAGAAGGAGTAGAGGAGTGGCTTGAAGCTGAAAATAACCAAGAAGATGAATCGGCTGGTTATAGAAAAGTCCCTTTTTCCCGTGAATTATATATCGAAAGAGATGATTTTCTTGAAGTAGCGCCAGCTAAATTTTTCCGATTAAGTATTGGAAATGAAGTGCGCCTTAAAAATGGTTATATCATTAAAGGAGAAAGTGTTACAAAAAATGCTAACGGTATTATTACAGAAATTCAAGTAACTTACGATACTGATTCTTTAAGCGGAAGCGGGAGTGAAGCTAGCAAACGTAAAGTAGCTGGAACATTGCACTGGATTTCAATTTCTCATGCAGTTGAAGCCGAAGTTCGTTTGTATGATCGTTTGTTTATTGATGAAGCGCCAGACAGCCACAAAGAGAAAAGTTTCTTAGAATTTATGAATGCTGAATCTTTACAAATTGCTAAAGGTTTTGTTGAACCGAGTTTATCAGATGCTAAAATTGGTGACCATTTTCAGTTTCAACGTTTGGGTTATTTTGTTGTTGATAAAGATGCAACTGACTCAAAATTAGTATTTAATAAAACAGTTAGTCTTAAAGATGCATGGGAAGAGAAGGATAAAAAAGAAGCTAATCTTTTAATGAACACCCAAAAAGAAATCAATAAATACGTAAAAGAAAAAGACGATAAAAATGCTTCTTTACTTTTAAATGCTATTGTTGATAATATTAAATCAATTGATAATTTTAGTTTGCTTTGTCAAACATTGGTTAAAAACGTGAAGAACGACAATAATTCTTTGTTGTTTGCTAATTTGCTTTTGCATTTTTCTGATAAAGTAAAAACAAATGATATTGACATTGATTTTTTGCATAAATTATATAATATGTCTTTGAAAAGCCAATTAGCTTCGGTTCGTATTTTTGTATTATTAAACATCAAGAAAGATTTGGTTAATAATTCTATTTTTGAAACTCAAATTTTAGAATTGAGGAATGCAGAGAAAAATGAAAAGGTTTTAGAAGTTCTTAATTCAATTTAAATCCTGGTTATAGATTTTATCAATTAAAAGTGCTTTTTATAAAGCACTTTTTTATTATATATAATATTTATAATTTTTAATAAAATAATAATTTTTTATTATTAAAATCAACCTCCATAAATTAAATTTAAGACGTTTTTAATTTTTAAACGTGTTAATTTATATTTTTATAAATTTAATTTATTAGAAGATCTTATTTTGATTTTTTACTTAAAAATTCATTTTTTTTAATTTAAAACACATAATTTAGAATTAACTTATAAAAAAACTGTAGTATAAATTTTTTCTAATTAAATTTAATTAATAATAGTTTTATGTAATTATTTATTTTTACTATCTATTATTTTATTTTAATAAATATTATTTATTAAAATTAACTTCTATATCTTCTTTTTAAAACGTTTTTATTTAGTTTGTATACCAATACATCGTTTTTGTTTTTTCTTTTAAATTGACGCTTAATATTGATTTTTAACTCCATAATTTGCACTTTAACGGCTTGTTAACATTAGTTTGTTGATAAAGTTGTATTTTTATTAGTAGTAACTTTTAAATTCATTCAATATGTCAAATAATACTGGAAATACAATTGTAGCTATTTTAGCAGGTGTAGCAATAGGAGCAGGAATTGGAATTCTGTTTGCACCAGATAAAGGATCCAAAACTAGAGAAAAACTTAAAGATGGTTTTGATGATGCGAAACACAATCTTCAGGATAAATACCATGATGTATCCGAAAAATTGATTGGAAAGGCAAAGGCTTTGATTGCCAAAGACGATATTGATGGCAATTATGAAAACATAGTTTCTACCTTAAGTCATAAGACTGAGGATGTTATTTCATTTTTAGAAAATAAATTAGCAGATCTTAAATTAAAAAATGCTAAATTTCAGAAATAAAATCAGCATATATGGCTTTTGACAAACTAAAAGATAATACTGATAATATTCAGGAACAGGCACAAATTTATTTCGAAAAATCAGCTTCTTATTACAAGTTGTGGGGTTTTAAGGTTGCTATGAAGTCGACGACGATGATCTTAAAGTTTACTTTAATTTTATTGTGTTTCAGTATGGTTTTGTTATTTGGATCAATTGCAGCCGCTTTAGCAATTGGTGTATATTTCGATAATTATGCCATTGGCTTTTCGTTTGTTGGTGGATTTTATTTATTAGCCACTTTTCTTTTATTTTTAGTTAAAGAAAAAGTAATTGAAGGTCCAATTTTAGAAAAATTTTCAGAAATCTTTTTTAACGATTAATTATGGAGACTAAAAAATATTCATCCTATGCTGCTATTGAAAGAGATTTGGAAATCTTAAAAATAGAAAAGGAGATTAGTTATCAAAAATTAGTTTTAAGTTTTCAAAAAACAAAAGAGGAAATTACTCCCGAAAATATTGTAAGTGGTTTTCTGGAGCCTTTTAAAATTGATATTCCAAACTCTGTGAAGACTATTCTTAAAACGGTTTTACCATACATTATCAGTTATGTAATAAATAGAAAAAGAGGCGATTAAGCCTCTTTTTTTATTATATTATTCTTTATTATAATTCCGATTCAGGTTCTTCTGTTTGAGTTGGTAATTGTGGAGTTTCATCGGATTGTGATCGTTTTTCCTTTAATTTTGGTTTGTTCTTCTTTATCATTTCACCTACTTGGTTTGATGCCGCGAAAGAAGCAACCATATTATTCAGCATATCGCTTCCAGCTTGAGGAGAATTAGGTAGTAATATTAGATTTGAATTGGTATCTGCACCAATTGATTGTAATGTATCATAATGTTGTGTCACTACAATCAAGGCTGAAGCTTCTTGTGAATTGATACCCACTTTATTAAGTACATCAACACTTTCGACTAATCCTCTTGCAATTTCTCTACGTTGATCAGCGATTCCTTGACCTTGTAAACGTTTACTTTCTGCCTCTGCTTTAGCTTTAGCTACGATTCTAATTCTTGATGCTTCAGCTTCATATTCGGCTACTGTTTTCTCTCTATCTGCCGCATTTATTCTGTTCATAGCATTCTTAACCTGAATATCAGGATCTATATCAGTTACCAAGGTATTGATAATCGTGTATCCATAAGTTGTCATAGCTTCATTTAATTCTCTTTTTACTGCAATTGCAATATCGTCTTTTCGTTCAAAAACATCATCTAAAATTAGTTTTGGAACTTCGGCACGTACAACATCAAAAACATAAGAAGTAATTTGATCGTGTGGATATTCTAGTTTATAAAAAGCATCGTAAACTGTTTCTTTGATCACCATAAATTGCACTGAAACTTTTAGTTTAACAAATACATTGTCTTTGGTTTTGGTTTCAATGATAACATCCAATTGTTGTATTTTTAAATTCACACGACCTGCAATTCGGTCAATCAATGGAATTTTTAACTGCAAACCAGATTGTCTGATACTGTGAAATCTTCCAAATCGTTCCACTATAATACTCGTTTGTTGTTTAACTGTAAAAAAGGAGGAAAGAAAAATAATAAAACTGAAAAAAATTAGAATAATTAAAGGGATGCTCATAGTTTAAGTTTTTAAGTTCGTGTATGTTATACGTAAGATAATCTTTAAAGTTACAAAATAAAAAAGCTCCCAATACTTTGAGAGCTTTTAGTTTTATAATGTTTCGATTGCGGTTTGTAATCTTGAAATCGTTTCTTGTTTTCCTATGACTTCGACAATATCGAATAGGTGAGGGCCTTTGAGTGCTCCAACCAAACTCAATCGAAATGGTTGCATTACTTTGCCCATACCAATTTCATTTTTGGTCATCCAATCTTTCACAATTGTTTCAATATTCAAAGATGTAAAATCACTTATTTCTTCTACAACTGAGATCAATTCTTGCATTAAAGCAGGAGTTTCAGCTTTCCAATTTTTTGATGCTTTTTCATCATAAGTGGTTGGTGCGTTAAAAAAGAAATCGCTCATCTCCCAAAACTCCGAAACAAAGTGCGCTCTTTCTTTAATTAATGAAACAATTTTTGTCATTTCAATTAAGGAATAATATCTGTTTAGATTTTTTAATTCAATAATCTTAGAGAATTCTTCAGCTAAAACGACATCATCTTTTTTCATTAAATACTGATGATTGAACCATTTGTTTTTCTCTGGATCAAATTTAGCTCCTGATTTATGGACTCTTTTTAAATCAAAAGCTTCAGTTAATTCTTCTAATGAAAAAAGTTCTTTGTCTGTTCCGTCATTCCAACCTAATAAAGCTAAAAAGTTTATTACTGTTTCAGGAAAAAAACCTTTCTCTCTGTATCCTGATGAAACTCCTTCTTCGGTTTTCCATTCCAATGGAAATACTGGGAATCCCATTTTATCTCCGTCACGTTTGGATAATTTTCCGTTTCCAATTGGCTTTAATATCAATGGTAAATGAGCAAATTCAGGAGCATCCCAACCAAATGCACGATATAACATTACGTGTAGTGGCATTGATGGCAACCATTCTTCACCACGAATAACGTGTGAAGTTTCCATTAAATGGTCATCAACGATATTAGCTAAATGATAAGTTGGCATTCCATCACTTTTAAAAAGTACTTTATCATCTAAAAGACCAGTTTCAAATTTTACTTCACCACGAATAATGTCCTGCAAATGCAATGTTTCATTAACCGGAGTTTTAAAGCGGATTACATAATCTTCTTTGTTTGCAATTCTTTTGGCTGTTTCTTCCTTAGTAATTACCAAAGAAGTGTCTAACTTTTCACGGTTATGATGATTGTAGATGAATGTTTTTCCTTCAGCTTCGTGTTGTTTTCTGTGAGCGTCTAATGCTTCAGCTGTATCAAAAGCATAATAAGCATTACCTGATTTTATTAATTGATCAGCATATTGTTTGTAAAGTGGTTTTCTTTCGCTTTGTCTGTATGGTCCAAATTTTTCATTTTTTCCAACAGTTTCTGATGGAGCTATTCCTAACCATTCCAAGGCTTCCATTATATATTCTTCTGCACCTGGAACAAATCTATTTTGGTCGGTATCTTCTATTCGTAAATAGAAAGTTCCCCCATTTTTTTTAGCAAACAAATAATTAAATAAAGCGGTACGTACTCCGCCAATATGTAAAGGTCCTGTTGGACTTGGTGCAAAACGCACGCGAACTGGTTTAGACATTATTGTAAATTTTTTGCAAATATACAATTTTCAATTCGTCCTTTGGTTATCTGTAATTAGTGTTTATTCAACGCTTTAATATTATGTTTTATTTATCTTTTAGTAAGCATTAAAATTATTACTTTTATTGGTTATTATATTAATACGGTAATTTTGGAAAAGTCATATTCGATACATCAAAAGTTAGAAGCTTTTATAAAGAAGTATTATACAAATGAATTGATTCGTGGCAGTATATTTTTTATTGGTCTTGGATTAATCTATTTCTTTTTTACCCTCTTTATTGAGTATTTCCTGTGGTTAAAACCGCAAGGGAGAACGTTGTTGTTTTGGTTTTTTATTGCAGTTGAAGTCTTTTTATTGTTGCGGTTTATATTATTTCCAATCTTTAAAATATTAAAATTCCAAAAAGGAATCGATTATTCTCAGGCTTCAATGATTATTGGAAGTCATTTCTCTGAAGTGAATGATACATTAATCAATTATTTACAGCTTTCAAAATCGGATACTTCAGTTTATAATTCTGAATTGTTATTGGCTTCTATCGAACAAAAAGCAAATTCTTTGCGACCAATTCCCTTTGGAAAAGCAATAGATTTTAGTACCAATAGAAAATATTTGCCATTGGCCATTTTACCGATTCTTTTTTTATTGTTCTTTTTTCTGTCGGGAAACAGTCGAATTATTTCTCAAAGTTTGAATAGGGTAGTGAATTTCAATTCGACATTTGCTCCACCAGCTCCATTTAGATTCACAGTTTTAAATTCAAATTTGGTTACAGAGCAGGGTAAAGATTTTGTTTTACAAATCAAATCAGATGGAGCTGTAGTTCCTGAAAATGTTATGATTTTTATTGGTGATGAAAGTTATTATCTTGAGACTATTCAGCCAGGAGAATTTCAATTTAAAATTGCCAAACCGACAGCTAATGTTTCTTTTCATTTGGAAGCTAATTCTGTTGTTTCACGAGATTATGAATTGAAAGTGATTGCTGTTCCTACTATTTCAAATTTTGAAATGAAGTTTGTTTATCCAAGTTATCTTAATTTGAAAAGCACAGTTGTAAAAGGAACGGGTAATGGAATAATTCCAGAAGGAACTCAAGTTACTTGGGTTATGAATACGAATGCTACCCAAAATGTAGTTTGGAAAAATGATTTACAGTCTTTTCCGTTCGTTAAGTCTGATAATGCTTTTAATTTGACTAAAAATATTATTCAAAATACAGTATATCAAATAATTACATCAAATAACGAGGTGAAAAACTTCGAAAAACTGAACTATCAACTGAATGTTGTGAAAGATCAGTTTCCAACTATCAATATTGCTAAGGCTCCTGATAGTTTGAGTGTAGAAAGTTCTTATTTTGTTGGCCAAGTTGGTGATGATTATGGGTTGTCGCGATTACAGATTGTTTACTATGAATCTGGAAAACCGCTTAATGCCAAACGTGGAACAATTGCTGTTAAGCGCGATACTTTCGACCAAATTGTTTTCAACTTCCCAAGTAATCTTGATGTTGAGAAAGGGGTGAATTATGATTTTTATTTTGAGGTTTTTGATAATGATGCTATCCATCATTTTAAAAGCTCTCGTTCAACTGTGTTTTCAAGCAAAATTTTATCTGATGAAGAGAAGCAAAACAATGCACTGCAAGAGCAAAATAATGCGATAAACAGTCTACAGAAAACATTGTCTAAACAAGATAAACAGTTTTCTGAAATGGAAAAACTCCAACAGACAAATAAAGAAAAAGAAGGTTTAAATTTTAATGACCGTCAAAAGATTCAAGATTTCATCAAGCAACAACAAATGCAAAATGAACTGATGAAAGAGTTTTCAAATAAAATGAAGGATAATTTAGAGAAATCTAATCCTCAACAGAAAGATGAAACTAAAGAATTATTACAAAAGCGGTTAGAGAGTACAGACAAGGAATTGGATAAAAACAAAAAATTATTGGATGAACTTAATGATCTAAATAATAAAATTAAAGATGAAGATTTTGTTCAAAAATTGGAAAAATTCAAACAAAATAGTAAAAGCCAAAACAAGAATTTAGCTCAATTAGTAGAACTGACCAAACGTTATTATGTCGAAAAAAAGGCAGAACAGTTAGCTGACAAACTCGATAAATTATCTCAAAAGGAAGATAAATTATCTGAGAATGATAAAGAAAATACTGCTCAAGAGCAAAGGAAATTAACTGATGAGTTCGAAAAAATTCAAGAAGAATTAAAACAGTTGGACAAAGACAATGAAGATTTAAAATCGCCTATTGATATTCCTTCAGATTCGGATAAAGAAAAAAGCATCAAAGAAGATCTTAATAAAGCAAATTCTGATTTACAAAACAACAATAAATCTAAAGCGAAACCGAGTCAAAAAAGCGCTTCTAAAAAGATGAAAGAAATGTCCAAAACCATGGAGATGGCAATGGAAGAATCGAAGAAAGATCAGATAGAAGAAGATGTAAAGATGTTACGTCAAATATTAGATAATCTTTTGGCTTATTCTTTTTCTCAGGAAGATGTTATGAACCAATTCAAAGCAACTAAGTTGGGTTCTCCATCGTTCAGCAAGTATATTAGAAACCAACAGAACTTAAAAACTCAGTTCAAGCATATTGACGACAGTCTGTTTGCCTTGTCTTTGCGCCAGCCAAAGATTGCAGAATCTGTTACCAAGGAGGTTGCCAATGTTCAATATAATATTGATAAATCGCTTGAAAGTTTGACAGAAACACAATTGCAAAGAGGGTTGTCTCAACAACAATATGCTATTTCATCTGCAAATAAATTAGCTGATTTATTAAGCGATTCATTAAATAGTATGCAAATGCAAATGTCAGGAAGCAGCGGAGGAAAACCTAAACCAGGTCAAGGTTCAGGTATGCAATTACCAGATATTATAAAAAAGCAAGGGGAGTTAAGCGAGAAAATGAAACAAGGAATGAAACCGGGCAGTAAGCCAGGTGAAGGAAGTAAACCAGGTGACAGTAAAAAAAAGGGTTCACAATCTGGAAAAGGTCAAGAGCAAAATGGAGACTCGGGAGGAGATGGTGAAGGTGATGCGAAAGCAACGATGGATATTTACAAAGAGCAAAAACAGTTGCGTGAAGCACTACAAGAGGAATTAAATAAAAAAGGTTTAGGTAATAGCGGACAAAATGCTTTAGAGCAGATGAAGCAGTTGGAAAAGCAATTATTAAACAAAGGATTTAATAATGAAACTCTACAAAGAACTAATAATATTAAACAAGAACTTTTGAAATTAGACACAGCTATTCGCTTGCAAGGTGAGGATCCAAAGCGTCAGTCTGAAACGAATACCAAGAGTTTTACTAATCAAGCAAGTCCGTTACCAAAGTCACTTTCAGATTATTTAAATAGCATCGAAATATTAAATAGACAATCGTTACCTTTGCGCTCGAATTTTAATCAAAAAGTTCAAGTTTATTTTAACAACAAATGATCGAATTTAATTACGAATCCGAATTTACTTTAGACAACGAAGAAGCGATTGCTGCTTGGTTAGGTGCTGTAATAGTATCGGAGAACAAGACACTAGGTGAAATTAATTATATTTTTTGTGATGATGAATATCTTCACAAGATTAATTTAGAATATCTGAATCACGACACATTAACCGATATTATAAGTTTTGATTACACAATGGGAAATGAAGTTGGTGGTGATATTTTTGTTTCCGTCGAAAGGGTTTTAGACAATTCTAAGGATTATAACACAAGTTTCGAAGACGAATTAAAACGCGTATTAGTTCATGGTGTTTTACACTACTGCGGATATAAAGATAAATCCGAAGAAGACGAAGCACTAATGCGTAGTAAAGAAAACGAAAAACTAGCAATGTTTCACGTGGAACAGTAGATATAAATCTTTCAAAATTATATAAAAAAGCAATACGTTCCACGTGAAACATCGTTAAAAGTTTTTATTTTTTTTCGAATAAAATGTTTCTTTCGGTTTGCTTTTTTTAAAACAAAACGATGTGTTTCACGTGGAACATTGTTTTTTTGAAGTTTCGATTTTTTGTAAAGTTGGAATGTTTCACGTGGAACGAAATTTTAAAATTTCATAATTCCTTTAAAAAGGATTAATATTTAAGAAAATGTTTTTAGAAGAGTATGATGTAATTGTGGTGGGGGCAGGTCACGCAGGTTCAGAGGCCGCGGCAGCGGCAGCAAATTTGGGATCCAAAACTTTGTTGGTGACGATGAGTTTGCAGAACATTGCGCAGATGTCTTGTAATCCTGCAATGGGCGGAATAGCCAAGGGACAAATAGTTCGTGAGATTGACGCGCTTGGTGGATACTCTGGAATTGTTTCGGATAGAACTGCGATTCAGTTCAAGATGTTGAATAAATCAAAAGGCCCTGCGATGTGGTCGCCAAGAGTTCAAAGCGATCGTATGCGTTTTGCCGAAGAATGGAGAATGATGTTGGAGGGAACTCCAAATCTTGATTTTTACCAAGAGATGGTAAAAGGATTGATAATTGAAAATGGAAAGATAAAAGGAATTAAAACTTCGTTGGGAGTTGAGATTCGTTCCAAGTCGGTTGTTTTGACAAATGGCACTTTTTTGAATGGTTTGATTCATATTGGAGAAAAACAATTTGGAGGAGGACGTGCAGGAGAAAGTGCTGCTTTTGGAATAACTGAAGATTTGGTCAATGCAGGTTTTGAAGCCGGAAGAATGAAAACCGGAACACCTCCAAGAGTTGATGGAAGGTCTTTGGATTATTCTAAAATGAACGAGGAAAAGGGAGATGCTAAACCGGATAAGTTTTCTTATTCTGATTTGACAAAACCATTAGAGTTTCAAAAATCTTGTCACATGACGTACACCTCGAATGAGGTGCATAATATTTTGAGGGAAGGTTTCGATCGTTCTCCAATGTTTAATGGAAGAATAAAAAGTATAGGACCGAGATATTGTCCTTCTATCGAAGATAAGATTAATCGTTTTGCTGATAAAGAACGTCACCAGTTATTTGTTGAGCCAGAAGGTTGGAATACTTGTGAGGTTTATGTAAATGGTTTTTCAACTTCTTTGCCAGAGGATATTCAATTTAAAGCTTTGCGTACAGTAGTTGGTTTTGAGAATGTGAAATTCTTTCGTCCTGGTTATGCTATCGAATATGATTATTTCCCGCCGACGCAATTGAAACATACGTTGGAAACTAAATTGGTTGAAGGATTATATTTTGCAGGACAGATAAATGGAACTACAGGATATGAAGAAGCGGCTTCTCAAGGTTTGATGGCTGGAATTAATGCGCATTTAAAAGTTCACGAAAAAGCGCCATTGATTTTGAAAAGAGATGAAGCTTATATTGGTGTCTTGATTGATGACCTGATTACAAAAGGAACAGAAGAGCCATATCGTATGTTTACTTCAAGAGCGGAGTATAGAACTTTGTTGCGTCAAGATAATGCCGATTTTAGATTGACGCCTTTGTCATATGAAATTGGTTTGGCTTCCGAAGCTCGATTACGTCGTATGGAAACTAAACTTAAGGAATCTGAAAAAATGGTTGCTTTTTTCAAAGAGACAAGTGTTTCTGTTGCGGAGACAAATCCTATTTTGGAAGCAAAAGAAACGGCGTTGATTACTCAAGGTGATAAAATGTTCAAAGTGTTTTCTCGACCTCAAATCGATTTGGAAGATATCATGAAATTTGAGAAAGTAAAGGAATATATTGCTGAAAATAATTTAGATCAAGAAATTTTAGAGCAAGCCGAGATTCAAGTTAAATATTCAGGGTATATTGAAAAGGAGAGAAATAATGCTGATAAGCTTACTCGTTTGGAAGATGTAAAAATTCCTGAAAATTTCGATTACAATAAAATTAAATCGATGTCGATTGAAGCAAAGCAAAAACTGAGTAAAATTCGCCCGGTTACTATTTCGCAAGCTTCGAGAATAAGTGGAGTTTCGCCAAGTGATGTTTCGGTGCTTTTGATTTATATGGGAAGATAGTGTTTTTAAATTCAGGTTTTAGAATAATAGGAGTTTTGTCCTTTTGTTTTTAAAACCTTTATTTTTATAAATGAATAGTTTTTCATTGAATTTTAATTATTCAATGTATTTGAAGTTTTACTTTAAGTAAATTTTAAATCAAATGATTAGTCATTTTTTTTCTTTTCAAGTTTTAAGTTTTATGTTTTAAGTTTTATGTTTTAAATTGGATTTTTCAGAATGTTTTCTAATCATTTTCCAATATTTTAAATCAAAGCCTTTAATTTAAAAAATCATTTGTTCCACGTGAAACTACGGCTGTAAACCTTATATTTGTTGAGTAAATTGATATTTAAAGTTTTTTGAAAATGAAGATTATTCAAACAGGGGTTATAACTTTAGAACAAAAAGAATCTTTGTTTGAACTTTGGAATGCAGAATATCCTGAAAGAATCGGTTATAAAGATTTACCCGAATTTGAAGATTATTTAGACGGACTTTTAAGTGTAAAACATTATTTGCTAGTCGATCATTTAAATCAAATTTCTGGCTGGGCTTTTACTTTTGTTCGAGAAGAAGAAGATTGGTTTGGAATTATAATTAATTCCAAGATCCAGGGAAAAAGATTTGGAACTATTTTGCTCGATGAATTAAAAAGAAATACATCGGTTTTGAATGGATGGGCAACCGATCATCAAAATGACATTAAGCGAAATAAAGAGCCCTATATGTCACCCTTGGAATTTTATGCAAAAAATGGATTTATAGTAGACCAAAACATACGAATGGAAAACGATAAAATTTCCGCAATAAAAATAAGATGGGATAGAGCTTAGTTAACTAATGCACTTCTTTCCCAATAAAATTAAAAAAAAGAATTTCTTTTCAGCTTTTGTAATTAGGGCTGAAATTATTTATTTAAAACTAAAATGGACATTACAAACAAAAAACATTTTCTTACTGTACAAGATTTTTCCGTTTCTCAAGAGATTTTCGAACTTTTTTATGATGAAACACTTGACATGCTTATCACACATCCACAACCTAGTTTGGATGTTTTGGGTAAGTACTATGAAAGTGCTGATTATATTTCGCATACCGATTCTAAAAGATCAATATTTGAAAAGGCTTATCATTTTGTAAAAAATATTGCACTAAAAAATAAATTAAGTTTAATCAACTCCTATCAGCCTTCTAAAGGGTTGATTTTGGATATTGGCGCAGGGACCGGTGATTTTTTGACGGTTGCTCAAAATGATGGTTGGAAAACGGTAGGTGTTGAACCAAGTGATAAGGCAAAAGCAATAGCCAAAAATAAAGGCGTTTCTTTTGTTGAAAATACTTCCGAATTGGAAAGCCATACTTTTGATGTGATTTCGATGTGGCATGTTTTGGAACATGTTCCAAATTTGGATGAACAAATTAAAGAATTGAAACGATTATTGAAACCGAGTGGTACTTTGATTGTGGCTGTTCCTAATTTCAAATCTTTCGATGCAAAACATTATGGAAACTTCTGGGCCGCTTATGATGTACCAATTCATTTTTGGCATTTCTCTAAAACTGCTGTTCAAAAATTGTTTGCTAAAGAAAACATGAAACTTGAAAAAGTACTTCCAATGAAATTTGATTCGTTTTATGTGAGCTTGCTTTCGGAAAAATACAAAACCGGCAAAATGAATTATTTTAAAGCTTTTTTCATCGGTTTACAGTCAAATTGGAAAGCCAAGCAAAAAATGGAATATTCATCGCATATTTACGTCCTAAAAAACTACTAAAACTTATTTTAAATGATTTTAAGACGTTTATTTTGGTTTTAACAGGGTAATAGGTCTAATGTTTTAATTTGTTCATCTTAAAGCTTCTTTAAAACCTGTTTTTTATAATAATTTATTATTATTTTTAAATTTTTAATAAATTAAATTTATAGTAATAAAATTGTAGCATTTTTGAAACTTTTTATCAATACTATCTATTTTTTTATATTTTTGTCGTCCACACATAAAAAACTTGAAATACATCAAAATGAAGAAAGCATTATTATTTATCGCAATTTCAATATCACTTGTTTCTTGTGATAAAAAAGTAGAAGTGAAAGAATTTAAAACAGCTTATGTTGATACAGCTGTGTTGATGAAAGAATATACAGAAACTAAAGATTTAGAAGCAAAATACAAAGGTCAAGCAGCTGAAAAAGGAAGACAATTAGAAGCTGAAATCAATAGATTCAAACAAGATGCTGCTAATTTTCAACGTAATGCTCAGGCAAATGGACAAGAATGGGCTCAAAAAAATGGTCAAGAATTGCAACGTAGAGAGCAACAATTAGCTCAAGCGCAACAAGCTTTACAGATGCAATTGCAACAAGAAAGCGGAAAAGAAATGGATTCCCTTGTAAAAGGAGTTAAAAAATTCATTAAAGATTACGGTAAAGAGAAAGGTTATGCTTATATCTACGGAACTGGTGATGCAGCTTCTATTTTGTATGCTGAAGAGAAATACGATATCACTAAAGAAGTTGTAAAACTTTTGAATGAAAAATACAAATCGACTGCTAAAACAGAAGAAGTTAAAAAATAATTTTTCGTTTACAAAAACTCATAAAACCTTCATCTTGAACAAGATTGAAGGTTTTTTTGTTTTCATTATTATACTATTTTAGCTTTTAAATTACACGCCAAATGCAATCTATATCCGAAGCAGCAGCTTATGCTCTGCGTTTTATCAATCAAACACATCAATCCGTTTTTCTTACTGGGAAAGCGGGAACGGGTAAAACCACACTTTTGAAGGAAATAATTGCGACTACACACAAGAATACCGTGGTAGTAGCGCCTACAGGAATTGCTGCTTTGAATGCAGGCGGTGTAACGATTCACTCGATGTTTCAGTTGCCTTTTGGTGGATTTATACCAGACAATTCAGCTCCACAATTTTCTGATACTACAAAATTTGAAACAAAAGCCACTTTGCGCAGACATTTCAAAATGAGTGGACAAAAACGTGCTGTTATCAGAAATATGGAATTGCTTATTATTGACGAAGTCAGTATGTTACGTGCCGATTTGCTGGATGCAATGGATTATATGATGCAAACTGTTCGCAGGAAATCAGCTCCCTTTGGTGGAGTCCAAGTGTTATTTATAGGTGATTTACTACAGTTGCCACCAATCATTCGAGATGAAGAATGGCGAACATTACGGAATTACTACAGAGGAAAATTCTTTTTTCACGCACATGTGATTCAACAATACCCGCCGTTGTACATAGAATTATCTAAAATTTATCGTCAAACAGATGACCGATTCATTTCGGTTTTGAATAATCTACGCAATAACGAGATTACTCCAAGTGATATTCAAACGCTGAACGAATTCGTGAAACCAGATTTTGATCTGAAAGCTAATAAAGGTTTCATCACTTTGACAACACACAACTCCAAAGCGGATGTGATGAATGCACAATCGCTTGAAGATCTAGAGGCAAAGCAAATGATGTTTATGCCCGAAATCACTGGAGACTTTCCTGAAAAAATCTATCCTGTCGATCCCTATCTAAAGCTGAAGGTGGGAGCACAGGTTATGTTTGTCAAAAACGATTTGTCGATGGAAAAAAATTACTTTAACGGAAAAATGGGAATCATAAAAACGATGACTGCCAAAGAAGTTTGGGTACATTTTCCTGACGAAGACAAAACGATCGAAGTCGATAAATACGAATGGCAAAATATTCGCTACACGGTAAACGAAATGACCAAGGAAATAGAGGAGGAGGTTTTAGGCTCGTTTGTGCATTATCCGATCAAGCTGGCCTGGGCGATTACAGTACATAAAAGTCAAGGATTGACTTTTGACAAAGCAGCGCTCGATGTATCACAAGTTTTTCTTCCTGGACAAGCATATGTGGCTTTATCGCGTTTACGTTCCTTAAATGGGCTTGTTTTGCTTTCTCCGCTGCGAATGAATGGCATTTCTAACGATCAGGATGTAATGGATTATGCTGAGAACAAAGCTACGGAAGAAGCTTTGGCGAATGCTTTAAAGCGCGAAACCAAGAATTTTATTCTCAACTATCTGAAAAACAGTTTCGATTGGAATGAGTTAGCACAAGAATGGCGCAACCATCAATTCAGCTACAATGAAGATGCTGAAAACTCGGCCAAATCCAAACACCGCACTTGGGCAAATAACCAAGCGGGTGTGATTTGGCAATTGCTCGATCCGTCTTCTAAGTTTTTAGTTCAATTGGATAAGTTGTTCCATAACGAACAATTGGAATTCAATCATATTTCAGACCGAATCAACGCCGCTTTTAATTATTTCATGGAGCCAATGGACAAGCTAGTATATGAAATCCTTTGGAAAATAGAAGAAGTAAAGCGTCTAAAAAAAGCCAAAGCTTTTTATGACGAGTTGATAGTGCTCGACGATTTACAAACTAAGGCGGTGCTTCAATTGATGAAAGCCAAATTAATGGTAGCCACATTGGTAAAAGGAGAAACAATTTCAAAGGAAAAGCTGACTTCCCCAGAAATCAAGCAATACAAAACCATCAAGGTCGAGCGCGTCATCGAAGATTTCAAGAAAGCCAATATCACCCTGATCGAGGACGAAAAAGATGCTGAGCGATACGGATCCAAGAAAACTGCGACTAAAGAACCCAAAAAATCAACAATAGAGGAAACCTACGAGCTATGGTTGCAAAAGAAAACGGTAAAGGAAATTGGCACCATTCGCAAGTTCACCCAGGAAACCATTTTAGGACATCTGACCAAGCTAATACAAACCAAAAGAATTACTGTCAGCGAAGTATTTTCGGAAGATAAATTGGCAGCGCTCACCGAGGCCTTTGACGGCTACAAAGAAGAATCGGTTTCTCCACTAAAAGAAAAATACGGTGACGCCTTCAGTTGGGAAGAACTCCGAATGTTCAAGGCGAGTTTGAATCTACATTAAACCGAAGGCCGTGTAAGGGCATTATTTTCTGATTGAGTTCCCTGTTTTTATTATGCGATGCACAAAGACTGTTCAAAACCGCAAAAAATCATATTTTGTAGGTTTATAAGTATTATTTTTTTATATTTGGAAAAGGCAAAATATGACGTTTATCAGACAAAGCGATCCAAATTTTAGGTGCATTGAGATGATGTTGTAATCCAAGTTAATATAATCCATGCATTAAATGAAAAAAGCAATAGTTCTTTTTATATCAATAACAATTATAGGTTGTAACTCAACCAGATCAATTACCAATTCAGAGAAAGAAGAGATAATTTCAGAACTGAATTATATATTTGAAATTGATCAAAAATACGCAGGGCTTCCTTTTGACGACTTGGTTAAAAAATATGGTAATGAAAAAGCTTGGAAATTTTTTGAATCAAAAAGAGACAGTGTAGGTACTGACAACCAAATAAGGATTAAAAAGTTATATTCCGAGTATGGTTATTTAGGATTTGACAAAATAGGTAAAGAACATTCAAATAAATTTTGGATAACAATTCAGCACGCAGATAATGATGTTAAATTTCAGCAACAAATGCTTAAAGCATTACGTAAGGAAATTGATAGAAATAATGCCAGAAAATCCAATTACGCAATGCTTGAAGACAGAATTGCTATTAACTTAAATAAAAAACAATCATTTGGATCGCAAGTTACTTACAATGATGAGGGGCAGGCAATTCCAAAAAATGGATTACTTGATTCATTAAACGTTGATAAATTAAGACTTGAATATGATTTGCCGCCTTTTAAGACATATTATAATTCGATGACAACAAGTCATTTTGAAATGAACAAAGAAAATTTTTTAAAACGAGGAATAAAAGAACCGAAATTATATAAATAAAAACTGTCTATAAAAACTAAGTTTTCGTTGTTTGCGAAGCACAAATAATGAAACTTGTATTGAATATTGTAAAACTAATGAATTTATAATCTTCGATTAAATTCGATTTGTCAATTTACATTCATAGCTATTACACAACTAACTTAAAAAAGGAAAAATCAAAAAGGAGGCTGAATTCAACATTCAGCCTCCTTTTTGATTTTCTAATTTCTAATTATTTGAATAAAAGGGTTATAAAAATCTCCTAGATAATCATATTTTAAAAATTCACTGTCAATCCTATTGTTCCCTTGTTAAAGGTATCTATACCTGCTTCAACTCCAATATCATCTGTTACCGCATACATGGCACCAATCCCAATTAATGGTTTGTAAACAATTTTATCTATTTTGTAATATTCGTTGTTGAATTCTACTTTTCGGTTATACACGGATAGACCTCCTTTGTATTTAATAAGTATGCTTTTAAACAAACCAGAACTACCAACCCCGTAAATAGAACACCATTCTTCATTGAATGACTTGGTGACTGTTTGGTCTGAAAAATAGGCAGTTATTTTTCCTGGCATTGTAGGTTCTTGTTTCAATGCTCCAGAAAAGGCACCGCCAAAATAAGTAGATTCCGTGTTTTTGATATGAAACATTATCTCGCTTCCTACTATGTTTTTAGCACCATAATAAAAGTGGATTGTCGTGTTTTGACTGTAACATGAAATTGAAATAAATAGTAGTATTAGTGTTTTCATCCATAAAATCATTTTAATTCATCATTATTGACAAAAGATTTTTCTTTACCTAAAATAGGTATCGGATATAATTTTTAACTCGAAAATGATAAGCTGGTTAACTTACTGTTTTCGATTTTTGAATTATTTTCCAGTTCGATTGTTAAAATAGAGGTTAAGAGGAATTTACAAATGCTAGGTTTTTATTTCTTGAAGCAATAGATTAATAAGAATCAATGTAACTTAACATTTTATATGCGGAATCTGGGTTCAAACCGCATTGGAGAATTCATAACATTAAAAGTTGTTATGATGAATATGGTTATTATGCCTTTTTTTATAATAATAAAGCGATATAAATACTGCCACATTCAAAACTATTATCACTTCAACATTTGGATTGAAGTCTAATGCTTTTCCAAGACTGTCAGTAATTTTGCTTATTGCCATTAATACAAATGTAGAAATGCTCACGTAAGCGTAGATCAGGTAGAGGGACTCTTTAATTGTAATTTGATCTGTTTTCATCTTTTTTTCTTTTAAGTTATTTATATACCCATCCTATAATATTTAAACTATTAATAATAAGACTATTATAAAATTAGGTCAATGTATTTGCTATTAAAAATAAATCTGACCAATAGCTTTATAATCCGATAAAAGCACTAAAACAAGCTAGACGTCAATTTAATCTTATTTTTTACTGTAAATACCTGTATATGAGCGTTGTTTTAATTAAGAATTGTTTTATGATTCGTTATTTCGTTAGATATAATTATTTTAAAACACCAATCTTATAACATTTTTTGAATTACATATATAAGTCAAAAGTTCATTATGAGTTTTGTCATATTCATTGCAGTTGCTTATTAAATGTTTAAAATTCAAGTATTTGATACTGAACTGAATAATTAGTTTGTTTTTTCTTATCTTAGATAATATTTCATTTAATTTATTTATGGATATGGAAGCAAACAATGAGGATAATCTTAAAAGATTAAGTCACGAACAATGGGAAGAAGCTTGGCAAAAGCATTGGAAAAAAGCGCAACTGGACTATGAATTACCGGTAAAAGATTCTGAAGAGCACCGTTTTTTAAGCGAGCGAAGAACTGCAGAAAAGGAAAAAGAACGATTGGGGAGAATTACTTCTGAATTTGAAATGGGTTTTACAAAACTTAGTCAACTTGGACCCGCGGTAACTATTTTTGGATCAGCAAGATTTAAACCTGGCGAACCATATTACGAATTATCAAGAGAAACTGGAAATGCTTTTGCAAAAGCGGGTTTCACAGTATTAACTGGAGGAGGACCTGGAGCAATGGAAGCAGCCAATAGAGGCGCAAAAGAAGCGGGAGGACTTACTTATGGACTGAATATCATTTTGCCGAAGGAACAACAGCCGAATCCTTATGTCAATGACAGTTTTGAATTTAAATATTTCTTTGTCCGAAAGGTCATGTTAGTTAAATACTCATGTGCTTTTATTGTTATGCCTGGAGGTTTAGGAACTCTCGACGAATTGTTTGAGGCCGCAACTTTGATTCAGTGTCACAAAATTGGTCCATTCCCTCTTATCTTGGTTGGAGGAAAATTTTGGAAAGGATTGCGTGATTTTGTTGGATTCATGGCAGATCAAGGTGTTTTTTCTCCTGATGAGATTGGTTTTTCAAGAATTGTTGAAACTCCTGAAGAAGCAATAAATATGGTTTTATCTAGTTTACCAAATGATTTTAAAAATTCATTGAAGCCTTTATAACTATGAAATTAGTTAACCAATAATATTAATTATCTAAATTTTATTTTAATGAAATAAAAATAATTATTTTTGTGACTGATTAGTCAATCTTAAAATGATGAACAAAAAAGAGATAATTCTAGCTACGGCACTTAAGTTATTTGTTGAAAACGGTTTTCACGGCACTGCAACCGCTAAAATTGCTCAAGAGGCGAGCGTGGCCACAGGTACGCTTTTCAATTATTTCAGGACCAAAGATGAACTTATCTTTGCCTTATATCATTTGATTTTAAAAGAAATGGACGATTTTATTCTCGAGAGAATGGAATCTCATTCAATTTCTAAAGAATCATTTGAATCGCTTTTTTTGTCAACTGTGTCTTGGAGTCTTGCAAATCCAGTTCATTACCATTATTTACAGCAATTCAGTCATTCTCCTTATTTTAAAGTTGCATTGCCAACAATTGAAAATCAAGAAGAACACCCACTTTTTGTCCTGATTAAAAACGGAATTGACATTGTGCTTATCAAACAATTGCCTGTTTCTTTCATTTACTCTTTGTTTACAGCTCAAATCAACGGCTTACATTATTATATTATTTCAAATGATTTGAGTAATGAAAAACAAATGGAGCTTATAAAGGAAGCTTTCGAAATGTTATGGAAAATGATTGAAGATTAAGTAAATAATAATTGACTGATTAGTCAGTTAACACTTATTTGTTTTTATAAAAAGCAGTATTGAAAGAATATCTAAATGAAAATTGAAGTTTCACATCGCTTCCGCTATTGCCTTTTGCCGCAGGAAGATTGAATTGCGGATCACCTGCAAAGTCATTGTTATGACGCATTCCCCATTGTAATTCGGGTCCTAAAATGCAGTTTTTTACTGGTGAATACAAAAGATTGACACTGGCGTATTGCCCTGTTTTGTATGCAGTAGATAACTGAGCTTCGGTGGTATTGTTATTTAGTATCGAATATCCAATAGCCGAACTAAATTTTTGACTCCAATTAATGTCAAAATAAGTAACCACTCCTATCATTGGAATAGGAATTCCCTTTATCGGCGTATTTGTGTTGTTATATTGTCTTTTAATTCCAATATCTGCATCTGCATCATTCATGTAGTTTTGTATACCGGCACCGGTTGTTAACGCTCCATGAAAAATCACGCTTTTGCCTACTTTTAATCGGGTAGTTAAACTTAAACCCCAACCTACTGCACTTCCTGACAAGTCATATTGATCATCGTTGTTATCTTCCCATTTTATACTTCGGACAATACCTGCCAATTCTAAATAACCCCATGAATCACTATATCGGTATTCTGCTGTAAAATCAGGAACCGAAAATCTTGCATCCATACCATCTAGCAGTGGAGGATACACAAAGTTTTTTCCGTATACACCTTGATCTGCAGTGGCTCCAGGTTTCTCAATTGCAATAGCCAAAGTATGGTTTTGATTTGAAATAGGGGTGTATCGTATTTGAATATTTCGTATGAAAGGCAAGGCATTAGGGCCCATGAATTCTACGATATTAGGATAAACGTCAGTATCAGTAAATAAACTATTGGTTTGACCTGCTCCAAATTTGCCTAACTCTCCATAAGCATGTTTAAGTCGAAAAGCAATGTTTCCAACTTCTTTTCCCATTCCAAATAAATCAAACTCAAAATGTGTTTTGATTTTACCCATTGGAGTGTCAAAATAGTTTTTTATTCCAAATGTAGTTTGTCTTACACTCATAAAATAGACACCTTGCTCTTGGTATTCATTTCCCTCGCTGTCCAAAATTTGGGTGGGACGCATTGTGTCATACCAATCGGGATTCATTCTTCCAAAATCATAGCCAGAATCCATCTGTATGAAACCAAAGATTTCCATAGTTTTGTCGGTTTCTGCATTTTGGGCTATAAGACGGAAGGAAAATAATAAAATAATCAGAGAAGCGTATTTTATTTTTATCATATTCTTTGGTTTTAAATAGTGATTGAAATACTGCTATTTGTTTTGTAAAAAAAACTCAAAATGATATGGGAAGAGAAAATTTGGTTTTTACTTACCAAATTTAATAAAAAAATTATAACTATTTTAATTACAATTATTTATAATTTTTAAAACTTTTAAAATGACATAAAATCATTTGTTATTTTTTATTTTTTGAAAAATAGTGCATTTTCAGCCTGATTTGAGCTTTGAGAAACATTATTGAGTTATGTTCGAAATAAGGCTTAAGGGTGTTTTTGGTTGATTTAAGACGCTTTTAAATCAAAAACTACCTCATTTTTTTTTTTAATAAAAATTGAGAAAGAAAGACTAAAATTGATTTTACTTTTCAAAAGGAGAGAAATCGAATCGCTACAAAATAAAAAATCACAAACAATCCCTTTTTTGATTCGGGTTTGTTCGTGATTTAAGTATTGAGATTTTGACTTTTCTACAAAGATTGAATCAAGATCCAAGCTTCAGGATTATCTGTTTCGGTGATAGTGTCTTTTTGTTTTTCCGCTTCCGAAAAAGTAGAGTAGCTTCCGTATAAAACAGGGTATAAACCGTTTTTATTAATACCAAGAACTCTTGCTTTAAAGCCTTTAGCGATTAATTGGTTGTATCTTTTTTGGGCGTTAGCTTCACTTCTAAAAGCGCCAGCCATAATGTGATAAGGCATTTTTGCTTCTACTTCCTTTTCGGATTTCAAAGAAAGTGTAACTGCAGGAATTGGTGTTTTAATAAAGAAAGTTGCTTCCTGGATTTTATTTTGTACCTGTTTTTGAACGGCTGTTTCAACCAAAACAGTTTCAGTCGCTATTTGATTTTGATACATCGGATAACCAACAGATCCAGCAATTGCTAATCCGATAACGAAAATAGCAGCATATTTTAAATAAGGGCTTCTTTCTCTAGTCTCAGGAATAAAATTGAAAATAGGTTTTTCTTCCTCAATTACTGCTGTTGCTTTTTCAAATACAATTTCAGGTTTTGCAAGTTCCATTTCTCTTTTCACTGCAGGTGAAACAAAAGAAGTCAATCCAAAAGATTGTGCCAAATAATTGGTTTGTTCGTTTGGCGTGAAAAGGATATTATTTTCGGAAGTTAAACTTAGAATACCGATATTTTTTATAGAAAAACTACGATTTTCCTGTAACGTTTTTTTCCAATTCAAAACCTCGTATTCGATTGCGCTTACAGCATAATCATAAGATGTTTTCTCGGCTTGAGCAATATGATTTGCCAATAAACCATCATTATTTTTGATGTGAGTATTAAACGAAATCACCTTTTTTGGAGGGAAAAAGGAATGGGAGTTTTCAAGCAGTTGAGCCGATTGGATTTCGGTCAGGAAAGCTCCAAAACCTGGAACGGTTACACATTGATAACGGTATAAAAGTTGCGCGATGTAAAGTTCTATTTTCATAGTAACAAAGTTATACAACGGGAATAGTTATCAAAATTTTATTCACAATTTTTATTAACAATTTACATGTATTACATAATCAATAAGTTACAGTTTTGTTTTTTAAGGAATCTTTTTTTTAAATCAATTTTTTGTTCTTTTTTTTAAAATTTGGAATCTCTTTTTTTACAAATGAATGGGTTTTTAATTTTTAAACTTTTTAAAATTCGAAAATTTATCTTATAATTGTAAGATATGTCAGAAGAAAATCTATTTCATGTATTGGCTTTACTCCGTGTTGAAGGGGTGGGAGATATTATGGCCAAAAAGCTACTTACCCATTTTGGAACTGCCGAGAATGTTTTGAATGCAAAATCCTCCCAACTTGCCGCCATTGACGGTGTAGGTACTGTTCTGTTAAGAAATTTTAAGGAGAAAACCATTTTTGAAAAAGCCAATCAAGAGTTGGATTTCATTAGAAAGAATAACATTGAGGTGTTTGGTTTTCAAGATGAAAAATATCCAGATCGGCTAAAACACTGCATAGACGGACCGGTTTTGTTGTTTTCTTCAGGGAACATTGATTTAAAAAATCGAAAAATAATCAGCATTGTCGGCACGCGCCAAATCACCTCTTATGGCACTGAATTCTGTAGAAAATTAATAGAAGATCTGGCGCCTTTGGATCCGATAATCGTCAGTGGTTTTGCTTATGGCGTTGACATCGTGGCACACCAACTGGCGATGGATTACGATTTACAGACAATTGGAGTTGTTGCCCACGGTCTGAACCAAATTTATCCTAAACCACATAAAAAATACGTTGCAAAAATGGAACAGAACGGCGGTTTTATGACAGAATTCTGGAGTACTTCAAATCCAGATAAAGAGAATTTTGTTCGTAGAAACCGCATTGTTGCCGGAATGACCGAAGCCACGATTGTCATTGAATCTGCAGATAGGGGCGGTTCGTTGATCACAGCGAATATGGCCAATGATTATAATCGAGATGTCTTTGCAGTTCCCGGGCGCGTCACCGATAAATACAGTCAAGGCTGTAATAATTTAATTAAAACTCAAAAGGCGAATGTACTTACTTGTGCCGCCGATTTGGTTTATATGCTAAACTGGGATATTGAGAAAGAAGTCAAACCGATTCAAAAACAATTGTTTGTCAACCTTGATGACGACGAACAAAAAGTGTATGATTACCTTTTGAAAACAGGAAAAGAAATGATGGACATTATTGCCCTGCATTGTGATTTCCCCATTTATAGAATTTCGGGTTTATTACTCAATATGGAATTAAAGGGAGTAATACGGCCTTTGCCAGGGAAAATGTTTGAGGCTATATAATTTTAGATTATAGAATGTAGATTTCAGATTTCAGCAAGAAAGTAAAGATTGATTGTTTACCTCAAAAAAAAAAGCAGATGTCCAAAAACATCTGCAATCTTTATTCTTAAGTCTGTAATCTTTATTTTAAAGCCTTATAAAGTATCTCAACAGGGTGAAATGCTGTTCGGCTTGTTCCGTCGCTTATTTGGTGCCTACAGCTCGTTCCTGAAGCTGAAATTAACGTGGCTTGTTCTTCTGAACGAATGGTTGGGAATAATACTAATTCTCCAATTTTCATCGAAATGTCATAATGCTCTTTTTCATAACCAAAAGATCCCGCCATACCACAGCATCCGCTTGGGATATTAAGCACGGTATAGTTTTGTGGCAACATTAGGATTTTCTTTAATGGTACCAATGAAGACAACGCTTTTTGGAAACAGTGACCGTGCATACGGACTCTTTCGGTATTTTCTGTGAAAGATGCTGATGTGATACGTCCTTCGTCCAATTCTTTGGCCAAGAATTCTTCGATTAACATTGCTCTGCTTGAAAATGCTTTGGCTTTTACTTTCAAGTCACCACGGCATAAATCCGGATATTCATCACGGAACGATAATATAGCCGATGGTTCAATTCCAACCAAAATTGCGTTCTCCGGCATTACTTTGGCGAAAGCCTGAGTATTTTTTTCGGCCAATTCACGGGCTTCTTTCAGCATTCCTTTTGAAAGATAAGTTCTTCCGCTGAATCCGATTTGTGGAATCACAACTTCATAACCCAAACGGTTAAACAGCTTTACGGCAGTTTGTCCTATTTCGACATCATAGAAATTCAAGAATTCATCGTTGTACAAATAGACTTTTCCGTTAATGAAATTTCCGGTTTGTCTATAATTTTTGATCCAATTCTGAAAGGTAATCTTGTGCATTTGAGGCAACGATCTTTCGGTGGCAAAACCTGTCGCGCGTTTCACAATATTTCCAATGATTCCTTTGGTTCCAAAATTATACATCCAAGGCAATGAACCAAATAATTGGTTGATTTTTGGAGTGTTACCAATTAATTTCGAACGGAATTTAACTCCGTTTTTATCATGGTATTGTTGTAGGGTTTCTGCTTTTAGCTTCGCCATATCCACATTGGATGGGCATTCGGATTTACATCCTTTACAGCTCAAACATAAATCCAATACTTCAAGTAAACCTTCGTCATCAAATTTGTTTTCTTTGGTTGAATTGGTGATGGTTTCTCTCAATATGTTGGCTCTGGCGCGAGTGGTGTGTTTTTCATCACGCGTTGCCATATAACTTGGGCACATTGTACCGCCGCTTTTTTCTGTTTTTCGACAATCTCCCGATCCGTTGCACATCTCGGCAGCACGCACGATTCCATTGTGTTCGGAGAAATCAAAATAGGTTTCCGGCATTGGAGTTTCCTGTCCAGGATTATACCTTAGACTGCTGTCCATCGGAGGCGTATTTACCACTTTCCCAGGATTAAAAATACCCCAAGGATCCCAAGTATTTTTCACTTGGATAAACATTTGGTAGATTTCTTCTCCCAACATCAATGGAATAAATTCACCACGAAGTCTTCCGTCTCCGTGTTCTCCACTAAGTGAGCCTTTATATTTTTTAACCAAATGGGCAATATCGGTAGCGATAGTTCTGAAAAGCGCTGTCCCTTCTTTGGTTTTTAGGTCAATGATTGGGCGAAGGTGCAATTCTCCTGTAGCAGCGTGTGCATAATGCACACAGCTTAGATTTCGCTCTTTTAGAATAGCATTGAAATCTTCGATGAAATCAGGTAAATCATTAACATCAACCGCAGTGTCTTCAATAACGGCAACTGCTTTGGCATCACCGGGAATATTAGACAATAATCCCAATCCTGCTTTTCTAAGGTTCCAGACTTTATTGGTGTCTTCTCCCCAAACAATCGGGAAGTGGTAGCCAAGGTTTTTGGAACGCATCAGCTCTTCCATTTCTTTGGCGATTTCGACAATTTCTTCTTGTGAGTCCCTTAAAAATTCAACAACCAAAATCGCCTGTGGATCACCTTCCACAAAGAATCTATTTTTACTTTGCTCGATATTTTCTTTGGTACATTCAAGGATATAATGGTCGATTAACTCAACACTGTCCGGTTTGAATTTCAAGGCTTCCAAGTTGGCTTTCAACGATTCGTTGATGCTATTGTGGTGTACGCAGACCAAACCAGCGAAAGGTTTTAGTGCATCAACCAAATTCAGTTTAATAGCTGTCGAAAAGAACAAAGTCCCTTCGGATCCTGCTATTAATTTGCAAAAATTAAATTTTTCGGTTGGATCTCCAAAAGGCTGACTGTCAGCTAATAAATCCAATGCATAACCCGTATTTCTTCTCGGAATTGATTTTTTAGGATAATTTTCGTCGAATAACGCTCTGTTGGCCGGCGATGACAATAATTCTTTGGTTTGAACATAAATGGCTTGTTCCAATGGGCTTGCCACATTGATACCGTTGCATTTGTCTTCAAATTCGGCATTGGTCAAAGCACCAAAAGTTACTTCGTTTCCATCTGCCAAAAATCCTTTAATTTCAAGCAAATGCTCACGTGTAGAACCATAAATTACAGATCTTGCACCACAGGCATTGTTACCTACCATTCCGCCAATCATACAGCGGTTACTGGTTGAGGTTTCAGGGCCAAAGAATAATTTATAGGATTTTAAATGTAAATTCAGTTCATCTCGAATCACTCCAGGCTCTACCCAAGCTGATTTTTCGACTGGATCAACCGAAAGGATTTTGGTAAATTCTTGTGAAATATCAACCACAATTCCATTCCCAACAACTTGTCCAGCAAGAGAAGTTCCAGCTGCACGAGGAATTACGCTACTTTTGTTTTCTCTGGCAAAAGCAATGATTTTTTGAATATCTTCCTTAGTTTTTGGAATGGCCACTGCCAATGGCATTTCTTTGTAAGCGCTTGCATCAGTGGCATAAAGCGTACGCATGGTGTGGTCGTACAATAGTTTTCCATCTAATTGCTTTTCAAGACTTTCAAGGTTCATTTGGGTAATTTTTTATTAAAAAATTTCAGCTTATAGATTTCGGTTAATTTGAAATCTATAAGCTGAAATCTAAAATTATTTAGTATAGAATTCTATATCTGATTGTATTTGGAATCTTTTTTAATTTTTTCTCCAAATCTTTGTTGTGGAAATTATCGATATCGGTAATTACATACCCCAAAGTTTCGTTGGTTTTTAGATATTGACCCAAAATGTTGTTGTCATATTCTAAAAGGATATTGTTGATTTGTGCCAAAATACCTTTTACGTTTTCATGGATATGCATGATACGGTGTGCACTTTGAAGTTCAGGAAGCTGAATTTCAGGAAGGTTTACACTTCCATAAGTCGTACCAGTATTGATGTAATTGATTATTTTGTTAGCAACATAATGTCCGATGTCTTCTTGAGCTTCTTCGGTACTTCCTCCAATGTGCGGCGTCAATATTACATTTTTCAAACCTTGCAATTCAGATACAAATGGCTCATCGTTGTTTTTTGGTTCATAAGGGAAAACATCGACAGCAGCTCCGTGAATTTTACCGTTTTTTAAATTGGCAACCAATGCTTCAATGTCAACAACGTGACCTCTTGAAAGGTTCAAGAATACAACACCTGGCTTCATGTAATCAAAAGCATCGGCGTCGATTATGTTTTTGTTGCTTGCGCGTCCGTCAACGTGTAAAGAAACTACATCTGAAAGAGCTAACAATTCTTTCAAAGAAGAACATTTTTTAGCATTTCCAAGAGCCAATCTGTCAACTGCATCGTAGAAATATACTTTCATACCTAATGCTTCAGCAACGATAGAAAGCTGTGATCCAATGCTTCCGTATCCAACCAAACCTAATTTCTTACCACGAATTTCAACACTGTTTGTGGCCGATTTGTCCCAAACGCCTTCGTGCATTAATTTGCTTTTTTCGAAAGTATTACGAACTAACATAATGATTTGTCCCAAAGCTAATTCCACAACAGATCTAGTGTTGCTGTATGGTGCATTGAAAACCGAAATACCTTTCATGCTACAAGCGTTCAAATCCACTTGATTGGTTCCGATACAGAATGTTCCAACAGCGTGCAATTTATTAGCATGTTCCAAAACTTTTGCCGTAACGTGAGTTTTTGAACGGATTCCTAATATAGAAACGCCTTTTATTTTTTCGATCAATTCGTCTTCAGACAAAGATCCTTTGATAGTTTCTACATTATAGCCTTCGTGTTCAAAGATTTTAACGGCGTCTTCGTGAACGTTTTCTAATAATAAAACGTTGATTCTGTTTTTTGGATAAGAAACTGAAGCTTTATAAGACAGTTCATAAAGAATTTCATCCAATGATGGCGCTATTTGACTAGCTTTTTCTACTACGATTTTACGGCTTACATTTTCAGTAAAAGCAAAAAACTTGCTTACCGCTCCACCTTCTAGGGTTTCGTAATCGGTATATCCGTCACCAATCATTATCGCTTCTCCTTGAAGATTCAATGATTTGATTTTTTTTACTTTTCCTTGATTTTCACACAATTCGTCTTTTTCGTCAAAACCAATTATTTTTCCGTCATGGTCAAATTTGAAAGTGTTGGCCAAAACGTGTTCTGGTTTGATTCCGTATTCCGAAACTATTGGAATAATGATTTCTTTAAAACCATTCGAAATGATATATATATTGTCAGAATGCTGTTTGAAAAAAGTTCTGTTTCTAATTACCGAAGCAGTTACTTTCTTTTTCAACTCTTCAATTACAGTTCCAATATGATCTCTATTGGCTTGTAATAACTGAATTCTTTTAGTCAAAGATTCTTTTAGCGAAAGCTTTCCTTCCATCCCAAGATCAGTTAACCTTTGGATTTCCTTTAATATTTGCTCACCAGCTGCACTATCTTGGTAAATTACTTCGCATAATACATCAAGTGCTTCTACTTTTATAAAAGTACTGTCAAAATCGAATATAAATGTTTCCTGATTTTCTGTCATCTTTTTTGTGTTTGTCACAAATAAAAATTATTTGTAAATTTTTTGCACAAAGATAAACCCTCGATTGTTATTCTAAAAATATATTGGTATAATACTAGCCAGTTTAACGATAATTGAGGTTATTGTTATAAATAGTCTGTTTGATGGGACATTATTAAATTTAATCCTCAAAAAGCAATTTTAAATTTTATTTTATTTATTTAAAAATGAGTTTTTCAATCTGGATTTATACAATTTTGGAGAGATATTTCTTAAAAACTATAATAACTTGTCATAATCCAATCCAAAAAATGGCGAATATGACAAGTTATTGAAATGTTTTTAGCTTCTAATTTTGCAATTTCACATCTGTGCTTTCAAATATTTTATCAGCAGATGAAGCTACAAATCCTTGGTACAAATTACCGTCAGCCATAGTGTAGCGCAATGCAAATTCGTAATAGCAAGATGGAATTTCAATAGAACCTTCTTCAAAAGTGATGGTGTACAAATCGGCTAGTGTACTGGATTGCTCTAAAAATTGCTCAGGAGTTCCTTTTATTTTTCCTCCGGAAGCGTTTAATTTCCAACCGTTTTCCTCCAAAAAGTTGTTCAACTCTTCTAGTTTTTCAAAATTCTTAAGCGCGTTTACGTTAATGGTAAAATGATTGGCTCTAAAACCGTAGATATACATCCAAGCTGCATATTCTGATTCTTCCAAAAGTGATTTGTAAATCGCCTGTGAATCTGATTTCCAAAAAGTACTGTTCAAAGCCAATTGTGGGTGATTAAACTCATTTGGGTCGCAATCGTCCAATATTTTTTTAACCGTGTTTTGTAACGATTCAGAACATTTTTCTAACTCTAATTCGGAGATAAAAATTCTCGGCGCATCTTTGTCTGTAGTATGTTCGTAATGTTTTGCAAATAACTTTTTAGATTCAAAAACATACTCTCCACGGGCTTCATATCCAACGTTTACGAAAATTTTTTCTAAGACAGAGATGTTGACTCTTTTGTCATTAAATGTTCTAATGGCAATGTGATCATTTAGAATGGTTTCACCTTTCTCTTCTAATAACGTGTGTATTTTTTTTGCAGATGGGGTTATTTCAGCATATTGTTCCCATAGTTTCGAAAGCAGTTGATTTTTGTCCATTCCTGTCTGTGTTTTTAAATTGTAAGAATGACACAAAACTAGATAGAAATCTGTTGAAATAACACAATGTAGGTTGGATTATTTATAAAAAGACATATATGAGTAATAATTGTGTAATTTTGACAGCAGTAAGCATTGTTTTTGCTTTAGAATTGTCAATGTTATAGTTTTTAACCAAATAATGAAGTGATGTTAAACTCCAAAAACAACGAAAATACTGATTATTTAGACCAAGAAATCATCAGAAAGCTGAGTGAGAATGGAAGAATTCCATATTCTGAATTGGCCAAAGAATTAAAAGTATCCAATTCATTAGTGCATTTGCGTGTGCGAAAATTGCAGGAATCGGGAGTGATTGCAGGATTTTCAGTTAAATTGAATGCGAAAGCCAATGGTTTTGAAACCATTACATATACCGGAATCACTACCAAAGAAGCCCGTTTCGCTTACTCAATAGCTGAACAACTCAAATTGATTCCTGAGATTGTGGAATGTCATTGGGTTTCGGGTAAATATGCTTTGTTTATCAAGATTGTGGCGGCCAATAACGAAGAGTTACGCAAAATTATCTACGAACAAATTCACATTATTGAAGGAGTGGGAGGAACGGATTCCTTTATTTCTTTTGGTTCTGCTTTCGAGAAAAACCTGCCGATACAATAAGGTTTATAAACACGAATTGCACTAATTAGCACGAATCTGTTCGTGCTAATTAGTGCAATTTGTTTAGTTTTTGAAATTTTATCTAAATCTCAAATCCCAATTTCTCTCTTACTTTTGCCAAAACGCCATTTGCAACCGCACCGGCTTTTACGGCTCCTTTCTTCAATAAGGTATCAACCTCTGGGCGATTGTTGATGTAGTAGTTGTATTTTTCTCTTTCGGTTTTAAATTTTTCTACAATCAATTCAAACAAAGCTTGTTTGGCGTGGCCATAACCATAATTTCCACCTAAATAATTTGCTTTCATAGTTGCAATTTGCTCTTCATTGGCTAACAAAGAATAGATGGCAAAAGCGTTACAAGTATCAGGATTTTTTGGATCTTCTAATGGCGTACTGTCTGTCTCAATACTCATTACTTGTTTGCGTAGCGCTTTATCGTCCAAGAAAATATTAATGATGTTATTTGCAGATTTACTCATTTTTCCACCGTTTGTACCAGGAATTAGCATGCTATCTTCTTGGATTTTGGCTTCTGGAATTACAAATGTTTCTCCCATTTGGTGGTTGAAACGGGATGCCACATCACGTGTAATTTCTACATGTTGCAATTGGTCTTTTCCAACGGGAACAAATTGGGCATCATATAATAAAATGTCTGCAGCCATAAGCATTGGATACGAAAACAAACCGGCATTAACATCATCTAATCGATCAGATTTGTCTTTGAATGAGTGTGCTAATGTCAAACGTTGGAAAGGGAAAAAACAGCTCAAATACCAAGATAATTCCGCTGTTTGCGGCACATCGGACTGGCGGTAAAAAATCACTTTTTCGGTATCTAAACCACAGGCCAACCACGCGCAAGCAGTGCTATAAGTGTTGCCTCTTAATGTTTCTCCATCTTTTATTTGTGTAACCGAATGGAAATCGGCTATAAAAAGGAAAGATTCATTTTCTGGTTTATTCGACAATTCGATTGCAGGTATAATTGCGCCCAATAGGTTCCCTAAATGCGGAGTTCCTGTACTTTGAACGCCTGTAAGTATTTTTGCCATTTTTATTTTTTTAAATCTAGTATGATAGTATGGTGATGTAATATTTGATTGCAAAGTTAATTCTTTTGCTAAATTTTCCGCAAGTTTCCTTACTTTTGGCTTCATGAAAAGTATAAAAAAGATATTTTGGGCTGTTTGGCGGGTATGGTTTTATGTGGTGATGCTCATACCTATCCTGATTATGCTTCCATTTTTGGTGGCTTCCATATTGACTGAAAAGGGTTACCCCTATTTCTTTAAAATGTCCCGTATTTGGGCCAAATGTGTGCTTTTTGGAATGGGTTTTTATTATAGAATAGAAAAAATCCAAAAATTGGATCACAAGAAGAGCTATATGTTTGTAGCCAATCATACTTCCATGACCGATATTATGCTAATGCTTGCCGCAGTGGATAATCCTTTTGTTTTTGTTGGAAAAATGTCGCTTGCAAAGATTCCATTGTTTGGGTTTTTCTACAAAAGAACCAGTATTCTAGTAGATAGAAGCAGTTCTAAAAGTAGAATGGAAGTGTTTGACGAAGCTCAAAAAAGAATTGATAGAGGGTTAAGTATTTGTATTTTCCCAGAAGGTGGTGTACCACACGACGAGACTATCCTTTTGGATAATTTCAAAGACGGAGCTTTCCGTTTGGCTGTAGAACATCATTTACCGATAGTTCCTCTCGTTTTTCCGGATAATAAAAAAAGATTGTCGTACACGTTCTATAGCGGAAGTCCAGGGCTAATGCGCGTTAAGATTTTACCTTTGGTTGAAACGGTTTCGGAAAACGGAGAGCCATTGGACAGAAAGGAAGTACGAGAACACGTTAGAACTTTAATATATAATGAATTATTAGCATTCAAAAAGCTGGATGAATCAAAAAACAATTAAAAAAAAAGACCGCAATTGCGGTCTTTTCTATTTTTATGCTTCTGCTAATTCCTTGATGTGACTTTTAATTTTCACTTCAAGTTCATCCGCCAATTCTGGATTGTCTTTAATCAATGATTTAACGGCATCACGGCCTTGTCCAAGCTTGGTTTCACCATAACTGAACCAAGAACCTGCTTTTTTGATAATTTCAAACTCTACTGCAAGATCTAGTATTTCACCTGTTTTCGAGATTCCTTCACCATACATGATGTCAAATTCGGCCACTTTAAAAGGTGGAGCCACTTTGTTTTTTACAACTTTTACTTTAGTACGGTTACCCAAAACATTTTCACCATCTTTAATTTGTGTAGAACGACGAATATCCAAACGTACCGAAGCGTAAAACTTCAAGGCATTACCTCCAGTAGTTGTCTCTGGATTTCCAAACATTACACCGATTTTCTCTCTCAATTGGTTGATGAAAAATACAGTACAATTCGTTTTGCTAATTGTTCCAGTCAATTTTCTTAATGCTTGAGACATCAAACGAGCATGAAGACCCATTTTGGAATCTCCCATTTCACCTTCAATTTCACTCTTAGGTGTCAATGCAGCAACAGAGTCAATAACCACGATGTCAATAGCTCCAGAACGGATCAGGTTTTCGGCAATTTCAAGTGCTTGTTCCCCGTTATCAGGTTGTGAAATGATTAAGTTTTCGATATCAACTCCTAATTTCTCAGCATAATTTCTATCAAAAGCATGCTCCGCATCAATAAAAGCAGCAATACCTCCCGCTTTTTGAGCTTCTGCAATTGCATGAAGTGTCAAAGTCGTTTTTCCAGAGGATTCTGGTCCGTAAATCTCTATAATTCTTCCTTTTGGATAACCACCAACTCCCAAAGCCAAATCAACTCCCAAAGATCCCGAAGAAATTGTTTCTACTTCTTCAATGGCTTTGTCGCCCATTTTCATTACAGTTCCTTTTCCGTAGGTTTTGTCTAATTTGTCAAGTGTAAGCTGCAACGCTTTCAACTTAGCTTCTTTCTCTGAACTGCTTTTTTCTTTCATCTCTATTTCTTTTGTTTATTCAGTTTTTCCTTTATTTTATTCAAAATAAGGGATCGTTTTTATATAATTTTCGTAAAAATACTCCTTTTTTTCGAAGTAGCAAAAGTTGTTTTTTTAACATTTAAAGAACTACTTCCCTGTAAAAACAGCTTTTCTTTTCTCTAAAAATGCTTTTGTTCCTTCGTTGAAATCTTCGGTTCCAAAGCATTTTCCAAAGTTTTTGATTTCGGTCTCATAACCGTTCTTTCCTTCGGTATAATTAGCATTAATTGCTTTTATGGCTCTACCAATCGCAAAAGGAGAATTCTTCATGATTTTTTGGGCAATTCCTGTGCAAAATTCGATTAACTCGGCTTGAGGAACTACGTGATTCACTAATCCGTATTGTTTGGCTTCATCTGCAGTTATCATTCCGGCAGTCATAATCATTTCCATTGCACGACCTTTACCAATCAATTGTGGTAAACGCTGAGTTCCTCCATATCCTGGAATAACTCCAAGAGAAACTTCCGGAAGTCCCATTTTGGCATTGTCTGAAGCTACTCTAAAATGACAGGCCATGGCCAATTCCAATCCACCTCCCAATGCAAATCCATTAACTGCTGCTATAACTGGTGTTTTTAGGTTTTCAATAAGATTAAACAACAATTCTTGCCCCTGAAAAGCCAGTTGCGCTCCTTCTTCGATTGTAAAATGAGCAAATTCTGAAATGTCTGCACCAGCAACAAATGCTTTTTCGCCAGTTCCCGTAAGTATGATAACTTGAATTTCTTTGTTTTTACCCAATACTTTTATGGCTTTGTGCAAGTCGTTGATCGTTGCAATATTCAAAGCATTTAGTTTATTTGGTCTATTGATGACAACTGTTGCAATGTTGTTTTCTAGTGTAATTAAAAGATTGTCGTAGTTCATTGTGTTATAATTATGAGTTAATGATGGGTAAGGTAACTGTGAATATAGTACCTCTTCCAAATTTAGATTCAAAGGTAATTGTTCCGTTGTAGTTTTCTATAATGTTTTTTATAATTCCAAGGCCTAAACCCATTCCGCTGTTTTTGGTAGTGAATTTGGGTTCAAAAATGTTGTCGATATGTTCAGGACTTATTCCAGTTCCATTGTCTTTTATCGTAATAATGACTTCTTTATTTATTTTTTCTATGGTGACCAATATCATTTTGGTTTCCTGATTTTCTGGAATGGCTTGTATGGCGTTTTTAACCAAATTGGTTATTACACGAATGAGTTGAGTACGGTCAATTTTAGAAATAACTTCTTTTTCGGAACATTCCAAAACAATATAATCTTCATGAAAAATATCCAAGGTAAGTTCTACCACTTCAACGACATTCAGCATTTCATTTTGTTGGGCGGGCATAGAAGCAAAATCGGAAAAGGCTGATGCAACGGCGCTCATCGTGTCTATTTGCTGAATTAAGGATTCAGAGAAATCGTTTAATTTTTGTTTAATATTTGGTTCTTCTGGATTGAATTTTCGTAGAAAACTCTGAATAGTAAGTCGCATTGGCGTTAGCGGATTCTTGATTTCGTGAGCCACCTGTTTAGCCATTTCACGCCAGGCCAAATCCCGTTCGTTTTGAGCCAAAACAATGGCGTTTCTCTCGAGTTCTCCAATCATTCTGTTATAGGCTAGTAAGAGCATGTTAATCTCTTTAATTTTGGCCGAAAATGGAATTTTTTCGTTCTTTTGGTTCAAACTGGTTTCACTTAATTTTTCTGCAAAATCATAGATTGGTTTGGTAATAAAGGTAGAAAGGAAATAAGCCAGTCCAAAAGCCATGGCGATCATAAGTGCATACACCTGTATCAAGCTTATTAAGAAATTGTTTAATTTTTTTTCATAATAGCCATCATCGGGGACGTTAGGTAATTTTAGAATTCCGATGGGTTTGAATTTTTTATTTTTTATAAGGCTATAGGAGGATCGGTATTTAATTCCATTAATGGTTTTGACTTCGACAAATCTTTTTTCAATTGAAGCATTGACTAATCTCAGGATGAATTTTGAGATTGTTGGGATTTGTGTCGCAGCGGCGAAGGATTCTTTGGAGGATTTCAGTAATTTTCCATCTAAGGAATAGAACTGTATTTCAGTATTTTGTATATCGGATATTTCGTAGATTTTATCTTTAAAGATTAATTTTATATTAGCATCGGTCAGAGGATACTTGGTGTTTGAAAGCATATAATTGATGTGCTCTTTTACATAATGTTCCTTGCCTTCTATTCGCTTTTGATTGTATTCTTTTGCGATAGTTTTGTATTGAAAGATGGAAATGGTTATAAGCAAAAGAGAGGTGGCAATGATTAATACAACCATTGATAGAAAGATTCTAACACGTAATGAAATTATGGGAATCTTTAAGTTTTTAAGCATAATTACGATTTATTTCGCTCCCTAATTCTTTTGTAAAATTTAAAACCAAGCATAATAGTAATCGAAAAGAGGAAAATACCGATCACTCCATAAATCCAATTTACGGCATTTTTCAATACAACCAAAAATACAACAGCGAATAAAATTATAGTGGCAATCTCATTCCACAAACGCATAAAATTGGTAGTGTATTTTACTTCGTCCCTCTGTAATTGACTGAAAATTTGCTGGCATTTTAAATGATATAAATATAGCACAAAAACGAAGCCAAGTTTTACGTGCATCCAAGGCATTTTTAACCAAGCGCTTCCCAAATCGGTAAAAAACAGCATCCAAAACGCAAAAATGCTAGCCAATACGGCTGATGGCCAGGTAATGATATACCACAATCGGTAGGACATAAGTTTATATTGTTTCTGCAGAATTTCTTTTTCAGGCGAAGGTTTATCGGCAGCTTCTATTTGGTACACAAACAATCGGACGATATAGAATAATCCTGCGAACCAAGTGATTACAAATATGAGATGTAGGGATTTGAGATAGTTGTAGAGTTCCATAAAAATTATTTAGCCCAGTCATTAATCCATTTACTTACCGTAGCGCACCATTCGTCATCATCGTTCAAGCAAGGAACGGCCAAGAAATTTTCGCCTCCGTGTTCTTTGAATTGGTGATTGGCTTCCATTGCAATTTCTTCCAGAGTTTCCAAACAATCTGCCACAAAAGCAGGAGTCACAATGGCTAGATTCTTAATTCCTTTTTCAGGAAGTTTGTTCACTTCAACATCCGTGTAGGGTTCCAACCATTTATCTCCAGCCAAGCGCGATTGAAAAGTTTGGCTGTATTTGCCTTCAGGAATTCCAAGTGCTTTTACAACTAATTTTGTGGTTTCATAACATTGGTGACGGTAACAAAATTCGTGTGCCGGTGATGGCGTGTTGCAACAAGAACCATCAATTTTACAATGTGATTTGGTTACATCAGTTTTGCGAATATGACGCTCCGGAAGTCCGTGATAAGAGAATAAAAGATGGTCGTAATCAAATCCGTTTAAGTGTTTTTGGATAGAATCGGACAGGTTTTTAATATAATCTGGTTTGTTGTAAAATGCAGGAACAGAAGTGAATTTCATATTAGGGAAATGCTTTTTTCTGATTTCTTCCGCTTTATCAAGAACGGTAACTGTCGATGACATCGCGTGGTGCGGATACAAAGGCAAAAGCAATACCTCAGTAACACCTTTGTCTTGCAATTCCTGTAAGCCTGCCATCAACGAAGGGTTTCCGTAACGCATTGCTAAAGCAACCGGAACATTGGCTTGCGGTTTTACTTTTTCGTACATTCTTTTTGAAATGACCACAAGTGGCGAACCTTCGTCTGTCCATACTTTTGCGTAAGCAGCAGCAGCTTTTTCAGGTCGTTTTCTTAGAATAAGGCCACGAACCAAAAATGCTCTCAACAAATACGGAACATCAATCACGTATTTGTCCATTAGAAATTCATCTAAATAGGGTTTTACATCTTTCGGGGTTGGACTTTCAGGTGATCCTAAGTTTATTAATAATGCGCCTTTCATATCTAGGTGATTTTTTTGCCAAAAGTATAGAAAGCTACTTTTTGGAAATATGATAAATGTTATTTTTTTATTATGTTTTGATATTTAAAATCAATCGTGTTTTAAACATTTGAATTGATTGACATCAGGTACTTCTTTGGAGTAGTTGCAAATTTCTTTTTGAAAGCCGCGATGAAATGACTTCCGGTACTGTACCCGATTTTCAGTCCCACTTCATTGACATTATAGGAACCGCTGTCCAGCAATTGGCGGGCATAATCCATTTTATGGTCGAAAAGGTAACCATAAACGGTGTCACCATAAATTTGCTTAAAACCCATTTTGAGTTTCTTTAACGTCAAACCTACTTCATCAGCCAATTCTTGTAATCCTGGAGGCTCAGCCATATTGGTTATGATGATTTCTTTGGCTTTTTTAATTTTATAGACGTTTTCTTCATCAATCAAAAATGGACATTGTTCCGCATTCGGATCTTCAGAGCGATTAAAATACAAGCTCAACAATTCGTATCCCTTGCCTTTGTAATACAAATTCTTGATCGAAGGATTTAAATTATAATGAAACAATTGACTCAAAACAATTGCCATTGAAGGACTAATATCGCCCTCTTTATAGTATTTTTTGTCTTTATTCTCTTCGCTCAAAAACGGAATATGCCCCGAATCATTAGAAAATAATCGGTGAAATTTTTGAATCGAAATTAAAATGGATATCACCCAAGTATTAGGTGCCAATTCTAAATTGAGGGGTAATTCTTTTTGAGGGTTGTAGAATAAGTATGATTTTTCCTCATTCAAATCCAATATGTAACTCCCTTGGTTAAAGTTGAATTTAGCCTTTCCTTTTAATCCAAAATGAAATTGAATCAAGCCATTACTCACTTCGTGTTTGGCTTGAAAAGTTTCTAAACCATCATTTTGAAAACGAAGTAGCGTAAAATCATCTTCAATTGTTATAATATCTTGTGAACTCATAACGATATTTTTTTATTTAAAAAAAGACTCTTAATGAAAATATTTATTTAGAATCACTCTAAACAAGTCGGAATCCGACCCTTGATAACGCTACAAAAATAGCAGTTTTTATTAGAAAACAACGAATTAAATTTAAAAAAGCATCTAGCGACACAAATAGAACTTTTAGCGTTACTTTTATAGAAACGATAGTAATATTTTTGTAGGCTTATATGTGAAAGGGAATATATGGAAAATCATAACGGTTCAAAGCATCACTATTTTTACTCAATCGGTCTTAGCTATAAAAAAGCCGATGCCGAGATAAGAGGTAAATTTAGTTTAGACACTTTAGCTAAAACTCGTTTACTCGAACAAGCCAAAACTGAAGGGATACAAAGCTTATTCGTGACTTCGACCTGTAATAGAACTGAAATCTACGGCTATGCCGAACACCCTTTTCAATTAATAAAATTACTTTGCGAGAACAGCAACGGTACTGTTGAAGACTTTCAAAAGGTCGCTTATGTTTTCAAAAACCAAGAAGCTATTTCTCATTTATTCCGAGTAGGAACAGGTTTGGACAGCCAAATTCTAGGTGATTTTGAAATCATCAGCCAGATTCGTAATGGTTTTGCTGAAGCCAAAGCACTGGGTTTAGCCAACGCTTTTATGGAAAGATTGGTAAATGCTGTAATACAATCCAGTAAAAAAATCAAAAATGAAACCGAAATCAGTTCAGGAGCCACTTCGGTGTCTTTTGCATCGGTTCAATACATTATCAAGAACGTTCCAGACATTGGAAACAAGAATATTTTACTTTTCGGAACAGGGAAAATCGGAAGAAATACCTGTGAGAATTTAGTAAAACACACCAAAAATGAACACATCACTTTAATCAACAGAACCAAAGACAAAGCTGAGAAATTGGCCGGAAAGTTGAATCTAATTGTTAAAGATTACTCGGAATTGCATCTTGAATTGCAAAAAGCCGATGTGGTGGTTGTCGCTACAGGAGCCCAAAATCCTACTATCGACAAGGCAATTTTGAATTTGAAAAAACCATTGTTGATTTTGGATTTGTCTATTCCAAAAAATGTAAACGAAAACGTCAAAGACCTTGAAGGAGTTACTTTAATTCACATGGATCATTTATCTCAGATGACTGATGAAACATTGGAAAACAGAAAGGCCCATATCCCAGCAGCAGAGGCTATTATTGAAGAAATAAAGGACGAATTTATCGCCTGGACCAAAGTAAGAAAGTTTGCTCCAACGATCAATGCCTTGAAAGAGAAGCTAAACACGATTAAAAATTCGGAATTGGATTTTCAAAGCAAAAAGATGTCCAACTTCAACGAAGAACAAGCCGAAATCATCAGCTCCAGAATCATCCAAAAAATCACTACCCATTTTGCCAATCATCTTAAAAATGAAGACACAATGGTAGATGAGAGCATCGATTGGATCGAAAAAGTTTTTCAAATAGCAACGACTACAAAATAAGGAACCATCAAGGAATTCAGTTACATTCCGATTGTATGGTTTTAAAAAATAAAAAATGGCAGAAAAAACAATACGTATTGGAACCCGTGACAGCGAACTTGCGTTATGGCAAGCCCACACGGTAGAAAAAAAGCTAAACGATTTAGGTTATAAAACCGAAATCATTGCCGTAAAATCACAAGGAGATATCATTCTTGACAAACCCCTTTACGAACTTGGAATCACTGGTATTTTTACCAAAACGCTTGATATTGCTATGATCAATGGCCAAGTGGATATCGCTGTGCATTCCATGAAAGACGTTCCAACCGCTTTGCCTATTGGGATTGTTCAAGGTGCAGTTCTAGAAAGAGCCAACACTTTAGACATTTTGGTACACAAAGGGAATCTTGATTTTTTAGAAGAAAAAGGGACTATTGCCACAGGAAGTTTACGCCGTCAAGCCCAATGGTGGAATAAATATCCGAATCACAACGTAGTCGATTTGCGCGGAAATGTGAATACCCGAATGCAAAAACTACAGGAAAATGACTGGAACGGAGCCGTTTTTGCCGCTGCAGGATTGGAGCGCATCAACCTGAAACCCGAAAATTATATCAATCTAGATTGGATGATTCCAGCGCCAGCGCAAGGAGCGATGCTCGTTGTGGCGATGGGTAACGATGATTTTTGCCGTGATGCCGTTGCTCAGCTCAACGATATAGAAACCGAAGTTTGCACCCATATCGAAAGACAATTCTTGAAAACCCTCGAAGGCGGTTGCACTGCACCTATTGGCGCTTTGGCAAAATACAATGAAATAGAAGATACCATCCATTTCAACGGAGTGCTGTTTTCGATTGACGGAAAACAAAAAATTGAAGTCAACAAAATTGTTCCCATCGAAGAATGGAAAAAGCTTGGTTATAACTCGGCTCAAGAAATCTTCGCAAACGGTGGAACTGAATTGATGTCAACGATAAAAGCAACTTTAAAAAAATAAAGGAGCGAAAGATTTGGCTTTCAGAATGATTCAAAAACAAAAAATGAGTAAAACAGTTATATTATCTACCAAAACGCTGTCGGATGTTCAGCGTCGAGAACTTCTAAGTGCTGGTTTTGAAGTGTTCGAAGAGGATTTCATTTCGACTAAGAAGCAAGAATTCGAACTTAATGACATCAACGACAATTTGATTTTTACCAGTCAAAATGCGGCACAGAGTGTTTTAGAAAATTCAGATATAGACAATTTGAAAACCAAAAATGTTTTTTGCGTTGGACTAAAAACGAAAATTCTATTATCTGAAGCTGGGTTCAATGTGGTTGCCTACACGGGTTATGCCGCCGACTTAGCCGAGATTATCGCTTTGATTTATAGTCAAGAAAGCTATACTTTCTTTAGCGGAAATCTTCGTAAAGAAACATTACCAAAAGCTTTAAAAGAAGCAGGGATAAAATTCAATGAAATTCAAGTTTATGAAACGCTATTGACTCCGATGAAGATCAAGGAGAAAATCGATGCAATTTTGTTTTTCAGTCCTTCTGCCATTGAAAGTTATTTGAAAGACAATGTTATAAAGAAAGAAATCTGTTTTTGCATTGGCGAAACCACAGCAAGCGCATTAGACAAAATAACAAAAAATATCATCGTTGCAGATCAGCAAAGTGTTGAAGACGTGATTGAGGATGTAATAACAGAATACAAATAATCAAGTTCCCAAAGGGAAAAATAAAATAAATAAAAATAAAAGTTTCTTTTTACGATTGTCAAAATCTGTAATCTGCAAACTGCAAACTGAACACTATGTTAAAGAACGACCTATTTTTAAAAGCTTTAAAAGGAGAAACAGTACAACGCCCGCCAGTTTGGATGATGCGTCAAGCTGGAAGATATTTACCGGAATTTAGAGCTTTGCGTGACAAATACGATTTTTTCACTCGTTGCGAAACACCAGAATTAGCAGCTGAAATCACGGTACAACCAATTCGCAGAATTGCTCCGGATGCTGCTATTTTGTTCTCAGATATTTTGGTAGTGCCAAGAGCGATGGGAATTCACGTAGAATTGAAAGACAATTTGGGTCCGATTATCCCAAATCCAATTCGTACGATGGAACAGGTAAATCAGGTTTTTGTTCCAGATGTAAATGAAACTTTAGGTTATGTTTTTGATGCCATAAAATTAACAAAAGAAATGCTGAATGATGAGGTGCCGTTAATTGGTTTCGCTGGTTCGCCTTGGACAATTTTCTGTTATGCTGTAGAAGGAAAAGGTTCTAAAAGTTTTGATACTGCCAAAGGATTTTGTTTTTCAAACCCAGTAGCTGCGCACACTTTATTGCAAAAAATTACCGACACCACTATTTTATACCTAAAAGAAAAAGTAAAATCAGGTGTAAATGCCGTTCAGATTTTTGATTCTTGGGGAGGAATGCTTTCTCCTGTTGATTACCAAGAATTCTCGTGGAAATACATCAACCAAATCATAGAAGCATTGGCTGAGGTTACTCCAGTTATTGTTTTTGGAAAAGGATGTTGGTTTGCTTTGAACGAAATGGGGAAAAGCAAGGCTTCGGCACTTGGTGTAGATTGGACGTGTTCGCCTAGAAATGCCCGTTATTTGTCAGGTGGAAATGTGACTTTACAAGGGAATTTTGACCCGTCAAGATTGCTTTCGCCAATTCCGACTATCAAGAAAATGGTACACGAAATGATCGATGAATTCGGAAAAGACAAATACATCGCCAATTTAGGTCACGGAATTTTACCTAATATTCCTGTTGATCACGCTAAGGCATTTGTGGATGCGGTGAAGGAATACGGGAACTAATAGTTGATAGTTGTTGGGGAAACTCCAAATGGCTATCAACTAACAACAATCAACCAACAACTAATAAAAAATGCTAAACAAAGGTTTAAGAGACCAAGAAAGTATTCGAATTGACAACGTGCTCAAAAAGCTGATATCATTGGTTTATGTGCCTAAGTTTTGGAATTTAGAAGACCTTCTTTTCTTAGAAAATGAATTAAAAGACTTGGCGATGAATGTCGAAAGTCTCAATAATTTCAAGGAAGAGGAATTGATTGTTCACTTGCATAGACTTCATTTGGATTGGAATCAGTTGGAGTTATTCGCTGATTTTTTGGTCGCTTTTTCTAAGGAAAACCAATTTGATTTTTCACAAAAAGCAGTTGCCATTTACAATAATATCCAACAGGAAAGTAAGACCTTTTCGTTTGGGATTATTAATAAAATAGCTGCTGCTAAAAATAAATAGACCAATGAGTTTTACAGATTGGAAAATAGACCGAATTGAAAACATTCATCCCGAAGAGTTTTATAAATTAATCGATAAAAATAGAAATCACATTGGGAAAACTTTCCCGGTTACTCTAGCCAACTCAGATTCTCTGAAGAAAGCAGGTGATTTCATAGGAGTCAGCCTTGACAAAGAAAAGAATAAAGAAGGTTTTTATTTTTATGCAAGGGACATCAAAACAAATGATTTAATTGGTTATTTATGTGTAAAAACTATAGATTACCGTATTTCAAAATGTGAATTGGGCTATTTTGTAGATGAAGATTTTCAGGGAAAAGGAATCACATCAAAAATGGTTTCTGATGCACTTGAATTTTGCTTCAATGAATTGATGTTGAATAAGGTTTTTATCTGCACTTCAGAAATTAATTTGGCAAGTCAACGAATCGCATTAAAACACAATTTCAAACAAGAAGGAATTTTACGAGACGAATTTAGAAATGGTGATGGCGAATTGCAAAACACTGTTTATTTCGGCTTGCTCAAATCAGAATACAATACCAATGAAAGATAAATTTTTCTCATATATACAAAATCTTCAAGATACAATTGTTGCAGGATTAGAAGCCGTTGACGGTCAAGCAAAATTCCGTGAAGACTTGTGGGAACGCCCAGAAGGTGGAGGAGGAAGAACTCGCGTAATTGAAAACGGAGCTGTTTTTGAAAAAGGCGGTGTGAATATTTCGGCAGTGCACGGAAAATTGCCAGATTCAATGCAAAAACTGTTCAATGTAGGCGAAGCCGATTTTTTTGCCTGTGGCTTGAGTTTGGTTTTGCATCCAAAAAATCCAATGGTACCGACGGTTCACGCGAATTGGCGCTATTTCGAGATGTACGATGACAACGGAAACGTGATTCAGCAATGGTTTGGAGGCGGACAGGATTTAACACCTTATTATTTGTTTGAGGAAGATGCCATTCATTTTCATCAAACCTGTAAAACCGCTTGCGACAAACACAATCCTGAGTTTTACCCAAAATATAAAAAACAATGCGATGCCTATTTTTGGAACGCACATCGCAACGAAGCCCGCGGAATTGGAGGACTATTTTTCGATTATTGCAAAGCAACCGAGCAAATGTCAATGGAAAATTGGTTTAACTTTGTTACAGAAGTTGGAAATAGTTTCCTAGAAGCCTACGTTCCAATTGTCGAGAGAAGAAAAAACCTTCCATATACTGCTGAAAACAGAACGTGGCAAGAGATAAGAAGAGGACGTTATGTTGAATTCAACTTGGTACACGATAAAGGCACTTTGTTTGGTTTAAAAACGAACGGAAGGATAGAAAGTATTCTGATGAGTTTACCGCCGAATGTGCAATGGGTTTACGATCATCATCCTGAAGTGGGAAGTGATGAAGAAAAATTAATTATAACGCTTGAAAATCCGAAAGAATGGTTGTAAAAACGTTTTGTTTTACACTGATTGGTGGTATTCTTGGCTGTTTTGCCCAAGAAAAGACAGCCTCCAATCCGTATTTCAAAACGTATGATGACAAAGTGATAGCCAGTTTGTATTATTTGGATGTTTCCAATAATTTTCAAATTGTTAGCCCAAATTCAGATGGAACTACAACAATTTTAGACTTAATTCCGAATCGCAGAGAACAAATTGGGGCAAGCGTTTCATTTAAAATTGCTGATTTTTCATTTGGATATTCGCCTAAGTTCTTTGATGTCAACAAAGATAATGATGGTTCAAAGCTGTTTAATTTCAGTACACGGTTTATTCATAAAAAATGGATGCAAACGCTTAGTTTTATCAATCAAACAGGATTTTATGCAAGCGAAGGAGCAATAACAGTCCCTTTGCCAGATTTAAGATCCACTAAAATTGGAGGAGTTACATCGTATATTTTCAATCCCAATTTTTCTTTTAAAGCAATAGCGAACCAAAAAGAATGGCAAACCAAAAGTTCGGGCAGTTTTATTCCTAGTTTTTCATTCTTTTATACCAATCTTGATTTGAATGACGGGAGTAAGAATCCAGAAAGTGATCTCTTTGAAATGACAATTTCTCCATCTTATTATTATAATTTTGTAATCAATAATCGTGTTTTATTATCTACAGGTTTGGGTATAGGTGGAGGAATTAGTGATATGGATGGCGAAATATCGGGTATTTACAATTTTAGCGGGAGTTTAAAGCTGGGCTATAATACCGATTCGTTTTTTTCATTTGTTAATGTAAACTTCATTGCATTTGCCCAAGACAGTGACACTAGAGTGCAATTTAACGATAATGTTTCGACTTTAAATATTGCTGTGGGATATCGTTTTGATCCTCCAAAAAAAGTAAAAGATGCATTTGAAAATAGTCATCAGAAAACAGGACTTTAATATAAAATCTACAATCTAAAAATTAAAATTATATGTTTCCATTACACAGAAACCGCCGTTTAAGAGTTAATGAATCTATTCGTTCTTTGGTTCGTGAAACCACTTTAAGCCCAACCGATTTTATGTTTCCAATGTTCATCGCCGAAGGTGAAAACGTAAATGTCGAGATAGCATCTATGCCAGGAATCTTTCGTCGTTCGATTGATTTGACAGTAGCTGAGGTTAAAGAAATTTATGCGTTGGGAATTCGTGCAGTCAATATTTACGTAAAAGTAAGTGAGAATTTAAAAGACAATACAGGAAAAGAAGCATGGAATCCAAATGGATTGATGCAACAAGCCATTCGTGCCATCAAATCGGCCTGTCCTGAGATGATTGTAATGCCGGATGTAGCTTTAGACCCATATTCTATTTATGGTCACGACGGAATTATTGCCAATGGTGATGTTGAAAACGACTCTACAGTAACGGCTTTGGTAAAAATGGCTGTTTCTCACGCCGAAGCTGGAGCTGATTTTGTTGCGCCATCGGATATGATGGATGGACGCGTTTTGCGTTTGCGCGAAGGATTGGACGCCGCAGGTTTTCATCACGTGGGGATTATGAGCTATTCGGCTAAGTACGCTTCTGCGTTTTACGGACCTTTCCGTGATGCATTGGACAGTGCGCCCAGAGAAGCCGATATCGCCGTTCCAAAAGACAAAAAAACGTATCAAATGGACTATGCCAACCGTATCGAAGCCATCAAAGAAGCTTTGTCCGATGTTGAAGAAGGTGCCGATATGGTTATGGTTAAACCAGGAATAGCTTATTTGGATATCGTTCGCGAGGTCAAAAACGCTGTAAATGTTCCGGTTACCGTTTTCCATGTATCTGGTGAATATGCAATGATAAAAGCCGCGGCCGAAAGAGGTTGGTTGGATAATGACAAAATAATGATGGAACAATTAATGTGTATCAAAAGAGCAGGAGCCAGTTTGATTTCGACATATTTTGCCAAAGAAGCTGCTATTCTTTTAAATCAAAAATAATGAATATGAAATCGCCATTAATAACAAGTTTGCGTAAGCAAACAACAAAAAACAAAAAGGCGATACCATGTATGACCAATAACAAATAAATTCTGCATATATGAAAAAGTTAGTACTAATAGCGATAGCTGTTCTTGGATTTTCCTGCAAGAAAGAAAGCCAAGAACCATTTGGAAAACCTACAGAAAGTACAACAGAAGTTCAAACACCAGAAGCATTAGGAAAGGAAATTTTCGAAGGTAAAGGGAATTGTGTTGCTTGTCATCAAGTGGATCAAAAAGTGATTGGACCAAGTATTCAGGAAATTGCTAAAATCTATAAAGACAAAAACGGGAATATGGTTAATTTCCTTAAAGGTGAAGGTGAAGCGATTGTTGACCCAAGCCAAGCTGCGGTGATGCAAGCTAATTTAGAGATCACAAAAACCTTTACTGAGGAAGAATTAAAAGCTGTTGAAGTTTATATTTATTCGAATCTGAAATAATAATTTTTAGAAGCTATTCCCGCTATCCGTTACAATCTTATGTGCCGAACCCCGGCACATAAGGATTTTTACTATTATCGGGGCTAAAAAACAAGAACCATTTGTACATACGAATGGTTCTTTTTATTTTCATCCTTTTAAAATTATTTACGAAGTTTGCGATAACTTTGTATTCAAATCTATTCAAAATCATGGAAACAGTTTATATCAAAACACCTTTGGGAATCACCACAATTATTGGCGATGAAAATGGAGTATCGGTAATTTCAGTTTCCGATGAAGGAACTGTTTCGGTAGAAATTCCAGCAGTTTTGCAGAAAGCAGTTTCACAACTTAATGATTATTTTGAAGGAAAACGAACTGATTTTGATTTCATACTCAATCCCGTGGGAACCGAATTTCAAAAAAAAGTTTGGAAAGCATTATTAGAGATTCCATATGGAAAAACCAGAACGTATCTGGAACAGTCAAAAGTTTTAGGAGATGTAAAAGCGATTCGTGCCGTGGCTTCCGCGAATGGGAAAAATCCACTTTGGATTGTGGTTCCTTGCCACAGAGTCATCGGAACCGATGGTTCTCTCACAGGTTATGCCGGAGGATTATGGCGAAAAAAATGGTTATTGGAACACGAAAATCCTAGTAATCAGCAAAGTTTGTTTTAAGGGAATTATAAATAAGAGTATATTTGAGATTTGTATCAATAAAACTTATTAAAAATTCTTTAAACACAATGAAAAATAGTACTCTTTTAATCTTCTTTTTTTTTCAAATAGGTTTTGTTTCTGCTCAAAAGCCTTTGTATAAAGACCCAAATCAAGCTGTAGATATTCGAGTTAGCGATCTTTTAAGTAGAATGACGTTAGATGAAAAAGTTTCTCAAACTATGAGTATTTGGCAAAAACGTAGTGAGTTTTTGTATGATGCCAATGGGAATTTTGATATTCGAAAAGCAGAAAAAAACTTATCTTTTGGTTTGGGGGAAGTCAATCGACCAAGCGAAAATCCAAATGGTTCTTTGAATGGGAGTTATGGCCGAAATCCCAGACAAATGGCTGAAATAACGAATGCGATTCAAAAGTTTTTTGTTAATAATACCCGTTTGGGAATACCTGTTATGTTTCACGAAGAAGCATTACACGGATTACCAGCTAAAGATGCCACTAGTTTTCCGCAATCAATTGCTCTAGCCTCCACTTGGGATGATGAATTAATGAAGCGAATTTTTACAGTTGTTGCCGCTGAGGTACGCTCCCGTGGTGCACAACACGTTTTAGCTCCTGTAATAGATATTGCTCGTGATCCTCGATGGGGACGTTTTGAGGAGACTTATGGTGAAGACCCTTATTTAGTTTCTAGAATGGGCGTTGCTGTTGTGAAAGGATTTCAAGGTGAAAATAGTGAAAAAGGTATTGATAAAAGTCATGTTATGGCCACACTAAAGCACTTAACAGGACATGGTCAACCAGAAGCAGGTAATAATATAGCTCCAGCAAACTTGGGCGAAAGAGAAATAAGAGAGTCCTTTTTACCTCCTTTTTATGCTGCGATTAAAGAAGCAAACGCACAAGCGGTGATGGCTTCTTATAATGAAATTGACGGAGTTCCCTCTCATGCCAGCACATTTTTGCTAAAGAAAATTTTAAAAGAGGAATGGGGTTTTAAAGGTTTGGTGGTTTCAGATTATGGTGCGATTTCAGAACTTCAAAGTCGCCATCATCTTATAGAAACTCAAGCCGAAGCTGGTGTTTTAGCATTCAAAACTGGAGTTGATATTGAAACACCAGACATCACAACATTCCAATATTTGAAACCAGCTATTGAATCAGGAAAATTATCTGTTGCCGTATTGGATGAAACCGTTTCTAGAATTTTAAAAGCAAAATTTTTATTGGGACTATTCGAGAATCCTTATGTAGACGTCTCCAAAGCCGAAGTTGTTTCAAATCTTGAGTCAAGTAAGAAATTAGCAAAAGAAGCTGCAGACAAAGCAATTATTTTATTGCAAAATAACAATGATTTTTTACCTCTAAATGCATCTAAAATTAAAACAGTTGCAGTTATAGGCCCTAACGCTGACCGCAAACAATTAGGTGGCTATAGCGATTCGCCAAAATATGTGACAACACTATTGGAGGGTATAAAAAACAAGTTGGGTAATAAAGTAAATGTTACTTATGCAGAAGGTTGCCGTTTGATTGAAGAAAGTGAATGGAACCGTTGGTATAAAGATAGTACGACACCAACCTCTGCAGAAGACAATAAAGGTCGAATAGAAGAAGCTGTTAAGGTAGCTCAAAACGCCGATGTGATTATTTTAGCATTAGGTTCAGATGAGGGAATTAATAGAGAAGGTTGGGCAGAAAATCATTTAGGAGACCGTTCAAGTATTGAGCTTTTTGGACAACAAAATGAATTAATAAATAGATTATCACAATTAGGAAAACCTATTGTTGTTACCTTGTTTAATGGCGCTCCGTTGGCTATTCAAAATGTACAAGAAAAATCTAAAGCTATTTTAGAATGTTGGTATTTAGGACAAGAAGGAGGTAATTCGGTTGCTGATGTTTTATTTGGTAGCGTAAATCCTAGTGGTAAATTGCCAGCTACTTTTCCGCGTACTACTGGTCAAATACCAGCCTATTATAATCACAAACCAACAGCACAAAGAGGATATCACTTTGAAGATAATTCGCCACTTTATAATTTTGGTTTTGGTTTAAGTTACACCAATTTCACTTATTCGAAACCAGTTTTGAACAACAGCAACATCAAAATTGGAGAGAATGCCTCGATAACTGTAACGGTTAAAAATTCAGGAAAGGTTGATGGTGATGAAATTGTGCAAATGTATATCCACGATTTAGTGAGTTCGGTAACAGTTCCTGTAAAAGAATTGAAAGGATTTAAAAGAATTTCATTGAAAGCAGGTGAAAGCAAAATAGTAACTTTCGAAATCACACCAGATAAACTATCAATTTGGGATTTGCAAATGAAAAACGTCGTAGAAGTTGGTGATTTTGAAATCATGATAGGCAGTTCGTCTGCTGATAAAGACTTGCAAAAAATATTATTGAAAGTAGAAAACTAATTTTTTGTACTATAATAAATTTAAGCCGATTGTATTTTATTATGGTTTTAAAATATAGTGAGATTGTTAAATATGTTTCCTAAAATAAGAACTTATGATTGAAAAGATAAACATCAATAACATACTTTTCCTCGACATTGAAACCGTTCCCGAAACTGCAAATTATAATTCTTTGGACGATGAAATGAAAACTCTTTGGGAACTCAAAACCCAATACCAACGAAAAGACGAGTTTACCGGGGAAGAATTCTATGACCGAGCTGGAATTTGGGCCGAGTTTGGAAAAATTGTCTGTATTTCGGTTGGTTATTTTACGATCAAAGGAGATATTCGTAATTTTAGGGTGACTTCCTTTTTTGGTGAAGAACCAAAACTTTTGAAAGACTTCAATAATTTGCTAAACAATCATTTCAATCAGCCACAACACGTTTTGTGTGGGCACAATGCAAAAGAATTTGACATTCCGTTTCTTGCCCGCCGAATGATTATCAATCAAATTCCGATTCCAGATAAACTCAATTTATTTGGAAAAAAACCATGGGAAATTGCCCACTTGGATACTTTGGAGTTGTGGAAATTTGGCGATTACAAACATTTCACTTCTTTGAAATTAATGTGCAAAGTACTTGGGGTCCCATCGCCAAAAGGCGATATTGACGGCAGTCAGGTCGGGCATGTTTTTTATATGGACAAAGACATTGACCGAATCGTTACTTATTGTGAAAAAGATACCATTGCCGTAGCACAGATTTTCCTTCGATTACGCCGAGAAGATTTATTGATTGAGGAAGAGATTATTCATGTGTAAAAACAATGGCAATATCAAAATTCAATGGCAACTCCAATTTGAAGGAAGCAATCGTTAAGGAATAATCAATTTTTAATTCGAGGTTGACTTTTGAAAATGAAGAAACGATTTTTCATTTTTGAAATATTGAAAATTGATATTGATATTGCAATTGACATTGATTTGTTACATTTACAAAAATTATAAATTATGGTATTAAGTAGATTTTGGCTCGTTATTTTCATTTCTTCGATTGTATTTGTTGTTGTCAGTTTGTTTATGGGCAATAGTTACACCATTGATTTTGTTTTGAATGGAAAAAAAGACGACCCAATTTTACTATCCGAAAAATATATTAATCAGGTTCCCGCTTTTATTAAGGACAGTATCAAAAAGGCTCCAGACCAAACGATGATTATCAATCGTGATACACTGAATGCAGATACTACTTATGTTTATAAAAACAAAACCGTTAAAATTTTCAGTGGTGTTCAAAAATCGGATGGTTTATTACCTACTTGTAAAAGTACTTTACTCGATTTGATTTTGCCGCTTATGGCTTATTTAGCATTTTTCTGTGGACTGATGGAACTTTTAATCATTTCTGGAGCATCTGGAAAATTGGCTAAATTATTGAGCCCTGTATTTGTTAAGGTGTTCCCAAGCATTCCGAAAGATCATCCGTCTATTTCATACATGACTCTAAACTTTGCTGCCAATTTCTTGGGATTGGATTCTGCCGCTACGCCATTTGGTCTTAAAGCGATGGAGAGTTTACAAGAAATAAATCCAGAAAAAGAAAAGGCGAGTGATGCACAAATTATGTTCATGTGCCTGCATGCTTCTGGACTTACCTTAATAGCAACTTCTATTATTGGTTACCGCGCTGCTGCTAATGCAACAAACCCAGCAGATGTGATGCTGCCTTGTATTATTACTTCTTTTATTGGTACGATTGCTGCTTTTCTTATAGTTGGAATTAAGCAAAAGATTAATTTTAAAAGCGCTTCTTTGGTAGCCGTCTTGATGGGGCTAATAGCTGCAATTATTGGTTTGTTGATGTATGTGAACCATTTGGATTTAATTGGAAAAAACTATTTCACTTCAAATCTTTCGGCTTTAATATTAGTGGGGATTATCGTTTTTACTTTGATATTTTCATTTATTAAAGAGAAGAAATTCACTGACGCTAAAACGACAGTTTTTGAAGCCTTTGTAACAGGAGCCAATAATGGTGTTAAAACTGGAGTTACCATTTTTCCTTATGTTTTAGGAATGTTAGTGGCTATTTCATTATTCAGAAACAGTGGATTGTTTGAAATTATTAGTAACTGGATTGCTTTTGCTTTTTCTAATATGGGAGTAAGTAAAGAGATCACGGATGCTCTTCCGGTAGCATTGCTGAGACCATTTAGTTCAGCAGGATCAAGAGGGTTTTTAATTGATTCAATGAATACTTTTGGAGCCGATTCCATGACGGGAAGATTAAGCAGTATTTTTCAATGTAGTGCCGAAAGTACTTTTTATGTGATTGCTGTTTATTTTGGTTCTGTTAATATAAAAAATACCCGCTACGCTTTGGGAACCATGCTTTTAGTCGATGTGATTTGTGTGATTACCGCTATTTTTGTAGCGAGTTGGTTTTTTTAAACCAATTGGATTAATAATTAACCCTAAAAAAGACTATTTTTGATGTAATGTGTTTTGTTTCAAATTGTTAATTTTAAAAATTCTCAAAAATGATCAAAATTACCCCGCATTTGTCGGCATTAAAAATAATTTATCTCAGCCTTATATTGGCTTTTTCCACTTTGGGTTTTGCCCAGACCAAACCCAAAATGACCAAGGAACAGCGAAAAGCAATGCTCCGGGATACGCTCGACGGAAGACTCGATGCCAGTGTCATGATTGACAATACCAAAGGCTTTTTGCCAATTCCGTTTTTTGTAACCGAAGCCGCCCTAGGTGGATTTGGAATGGGTTTGGCACCCGTTTATATTTCACCCCAAGAAAAACCCATTGGCGATAAGGATTATATTGCGCCGGCCGTAACTGCGGCGTTTGGAGCATATACTGCAAACAAGTCTTGGTTTACCGGTATTTACAGAAAAGAAGTGATTGCTAAATATGGTTTAAAATACAGAGTTTTTCTCGGTTATGTAGATTACAATCTCGCGTATTATAAAGAGGTCGAAAATGGCGATGATCAAAAATTTGATTTTAATTATAAGACAATACCGATTATGTTTTCTCTTTCCAAGAAGACCTTTAGTGATCTCTATGTTGGTTTGGAATACTTTAATGCCAATATGACAATCAACCCAAATTTTGATTACGAACTACCTCCAAATATTACAACTGAAGATTTCAAAAAAAAAGTTGCTTCATTAGGTGGTTATTTGGATTGGGATCGAAGAAACACCATTTTTACACCAGATAAAGGCTTTAGAGCGAATCTTGCTTATTATGTAAATGATGACTGGACAGGCAGTGATTATAAATTTGAAAAATTAGAAACCTTTGTACACTATTTTTTTCCGATAAACAACAAATGGATTTCTGGATTGCGATTTGAAGCACTACAAGCTTATGGAAATGTCCCTTTTCACCAAATGCCATACATTAAATTGAGAGGAATCACGGCCTATCGCTACCAAGGTCAAGCTACTCTTTTAACCGAAACTGAACAGCGTTTTGATCTCGATACACGTTGGAGTGTTTTGGCATATGGAGGTCTTGGAAAAGTTTTCCAAAAAGGCGAAAATTTCTCCGACGCTAAAACTGTTTACAATTACGGAACTGGTTTTAGGTACCTTGTCGCCCGAACTTATGGGCTTCGCGCAGGTCTTGATGTTGCAAAAGGGCCAGACAGTTGGGGATATTATATAGTCTTTGGACATAAATGGAATCGATAACGGCTTTAGTTTTTTTTAAAGTAAATCACACCTGCTCAGGAAGAAAATAGACACAATGGAATAATTATAACAATAATTTTTAGGAGTTTTAATTTATTTTTCATTCTTTTGGATCCAACTCATTAAATAAATTAAAAAATGTCAAAATACACAAAATACATCGCCATAGGTTTGCTTATTCTATTCTTAGTTACAAGTTTATTAAGTTAAATCTACTTCGTTCAGTTAGGGTTTTGGGTTTTAATCCAAGACAATGATATAAAAAGCCTTTCAGAAATGTGAGGCTTTTCGTTTTTATAAATATGAGTTCGATTTTAATGTCATAGACTGGGTTTTTTAATAATTTCTTTAAGGAACGTGACATAAATCAGTTAGGATTCTTTGAACAATTCTTATATTTGGCGTTCTTTAAAAACAAACTAACTATGGACTTTATATATCAGGATCCTTATCCTATTTTAAAAGACGACACACAATACCGCAAAATCACTTCTGATTTTGTAAAAATAGAAAAACTTGGTGATAGAGAAATCTTGACTGTTGATCCAAAAGGCTTGGAATTATTGGCACAAGAAGCTTTGAAGGATGTTTCTTTTATGTTGCGAACTTCGCATTTGGAAAAACTAAGAGTTATTCTTGATGATCCAGAAGCGACCGATAACGACCGATTTGTGGCTTATAATTTATTACAAAATGCAGTTGTAGCCATCGATGGTGAATTACCTTCGTGTCAGGATACTGGAACAGCGATTGTAATGGCCAAAAAAGGAGAAAACGTATATACAGGCGTTGATGATGCAGAATGGCTTTCAAAAGGGATTTTTAACACTTATCAAGAGCGAAATCTTCGTTATTCTCAAATTGTACCTATCAGTATGTTTGAAGAAAAAAACTCTGGTTCTAATCTTCCGGCACAAATTGATATTTATGCTAAAAAAGGAGCTTCTTATGATTTCTTGTTTTTGGCTAAAGGTGGAGGTTCAGCGAACAAAACGTATTTGTACCAACAAACAAAATCATTGTTGAATGAGAAATCTTTGGATGCGTTCATTCGAGCCAAAATAATGGACTTGGGAACTTCTGCTTGTCCACCTTATCACTTGGCTTTAGTGATTGGAGGAACTTCTGCGGAAGCGAATTTAGCCGCTGTTAAAAAAGCGTCTGCAGGCTATTTCGACCATTTGCCAACAACTGGGAATATGGCTGGTCAGGCTTTCCGTGATTTGGAATGGGAAAAAAGAGTACAGTTAATTTGCCAGGAAAGCCATATTGGAGCGCAATTTGGAGGGAAGTATTTCACTCACGATGTTCGAGTGATTCGTTTACCACGTCACGCGGCTTCTTGTCCGGTTGGATTGGGAGTTTCTTGTTCGGCTGACAGAAATATCAAAGGAAAAATCACTAAAGACGGTGTTTTTGTAGAACAATTGGAAGTAAATCCAAAGCGTTTATTGCCTGAAACACCTCCACATTTGGAAGCAGCAGTTGATATTGATTTGAACCAACCAATGGCTGATATCCTTAAAAAATTATCGCAATACCCAATCAAAACACGTTTGAAACTAAACGGAACCTTGATTGTGGCTCGTGATATTGCACACGCCAAAATCAAAGAATTATTGGATGCTGGGAAACCAATGCCAGAATACTTTAAAAATCACCCAATCTATTATGCAGGACCTGCTAAAACGCCAGAAGGAATGGCTTCGGGAAGTTTTGGGCCAACAACTGCTGGTAGAATGGATGTTTATGTGGAAGAGTTCCAAAAGAATGGTGGAAGTATGGTAATGCTTGCCAAAGGAAACAGAACCAAACCGGTAATGAATGCTTGTAAAACTTACGGTGGATTCTATTTGGGTTCAATCGGAGGTCCTGCGGCGATATTGGCCAAAGAAAACATACTTTCTGTGGAGGTTGTAGATTTTGAAGAACTGGGTATGGAAGCCGTTCGTAAAATCACCATTAAAGATTTCCCTGCATTTATCATCACCGATGACAAAGGGAATGATTTCTTTGAGAATCTTTAGAAAGAAAAGAATTTATATAGAAAAGACCGTCAATTGTGGCGGTCTTTTTTTTTGAATTATATTTTCCAAAAAAACAATAGAGACTAAGTTACTTGGCTCATTGGCAAGTTTCTCAGTCTCTACTGCATCATTAATTAGGTTGATTTATTGGTAAGCTACTTTTTAATAAAAGTTTTGGTAAACTTCTGACTACCATCATTTAATTCCAGTATATAAACCCCTGGGCTCAAATTGTTGGTGTTAATACTATTTTCATCTGCTTTTCCTGAACCTATCACAATTCCCGATGACGATATAATTCGATACGCAAATCCTTTGTTTTCGGGATTGGTAATGTTTAAAATTGAATTGGTCGGGTTTGGGAAAATATAATATGGTTCTGTAGTGGTATTGATTTCGGGAGTATTTGCATTTGCAAAAGCTATAATGGTGCTTGCGCCAATGTTAACAGTATAATCTTCGACCTCTCCAAAATAAAAGGATTCACAGGCAGTAGATGCGGATGTTCTTTTCAATGAAACTCTCATTCGGGTAGGGCCAGTTAGAGCTGATGCAGGGACTGAAAAGGCATACGAATTATTGGCATTGCTTTTTATGGTCGTAGAGACTACTTTTTCGGAGCTTTCGAAAGTCCCATTTTTATTGAAATCTATCCATACATTCCAACTTTCTTTATACATAGAAGATTTGTATCCGATACTCAATACGATTGTATTTGATCCATAAGGCAAATTACCTGTTAGATTGGTGAAGTTGCCATAACCGCCGTTTCCAACCGTTGTATTAGCTATTCCTCCGATGCCTACATAATCAATAAATTCATAAACAGAACTTGTTGCTTTGGAATTACAATAAGTCAAGTTATTTGCAGAAGTTGTTACCGATACTACATTACTGGCTCCAGATAAGTTGTCTTTTGCATCCTTGGATTTTACGGTAAATGTATAAGCTGTACTAGGACTTAATCCGGTTACAGTGTAGCTAGTTCCGGTAATTGTGTTAACCAAAGTAGCGCCATTATATACATTATATCCGGTCACGGCCACATTATCGGTTGAAGCTGTCCAAGACAAATTGGTACTTGTGGTGGTGGTGCCACTAGCAGTCAAGGCTGTTGGTACTGATGGAGGCGTTGTGTCGGTTGCCAATGTCGTAATGTTGGCTTCATTACTAGGATTCGATAAATTAGTTGCGGCATCTTTGGCTCTAACCGTAAAAGTATAGGCTGTACTCGGACTTAATCCAGTTACTGCATAAGTTGTTCCTACAACTGTTGTGATAAGGGTAGCTCCATTATAAACATTGTAGCCCGTAACACCAATATTATCGGTCGAAGCAGTCCAAGACAAATTGGTTGTTATGTCCGTAGTTCCAGAAGCTGTTAAATTGGTTGGTGCTGTTGGGATCGTTGTGTCTGCTGGACTAGGCAAGGTAGTTATGGACGCATCATTACTAACGGCAGATAAATTTCCAGCAGCATCTTTTGCTTTTACAGTAAAAGTATAAGCAGTAGATGCAATCAACCCTGTCACAGCATATGTTGTTCCGGCTACAGTAGTTATTAAGTTGGCGCCATTATATACATTGTAACCAGTTACGGCTACATTATCGGTGGAAGCTGTCCAGGACAAATTAGTTGTGGTGTCTGTAGTTCCCGAAGCTGTTAAATTAGTTGGTGCCGATGGTGCGGTTGTGTCTGTAGGCCCCGCATATGCTTCTCCGACACCTACTGCATAAAAGGCATTGGTGGTAGCAATTACTTCAGCTGACCCGGCTCCGTATAAATCGGTTGCCGCTTGAATGCCATAGGTTCTGGCATTGGCATAAGTTGAATTGGCTGTTAGGTAAACACTTTCTAGCCTAAAGGTTATTTTGGCAGCCTTTTCGATAGTGATTCCCGTTACCGAATAGCTCTTGCCTTTATCATTTGTACCTGATTTTCCAACTGATAAAATATAAAACCAGTGATTCAATACCCCGCTATTGGTATGGACGCCACAATAATCATTATAACTGAACGGAAAACTGCAATTTGGGTTTTTCCAGTTGGTTCCGCCATAAGTATCGGGTTGGCCTTCTGCTTTTGGATTACTCATGGATCTCAAAGACAAATGTCCCGATCTTCTTTCAATATCTTCGCCAATAAGCCAAGTCGATTTACTAGGGGCCGCAAAATATTCAATACAGGCACCCCAGATATCTGATAAAGCTTCGTTCATGGCCCCAGATTCTTTTTGATAGGCTAAATTGGCTGTCTTTTCGCAGACGGCATGGCCAATTTCATGTCCTATAACATCTATCGAGGTCAGGATATCAAAATTGGTTCCGCTACCATCGCCATAGGTCATTACGGATCCATCCCAATAGGCATTGTCATAGGCGACATCATAATGAACATAACTTTTGATGGCTGCACCTGCGTTATCAAAACTGTTTCGACCATGAACGATTGACCAATAATCATAAGTTTTTTCAGCTCCCCAGTGCGCATCAAAAGCTCCGTTGTCTTTGTTGGCATTATTATATTCGGCAGCTGTCCAGTTATTGTCGGCATCAGTAAAATTTACAGCAGCGCTGTAATTAGTGCCTTTCTTCATATTGAAAGTGTTAATTCCGTTTCCTCTTGTGGCATCGGCCAATATGTAGTTGGCTCCGCTTAAAGTTGTTTGTATGGTTTGTGAACCAGTGTAACGGGTATCGGCATTGGCTGCGACGACTATTTTGTTTTGGTTTCCAGAAAGGACTTCTCCTTTTCCGTGACTGTATTCCCCGATATGTTTGATGGTGGCGTTATAAAATAAAGTTTCTCCTGTTATGGCATCGATGTAAATATCCCCACGACTTACTGGTTTTGTGGCATAGATGTCAAATTTATAAACTAATCGCAAAGGAGTGTCTTTCGTGTTAGAATTATCCCCATCCAAAATTGGTAGCCAAACTAATTCGCCAATCGGTTTTTTGTAGTTGAACATTTTGGCGTCTTCTGGGATTTCCCAAAGGTAGGTTTGAGCTCCTATTTGTTGTAATGCTTTCGCAAATGCTTGGTCTTTCGATAAAGTAGGGATGGCATTCAACAAATCGGTTTTGTAGAATTCACCGTTCATCGAATTTAATTTTCCCGCTGCAGAATGTAATGTATATGTGGAAAATTCTACTTTGATACCATTATGAAACAACTGAAACTTTTCATGGGAAATGCCCAATTTATCAATTTCAGATTTGATTTTTGTAAAATTTGAATTGTCTTTTATTCCCAATTGATCTTTGAATAACTGTTGATAATCACTTATTTTATAAGTCGATTTACTGGTAAACGTTATCAAGGTAGGTATGCCTTTTTCGTTGGTGATTTTTTTTAAAACATTTTTATCTCCTTCTTGAGCCAATAACGTAAAAGTTGAAAAGGAAAAAATGATCAAACAGATACCCTTTTGAAGTAATGTATTTTTCATGGAAATATTATTAAATAATGAATAATCCGTTCTGAAAAATGGGGTAATCAAATTTATGAATATTTTTGAAATTTGAAGGAATATATTTAGTTATTTTTCTCTAAATGAGGTTTTTAGGTAGTTTTACGTGCTCTTTTATGTTTAATTGTTTCTTTTATGATATAAAAAAAGCAACTCGATTAAGAGTTGCTTTCATATTGAATTTTGTTTTTTTATTTAAAGTTGAAACCAAAGATAGCACCTAGGCCAAATTGATAGGAATAAGCATAATCTTGTACAGCAACAGGTCCCCAATATCCCCAATATGTGTCCGTACCAGCTGCAGCAACAGTTGATATAAGATTAGCTTGAAGACTTATAGAAACAATAGAAGCTGTTTTTATTTTAACACCTCCTTTGATTTCCCAAGCGAAGTTGGTGTCACTTCCACCATATGGACCTTCAGTAATAGCCATACCAATTCCACCACCTAAATAAGGAACAGCATTATTTCCGTTGTCAAAATAATGATTACCACCAATTAAGATATAATTGAATGCACCATCTCCATTAATATCTCCATTTACACCTGGATTAGCAACGTTTGGCACATCAACATCCATGGATGTGTCTAATCTTAAATATTTAAGCTCTACAGAAGTTGACTTTTGAGGAAAAAATTCTAATCCGGCACCATACGTAAAACCGTCTCCGATATCTATGTGTCCATAATCAAAATTTACGTTGTTAGAAAAGGTGTAAGTTCCATGAACATCTAATACAATATCTCCTCTATCTTGAGCCATCATACCTGCCGAAAACAAAAAAGCGATTAGTAATAAACTGTAATTTTTCATAATGTGTTTGTTTAGTTTGTTTCGATCAAAAATAGAAATAAAAAATTAAAAATATTACAAATTATATGTTAAATGATAATTGTGTGTTATAAATATGATTTAACTATTAGATAGTTATATTAAGCCTCTATTTTTAGGCTTAGGCAAAAAAAAAACAACTCGTAAGAATTGTTTTTTTAAAATTGGATAGGATGTTAATCAATTATCATTTCTGGAATTTCACCTTCGATGATCAAATTGGCTTCTGTGGAAGCAATAATGTGTTCTACGGTAACTCCTGGTGCACGTTCTAACAGTTTAAAACCTTTTGTGGTGATTTCTAAAACAGCCAATTCAGTTACTACTTTTTTCACGCAACCTACACCAGTTAATGGTAAGGTACATTTTTTAAGAATTTTGGATTCTCCAGCCTTGTTGACATGCATCATTGCTACGATAATATTCTCGGCTGAGGCTACAAGATCCATCGCGCCACCCATTCCTTTTACCATTTTTCCGGGGATTTTCCAGTTTGCAATATCCCCGTTTTCTGAAACTTCCATTGCGCCAAGGATAGTCAAATCTACGTGTTGTCCACGAATCATTCCAAAGCTAGTTGCAGAGTCAAAAAAAGAAGCTCCAGGCAGAGTCGTGATGGTTTGTTTTCCCGCATTGATGATATCGGCATCTTCATCTCCTTCAAAAGGGAAAGGACCCATACCCAGAACGCCATTTTCACTTTGAAATTCGACGTCAATTCCTTTCGGTATATAGTTGGCCACCAAAGTAGGTATTCCTATGCCTAGATTGACGAAATAACGGTCTTTTAGTTCTTGTGCAATTCGTTTTGCGATTCCTATTTTATCTAATGCCATGTGTTTTGTATGTAAAGTGTAAATAATCTAAAAAACTAAGAAATCTGTTTTCTAAAATCTGCGTTCTTCAATCTAAAATCTATTCTCTTTTTCTGGTCGTACGTTGCTCAATTCTTTTCTCGTACTTTTCTCCTTGGAAAATGCGTTGTACTAAAATCCCAGAGATGTGAATTTGGTTTGGATCCAGTGTTCCTGCTTCGACTAATTCTTCTACTTCGGCCACAGTGATTTTTGCAGCGCCACACATGCACGGGTTGAAGTTTCTAGCAGTTCCTTTGAAGATGAGGTTCCCCGCTGTATCGCCTTTCCAGGCTTTTACTATGGCAAAATCAGCTTTGAAAGCGTGCTCCATAATATGCATTTTACCATTGAATTCACGAACTTCTTTACCTTCGGCTACTTCGGTTCCATAACCGGCGGGTGTGAAAAAGGCTGGAATGCCGGCTTGTGCCGCGCGACATCTTTCGGCCAAAGTTCCTTGTGGGATGAGGTCTACTTCGAGTTCGCCAGAAAGCATTTGACGCTCGAATTCTGCATTTTCACCCACGTAGGAGGAAATCATTTTTTTGATTTGTTTTTTTTGCAAAAGCAAACCAAGTCCAAAATCATCCACTCCAGCATTATTCGAAATACAGGTTAGGTTTGTGGTTTCTTTTTGAACCAACTCGATGATGGAGTTTTCCGGTATGCCACACAATCCGAAGCCACCAAGCATAAGGGTCATTCCGTTTTCAATTCCTTGAAGTGCTTCCTGTACAGTATTTACTTTTTTGTTAATCATAATAATTCTTTTATAACTATATCGATTTCGTTTTTGATTTTTAAAAATTAGAACATTTTGGTTTTCTGTGAAGTATTATTATTTAATGAATTAAAAAATCAACTTCAATTGAAGAAAACGGATTTATAATGCAAATCTAATAAAATAATCGCACTGATTTAGTTTGAAAATTTTATTAAATTAGAATATCAAAAAGGATGATGATTTGCAGGATTTGCGTGAGGGATAAGAGCTAGCACCAAAGTAGCGCGCATAGCCCGACAGCATAAAGAAAAGGGACCGAATCACCGGATATGGTGAGTTGGTCCCTTTTCTTTATGGTGGCATGCCCCAAAGGTTTTAATAAACCATTGTCGGCATTAAATACTTTTACAATGAAAATTCTTCTGTATCTTGTTCCGGACTTGCAGTGGTGTCTTGAACAACTGCTGCTCTTGGCACGTAACAATCTACTTTTATAGATAGGTTTTTTGGTCTTTCGAACGATTCTTTGGATATTGTTAAGGCTTTGTCTTCATAACATTTATTCATAAAATATCCCCAAATAGGTAAGGCCATTGCGGCTCCCTGTCCATATGTAAGACTTTTGAAATGTGCTGAACGATCCTCACATCCTACCCAAACACCTGTTACTAAATTAGGCACCATTCCCATAAACCAACCATCGGATTGGTTTTGCGAAGTTCCTGTTTTTCCGGCAATTGGATTTTTGAACATATATGGATATCCTGTCCAACGCTTGTCTCCATTACCGCCACCTTGAGTTCTCAATCTGGCTCCAGAACCACTTTCGGTTACTCCTTCCAATAATTTAATGATAGCAAATGCGATGTCTTTGTTCAAAACATCATGGGATTCTGGTATTGGTTCGTAAATTACTTCACCGCTTTTGTTCTCGATTTTGGATAAGAATTGTGGTTTAGTATAAACACCTTGATTAGCAAATGTACTGAAAGCCGCTACCATATCTTCTACTGTAATTTCCACAGCTCCCAAAGCGATGGAAGGCTGAGTTACAATTTCGGATTTTACACCCAATTTATGAGTCAGTTCAATTACTGCTTCCGGGCTTACTTTGTCAATTAATTTTGCGGATACCGTATTGATGGAATATGCCAATGCCTGTTTTAAGGTTACCATTCCGCGGTAGTTATTGTCTGAGTTTCTAGGCTCCCAATCTTCGGTTACGTGATGACGTCCTTTGCGAATGATAAATGGACCATCAAGTATGGAATCACAAGGAGACATGTTTAATTGTTCTATCGCTGTTGCATAGACAAAAGGCTTGAAGGTAGAACCTACTTGTCTTGCTCCTTGCCCTACGTGATCGTATTGGAAATATTTGTAATTGATACCTCCAACCCAAACTTTTATATTACCCGTTTGTGGTTCCATAGACATAACTCCCGCTTGCAAAAAGTGTTTGTAATAACGGATGGAATCCATTGGTGTCATGATAGTGTCTCTTTCCCCTTTCCAGGTGAAAACCGTCATTTTTGTTTTTTCATTAAAGGATTTTATGATCTCTTCGTCACTTTTGTCCTGATCTTTCAAAATAGCCCATCTACTGGATGATTTCATGGACTGATTAATGATTCGTTGGGTTTCTGCTTCTGAAATGTTTATGAAAGGAGCATTTTTATTGTCTTTATTTTGAATAAAAAACTCTTCTTGCATATTAGCCATGTGGGCAGCAACTGCTTCTTCGGCATAAGCTTGCATTCTTGAATCAATAGTGGTGTAGATTTTAAGTCCGTCTTTGTAAATGTCGTAATCAGTACCATCGGGCTTTTTGTTTTCTTCCACCCATTTCTTCATATAATCGCGAAGGTATTCTCTAAAATAAGTTGCAGTACCTTCTCTGTGGCTTTCCAATTTAAATTTCAGTGTGATTGGAAGGCTTTGTAATTGTACCTTTTGATCTTCGGTAATGAGGTTGGCTTTTTCCATTTGCAAAAGCACTACATTTCTTCGGTTTTTTACACCAACTGGATTTTTTACCGGGTTGTAAAGTCCTGAGTTTTTGAACATACCCACTAAAATTGCCGATTCGTCAATGGTTAAATCTTTTGGTTCTTTAGAGAAATAAGTTTTGGCTGCAGAGCTAACTCCTACAGAATAGTTTCCAAAATCATACACATTGCAATACATTGCGATGATTTCGTTTTTGGTGTACTGTCTTTCCAAACGAATCGCGATAATCCATTCTTTAGCTTTTTGTATGATTCTAAAAGGCAAAAACTTAGATCCTTCTCCGTGAAATAATTGTTTAGCTAATTGCTGGGTCAATGTACTGGCTCCTCCACTAGTTCCCAAACTGGCAATGGCTCTTAGGGTTCCTCTTCCGTCAATACCAGAATGCTCGTAAAAACGGGCATCTTCGGTTGCTATTAAGGCTTGAACTAAGTTTTTTGGTAAGTCAGAATATTTTAAAGCTGAACGGTTTTGTTTGAAATATTTTCCAAGAACCACTCCGTCAGAAGAGATGATTTCGGTGGCAAGATTGGAGTCTGGATTTTCAAGGTCTTCAAAAGAAGGCATCGATCCGAATAAACCCCAAGAGGCAAAAAGGAAAAATAAAGCAATGATTCCCAATCCATAAAAGTAAATTTTCCAAAACAGTCTGGAATAATATTTAACATCTTTATCGATGCCTTTTGTCTGAGTGTTACTTTTTTTTATAGCCATAATCGTGTTCTAATCTTTATTTTCTATTCTAAAACCTACTTCGGTAATTCCGTCTAGGAAAGTAACTCCGGGTACTTTTCCATTTTCCCTTACCGCTTGTTTGATATGTACTTTGTATTTTCCTCTGAAACGCACATTCTCTTTGTAATAGAGTTTACTTTCTTTGATATCAGTAAAACCATCACCCAATAATGTTCCGTCCGGCTCTGCCATTTGGTATTCCAAAGTATCTACTTTGGTGTAACCATTTGGGCTTTCCAAGGATACAATTAGAAAGAGATTACTGTATTTGTAATTGTCATTGTCTCTTAAATTTACAAACAAATTGTATCTTTTTGTCGAATCCAAAACAGGTAAGTCAAAAGTGACTATGCTGTCTTTATTCCAAGCGCTTCCCACAGATTTATACTCGTCAAAAACCCTTTTTTTATCACATGAAAAAAGGAGTACTGCCACCAAAAGCAGCAAAAGACTATTCTTTATTCTCATTTTTTTTAATAATTATAGGTTTTCTAGGTTGCTCTGCTTTGTTTTCGTCTGAAGCGGGACGATTATTGTTGGATTTTTTGCGATTGTTTTTATTGCGATTTTTATTGCCGTTATTGCTGTTCGGATTTTCCTTAGTTGGATTCTCTTTGTTTGCAACGTTAGCATTTGCATTGTTCTGAGGATTGTTTTTTTGAATGGCTGGTTGTTTATTTGCATTGTTAGGAACAATCACATTTTCACCGGCTACTCTAGGTTTTTTGTTTGGTTTTTTCTTTCTCTTAGGTTGATCAAAACGTGTTAAGCTTTCTTGACCCATTGCATTATTGAAATTTTGTTCTGGTTCTGCAACTATTTCAATTGCATAGTCTTCAAGAGAAGAAACCTTGTTTTTTAGTTTATTTTCGGCAATGATTTCTTTGACTTGATCAATTTTTAGGATATGCCAGTTGGCAAAATTATTCGTGTAGGCAAACCACATTAATCCTTTGAAAATGTCTTGTTTTTGACAAATAGCATCTCCTTTTTCGGTAACCAATTTGGTGTCAAATTCTGGAAAGTCTTTTAAGGCGTCCATGTAAGTGTCTAGTTCGTAGTTCAAACAACACTTCAATTTACCGCATTGTCCAGCCAGTTTTTGTGGATTTAAAGACAGTTGTTGGTAACGAGCTGCCGAAGTGTTTACACTTCTAAAATCCGTTAGCCAAGTAGAACAACACAATTCTCTACCACAAGAACCGATTCCTCCCAAACGAGCAGCTTCCTGACGGAAACCTACTTGTTTCATTTCCACTCTTGTGGCAAATTCTTTGGCAAAATCTTTGATTAAAAGTCTAAAATCGACTCTATCATTGGCTGTATAATAGAACGTGGCTTTGGAACCATCGCCTTGAAATTCAATATCAGAAATTTTCATTTCCAGTTTTTGTGCAATCGCCAATTCGCGCGCACGAACCTTCATTGGTTCTTCTTTATTTCGGGCTGTGGTCCAAATATCGATGTCTTTTTGAGAAGCTTTTCGATATACTTTTGGAACTTCATTGCTTAAAGGATTGACTCCTTTTTTCTTCATTTGAATCTTTACCAATTCTCCTGTAAGTGTCACGATTCCAATATCATGTCCAGGTGAAGCAACAGTTGCCACGATATCGCCCATACTCAAAGTTAGATTCTCGGTATTGCGATAAAATTCTTTTCTACCGTTTTTAAAACGGACTTCCACACAGTCAAAAGGAGCTTCGCCATTGGGCAAACTCATGTTCGAAAGCCAATCAAAAACCGTTAATTTATTGCAGCTATCGGTGCCGCAAGTCCCATTATTTTTACAACCCTTTGGTGCACCACCGTCTGAAGTTGAACAACTTGTACATGCCATAATAATATATGTAGTATTGCTATAAAAGCAATTTAAGTTCGTATTACGTTTAATGGGTAAAGATAGTATTTTTTTGGTTTATGTTACAAGGGGCAAAAACTCGAAAAAATCATAAAATTATGCTAATGCAAAAAGTGAGGATGTAAACGAAAAGGGTGATGTTTCATAAAAATGCTTTTGTTTAGTAAATAACTGATTATTTAGATTATTGTCTTTAAAATTTTAAGCTTTTTTGATTTATTTGATTTTTCCTGATAATTGTTTAATTTGTGTCTAACATTCTGATAATGAGTAATTTTTATCTTAAGTAATTGATTATTTTTTTAACTTTATTACTTTATTTTTCGAGCACTACTTTCTTTACAAGATTTATAAATTTCAAAATCCAATAATTATGAATAAGAAAAGTTTACTATTGCTTGTAGTTACAGTATTGTTTTGTTGCTGTGGCTATGCACAACAACCCACTTTTAATGGGGTTGTGAAATTGGATGTTCGAGAGTCCACCCCTGATTGGAAACCTTATATCCGCAAAAAAGCTCCGGAAGGCTCACCCAATGTACTTTTTATTCTTTATGATGATACAGGTCTAGCCGCTTGGTCCCCTTATGGAGGCAGAATCAGTATGCCTTCTATGGATAAGTTGGCAGCCGATGGTATAACCTATACCCAGTGGCATACCGTTTCTCTTTGTTCACCAACTCGTTCTTGTCTTAATACCGGTCGTAACCATAACCTTAACGGTATGGGAACCATCACAGAAGGAGCGAATGGTTTTCCGGGTTACAGTTGCCAGCTGCCTGAACAGACGGCAACGATGGCTCAAATTTTGCAGCAGAATGGCTGGAGTACATTTTGGTTAGGGAAGGATCATAACGTTCCGGAAACAGATCTTTCGGCTGGAGCCAATAAAAGTCAATGGCCATTGCAACAAGGTTATGATCGTTTCTATGGTTTTATTGGAGGCGAAACCAATCAGTTTTATCCAGATTTAACCGAAGACAATCATGCTATCGAACAGCCTTACGGACCTGAGAAGGGATATCATTTGTCCAAAGATTTGGCTGACCAGGCAATTAAAATGTTAAGTGATCAAAAATCGGCCAATCCATCTAAGCCATGGTTTATGTGGTTTTGCCCTGGAGCCAATCACGCGCCACATCAAGCACCGAAAGATTATATTGCAAAATACAAAGGAAAGTTTGATGACGGTTATGACGCTTATCGCAAATGGGTATTGCCCCGTATGATTGAAAAGGGAATTTTGCCTAAAGGGACCAAATTAACCGAATTTAATCCGATGTCTCAAGATCAGGCCAACCCAGGTGATTTTGTGCGCCCTTGGAATACGCTTAGTGCCGATGAAAAAAAATTATTTTCTCGTTTGTGTGAAGTCTATGCGGCATTTTCAGAATATACTGATGTTCAGATTGGACGTATCATAGACCATTTGAAAGCTTCTGGTCAGTATGAAAACACCCTTATTTTGTACGCAGCGGATAATGGAGCATCTGGTGAAGGAAGTCCGAATGGTTCTGTAAACGAAAACAAATTCTTTAATGGGTATCCTGATGATTTAGCCGAAAACATGAAAATGATAGATGATTTAGGTGGCCCAGATACTTACGAACATTATCCAACTGGATGGGCATCAGCTTTTTCAACTCCGTTTAAAATGTTCAAACGATATTCTAATTATTCTGGAGGTACAGCCGATCCCTTGGTAATTTCCTGGCCAAAAGGTATTAAAGCGCGAGGTGAAATTCGCAATCAATACCACCATGCTGTAGATATTGTTCCTACTGTTCTTGAAATTTGCGGACTTGAAATGCCAAAAGTGTTCAAAGGAGTTGATCAGTACCCATTATCCGGGGTTTCTATGAAATATACTTTTGATGCGAAACCGGATGCGCCTACCCAAAAACACGTACAGTATTACACTATGTTGGGAACTCGCGCCATTTGGCAGGACGGTTGGAAAGCAGTTGCGGTTCACGCACCGCTAACCGGTGTTGGTAAATTTGATCAGGATAAATGGGAATTGTATCATACAGATGTTGATCGTTCAGAATCTGTTGATTTGGCTCAAAAAAATCCGGAAAAGCTAGAGGCACTAAAAAAATTGTATATGGAGGAAGCATTGAAAAATAATGCTTTGCCTCTTGATGATCGTCCCGCAGTTGTTCAGGCTGGCATTGAACGTCCGACCGAAGAAGCGGTGAGAGACAGCTATACTTACTATCCTCATACGAGTCAAGTTCCTGAAGCAGTAGCGGTAAACATTAGAGGAAAATCATATAAAATTGTCGCCAATGTTGAAATTAAGGAGAATAACGCTTCGGGAGTTATCTTTGCCCATGGTTCTCGTTTTGGAGGACACAGCTTATTTATCAAAGATCACAAATTGTACTATGTTTATAATTTCCTTGGAATTACAGAACAGCAATTAGTGTCTACGGAGTCTGTTAAACCTGGGAAATATACTTTTGGGATGGAGTTTGCCAAAGAAAAATCGGGTGACCATAAAGAATCAATAGGGCCAGCTAAATTGTATATCAATGATAAGCAAGTAGGAAACAACACCATGAAAGCACAAGTGGGTAAATTTACTCTAGTTGGAGATGGTCTGTGTGTGGGATATGATAGTGGGGATCCTGTAAGTAAACTATATCCATCATCCAGTAAGTTTGAGGGAGGAACGATTTCCTTCGTAACGGTGAGTACGGGTAAAGAACAATACCTTGATTTGGAACGAGAAGCAGCTAGAGCTTTCAGTAAGGAATAATTCGTTTAAGAATATAGACGTTTAGTTTAGATAGAATTATAATCAAGAAACGAAAATAGGCTGTTCAAAAGAACAGCCTATTTTCGTTTCTAATTTTGGCTATTTTAATAATTGACCACTGAAAATATCGTTTTTAACCTACTTTAAAGCATGGAACCAAAAGGCATTGTCGAAAGCATCAATAAAATGGATAGTGTTTTTTCATCAGGGGGATTGGAATATAATAGTCCAAAAACTGGTTTGTCGTTGTATATTTTTAATGTCATTATTTCTTGACCACTGATTTTAATGTCTGTTTGGTTTCCACCTTTGCCGTTTTCAATGATAAAATGTACTTTATTAAGTTCTCCATCTAAAAAATATGGACTTATGGATGATTCAGAATTGTTCCAAAAATCAGGTGTTTTTTTTATCGAAGATTCGTTTTTGCCATCCCAAAATTGTGAGAGATTGTTTTTGGAACCGATACGATCTCCCTTTTTTAGCTTAAAATACCCAACGGTATCTTTTTCGCGGATTAAATAACACATTTGTTCGGGGTTAATAGATCGATTAACTTTTATATTACCGTTGAGATTGTTTGAATAGGATTTATAACCATCTGCTTCTTTGGTTACTTCACTTTCTTTCTCTTCACGAGTTTCTTCAATAAAAGGAATTTCACAAAAATAATGGGTGTTATCGTTTGTGTCTATGAAACCAAATTTTGTGATATATCCCATTGCTCTAATTTTATCGGTGTTCAAACCCGTTAAAGAGGTGAATGTTGAGTTGAATAAATTGTTGCCGAAATTATTTTTCCTTTTTGTTTTTCGGGTTTTGGTGTTTTGAATAATCCATTCTTGTTTCAGCTGAATCAGTTCAATAATGGAATCGTTTTTTGAAACGAAGTTTAATTTTTTGGCATTCGCCAATGTTTTATCGGTATCTAAAAATAAACAAGCAGGGGTAACTTCCAATTTTAATTCTCTTTGAGGATTAACAGCGAATAATGTTTGAGCGACGGTATCAAAAGCCTGAAGAAAAGAATCAGTATGAGCAGGAAGTTTTCTAAATAAAAGCTGTCCAGCAGGCAATGGTGCCCGTTGCATTTCGACCATCATTTCATTTGAAAAGATTACCGCTTTATTACTTCCGTCTACAATAGATACTTTGAATTGCAAATAATAAGGGGCATAATCCAGACTTTTAAATGCGGGATATGTGTTGAAGAGGGAACTGCCTTTGTCAGTTATTGGATATGGGCCATTGTCAAATACTTGAAGGAACAAATGCCAACTGCCGGGAGTGCCTTTTTTTAAATCAGTTTTAAATTTTGGATGTTTATTGAAGTCGCCTAACCTTTTTAGGTCCCATTGAGGATTTAAAATAGTTGCATTCCAACGATTGCTTATTGCAGTCAGAATGCTTTGCTTCATTTTATCTGCTATTTCGGGATCGGTTGCTAAAATTACCCTAGAATCAGAAAAAGAATCGAATTCATTGCTGGATACTGTAATAGAGGAGTTGTAAGCATACTCCATTTTTTCGACCAGGATGGTTTGTTTTTCTGTCGATTGAGAAAACGAACCATAAGAAAGTAAACAAAACAAATATGTTGCAAATGGTTTGATGAAATTTACGGATTTGAATCTGTTTTCCAACATATTGATCTATGATTTTGAACATATTGTTACAATCAAAGATACAAATTTTATTAAATCACAAAATTTCTATTGGTTCATTTGTTGATTGCTCAAAACCACTATTTTTCTATGTCTCTTTCACCGAAATGATTTTCACTGGACAGGCTTTGGCGGCCAGTTCGCAACTTTCGGCTATGGTGTGGTCGGGTGATTTCAAAGTGTAAAAACCTTTGGCGTTTACACTTTTGATCAACACCGATTTTCCGTCTTTTTTGGACATCTGAAAATGAACGGGTGCCATTTCCACACAGTAATTGCACCCAATGCACTTGTCCCTTTGTAGTGTTACGATAACCATTAGGCTTCGACTATTTTGTATAATTTGTCAGACATACGGATTCTGAAAGGTAATTTGAAAGTACAATCGTCACCTTTGGTTGCTTTTTCAGCCGTTACGTCATTTACGTACATTTCCTCGATAACCATTTCCTGTGCACCAGTGCTTGGACCGGTAACCAATATTTTGTCTCCGATTTTAATGTCGTAAGCTTCGATTTTGAATTGACCAATCTCTGCTTTTGGAAAAAAATGGGTTCCTTTCCCCACATATACTTTTTTCTGTGTTGCCATCGATCCCGAAACATCGCTCCATTCTCCCAATTCTTGACCAAGATAATAACCCGACCAAAAACCGCGATTGTAAACGGTGTTCAAGGCTTCCATCCAAACTGCAATTTTTTCTTTGGTAAAAGTGCCTTCGTTATAACTGTCAATCGCTTCACGGTAGGTTTTTATTACCGTGGCCACGTATTCCGGCGCACGGCCTCGGCCTTCGATTTTTAGAACTTGAATGCCTGAATCAATTACCTGATCCAGAAAATTCAGCGTGCACAAATCTTTTGGAGACATCATGTATTCGTTGTCCAATTCTATTTCAAAACCAGTTTCTTGGTCGATAACAGTGTATTTTTTACGGCAATTTTGTTTGCACGCGCCACGGTTTGCCGATGAGTTATTCGAATGTAAACTCAAATAGCATTTCCCTGAAACCGCCATGCACAATGCACCGTGACCAAAGATTTCGATTTCCACCAATTTGCCGTTTGGCCCTTTGATTTGTTCTTTCTCGATTTGTTCCGTGATTTTCTTCACTTGACGTAAACTCAATTCACGGCTCAAAACCATGGTATCGGCGAATAAGCTGTAGAATTTGATGGTTTCGATATTGGTAACGTTCAATTGGGTCGAAATATGAACTTCCATCCCAATTCCTCTCGCCATTGAAATTACGGCTTGGTCGGAAGCGATAACTGCGGTGATATTGGCTTCTTTGGCTTTGTTCAACAATGTTTTTACTACCGATAAGTCGTGGTCATAAATGATGGTGTTCAAAGTCAAATAACTTCTAACGTTTTTGGCTTCGCAACGACGGGCGATTTCCGGTAAATCATCCATCGTGAAATTTACCGTGGCACGAGCGCGCATATTCAATTGTTCTACGCCAAAGTAAACAGAATCGGCACCATTATCCAGTCCAGCCTGAAGCGACTCAAAGTTCCCTGCGGGAGCCATAAGTTCTATTTTGTTGTTTGTTGCCATGATAAATTAATCTAGAATTTTATATAATTTATCAGACAATCGAATTCTGAAAGGGACTGTGAATGTTACTTTGTCGCCTATTGTGGCTTGAGTACTTTCGGTTCCGTTAACCAACATTTTGTCCAAAACCATTTCTTGGTTTCCGGTTGTTGGCCCCACGATTAAGATTTTATCACCCGAATTCAATTCTTGGTTTTCTATGGTGAAAAGTCCCACTTGCGCTTTTACGTAATAATGTTCCGCTTTGCCAAGTAATGCTTTTTTAACTTTTATCTTTTTGCGAATATCAGTTGTTTTTGGAGCTGTTGCCAAAGCCGTATCCGTCAATTCACCAGAATGTTTGAATTTTAAACTTTCAGATTTTCCTTTTCTAAAAACTTTATTTCCGACTTGTTTTCCAGTTCTCAATCGTACTTGATCGACTAGAGGCATGTGGATAATTTCCAGACATTCGGAAGAACAGCAGTTTTCCATGGCCGTTTTGCATTCGTCACATTGGATAAATAACAAATGGCAACCATCATTTTCGCAATTGGTGTGATTGTCGCATGGTTTTCCGCATTGGTGGCATTGCGAAACGATATCGTCTGTAATTCTTTCGCCTAAACGATTATCAAAAACAAAATTCTTTCCAATGAACTTGCTTTCCAATCCTTCTGCTTCAATTTGCTTGGCGTAATTAATGATTCCACCTTCCAATTGGAAAACATTTTTAAAACCTTGGTGTTTGAAATAAGCACTTGCCTTCTCACAACGAATTCCACCGGTGCAATACATTACCAGGTTTTTGTCTTCTTTGTGGTCTTGAAGTTGCTCGTTGATTATCGGCAAACTCTCTCTAAAAGTTTCAACATCGGGAGTTATGGCACCTTTAAAATGGCCCACTTCACTTTCATAGTGATTTCTAAAATCAACCACAATTGTGTTTGGATCATCCAATATATCGTTGAATTCTTTGGCTTTTAAGTGAACACCTATATTGGTTACATCAAAACTTTCATCGTTCAAACCGTCAGCAACAATCTTGTGACGCACTTTGATCGTTAGTTTCAAAAAGGCGTGATCATCATGTTCTACAGCCACATTCAAACGAATGCCTTTCATAAAATCATAAGCTTCAAGAGTTTCTCTGAAAGCTTCAATATTTTCGGCAGGAACATTCATTTGGGCGTTGATTCCTTCATGGGCAACGTAAATTCTACCCAAAGCATCGAGTGCATTCCAGGCAATAAATAAATCGTTACGAAATTGTGTGGGATCTTGAATTTTGGCATACGCATAGAAAGACAACGTAAGTCGTTGTTTTCCGGCTTGGTCAATAAGCTCGGCTCTTTCTTCTGCGCTTAAGGTGTTATACAGTTGCATGCTATAAACGTTTAAGTGAGAAATATGTCGTGAATTCTAAATGGAAGAATTCGGGCGCAAAATTAGTGAACTTTTGCGATTTTCAAATGCGTATTAGGGGAAATTTAGGATTTGTGCTTTTTTAAAATGGTATGATTAATTTTTTGGAGTAGAAAGATTTGGCATTTTAGGACATATCGTCCCGCTTTTCGTTACAATCTTTTGTGCCGAACCCCGGCACAAAAGGATTTTCACTTCAATCGGGGCTAAGGAGAGAGATTTTGCTTTTTTATCATTATCCGAAAAAAACAATATAAATGATGTTAAAGCATTCTTATCACACAATACCTACGCCCAATATTGTCATCCCGAGGAACGAGGGATCTTCGCAAGAAAGCCCGTAATCCAAGTAGAAAAAGAGTCACTTTGTCGAATAGGATTGTGAAGATCCTTCCTCCGTCAGGATGACAAGATTGCGAGGAAGTAGATTGAGGAAAGTGGCTGTCGGAGATTGCTTCGCAATACTACTCAAACAAATGATTCAAAAAATTAAGTTCAGGATTGATTGTCTTTATGAGATCCAATTTTTTTTTCCTTCCTCCAACCTTTTATTTCTTTTTCACGACCTATGGCTTCTTGAATCCAAGTGAATTTTTCATAGTAATGTAAATAGTGAACATTGTAGCTAGAGGCAAATGTTTTATTTTTTGAAGCAATATTGTCTTTGTGTTGTTCTAAACGTATTTTCAAATGATTTGTAACACCTGTGTATAAAACAGTTTTTGCTTTATTGGTGATTATATAAATGTAATAAGTATGGTATCCTTCTTGAAATTCCATAAAACTAAAATAGTCTTTTATTTACAAATGGAGAAATAATATTTTCGGTGTTCCCAGATTGTGGAAGAGGATTGTGGAGTTCCCTCGTTCCTCGGGATGACAAGATTGAGGGAATTGGATTGAGCGAAATATTGTCACCCTTAATTATTTTGAACTGCACTAACCACCAAATCATCAACGGAAGTGGCACGGCTTATGTGTCCCAGAAGCATTTCGAGCCCTTCGGCACGGAGACTGTCCCGAACTTCGGCGCGGGCTTCGGCAATTTTTAGGGAAATATTTTTGGCTTGTAAATCGCTAAAAAGCTGTTTCAAAAAGCGCGCACCAGCAATATCGATGCGGGGAGAGGAATTCAAATCTAATATAACGGCTTTTAAAGTGTCGGGTTCGCTTTGTATTTTTTCCCAAATCTGCTCTTTTATGTATTCGGCGTTAAAATAGAATATGGAAGATTCTACCCGAACGAGCAGCACGCCTTCGATTTTTTGATTATCTGGATGCCTTTCCATGTCGGTATAGCGTTTTGTGCCGGGGATTCTGCCCAGGAAAGCGACATTGGGCTGTGAGGCTGCTTTTATCAATAACAGCAAAGTTACCATAGCCGCGAGTAAAACTCCGGTCAGGATTCCCCAAATAAGAACTGCGATCAGTGCAATCATGGCAACTCCAAATTCCTGTTTGTTTATTTTATAGAGATGTTTGAGCTCTTCGAGGTCAAAAAGGCCTCTGATGGCGACTAAAACAATGGATGCCAAAATTACGGTTGGTAAATTCTGGAGGAATCCTGTCAAAAACAAGAGACAGAGAGCGATTGTTGCTGAGGCAAATACTAATGATAACGGTGTTTTGGCACCCGCGGTATCATTTACGGCAGACTGCGAAAGTCCTCCCGCAACCGGGTAGCCTTGTCCAAACGCTACAGCCGCATTTGCAACTCCCAGTGCCAGCAGTTCCTGACGCGGATCGATAACGTATCCGTTTTTTTGTGCCAATGTTCTCCCTGCCGAAACGCTTTCGATATACGATAATAAAAAGCAGGCCATAGCTAGTGGGAGCACGCCATCGACATCGTTAATTTGAAGTGAAGGCAAATGGAATTCCGGTAAACCTGTAGGTATGATGCCAACAGTATTGAATCCATGAAGGCCTAATGAAGTTGCCGAAATGAGTACGATGGATAAAATCACTATGAAGATTGCAACGGGTCGTCCAGGTGCTTTTTTTTCGCCAATAATTAGAATGATAATGGCGGCAATGCCAAAAATAAATACTGAAGTATTGGTGTCTGGGAGTTGGTAAAAAAGAGTGATAACGCGATCAATGAAATTATCGCCTCCGCCTTTTACGCCAAATAATTTGGGTAGTTGGGTTAAACCGATGGTTATGGCAGCACCGGCTTTGAACCCCACCAAAACGGTTTCGCTAATAAAATTGATGATACCGCTCAAACGCAAGAGATAAGCGAGTATTGCCATTGCCGCAAAGACAAGTGCTGTAAGTGAAGCAATATCAGCCCAGCGTTGAACATCACCGTTTGCCATATCAGCTATGGTGGTTCCAATCAATAAGGAAATTGCCGATGTTGGACCTATGGCCAGTTGCTTGCTAGTTCCCAATAAGGCATAAAATAAGCCGCCAATAAGGTAACCATAAATTCCGTATTCCGGAGGTAATCCTGCAAGGGTGGCATAGGCTAATGAAACCGGAATACCGTAGGCTGCCAAAGTTATTCCAGCTACAAAGTCGCTTTTTAAGGTTTTAGTATTGTATGCTGTAATCCATTCCGTAGGCGGAAAAAGTTTGGAAGTCATAGGCTCTTTTTAGTGATTAGTGACTAGTTCTTAGTGATTAGCTTTTTGGTCGTGATTTTGAAAATATGTCTTTTAGAATAATGCTCTAGACTAATCACTTTTTTACTAATTACTATCGGCTAATTAATCTTTTTCGTTCAATAAAGCTTGTTTGACAGCTTGCAATTCAGTTATTTTTTCGGCACTTACTTTTGGGTATTCCAAGTCCATTTCATCTAGAGCTGTTATGATTGCCGATGCTATTGCAATTCGGGCGTATGATTTATTGTCGGCAGGAATCACGTACCAAGGTGATTTTTTGGTTGAGGTGTTTTTTATTAAATCCTGATAGGCATGCTGGTAGTCGTCCCAATAGCCTCTTTCTTTGGCGTCAGCGGCACTAAATTTCCAGTTTTTGTCCGGATCGTCCACGCGTTCTATGAATCTCTTTTTCTGTTCTTTTTTGGAAACATTGAGGAAAAATTTAAGGACGATGGTCCCGTTTCTGGCCAGGTATTTTTCAAAGTTTCGAATGTCTTGAAAACGCTCTTCCCAGATGTCTTTGGTAATCAGTTTTTCTGGAAGTTTTTGACCTTTTAAAATCGCTTCGTGAACACGCACCACCAAAACTTCTTCATAATAAGATCGGTTAAAAATACCGATGCGTCCTCGTTCGGGTAAATGCTTTTGGCATCGCCATAAAAAATCATGGTCTAAATCTTCTGAACTAGGCGCTTTGAAAGAGAAAACTTGACATCCCTGCGGATTGACCCCAGACATCACATGCTTGATGGCGCCGTCTTTGCCAGCAGCATCCATCGCCTGAAAAACGAGTAGTAATGACCATTTGTCCTGTGCATATAATATATCCTGCATGGCGGCCAATGCATCAACTCCCATTTGCAGGGTCTGATTCACCAGTGGTTTTCCTTCTTCTCCTAGATTGAAACTGGCTTTGGTTTCGTAATCCTTAAGCTTGAAGCCGTCACCATCACCGACATTATATTGTTTTGAGAATTTTTTGGCCCTTTGTATCAGCTCTTTTTTACTTAAAGTGGCAAGGTCAATTAGATTTTCCTCATAATCATTCAGCTCTTTTTTATTTGACTTGGACATAATTTTGAAATTTAATGTTAGTAAAAGGTGATGCAGATTAAAAAATAATTAATGTTTTTCCTATGTTGAGAATTACAGGATACAATCTACTAATTTAGTAAAAAAACAAATGCTGGAATATTTTTAACAGAGAATGATTGTGAAATTCGGAGATATAATTTGAAACAACAGTTAACTATTGTTTTTTTTATTAATCATTGTGAATTATTCGTTTGTTTTTTGTAATTTCCTCTTACTGATAAATATAAATCAGTATTTTTGTTTGTAACTAATTTTAATAATGATTTTATGAATACGCTGAAAAAGATTAAAATATTATTTTTTGTTGTAGTTCTTTCTCCAATTTACACTTCTTGCAAAAAAGATGCTCCACCCGAAGCCAAACCACTGGAAATTTCGGTCGTAAAAGTATTGCAACAAGATGTAAGGCTAGAATCTGAGTTTACTGGACAGACTTTTGGGCAATCGGATATACAGATTAACCCTAGAGTTGATGGTGTTATTGAAAGCCTTAATTTCAATGAGGGCAGCTTGGTAACCAAAGGACAATTGTTATACACTATTGATCCGTTGCCGTTTCAGGAAAAAGTGCATCAAGCGGAAGCAGATTTGGCAGAAATGCAAGCTAGATTGGCCAAAACCAAATCAGATTACGACATGATGGTGCCACTTGCCAAGATGAACGCAGTCAGCCAAAGAGAATTAATAGCGGCAAAATCAGCGTATGAAGCCGCGGCTGCATCCATAAAAGCATCTACAGCCAGGTTACAAAATTCAAAAATAGAATTGGGATATAGTACAATTGTTGCTCCTATTTCAGGATTGATAGGGATTTCAAAAGTTCGAGTTGGTGATTATGTTCGTCCGGGTGCTGCATCCGTTTTAAATACAATTTCAGATTTGGGTGATGTAAGGGTTCGATTTACAATGAGCGAACAGGAATATCTTCGAATTTTTAGAGAAATAACAAAGAAGGATTCTAGTCTAAAAGGAGCCGGAAAATCAATTTCATTAGTATTGTCAGACGGGTCGGTTTACCCTGAAAAAGGAAAAATCAGTTTTGCCGACAGACAAATTGACCCGACTACCGGGGCTGTGACTTTCGAGGCGGCATTTGCCAATCCTGACCAACTAATTCGTCCAGGCCAATATGTGAAAATTTTGGTAGTTACCGATGTTCGTCAAAATGCATTGGTTATTCCACAGCGTTCTGTTATCGAAATGCAGGGAATTTACCAGGTTTATGTGGTTGGCAGTGATAACAAAGTGGATCTTAAAATTATACAAGTTGGTCCTGCCTATAAAGACGGATATCTTGTTACAGAAGGATTATCTGCAAATGATAAAATTGCTTTAGGGGGAACTTCCTTATTGAAAAGTGGCAGTGTGATAACACCAAAAGCTACAGAATGGCAGCCTGGTAAAACAGAAAATTAACCAAAGCGAACTAAACAATTAAGAAACACATTATGGGAGAATTTTTTGTTAGAAGACCAATTGTAGCCATAGTAATCAGTATCATTACGGTGATACTCGGATTGCTTGCATTACAAAAAACACCAATATCACAATATCCGGATATTAATCCGCCAGTTGTAAAGATCACGACTACTTTTACAGGAGCTAATGCGTTGAATGTGGAGCAGGCAGTTGCTACCCCAATTGAGCAAAAGGTAAATGGAGTAGAGCAGATGCTTTACATAAAATCGACAAACACTTCTGATGGAGCCTGTACAATTGAAGTAACATTTGATGTGGGTACCAATTTGGACAATGCCAATATGCTTACCCAAAATCGTCAGGCACAGTCGGCTCCATTTATGCCTTCAAGCGTTAAACAACAAGGGGTTGTGGTAAAAAAATCATTGTCATTCCCGATGATGTTGTTTACACTTACCTCTACAAATCCTAAATACGACAACAAATTTTTGAACAATTATGCCAATATCAACATTGTGGATCAATTGGCGCGTATAAAAGGAGTTGGTGAAGTTTCCCTTTTTGGAGGAAGTGATTATTCCATGAGAGTTTGGCTAAAAGCCGATGTAATGAGCAAACTCGGGATAACTGTTGATGATGTAAAAAATGCCTTGAATGCTCAAAACATGATTAGCCCTGGTGGAAAATTTGGCTCTGAGCCTGCTCCATTAGGAACGGATTTTACCTATGGTGTTACGCTTCAAGATCGTTTAGTTACTGAGAAGGAGTTTGGCAAAATTGTGGTAAAAAGTAAATCAGATGGTTCTCAAGTAGTATTAAGCGACATCTCCCGAATTGAATTGGGTACAGAAAATTATAGTTCAAATGCCCGTAGAAATGGAAGCGCAACAGCGGCAATCACTATGTTTCAGATGCCGGGAAGTAACGCTTTGGAAGTAGCTACTCTTGCAAAAGAGGCTATGAAAAAAATGTCCGAAAAGTTTCCAAAAGGTATTGAATACCAAGAATCATTGGATACCACACTTGCTATTACTGCGGGTGTTGAAGATATTGTCCATACCCTTTTTGAAGCCGTTATTCTGGTAATATTAGTTGTATTTATATTTCTTCAAAACTGGCGTGCAACTTTGATTCCATTGATAACGGTTCCAGTGTCATTAATTGGTACCATTGCAGTTTTTCCAATGTTAGGATTTTCGATAAACACCTTATCTTTATTGGGGTTAGTACTAGCAATTGGTATTGTCGTCGATGATGCCATCGTGGTTGTGGAAGCCGTTATGCATCATATTGAACATGGTAAATCTCCAAAAGATGCTACAATACAGGCTATGAAAGAAGTTTCTGGACCAGTAATTGCAATTGCCCTTATTTTGATAGCAGTGTTCGTGCCCGTTGCAATGACGCCTGGTATCACTGGTCGTTTTTATCAACAATTTGCCATAACCATTGCGGTCTCGGTCGCCTTCTCGGCATTTAGTGCCTTGTCACTCAGTCCCGCGCTCTGTGCCATGCTCTTAAAACCCACGAAACCTGTTGATCAGCAAACAGGATGGTTGGCCAAATTTTTTACAGGGTTCAATAGAATTTTCGAAAACGTAACGGAAAAATACTTAACAGGAGCTACTTTTTTTGCTAAAAAGGCGATGCGTATTGTTGTTTTATTAGGAGTAGTTTTAGCTGCTGTAGTGTTATTGGGCTTAAAAATCCCATCAGGTTTTATTCCAGAGGAAGATCAGGGGTATATTTTAATTAACGTAGCATTGCCGCCTGCATCTTCTATCCAGCGTACAGATGAGATTTCGAGAAAAATAGACGGATTTTTAAAAGAGGAGGAGTCGATACTTTCTTATACTACAATCAACGGATTTAGTATGCTTACGAACTCGTATCAGCCTAATAATGCTTTTATTTTCATATCGTTAAAGCCTTGGGAAGAAAGAACAGAAACGGCCAAACAATTGGTTGATCGATTGAATAAAAGATTATCAACGCAAATTACAAATGCAACCGCTTTTGCTTTTGGTCCTCCTGCAATTCAAGGTTTGGGAGCGTCTGCAGGTTTTAGTTTGATGTTGCAAGATAGAGGTGGAAACACTCCGCAATATCTTGCCCAACAGACACAGGCATTTATTGCTGCCGCACAAAAACGTCCTGAAATCAAAAGGATTTATACCACTTTTAATGCAGGAACTCCTCAGATAAAATTAGATATTGACAACGAAAAAGCGATGAAATTAGGAGTGCCTGTTTCTAAAGTCACTGAAGTATTAGGAGCCTTTTTGGGAGGTTCTTACGTGAATGACTTTAACCGTTTTGGTCGCCAGTATAAAGTGTATTTACAAGGTGAAGCCGTAGACAGGTTGAGGCCAGAAAATCTAAACAAGATTTACGTGAGAAACGATAGCGGTGACATGTTGCCAATATCCACTTTGGTTACTGCCACAAAAGTAGCGGGACCTGATTTTACCAACCGTCTTAATTTATTTAGAGCTGCTGAAATTGGAGGTAGCCCAAATGATGGTTATAGTAGTGCTCAAGCTTTGACCGCATTGGAAGAAGTAGCTAAAGAAACTTTGCCAGCAGATATGAGTTACGATTATATCAACCTTTCGTATCAGGAAAAACATTCTCCTGGTGGAGGTACAGTGTTTTTAATGGCATTGGTGTTTGTATTCTTAATTTTGGCAGCACAATACGAAAGCTGGAAATTACCTTTTAGTGTATTGCTTGGAGCTCCTTTTGCTGTGTTTGGTGCGTTTTTAGGATTGTTTTTGGCAAGAATGGGCAGTGATGCTTATGTAAATAACGTATTTGCGCAGATTGGGTTGGTGCTCTTAATCGGGCTGGTCGCCAAAAATGCGATTCTTATCGTTGAGTTTGCCAAAGAGGAATATGAGAAGGGCAAACCGCTGTACGAATCGGCGATGGTTGCAGCCAAACTTCGTTTCCGTCCAATCTTAATGACCGCTTTTGCCTTTATACTTGGTGTTGTTCCTTTGCTTACGGCTACAGGTGCTGGTTCACAAGCTCGTATCGTAATGGGTATGGCCGTGTTCAGCGGGATGTTGATAGCCACTATTCTTGGAGTATTAATTGTGCCCGGTTTATTTGTAATGATTGAAAAAATTGGAAATAAAGATGAGGTTGTAGCAACTGAAAATAGTACGGATTCAAAAACTACAGATCATGAATAAATTTAAAATAATTGTTGTTATTGTAGTCCTAGCAGTACTTCCTGTAGGTTGTTTGGTTGGACCTAAATACCAAAAGCCGGAAGAACAAAGTACAGGGAATTTTCGACAAGGCCCTGCAAATGTTGATACTTTGGCCTCTGTAGTCAATGTCAAATGGTTTGATCTTTTTAATGACGAAGTTCTAAAAGGGCTTATCAACAAAGGATTGGAAAATAATTATGACATGAAAATTGCATTGGCACGTATTGAGCGTACACGAGCAGAATTAGGATATACCAAAGCTGATTTATTGCCCGCAATAGGATATAGTGGAACTGTAAACAGTAATGAGAAGACCTTTTTGCCTTCCAATGCATCAGCTAATCTATCTTGGGAATTAGATTTTTGGGGTAAAATACGTCATGAAAATAGAGCGGTTCAAAATGAATTGCTTGCCAGTGAAGAAGGACGAAAAGTAATTCTTTCCAATTTGGTGAGTGATATAGCGGTTGCTTATTTTGAGCTTCGTGATTTTGACAATCAGTTGCTGATTACGAAACAGACTTTAGAAACTAGACAAAAGGCATTTGATCTTATCAATCAAAGGTTTCAGGCTGGGTATGTTTCTGAGGTGGACAAAGTTCAGATTGAGCAGCAAGTAGCTATTGCCGAAGCGGCGATACCATCCATTCAAAGACAAATTACAGATAGAGAAAACACGATCTCAATATTGACTGGACAAGCTCCTGGTCCTGTTGATCGCGGAAAGACTGTTTTAGAGCTTCAAGTGGCTAATAACATACCTGTTTCTATCCCTTCTATTTTATTAAAAAACCGTCCGGATGTAATGCAGGCAGAAATGTATTATATGGCCTCTAACGAAAGAATAGGGGTTGCACAGGCGATGCGTTTCCCTTCTTTCAATATTGCTGCATTAGCTGGATTTGCAAACAATCAAGTAAGTCAATTATTTGATGGTTCTTCGTATTTGCAAAATGCCAGCGCTTCTGTTGCCGGACCGATTTTTAATTTTGGAAAAAACAGAAGAAGAGTGGAGATTTATAGACAAATTGCTGAAGAATCCAGACTTTCATACCAAAAAACTTGTATTGTTGCCGTTGCAGAAGTGGAACAGGCTTTACAAAATGTAAAAACGTACAAAGAAGAATGGACAGCCAGAAACAGACAAGTACTAGCGGCTAGAAAGAACTTGGAATTGTCAAACGCTAGATATTACAATGGTTATGTGTCTTATTTAGAAGTTTTGGAGGTAGAACGTTCACTATTTGATGCCGAATTGAGCCTTTCTCAGTTAACCCAAAATCAATTGAGTTCAATGATACAATTGTACAGGGCTTTAGGTGGTGGCTGGAATTAGAAACACCATTCTTATTAAACAAAAAACCACGCAATTTGCGTGGTTTTTTGTTTAAAAGACTTAGAAATTAAGTTTAAACTGAAATGTTAACATACTTATTTTGCTTTTTGCTTATTGTAATATATAAATTGTAACTTTATGTCATTGAGTGAATTATGTTTGTTTTCTGAATGTTTTTTGAATTTAATTGTTTCTAATGATGTATAACATACTTTTAAATCTGGGAATGTATTTAATTCCGTTTTTTTGCGTGCTGATTCCAATCATTTTAGGTCAGCAGTATGGATTTTATTTAAAAACCCACGCTGTTAAGGTCAGCGATTCTCCTGTTGGTTCAGTCGTGGGTGCATCGCTTGGGTTGTTGGCTTTTATGTTGGCTTTTACCTTTCAAATTGTTGATAACCGTTATAACGAGCGCAAGAAACTTTTGCTTGATGAGGTAACCACCATCCGAACCACTTATTTACGTGCCGGATTAATTCCGGAACCCTATAAATCCAGTACCCGAAAACTTTTGATTGAATATACCGATTTGCGGGCAGCTATAGTCAACGACATATCACCTAAAAAAGTTGAACATCTTAGAATTAGATCTAAAGCAATTCTGGATTCGCTCTGGCATTATTCGGAGGAATTGGCATCATTTGATAGAAGTTCGGAAGCATTTTCACTTTATACAGGTTCTACAAACGATTTGAATGAAATTTACAATCATCGGGTTACTTATACTTTTGAGTACCGAATCCCTTTTGCCATTTTATTTATTTTGGGTGTTATTACGTTACTTTCAATGTTTTTATTGGGATATCAGTTTGGAATTTCAGGCAAAAAAAATTACGTGGTTGCTATTATAATTTCGATAATTTTTGCTTCTGTGATGTGGCTTATTCTTGCGCTTGATCGTCCGGAACAAGGTTTTATTAGGTTGAATCAACAGCCAATTATTACACTTTATGAACAGTTACACGGAAAATGAAGCTGAACAAGATAGTTTTAAAATCAAAAAACCATCCGATTAGGGATGGTTTTCGATTTTTAATGTGTTTTAAAGCTTAGCAATACTCGTTGAAAGCATCTTTTAAGTTTTCAGCAATAGTTTCTGCTGGACGTCCTTCAATGTGGTGACGCTCTAACATATGAACCAATTCACCGTCTTTGAACAAGGCAATGCTTGGAGAAGATGGAGGGAAAGGGAACATATGTTCTCTTGCGGCAGTTACTGCCTCTTTATCAACTCCTGCAAAAACTGTGATTAAATGATCTGGTTTTTTTGCGCCTTCTAAACTCATAGCCGCTCCTGGACGTGCATTTCTTGCCGCACACCCACAAACAGAATTTACTACCACTAATGTTGTGCCTTCCGATTTTATTGCAGTATTTACTGCTTCAGCACTATGTAAATCTTGAAAACCTACAGTTGTTAATTCAGCCTGCATTGGTTTTACCATTTCTTCTGGATACATATTTTTTATTTTAAGTTCAACTTTTATAAATGCAAAGTTACAAAGTTTAATTACAAGAACTTAATTTGAAATATAAAGTTTTGTTATAGTTTGATTGTAGTTATGGGATATTTTTTTAGCTAGTAATTATCTTATTTTTTCTTTTCTAGAATAGCTATTAACTGTTTGTTGTTTAGAAATGAATGCTTTTGAAAGACAATTGAAAAATCAGATTCTAAAATTGTAATTGTTGGATAAATCACTTGAGAATTTATTGTTGCTAATGCCGTTGCCAGTTCGTGAATTCCTGTGTTTTGACCTTTTGGTTTGAATTCAAAAGTATGATTATTGAAATGAATATCTTCTTTGCTTTCGGCATCTAATGATATAAAGTAATAGTTGTTATTTAAAAGATTTATGATTTCAGGGTTTTTGAAAGTGGAATTTTCCATCATTTTGCAGTAGTTGCACCAAGATGTGTGAATATAAATTACAAATGGTTTCGGGTTTTCTTTGGACATTTTTTCTGCTTCTTCAAAAGTATGGGTTTTCAATTGGGCAAAACCTGATGGAATTGCCCAAGAGAAAATTAATAGTATGTAAAGCCATTTTTTCATTTTAAAATAAATTATAACGAAGCCCAAAGAAACCTCTGATTCCCTGATTTGGGCCGTAAACATAAGTGGTGTCAAATGTTAAACCATAAGGGTTGTCAGGTGTCACTAATACTTTTCCATTCGAATCGTATTGTACATTTTTGTCAAATGGATCTTCGGTTCTGGAAATCAGGAATGGATTGTTTTGTTTAGGAGTAAAGTTAAGTAGGTTTTTGATGCCGGCGTACAATTCAAAATTTTTCCAACCTGAATAAGTAAACTGTATGTTTTGTAAACTGTACCAAGGAGAGTAAGGATTACGGGGATCAGTTTCACTTAATAATGGTAATTTCATGGGGCTATAAACATTTCCGGTATAATCAATTGCTAAATCAATCGGATTAATTTTATACGATACGCTCCAAGTGGCCGTGAAATTTTCGGTTAAGTAAGGTCTTGTTTTTACGTCATTTTCTACATTGGAAACATCCATATAAGTAGCGCCCAATATGAATTTTAATCCATTGGTGAAATTGATATCGGTATTACAGCTGATTCCTTGGCTCAAAGCGTAACCATCTATGTTGTCATAAATAATTTTGTTTGGGTCTGTTGTGTAATCCGATACAATTTTGTTGCTGAATCGGGTATAAAAAGCGGTGGTTTCAATTCCTAAAAAAGTACCATTCGTAAAATATATTTTCTTTATATAATTCAAATTGGCGTTCATTGATTTTTCAGGATTCAGATTATTGGCAATCACCACTTCTCTTGATCCAGTCAATGCAGCATGGTCTTCAGTAAATAAATTAACCACCCTAAAGCCAGATCCGGCATTCAAACGGAGAATGTTATTTTCGTTGATTTTTAATTTATAGGCAAACCTTGGAGTAAAAATATTCCCGTGAATGGTGTTGTAATCGTATCGTAAGCCGAATAACATTTTGTGTTTCTCGCTAAAAGAAATTTCATCTTGGACAAAAATTCCCGGAAGCCATGTTTTTTCTGGATTGTTTTCGTTTAAAAGTGAGGTAGATTGCGTGTTGTCATCATAGTAAGTATAACGTGATGCTATTCCTGTAAGCAAATCATTTTTTCCTACTTTTTTGTCCCAAGTCAGTTGCAGAAAGCCAATTTTTTGATTCGCAATATAAGAGGTTGTTCCATAACGGCTGTCTTGAAAATGTATCGTTCCGGAGAAAGAGAGCATCAGTTTTTCTATAGTTGGGAATTGGTAGCTTCCTAGAAGTTCCCCTCGTTTGGTGTAAATGCTTTCTCCATAGATTTCATTGTCACCACGATATTTTTTCTCCCAACGAATATCACCGCCCCATCGATCTTCGTACATTCCTCTGACGGCTACCGTGAATAATCTGTTTTGGACACGATTGAAATTCCATTTATTGAAAAGGGAAATTCTGTTTTGCGCCGTTACATCTGTAAATCCATCATGATCATTGTCAATGGTTTGGTCGTAGAGGTAATAGTTAAGGCCTAATAATGAAGAGGCTTTTTGGTTAATATTAAATTTTACGCCCAAATCAACATTGGTTTCTAGCCAAGTGGTTGTAAATACATCGGCTGAAAATACGGGAGCATTAATTGGATTTTTTGTAATGATGTTGATCAAGCCGCCCACAGCTTCACTTCCGTATAAAGAAGAGGCTGGGCCTTTTACTATTTCGATTCGCTCCACCAATGAATTAGGAATTCCTGACAATCCATAAACGGTTGATAAACTGCTGACAATAGGCATCCCGTCAATCATTACCGATGTATATGGCCCTTCCAAACCATTGATATGAATATCACCTGTATTGCAGACACCGCAATTGAGTTGTGGTCTCACTCCGTTTACGTTTTGTAACGCTTCATATATGCTTGGCGTTGGATTTTTTTTGAAAAAGACCGGTGTGTACACTTCAACAGGGACTGCGCTTTCTAGTCGTTTTACTGCTTTTAAGGTTCCTGAGACAACAACTTCGTTGAGTTCATTATCATCTGTTTGCAGTTCGAAGTCGAGTTGAATTTGTTCTGGTGATTGAATTATTAAATTTTTTCTTTGGGTTTTATAACCAACGGCTGTTACTAGTACTTTGTAATTACCTTTAGTGATATTTTGAAAGGTGTAAATTCCCTTGTCGTTTGTTTGTGTGTTGAAATTGGAACTTATAATCTCTACTGTTGCATTTTCAATTGGTGTCGATTTATGCATTACAATTCCTATTACAGTAGCGTTTTCTTGGGAGTATGTTAACTGTAATGTGAGTATTATTAATATCAAAAATAAATATTTCATTATATTAAATTAATTTTTAGACAAAGCTAAAAAAATAATTCCATCAATGTAAATATATTTTATATATTTGTTTTTTAATCTTTTAATAATGACTAAATCACTTGAAGAAGTTCACCAATCGGTGGCGACTCAAAATAAAACTACAATTTTCAGAAAAATATTAGCCTTTTTTGGTCCAGCCTATTTGGTTAGTGTGGGGTATATGGATCCGGGGAATTGGGCGACGGATATTGCAGGCGGAAGCCAGTTTGGTTATTCTTTGTTGTGGGTATTGCTGATGAGTAATTTAATGGCATTGCTATTGCAAAGCTTAAGTGCCCGACTCGGAATCGTTACACAACGCGATTTGGCGCAAGCTTCCAGAGAAACCTATTCAAAACCCATAAACTACATACTATACTTTTTGGCAGAAATTGCGATAGCAGCCTGCGACCTTGCAGAAGTATTGGGAATGGCAATCGGGATCAATTTATTGTTTGATATTCCGCTTATCGAAGGGGTTTTAATTACGGTTTTGGATACTTTTTTGTTGCTTTTTTTAATCAATAAGGGCATCCGAAAAATGGAAGCTTTTATTATTGTATTGGTGGCGATTATTGGTTTTTCCTTTGTATTCGAAATGATTTTTGCCCAACCGGAATTGGACAAAGTTCTTTACGGTTTAGTTCCTTCGATTCCAAGTGAAACGGCATTATACATAGCTATCGGGATTATTGGGGCAACGGTTATGCCACATAATTTGTATTTGCATTCCTCATTGGTACAAACCCGAAAATTTGATAGAAGTCCAGCTGGAATCAAACAGGCTCTGAAATACAATTTTATCGATTCAACAATTGCGCTCAACTTAGCGTTTTTTGTAAACGCTGCTATTTTAATTTTGGCAGCGGCCACATTTTATAGAAATGGTATGTTTGAGGTTGCCGAAATTCAAGATGCTCATCGATTTTTGGAACCGCTTTTAGGAAACAAATGGGCTCCGATTTTGTTTGCTGTTGCCTTAATTGCAGCTGGTCAAAGTTCGACTATAACAGGAACATTAGCAGGTCAAATCGTGATGGAAGGCTATCTGAATTTGCGTATCCAACCTTGGGTTCGAAGAATAATTACACGGTTAATTGCTATTATTCCTGCAGTTATCGTGATTTTAATTTATGGCGAAAGCGTAACGGGAAAATTATTGATTTTAAGCCAAGTTATTTTGAGTTTACAATTAGGGTTTGCTATCATTCCGTTAATTCATTTCGTGAGTGACAAAACTAAAATGAAAGGATTTCATATTTCTAGAACAACACAAATTGCAGCTTGGATTATAGCTTCCATTATCGTTTCATTAAATGCGAAATTGGTTTTTAACGAAATCAGTGGTTGGCTTGAATCTTCTGAAAATCCAATTGTACTGTGGTTAACAGTTGTTCCTTTGGCACTTTTTTTTCTGGGACTATTACTTTATATTGTTTTTAAACCATTTATTACCAAGGCAAAACAGGATATTCAAAATCATTCACCACATCTTTTGACTTTGAAATTTTCTTCAGTTGGAACTTATTCAAACAAAGACATTGCTGTTTCAGTTGATTTTTCTGATGCTGATGAAGTTGCTTTGAATCATGCTTTCGAATTGGGTGGAATGGATGCAAAATATACTTTAATACACATAGTGGAAACCGTTGGAGCTATGGTTTATGGGGAAAATATTGACGATCATGAAACGTTGATAGATAAAAAGTTATTGCAGGAATACAAAGAGATGCTTTCGCAAAAGGGCTTTACAATTGAAACAGAATTAGGATTTGGAAATCCTACTAAAATTATTCCAACGATAATAAATAATGGTAGTTTTGATATTTTGGTCATGGGAACTCATGGCCATACAGGCTTGAAAGATCTAATTTTTGGAACTACAGTCGATAAATTACGCCATAAAATTTCAATACCTTTGTTGATTGTAAAAAAATAGTAGCTGAGGCTCTGAGTGGCTAAGTTTCTAAGGGTTTTTTAGAAATATTTAAGCTTAGAATCTCAGAATCTTTAAACTTAGAAACTTTAAAAAATGACTTTCTCCGAAGAAAATTACCTAAAATCCATATATCATCTTACTACTAGTCTGGATAGTGAAGTAAGTACCAATGCTATTGCCGAAATGATGGAAACCAAAGCTTCATCAGTAACAGATATGCTAAAAAAATTGGCAGAAAAAGATTTGGTTAATTATAAAAAATACCAAGGAGTTTCATTAACAGAAAAGGGAAAGCTAGCCGCCAAGATGATTGTGAGAAAGCACCGTTTATGGGAAGTGTTTTTGGTTGAGAAGCTTGATTTTTCTTGGGATGAAGTTCATGACATCGCCGAACAACTCGAACATATCAAATCTGAGAAACTGATCAATAAGCTCGATGATTTTCTTGGAAATCCTACAGAAGACCCACACGGTGACCCAATTCCCGATGCGCAAGGCCGAATAATTACGATAGAAAAGCAATTGTTGTCTGAGTTATTGGCAAATCAATTTGGGATATGTGTAGGAGTAAAAGACAATTCTTCCGATTTCCTGAAATACCTCGACAAGCAGCAAATTGGACTGGGAACTAAAATTGAAGTAGTAACTAAAGAAACTTTTGATTTGTCTTTGAAAATAAAAGTAAATGATATCGAATTTGTTATTTCCAATAAGATAGCAAGTAATTTATTTGTTAAAGTGATTTAAATCAATTGTTTGTCTCGAATCGAAATTTAATTTACGAAATTTAATTTGTGAATTAATTTTGGTCAGCTGAGGTAATTTTATTAGTATTAACAAAACATTGCAAAAAGGTCTGTTTATTTGGCACAAGATTTGATTTATCTGTAATATATTCTAATAGAGGAATAAATTTATTAAGTTTTGTTTCCTATATTTACAATACAAATTTAAATCATAATGTTATGAAAATAAGATTTTTATCAGTTCTAGTAATTGCAATGAGTTTGATTGGACTAAACGGTTTTTCTCAGACAACTAGTGATACTGGAGAATTAGGTTTGCCAGGAGACAACTTAGATCTTTATGCGGTATTGGATCTTTTTCAAAAGTCCAAAACAATTGAAGATTTTGAGAAGTCATTGAATGACGAAAAAAGTAAAATAAATAATTTGGATTTAAATGGCGATAAAAAAGTTGATTTTATCAAAGTTGAAACCAAGAAAGATGGAGATGACTTTACATTTATTCTTAGAGACCCTATCAGTAAAACTGAAACTCAAGATGTAGCTGTTATTTTCGTGTCAAAGGATAAAGACAAAAAGATAAGTTTACAAATTGTCGGCGACAAAGATTTATATGGAAAGGACTATATTGTAGAGCCCGTTCCTAAAGGCAGTGGTGGAGTAACTTCTAATCCAGCCTATACAGGGTCCAATCCGGTTACAGTGAATGTGCCTGCTCCAACCACTACGGTTGTTGTTGAGCAAGCCCCAATTGTGCAATATGTGTATTCACCAGCGTATGTGCCTTATTATCCTCCTTATTACTATGGATATTATCCTCCTTATTTTGCAGCTGCAGCCTTTACTGTTATGGCAGTAGGGATTTATCGCCATAACCATTATCACTATCATGGCGGAGGCTATGGTTATCATAATTCCAATGTTTATATTAATCATAATAGTTACAATAACTATAACAACAACAGTAGAAACACTGCGAATAATATATCGCGTGATAACATAAACAATAGTAGAAACAATAATATCAACAACAGCAGAAACAACAATAATTTAAATTCTTCAAGAGATAATAAAGCTTCTGCTTCGACACGTGATGGAAACAGATCTTCTTCTGGACGAGATGCTAATAAAGCTTCTGCTTCGACAAGAGATGGCAACAGATCATCTTCTGCTAACAGACCTTCTGCTTCAACGCGTGAAGGCAATAGGTCATCCTCTTCACCGAGACCATCGTCTTCTAATTCAATGAGTTCATCTCGTTTTAATTCTGGATCTGGTTCTAGTTTCAATAGAGGAAGTAGCGGTGGTAGTTACAGATCTGGCGGCGGCGGCGGCGGTTACCGAGGTGGCGGTGGCGGCGGATTTAGTGGCGGAGGTGGAGGAAGAAGACGTTAATCGATTCCATAGTATTCTGTAAATAGAAAATAAAAAACCCTGATAAAAGAATATCAGGGTTTTTTTTATGTGCAAAAAATAAAGATTTAAACGATTTTCCTTTGTTGATTTATTGTTGAAATAATGCTATTCATAAAGCTATAATTGAAAAACAGCATAATTAATTTTGGGAACATTTTTTAGTAAATAGATTGACGTTTTTATTCGTTTGGCAAATCGGATGTACTCATGTCTCTTAAACAAACATATTTACCATCTCTTTTTACAAATAAACTCATGTAATTTCCTGAATTTACAACTGCATCTGTAGAATCTGTTACTTTATAAGTACCAACTTCTACGACTTGATTTCCATCATTAGATACAAATACCTCGTCGGTTTTGAATGAGATTTTTCTACCTACCGAAATAGTGTCTCTGTGGGTTTTTAGGAATTCAACTATTGCAGCCTTGCCTATTACTGGTTTGCTGTTTTGCGGATAGGTTATTGCGTCATCAGCATGATATCCTATGTTTTTGACTATTCCAGCATTGTATGTTTCGGCAAATTCATTTTCCTTGGCTTGAATTTCTTCTTTGATTTGGTTAGTGTCAATTACAGCCGCAGCTGGTTCTTCTTTTTTACAGGAAATTAATAATAACAATACACTTGATACAACTAATCCTTTAATAAACGTTTTTTTCATAATATTCTGGTTTTTTTAAATTTAGGCATTAAGGAATTGAAAATTAATGACATAAATTTAAGATAAAAAATGGAAAGAAATGTTTTTTATATCAGAAATTAGACTATTTCATGATGTTTTGATTAAGATTATCAGCTACTTTTAATGTTTTGAACAAAAAATCTAAAAGAATAATTTTATTTTTTGTAAAAGTAGTTTAAAAATGGCACCAAGTATGGATTTATAAGGAATAGAAACTTTTGCTTAAAAGCAAAAAAAACATTTTTAAGATTATTGAAAATTCAATTAACTACACCCACAATCACCGTCTCCGCAGTTTTTATTCGATTTTTTTTTGAAGAAAAACTTTCGAATCAAAAAAGAGAGTGCAATTACAAGAACAGCAAAGGCGATTATTTCTTGAATCATGATGTTGCTATTTTAGAATTTGAAAAGCAATTAATGCAACGACATAGGCCAATATACTCATAAAAACGAGCTGACCTGCAGGCCATTTCCAGGAGTTGGTTTCTTTTTTGGTAATCGCAAGTGTACTGGCGCATTGCATGGCAAATGCATAAAACATAAGTAATGATATTCCTGACGCAAAGTTAAATATCTTTTCGCCAGTTATAGGGTTCACTTCTGCCGCCATTTTATTTTTTATAGTATTTTCATTGTCTGTTCCACCTACACTATAGATGGTTGCCAAAGTACCTACAAACACTTCTCTGGCCGCAAACGAACTGATGATAGCTATTCCGATTTTCCAATCGTAACCCAATGGTGAAATAACCGGTTCTATACCTCTTCCCATTAATCCAATGTAAGAGTTTTCTAATTTTTGCGAAGCGACAGCATTATTAAATTCTGTTTCAGATAATGGATTTGTTTTTGTGTTTTCTATCACAATGGCTTCTGCGTTTTTGAATTGTTTTCCGGGTCCGTAAGAAGCCAAAAACCACAAGATGATAGATATTGCCAAAATGATTTTTCCTGCGCCAAAAACAAAGGCTTTTGTTTTCTCAATTACGTTGATGACAACATTCTTGAACAAAGGTAATTTATAGTTGGGCATTTCTACCACAAAGAATGTTTTGCCTTTTACCTTTAGAATAATATTCAAAATGTAAGCCGATAATATCGCCATTCCAAATCCAATTACATACAAAAGCATTAAGGTTAATCCTTGAAGGTTTAAAATTCCAAAAACATAAGTGTCGGGAATAACCAAGCCAATGATAATGGCATAAACTGGCAAACGAGCTGAGCAGGTTGTAAAAGGTGTTACCAGTATAGTGATTAAACGCTCTTTCCAGTTTTCTATATTTCGAGTTGCCATAATTGCTGGAATAGCACAGGCTGTTCCGGAAATTAAAGGGACTACACTTTTTCCAGATAATCCAAATCGGCGCATGATTTTATCCATCAAAAACACCACGCGACTCATATAGCCACTTTCCTCGAGTATCGAAATGAACAAAAACAAAAAGGCAATTTGGGGAATGAATATCAAGATACCTCCGATTCCCGGTATTATTCCTTGCGAAATCAAATTGGTTAACATCCCAGAAGGTAGATGTTCGCTTGTCATGGAGCTCAAAGTTGCAAAAGAGATATCGATAAAATCCATTGGAATTTTGGACCATTCAAAAATAGATTGAAAAATCACAAACAAAATCACGAAGAAGATAGCGTAACCCCAAACTTTATGGGTAAGTACTCGGTCTAATTTGCTACGGAAATCCTTGGCAACGCTGGAGTCAACTTTTAAACCTTCTTTTAAAACATCATTGATGAATTGATAGCGCTTGATAGTTTCTTTTTGTTGCAGTCGTTTTAAATCCGAATGGGATTTAGTAAACGTGCTGCGGATTTCATTGCGTTCTAAATTCAAAAAGTTGACATCCTGCGTAATAACCAGCCATAGTTTATATAAAAGCTGATTAGGAAACGCTTGACGAAGACTGTTGAAATATTCGGTATCAATCACAGAAGCATTCAAACAGGGTTCTGCCGAAATGGTTTTATAACTAACGATTAAGTTTTTCAATTCCTCAATCCCATGTCCTTTTCTAGAACTAATCAGTGCAATTTTAGTTTTTAAATGTTCTTCAAGATAAGGTATGTCGAGACTAATGCCTTTGTGTTCCATTCTGTCGGCCATATTGATGACCAAAATGGTTGGAATTTCAAGGTCTTTTATTTGGGTATAAAGAAGTAAATTTCGCTTTAGATTCTCCACATCGGTAACTACAAGAGCTACATCTGGGTAGAGACGGTCGTTTTTGTTAAGCAAAAGTTCGATAACGACGCTTTCATCAATAGAGCTTGCATTCAAACTGTAAGTTCCGGGTAAGTCAAGAATGTTGGCTTTGATGTTGTTGGGCAGTTTGCAAAAACCCATTTTTTTCTCCACCGTAATTCCGGGATAGTTTCCCACTTGTTGATTCAAGCCCGTAAGTTGATTAAAAACCGAAGTTTTCCCCACGTTTGGATTTCCAATTAATGCAACGTTGATGTTTTTTAAACTCATTTTTATTTGTTGTTAATGAGTTCAACTTCAATTTGTTTGGCGGTTTCGATGCGAATGGCAAGATGAGAACCGTTAATGTCAAGATACAAAGGATCTCCAAAAGGAGCAATTTGAAGTAATTCGACTTCATTTCCTGGCAAACATCCCATTTCCAGAAGTTTTAAAGGGATAATATCGATATCAAAATCCAGTATGATGGCTTTTTGGCCTTTTTTGAGAGAATGTATCGTTGTTTGCAAAACTTATTTAGATTGAATTAAGATTACAAAAATACATTTTTTATTATAAATATAGTTGACAATTATCAGATTTACTCATTTTTTTCATTGGAGCAAAGCCAATTAATGTCTTCAATTAATCGCTGAACATCTTCTTTTTTGGTACCATCATAAAATCCACGGACACGTCTTTTTTGGTCAACCAAAACAAAATTTTCGGTATGTACCATATCATACAATTGTTCCGGTTTTCCAAGCTTTACAGCCAAATAGGATTTTCTGGCCATCGTATAAATTTCTTTTTTGTCGCCTGTGACCAAATTCCACTTTCCATCAATGACACCGTATTTTTTTGCATAGATTTTTAATGCTGGAACACTATCTGTCTCTGGAAAAACGGTATGGGAAAGCAACATAACTTTTGGATTGTTTTTGACTGCATTTTGTACATCGACCAAGTTGGTGGTCATTTTTGGACAAATTGAGCCACAAGTTGTAAAGAAAAAGTCGGCAACATATACTTTACCTTCATAATCTTTTTGGGTAATGGTTTTTCCGTTTTGATTCACAAAAGAGAAATCGGCAATCGTGTGGTACTTGCTGATGTATTGTACCGTACTATCCACCAATTCTGGGTTTACATCCGAAGGATTGTAGATTGGCAATGTTTTACTGGGTTTCAAAGCCGAATAAAACAAGTAAAGTGTTATGATGGAGAAAATCAATACGACACCAATGTAGGTTCTGTATTTTTTTAGAATAGACAACATAAAATTAATTTGGTGCAAAAATACAAAAAGGAGTTTCTTTTTTGGATATTTTACCTATTGGATGGGAAAAAGATTCAAAATTTGGTGATTTAATATGATTCAAAAATATGAAATCCCATTCTTCTTTGTGTAGAATGGGATTTTATATGGAATTATTTCAACAAATATTCTTGCATAAATCGGATTAATGCAAGACGTTGGTAATCGATATTTGCTTTTTTTCTAAAGCCATGTCCTTCGTCTTTTGCTTCAAGATACCAAACCGTGTTGCCTTGTGCTTTTAGTTTGTCCCTCATTTGGATAGCTTCTGTCACAGGAACCCGAGGGTCATTTTTTCCTTGAACGATAAACATTGGTTTTTTAATTTTATCAGTATTGTTCAAAGGCGCTATTTTATTGAAAAAAGCTGCCATCTTTTCGTCTCTTTCGTCTCCATATTCAGCTCTCCTTAAGTCTCTTCGGTATTCTTCTGTGTTTTTTAAAAACGTATTAAAATTAGAAATTCCAACTATATCAACAGAACATTTTAATTTGTCTGCATAATGATAGGCAGTGGCAAGTGTCATATAACCGCCGTAACTTCCGCCCATAATCATTATTCTGTCTTTGTCTAAATCGGGTTGAAGCGCAATCCAGTCTAGTAATGCTCCAATATCTTTTACTGAATCTTCTCTTAAAAACCCATTATCTTTTAGCAAAAATGTTTTGCCAAAACCAGAAGAACCTCTAACATTTGGAAAAATTATGGAAACTCCCATTTCATTTGTATAATAATTACCGGAACCTAAAAAAGAAGCAGATGATTGTCCTTCGGGACCACCGTGGATGTTGATGATAACGGGTCTTTTTCCTGTGAATTTTGGTGAAGCGGGATAATAAAAACCCGAAATAGTTTGGTTATCAAAGCTTTTCCATTCAATGAATTTAGGTGTAGACATATCGGACTGTTGCATTTCGCCAAGTTCACTCGCTGTCCATTGCTCGATATTGCCTGTTTTTATATTTAATTTATAAACATCGGAAGCTGTTTGGGCTGTAGATTGTGAAAAGAAAATATTTTGATTGTCTTTGGTGAAATCGGCTCCACTAATAAGACCAATAGGAATATTTTTGACTTCCTGATATGATTTATCGGCAGTATTCATAAGATACATCTTGTTTAGGCCCGCTTCATTGGTTATAAACACAATTGTTTTTTTGTCATCAGAAAGTGAATATTGTTCTACGTCCCAAGGAATTTTAGAAGTATGATAGCCTACTTTTTTTGTTTTTAAATTCAGGGTGGCCAATCGTTTGAATTCATTGTCACGATCAGTCACAAACCAAATTTCATCTGCAATATTGCTGTATTCAGCATTGTTTTGAACTATATTTTTAGATTTTCGATCGGTAATTTCGGTAATTTTTCCGGTTTCTGTGTCTAATGACCATAAGTAGGATTCATTTGCAGAAATAAATTCGCTGACCAATAATTGTTTATTGTCTTTTGAAATATCCTGAATTCCCCAGCCACCGCCTTTTACTTCAAGGATAAGCTTGTTTGAACTGGGATTGTTGGGATCCATATAATAAATATCTCTATCTCCTCCGTTTCTTTTGGTAGAGGAATAGTAAAATCCTTTTCCATCTTCACGCCATGTCACACCGCCATTTTGCGATTTTCCACCATCGGTGAGTAAGGTAGATTGAAGTGTCTTTAAATCCAATTTAAATAATTGACCGAATTCATTACCACCAATATCTTTGGAATAAATAAGATATTCACCTTTAATGGGTTCATAGGAAGCACCACTTACAGGTTCATCAAAAAAGGTGATTTGTCTTCTTGCACCTATGGGTTGGGATACGAGGTGTAATTGTGAAGTCGATCCAAATCGGGTGCTGATTATGACTTCGTTTTTTGTAGGATGAATTTCAGCCAAAGTTGCTCCTCTTGCCTCAGAATATTTTTTGACCTGACCCGCCAACTCACTTGGAATTGGAGCGATGTTTTCGGTCACTAAGTTTTCATTAGGAACGATAACATTTTGTTTTTGCTGAGCATGGACAAACGATAAACCAACGAAAGTTGGAATTAAAACAAAAATTTTGATTTTCATAAATACCCTTTATTAAGATTTATACTGTTTTTTTCGCATAGCTAAGTTAATCAAATATAATCCAATTAAAGTTATGCTACCGCCAAAGATAATTGCAGTGGTTAATGGTTCCCCAAAAATAAAAGCTCCCAGAATAACTGCAACTATTGGGTTCACATAAGCATAGACACTGCTCAATTCGGTTGGTAGTTTTTGCAGGGCATAAATAAAAGCAATAAAGGTCAACACAGAGCCAATAAAAACCAAATAGAGAATGGACCACCAAGAATTGGCAGGAATTTCCGAAAGCGGAATGCTAGCACCAGTAGCACCTACAAATGAAAAAAGAAAAATACTGGAAATAAACATTTGCAATCCCAAACTAAAATAAGGGTTGAAACTCGCCGCTTTTTTCTTGGTATATAAAGTACCAAAAGCCCAAGTAATCGTTGCCGCTATCGAAAGAATTATTCCAAATTGAAAGTCGGGTTGTAAAAAATCAAGTAAGTGTTCATAAAATATAACGCAAACACCTCCAAAGCAAACCAAAATTCCCAAAACAGCCAGTCTGGTGACTCTTTCGCCTTTAAAAATACTGATGAATACAATCCATAAAGGAACCATAGCCCCAATGATTGCGCCCAATCCACTGCTGATGTATTTTACACCCCAAGTACTGAGTCCATTGCTTAAAACAAAATTAAGTAAACTTAGAATTATGATAGTATTCCATTGTTTTCCTTTGGGCCAAGGTGTTTTTTTAAACAAGAAAAAGGCAAGATATAAAGATCCTCCAATAAATTGTCTAATGCCAGCGAGTTGTAATGCTGGCATGTGTTTAACGCCTTCTTTGGAAGCCAACCACGTGGTACCCCAAAAAAAGCTAACCCAGCATAAAGCCAAAATTGGCAACCCAATGGAATTTATTCTTGACTTAAAAGCGTCTTTTATATTTGTTATCAACTTATAAATTATTTTTAATAAAGGCGTAGCCTAAAACAGTTTCTACTTTATCGCTCAAAATCAATTTTCCAATTGAAGGTTTTGAGTGGTCAAATTGTGGTAAAGGTAAGATTAATTCGATTGCTTTTTGTGTATAATAAGTTTCTCTTGTGGGATGAAAAGGACTCACACCATTGTAGATTTCGTTCCAAGAATTGGTAGTTATGATTTTATGTATAATGCCGATGCAATCTTCTTGATGGATGAAATTGATGGGTGTTTCGGGGTTTTCAAGATTTGTTTTTCCAGCCAAGAATTTGGCAGGATTTCGGTCTTTGCCAATGAGTCCACCAAAACGGAGAATCGTGGTTTTGAAGTTGGGGTTATTCTGTAAAAGTGATTCCACTTCCAGTAATTGTTTTCCGCTTTCGGTATCGGGTTTAGGAATAGTTTCTTCGGTTATCGTTCCATCGACTTCGCCATAAACGGAAGTTGAACTCACAAAAAGTACATTTTCTATGGCCGATTTTTCAATATAAGGAATCAAGGTTTTTATCTTTTCCACAAATATCTTTTCATTTACAGTTGTGATATCGCTATTTTTTCCTCTCAATTGAGGCGGAATATTGATAATCAAAGTTTCACTTCCATCGAGAAACTCTTCGATGGCTCCAGTTATACTTTTGCTGTCAAGCGAAACTAAAAAAGGGTTAATGCCCAATGATTTTAAAGAAGTAAGTTTCTCTTCAGATGTAGTTGAACCTTTTACAGAGAAACCATTTGTTAGTAAGGATTTCGCCAAAGGCAAACCCAACCAACCACAGCCTAATATGCTTATATATTTCATTGGAGATTGATTTCAGTTTGCAAAAAGCCAATAAAATGGTTGAAATAATCCGGATATTGTTTTTCGGCTCTAATGGCGATGTAATGTTTTCTTCTGAGCCCATTTTTACCAATTTTTATGGCTTTGATCGGACTGTTTTTTAAATAAGGTTGCAATGCCCATTTTGCCATAGACATTACGCCCATATCGGCTTTGACCATTTCGATGGAGGCTTCAGTGAGGGGTAATGGTGTTATTTTTTTAGGTGTTACTTGGGCTGGCGCCAAAACCATTTGATGAATCGTAACCGTTTCCATCGGCAGTGAATGAATGATTAAATGTTCATCTACAAAATCTTCTGCAACCACATATTTTTTATTGGCCCAGGGATGATTCTCAGAAACAGCCATAACGACTTCATCCTGAAAAAGCTCCAAATATCTTATTCTATCATCTTTGATTTGGTCACTGACTATTCCAATGTCGATTACATTATCCAATAGTTTTTGTAGCGGATAATGAGTGGCTTCGGTAACAATTTTCAATTCAACATTTGGGTATAAATTATGAAATTGTTTTAAAACCGAGGGCAACCAATGATAACTGGAAAAACATTCAGTACTAATACCGATTTCTCCAAATTCCCCGAAAACCATCTCTTTTATTTGGTGCTCTGTTTCCGAAAGTTTGTCGAGAATCTCATTTGCAATTTCATATAATTTCTCGCCTGCTTTGGTCAGAACCAGTTTTTTGTTTGTTCTCAAAAACAGCTGTGTACCCAATTGGTATTCGGCTTCTTTAAGTTGATGGCTCAAGGCCGATTGCGTTAAATGCAGTTTGTCTATCGCCTTTGTGATGCTTCCTTCTTCGACAATTGCCTTAATCAATCTTAGATGTCTGATTTCCATTTTTTGAAAATTGTTTTCACAAAGGAACAAAATTTATACTTGGATTTGTATGAAAATAATTGATGGGATAGATGAATTCTTTTCGTTTTTATGGTAAATTTAGTTGCCCTAATTTTGGATTATTAATCAATCTAAAAAGCAATATTAATGGAAGAGCAAATAAAATACTATGAAAACAAACTGGCCTTCGAAATGGATCCGTCCGATTTGTTTGACGCCTTAAATAACGGAGAAAAAGTAATCGCTCTCGATGCCCGAAAAGCATTTGGATTTGAGGCAGAACACATTCCAAACGCGATTAATATTCCGCATCGTGAAATGAGTCCTAAAACAACAGCCCATTTGGACAAAGACGTTTTGTATGTTACCTATTGCGATGGAATAGGCTGTAATGCTTCCACGAAAGGAGCTTTAAATATGACCAAATTAGGATTTAAAGTAAAAGAATTAATTGGTGGAATCGAGTGGTGGAAATTTGACGGCTACGCGACTGAAGGAACTAAAGGAAACAAAGGGGGGCTGAAATTTGAATGTGCCTGTTGATGGAATAGTTTATAAAAAATGCGGTTTCAATAGAAGACCGCATTTTTTATAAACTAGAACTTATGACTCTTATTGAATTCTCAAACTATCCTTTACGACCTTTAAACTATCAGTTATTGCTGGTTGTACCAAATTTGGATTTACAACAGGTGCAACGTATTTTGGAGTTCGTCTTATTTTTTGAGTAATGATTATTGCATTATTCAACACAAAAGGAGTCGGCATCATCCAGCTTTCTCTTGGAGTCATCGCAAATAGCGGATTGACCATCAAATCAAATGAACTTTCCATAACATGCATATCAAGAACAGTCGATCTGTTCAGTGTGAATTGTAATACCAAGGGTTCATTATCGATTACATAATAACTTAATAGTTTTTTCCCGTTTCGTTCCAATTCGGTTCCTTTTTGTCCCAATGTACTAACTCCATTGGCTTTAAAATTGTAAAAAGTCATGATTTCATCGGCAAAAATATCATAGCGATTGACTTTTCGATTTGGAGTGATTTGTATTTTTAAATATCTTTTAAAGCCTACTGTGCTGTCTTTGAGAAAAGTAATCGTTGGTTTTGCAATTCCTTTGTTTGGAGCTTCATTGGCATACGTGAACTCTGAATTATATTTGCTAAACAACTTCAAATTATTGAAAATTTTTGCTCCTTTCGGATTTTCTCCCAAATAACCTTTGGTCCAAGAATCGAGATTAGTGTCGTATGTTGCCCAATGTGCTTTGTTGTTATCAGCATTATAGAGATATACCAAACTATTAGATTTAGCTTCTCCTAATTCATAATCCGAATGATATTGTGCTTTTGCCAAAAAGATAACTGCGATTAAAAAAAACGACAATGACCAGCTTCCTTTTTTGGTGAAAGCCCCAAAAATAGGCAGCAATATGGCAAATGTTAAAACAGTCAAAATCGCACTGCCAAACAATACTTTCAATCCTAAACCTACAGGGAACATTTGGATAAAAGGAGTAATAATCAGCAAAGCGGGAATTCCACAAATAAGGTTTACAATCCAATTGGATCTTTGACTAAAAACAAAAACTGCAAAAGCAATAAGTCCAAAATAAACAGGAATAATCAAGAATCCTGCACCACGCAAACTATTAGCAAGGAAACCATTTAGAACAATCCAAAACAGAAGAGGAATGACATAATGATTCATCGTCACTTTTGGTTTAGAAGCTATATTATAAAAGAAAAAGCAAATCGAAAGGCTAAGTAATACAAAGGCTGTAATATAATCGTGTCCATTATAGGTAAAGCCGTTTAGTAAATCATTGTATTGTGGATTCAACAAGAGCAATCCTTTCCATCCATAATAGGTAATCAATCCAGTAAAAATCAAAGAACCCAAAAATGGGAAAAAACCTTTCATAATATCGTTCAGTTTCAGCATTCTTTTGGCTTTGCCAAGAAATACCAAAATGACCAACAAACCAGCGGCAATCAATGTCATTGGCAGAACCCAGTCAAAAGGATAACTAATAAACGTAAATGGAATCGTAAAATAAACATCATCGCTCGTTGAAGCCGCGGCATTCAAATCGGTATTCGAGAAATAATTCAATAACGGCATCAAATAAGAGCCTTGATGTTTCAAACTGTTTTTGTCCAAATGCGTCACATCATCCTGTTGGGTATGGTAATTAAAATGACCATCGATGAAAGCAAAATTAAATCCCTGAATATCGCCCTGCTCTCTAAAAACAGTTAAGTCCGTATCATTCGGCAACATTTTGTAAATGCTATACATCAACGAATTCGAAACAGGGTAAGTAGCGTCCGCTTTGGCAAATTCTTTTACCAAACCAGAATTTCCTTTGTTGGTTTCCATCAACATATAACTTGGTCCCGAAGAACCACGGGCTTCGAAATTCAAAACCAATCCTACTTCTTTTGCCCATTGGTGTTCGGTAACAAAAAGAGCGGCACCATTCAAACCTAATTCCTCAGCATCGGTGAACAAAATAATGATGTCGTTTTGGTGTTTGGTTTTAGCATTCAAGAAAGCACGAACGCCCTCCAGAATCGTTGCCACACCCGATGCATCATCACTCGCTCCATGTGAAAAAGAATGCGGTGCACTGTCATAATGTGAGAGCAGTAGCAATGCTTTGGTGTTTTTAGTTCCTTCGATGCGGCACATTATGTTTTTGGATTTCACCAAATTCCCCCAGTCACTCAATGTAAAACCTTCCTGAACTGTAGTTTCCAATCCCAGTTTTTGCAATTCTTGGATAATATAATTGGCAACAACTTCATGGTTTTTGGTGCCCACGTAATGCGGTTGTTTTGCAATCGCATTAATATGTTCCAAAGCTCTGCTGGTGGAAAACTCCGTTACTTTTTTTTCCTCATCAGGCGACCACGATGGCATTAAAAAGGCAAATAAAAAGCCCAAAATCCCAAGGATGATGACAACAGCTATAATGGAGGAATAATTCTTTTTCATAATTGGGGTATTAAATTTCTTTTTTAACTAGCACATAATAATCATTTTCCAAAACCATATAGCCTTGGTCGTACAGGAAATAGTAGGTATTCCCTGATTTGGTATTCAAAATATTGGTAAAAAATTCAAAATCAAAGCCCTTGCTCATCAGCTTGGCTCGTGTTGTTGTGGATTTTCCTTCGATATTCAGTTCCGACAAAATTCGGTAATTTTTACGCAATTTGTTGTTGATATTGCGCATATAATTCGTACTATCCTTATTTATTTTGTTGTTGTAGGCATTTCGGCAACCGTCACTGCAGAATTTTTTGTCTTCACGACCTACAATAGGTTCTCCACATTCAAGGCAGGTTTTCATGGTTCTATCTTTTTTATTTGATACAAATCGGTTCTTCGGTCTTTGAGGATTCTTACACTTCCATGTTCGTGTAATTCTTTGAGCAATCGTAAATCGACATCGACAATCAAAGTCATTTCGGTATTTGGAGTAGCTTCGGCTTTGATACCATTACTTGGAAAAGCAAAATCCGAAGGGGTGAAAACCGCCGCCTGTGCATATTGAATGTCCATATTATTTACTTTCGGCAAATTACCCACACAACCCGCGATGGCTACATAACATTCGTTTTCTATCGCTCTGGCTTGGGCACAGTGTTTCACTCGAATGTAGGCGTTTTGAGTATCGGTCAAGAAAGGAACAAACAGTATATTCATTCCTTCATCAGCCATAATTCTCGAGACTTCCGGAAACTCTACATCATAGCAAATCATAATTCCAATTTTACCGCAATCGGTGTCAAAAGTCTTGATTTCAGATCCGCCTTTCATTCCCCAATGTTGTACTTCGTTTGGCGTTATGTGAATTTTGGTGTACATCTCCGAAGTTCCGTCTCTTTTGCACAGAAATCCAACATTATATAAATTTCCATTTTCAAGATGCGGCATACTGCCAGAAATGATATTTATATTATACGAGATAGCTAACTCCTGAAACCGTTTACGAATAGGTTCAGAGTGTTTTGCCAATTCCCGAATAGCTTCGGCCTCGGTCAAATGATTGTAATCGGCCATTAAAGGAGCAATGAAGAGTTCTGGGAAAACTGCAAAATCGCAAGTATAGCCCGAAACCACATCTATAAAAAATTCCGACTGTTCAAATAAAGCTTCAAGATTGCCCAATGATCTCATTTGCCATTGAATTAACCCTAATCGGATAACATTCTTTTCGGTGTTTATGAGTCTTGGACTTTCGTCAAAATAGATGTTATTCCATTCGAGTAAAACAGCAAATTGTTTGGAATCTTCATCGGCCGCCAAATAATTTTTCATAATTCGCAACACGTGAAAATCATTACTCAGCTGAAATGAAAGCACAGGATCGTGCAATTGTTTGCTTTTTACTTTGTCTATGTATTTTGTTGGTGTCATTTTATCGGCATACTGACCGTAACTCGGAATACGTCCTGCAAAAACAATCGCTTTGAGATTCAGTTTTTCACACAGTTCCTTTCGGGCATCATATAAACGTCTACCTAAACGCAATCCGCGATAATTTGGATGAATGAAAACATCGATTCCGTACAATATTTCCCCCTGCGGATTATGTGTCGAAAACGAATAATCGCCAACTATCTGCAAATAATTGTGCTTTTTATCGACCAGTCTTTCATCTACAATTAATGATAGGGCAGAGCCCACCACTTTTCCGTCGACGAGAATAACCAATTGTCCCTCTGGGAAAACACCCAATAATCTCTGGATATCATCGGCACGCCAATAGGAATCCGCCATTTCGGGATACGATTCTACCATCGAGTTTTTGAGTTGTTTGTAATCCTCAAAAGCTAAGTTCCGCAATTCTACTTTTTTTATTTTGGCCTGCATAATGGAGAATTTTAGGTGTATAATTGGTTTAAATGAACATCAATTTTTTTTGGAGTCAATCATTGGCTTTATTTGTTTCTGATTTCCTTTATCCAAATATACTCAAAAATTTCCATTTACAAACGGTTACAAATAATTACAACCGAAAGTAAGTAGTTAGTAACCGAATAACTTTTGGTAGTCATCGCATCTTTGCCAAGTCGAAATGAAACAAGCATTGTCAATTTCAACAAAACAATTATATACACACTAACATTTAAATTTACACGCCATGAAAAACAGAGTTCAATTGATCGGAAACGCAGGAAACGACCCAATAATCAAATCTTTTGAAGGAGGAAAAAAATTAGCTAATTTGACTATAGCTACAAACGACAGTTACAAAAACGAAAAAGGGGAACGTGTAGACCAAACCGAATGGCACACTGTAGTGGCCTGGGGAAAAACCGCTGAGATCATCGAGAAATACGTAACCAAAGGAAAACAAATTGCCATAGACGGTAAACTAACCCACAGAAGCTACGATGACAAGAACGGAGAAAAACGATATATCACCGAAGTAGTTGTTAAAGAAATTATGTTACTCGGAAAGTAGACTTCAGGAAGCAGTTTTCAGAATAGAGAAGGTTGACTTAGAGGCTGGTTCATGAAGGAGAGTTGAGCGTTTTAGGTATTGTTTTACCACAATATCGTCATGCTTACACAGGAAGTATCTCAACTATTTGAATGAGATGAAAATTTAATAAAAAAAGAGTTCCGTTATTGCGGAACTCTTTTTTCAATACTTATAAATTAACTATTACGACGGTTCCTTACAAACTAATAGGGAATTAAAATATATTTTATGTAATTCTATATGTCAACTAGAAGTTATGCTGTTTTTTTTAGTAAATCAAACATAGGACAACGACTGCAACGCTTTTTTTCGCTTTTCTTGAATTTTTCACAACAACTGGATTTACAATTTCCAGCCAATTGACAACTAGATTTGCAGCTTTCAAGCGCTTTTAATTTTTTAAGGATTTCTTTTTTCTCCTTCTTTTTTTTCTTGTCCTTTTTCTCCTTTTCTTTTTCTTTCTTGCTCAAGGTAATTGCGAATTATTGTTATGAATCTGTTCGGAATTTTGGTATAAAGAATTTAAAACCAAGACAAATGTATGTTATTCTTATCTGTTCTAAATAAACTTTAACACTTTTGGAACAAAAAAAATCCCCAAAATGCAACTCAAGCATTTTGGGGTTATTATTTATGAAGGCTTCTCTTAATTATTTGGCTGTCGCTGCTGCTGCACTGGCTATTGCCATCTGTTGAATATCACGATCAAAAAGATATAATCCGCCTTTGTCATCACCTATAAGGTTGATTTTGTCCAAAATGTTTTTAGCAGTTGCTTCTTCTTCGATTTGCTCGGCTACATACCATTGCAAGAAATTATGGGTCGCGTAATCTTTTTCTTCAAATGTGATGTGTACCAACTTATTAATTGATTCCGAAACAAAAATTTCGTGTTTGTAAAGTTCTTCAAACATTCCTTTGAAAGTTTCATAAGTCGTTTTCGGTGCTTTCAAGTCGGTAACTTGGGCGTGACCGCCTCTTTCGTTAACGTACTTGATTAACTTGAGCATGTGTAAACGCTCCTCATCAGATTGTGCGTACATAAATTGTGCGATTCCTTCTAGTCCATTTACCTCGGCCCAACAAGCCATTGATAGATAGGTTTGAGAAGATTCTGCCTCAATACGAATTTGTTTGTTCAGCGCGGTTTCGATATTTTTTAACAACATGATTTCTAGTTTTTAGTAAAATTAGAAAAAAAATAGTTTGTTGCCGTTCTTTTTAAATCAAAAAAGACAGAATTCATCTCAATTTAGAATCTTTAAAAATGCTTCAAAATGGTACTAAAACGCGAAAAAGAGTCATTATTTTATTAAAAGAGCATGGCAAAAACTAAAATGAAAACACAAAACAAACTTTGTCTCGGTATTATCAAACATTTCCCTAAATTTGCTGTCATTATTTAGTTATAAAAAATCAACTATGTTACAAATTGCATTTATTAGAGAGAATCAAGAAAAAGTAATCAATGCTTTGGCCAAAAGAAATATGGATGCCAAAGGGATTGTTGAAGAAGTGGTACAATTGGATGAAAAACGTCGCGCTACGCAAGTGGAGTTAGACAACACTTTATCTGAATCTAATAAATTATCCAAAGATATTGGCGATTTGATGAAAGCAGGAGAGAAGTCGAAAGCGGCTATTCTTAAAGAAAAAACAGTTCTGTTAAAGGAAAAGAGCAAAGCATTGGGCGAAAGTGCAGTTGCCCTTGCTAATGAACTAACAGAGAAATTATATACTTTACCAAATCTTCCTGCAGATATTGTTCCTGTTGGAAAAACTCCGGAGGATAACTTAAACGTGTTTGAGGAAGGTGAAATTCCTGTATTGCACGAAGGTGCCCAACCACACTGGGAATTGGTGAAAAAATACGATATCATCGATTTTGAATTGGGCGTAAAAATAACTGGTGCTGGATTCCCTGTTTATAAAGGAAAAGGAGCTCGTTTGCAACGCGCTTTGATCAACTATTTCTTGGATAAAAACACAGAAGCTGGATATAAAGAAATGCAAGTGCCACATTTGGTAAATGAAGCATCCGCTTATGGAACTGGGCAATTGCCGGATAAAGAAGGTCAAATGTATCACGATGCTACCGATGACTTGTATTTGATTCCAACAGCTGAGGTTCCTGTAACAAATATATTTAGAGATGTCATTTTAAATGAAAGTGAATTGCCTGTTAAATACACAGGTTATACACCTTGTTTCCGTCGTGAAGCAGGTTCTTATGGTGCACATGTACGTGGTTTGAACCGTTTGCATCAATTTGACAAAGTAGAAATCGTTCGTGTGGAGCATCCTGATAATTCATATGCAGCACTTGATGGTATGGTGGAACACGTAAAAAGCATTTTGCAGGATTTGAAATTGCCATATAGAATTTTACGTCTTTGCGGAGGCGATATGGGTTTCACATCGGCCTTGACTTATGATTTTGAAGTATATTCTACAGCACAAGAACGTTGGTTGGAAATTTCATCAGTGTCTAATTTTGAAACTTTCCAGGCGAATCGTTTGAAATTGCGTTTCAAAGACAAAGATGGAAAAAACCAATTGGCACATACGCTTAACGGAAGTTCTTTGGCTTTGCCAAGAGTTCTTGCCGGAATTTTGGAAAACTACCAAACTCCAGAAGGAATCGTAATCCCAGAAGTTTTACGTCCGTATTGTGGGTTTGATATTATAGATTAATTCAAGTTATTAAATAGGAAAAGGGAAATCGTGAGATTTCCCTTTTTATTTGAATATAGGTAAAGGTTATAAATTATTTCTTGGCTTTATCAAGTTCGCCTATCGAAAGTGTTAATAAGCCTTTAGTTTTATTGTATATATTTTGATATCCCGTATTTGTTGTTCCTTGAGCAGGAGTACGTGTTATGTTTGAGATTCGATTTTTTAAAGTGGTTGTTTCAGCATCGGTCAAATCGGAGGAACCCATAACCAGGACAAGTGATTTGAAGTTTTTCTGTGAATTTGTACTATTTGGAGTTCTTGTTTTATTGGTAAAACGAGAGTCATTATAGATTGCTAAACTTTCAGAATCTTTAATTTCCGAAGCTGGAATTGCTCCAGCAAGATATAATTCGATATCAGCATAATTGTTGGAAACACTTGTAAGTATTCCATCTACCTTGTCCCAATGACCTCCATAATTTTGGGGAACTGCCCAATTTCCCCAACGATGAAACATCTCGTGTAATACAGGTCCATTGTCAATGTTGTTTTTGTATAGGAAGTAAATGCCTTGCAGTTTACCTGAAGATCCAAATTCGGCAGAATAGTCAAATAAATCTAGTCCAATCCCCTGAATGTCATTTTTTACATGATGATATTCTCCATAAGGCATGTTCGCAGGAAGATCTTTATTATTCATTACTACGATGATGAAATCAAACTCATCTTTGAGTACAGGATAAATTTCCGTTTTGCAAAGTGTTTTTATTTTAGAAATTGTTTCTGTTGAATTAACAGAATTGCTATTCCAATAATTGAATTCTTCAGTAGTTAATTTCAAATTACTAAAAGCCCCTGAAGATTCCATTTTTAGATTGGTAGTTATGGGTTTTTCAATAGTATTTGATGGAGTTGCATCATTGTTGTCACAACTGGTAGTAAGGAATAAAAGAAGAACAAAAAGAAGGCAGATAGTTTTGAAGATAAATTTAAAGGGCATAAATAATTGGGTTTTTTGGATTTTTTGCAAAAGAACATTTGGCAAAGAAACAAAAAAATAGGCGTAAATGTTTTTGGTTGTGAAACCTTGATATTTCTTTTGGCTGGTTCTGTTTTTCAATCGTTATACTGTCAGTTTAAAGAAATAGGCTCTTCGAAAATAGATTTAGCAGAATAATAATTACTTTTACCAACAGAATCAAGCAATGGCCTATTTTGTCTTTTTTTTTAAGTTAGTTGTTGTTATAAAGTATATTTCACCTGTGATTATACATTAAAATAGATGTTCTAAGTGATTTCGTTAATTATGCAAAAAATCCTGTTGTATATAAATTTGTTTTTGTCATTGGTTTGTTTTTCACAAAACGAGCAATTGGCACAATATTATTATGACAAGGGAGATTTTGAGAAAGCTTTGGTTAGCTATCAGGAATTATCAGATGGTTTACCAACTAATCCTTTTTATTTTCAACGAAAAATAGATTGTATGCAGCAATTACTCCAATTTGAACCAGTTGAAAAAGCAATTCAGGATCGATTGAATAAATACAAACAAGCTACACTTTTAGTTGAATTGGGATACAATTTTCAATTACAGAAAAATGATTCGAAAGCCAAAAAGTATTATGATGAGGCGATAGACAAAATCCGAAAAAATCCAAATGAAGTTTATGGGGTTGCGAATTCTTTTGAAAAGAAAGTATTGCTGGAATATGCTTTAAAATCCTACTTGGTAGCCAGCGAATTGGTTCCAACTTTTGATTTTAAATATCAAACGGCTTTGTTGTACGGACAATTAGGAAATACTGATCAGATGATTGCCAATTTTTTGGATGAAGCGGTTGAAAATCCGCAATCGGGATTGATGATTCAAAATCAATTGACGCGTTATATGTCCTCTGATGGAGATTCCAAGTTCAATGATAGTCTTCGAAAAGCATTGATTATTAGGGTTCAAAAAAGTCAGGATGTTTTTTGGAATCAGTTCTTGAGTTGGTTTTATATGCAACAAAAAGAATTTGGAAAGGCATTTATTCAAGAAAAAGCAATATATAAGCGAAATCCAGAGTCTCTTACAAGTATAATCAGTTTGGGGCAAATGGCGATTGAAGAAGGAGATAATGAGGTTGCCACAGAAGTTATGGATTATGTATTGCTAAACACTACTGATGTTGAGATGATTGTGCAGGCCCATACTTTTCTGTTGAAAATGAAAATGGAAAAGGCACAGGAAAAAGATTTTGCAGCTATCAATGCGCAATTTGAACTTTTGTTAAAGCAGTACGGTATAACGCCAGTTACCTTATCTTTGCAACTGAAACAAGCGCATTTTGTTAGTTTCTTAATGAAGAATCCTACGGAAGGAAAAGCCATTATAAAGCGTGCAATGGAAATGCAACTGAATCAATTCGATCAAGCGCAATGCAAAATGGAGTTGGCTGATATTTTGCTTTCAGAAGAAAAGTTCAATCAGGCGCTACTCTATTATTCACAGATTTCGGAGAATTTGCAAAACAATGTATTGTCGCACGAAGCTAGTTTGAAATCCGCCAAAACAAGTTATTTTAAAACTGATTTTGAATGGGCTTTGAAACAATTCAAAGAGTTGAAATCAGCCAGTACACAGTTGATCGCCAACGATGCTTTAGAGTATTTTCTTTTAATAAATGACAATACTGTTGCCGATTCGACACAAACTGCTCTGAAACAATTTGCCAAGGGAGATTATCTTTTGTACCAAAATAGAAGTCAGGAAGCGATTGTTCAGTTTCAGTCAATTCTAAAAAGTTTTAAAGGGCAGGAAATTGAAGGGGTAACTTTGTTGAGGTTAGGAAGAATATATGAAAAGTTAGATGATTATACTTTAGCTTTGGCGCAATATCAAGACATAATTGAGCATCATAGCGACGGAATTTACGTTGATGAAGCGCTGTATTTTTCGGCAGACATTTACAGCAAGCAATTACAACAACCCGATAAGGCAAAGGCACTGTACGAGAAAATCATTTTCAGTCATCAGGATAGTATTTATTTTGTAGATGCAAGGAGAAAGTTCAGAGAATTGCGAGGAGATACGAATTTATAAGAGAATAGTTTAATCGTTTAACTGTCTATTCGTTTAATCGAATCGGTTGAACAAATAATTAGTTAAACAAATCAAAAGTTAAAATGATAATATACAACGTTACCACAAACATACACGAAAGTGTTCATGACAAATGGATGATTTGGATGCAACACAAACACATTCCTGAAATGTTGGCTTGTGGAAAATTTATTTCAGCACGTTTAGTTCGTGTTTTGGTAGAAGAAGAAATGGGGGGAGTTACCTATTCAGTTCAATATACAACAGACAGTAAGGAAACATTAGATAGATATTACCTAGAAGATGCGCCTCAACTAAGAGAAGAAGGGGAGAAATTGTTTGGCGATAAAATGCTGACTTTTAGAACCGAATTACAGGTAATAAGTGATCATTAATAGATTATTCGATTTTTAGATAGTTCGTTAGTTCGAAAATCTAACAATCTAATATTCGAAAATCTAACAAAATAAAATGGAAAAAGTAACAGCCAAAAAACACCTAGGACAGCATTTCTTAAAAGACGAAAGCGTAGCAAAAGACATCGCCGATACTTTGAATTTAGAAGGTTATGAAGATGTGTTGGAAATAGGACCTGGAATGGGAGTACTGACCAAGTATTTATTGGACAAACCAATTAATACCTACGTTATTGAAATTGATACCGAATCGGTTGAATATTTGGGTGTAAATTATGACAAATTGAAAGACAGAATCATATCAAAAGATTTTCTAAAATACGATATAAACGAAGTTTTCGGTGGAAAACAATTTGCTATAATTGGTAATTTTCCATATAATATTTCAACACAAATCGTTTTCAAAACATTGGAATTACGCAATCAAATTCCAGAATTTGCAGGAATGTTTCAAAAAGAAGTTGCAGAACGTATTTGCGAGAAAAAAGGGAGTAAAGCTTATGGAATACTTTCGGTATTAGTAAAGGCTTTTTATGATACCGAATATTTATTTACCGTAGATGAAAATGTATTTAATCCTCCACCCAAAGTAAAATCAGGTGTGATGCGTATGCGCAGGAAGGAAGATTATAGTTTGCCTTGTAGCGAAAAATTATTTTTCACGGTAGTGAAAACGGCTTTTCAACAGCGAAGAAAGACCTTGCGTAACAGTTTAAAAACCTTAAATTTGTCCGACAGTTTGAGAGAAGACACCGTTTTTAATCTTCGTCCTGAACAGTTGGATTACACAGAATTTATTGCATTGACCCAAAAAATAGAAGCGGATGGAGTTTAAAATCAGCAAAGAATTAATTAAAGAATTAGAGCAACTCATTCAAAGTAAGAACGACCAACAACTGGAAGTTTTATTGAATGACATGCACCATGCTGATATTGCCGAAGTTCTTGATGAATTGGACTTCGATGAAGCTACCTATATTTTCAAGGTTTTGGATAGTGAGAAAACTGCCGAAATCCTTTTGGAGCTTGAAGACGATTTACGTGAAAACATCTTAGGCAGGCTTTCGCCAAAAGAGATTGCCGAGGAGCTTGACGAATTAGAAACCAATGATGCTGCTGATATTATTGGAGAACTTTCGAAAGAGAAAAAAGCCGAAGTAATATCTGAGTTGCAAGACGTTGAGCATGCCAAGGATATTGTTGAGTTATTGCGTTACAAAGAGGATACTGCTGGTGGTTTGATGCATAAAGAATTGGTAAAAGTTAATGAAAATTGGACTGTTTTTACCTGTATCAAAGAAATGCGCATTCAAGCCGAAAACATTTCAAGAGTCCATTCTATTTATGTAGTAGATGATGAAAATAAGCTTTTGGGACGATTGTCACTCAAAGATTTGCTTACAACTTCCTCCAAAACTCCTATTAGCGAAGTTTACATCAAAAAATTGAACTCGGTTATGGTCGATACGGAAGATGTAGAAGTGGCAAGAATCATGCAAAAATATGACCTTGAAGCCATACCGGTAACTGACGAGCTGGATAGATTAGTAGGTCGAATTACCATTGACGATATTATTGACGTAATCAAGGATGAAGCCGATAAAGATTACCAGTTGGCTGCGGGTATTACCAATGATATTGAGTCTAACGATAGTGTTTATGAATTAATCAAAGCACGTTTGCCTTGGTTGCTAATCGCAATGGTGATTGAAATTGTGGCTTCGTTTGTGTTGAAAGGAAATGAAGATATGTTTGAAAAATTTTCAACCTTGATTATTTTTGTACCATTACTTTCTGCTACGGCTGGAAATATTGGGGTTCAAGCTTCGGCGATCGTAGTTCAAGGTTTGGCAAACGGTACCCTCAAAAATTACAGTCGCAGTTATTTCAGCAAAGAACTAAGAGTGTCTATGACTTCAGGGTCTATTATTTCCTTATTCTTGTTAGGGTATCATTCGATTATGTATCAACAATATTTAGTAGGTTTTGCTATTTCTATATCAATGGTGGTCGTAATTTTATTCGCAGCGACTTTGGGGACTTTAGTACCTCTTTTTCTACACAGAAAAAAAATTGACCCCGCTATAGCAACTGGGCCTTTTATTACTACTTCAAATGATGTTTTTGGAATAATTATTTATTTTTGGATAGCTAGATTAATATTAGGATATTAAATATCGATAGTTTTAGAATTTAACAATTATCCCGAATTTATTTATATTAAAAAATAATAAATTCGGGATTTTTCGTGTACTTTGTAACCTAATCGTTTCTGCTCCATTTGGAGTAGAATCTAAAGTCAGCTTGAATACTTTTGGTATTCCAAATGCTATTAACCAACCAAAGAATAAACCAAAATGAAAGTACATATTATAGGCGGCGGAAACCTTGGAGCTTCTATCGCAATAGGAATAGCAAAATTCACTACAAATAATCAAGTAACCGTAACCAGACGTAATATAGTTCCAATTTCTCATTTAGAGGATTTGGGAATCACTATTACAACAGTTAATACAAGCAACATTCAAGAAGCTGATATCATTATCTTGACGATAAAACCATATCAAGTGGATACTGTTTTGGCCGAGATATTGCCTACTATTTCAAACAAAGTAATCGCTTCAGCCGTAAGTGGATTATCTATTGAGAATTTACAAAACAAAATAGGGGAAGGGCATAGTGCAGTTCGTATAATGCCTAATATTGCTGCTCAATTTGGTGCCTCGGCAACTTGTATTGCTTTTCACGAAAAAAATAAAGAAAAAGCACAAGCAACAGTAGCTCTTTTCCAAGAATTGGGAACTGCTCCTATAATAGACGAAAAATTGATGGATGCTGCAACTGTTCTTGCTGCTAGTGGAACTGCTTTTGCCTTGCGTTACATTCGTGCATCGATGCAAGCGGGAATCGAAATTGGTTTTGACTGGCAAACAGCCTTAGCCATTTCTGCTCAAACCGTAAAAGGAGCTGCCGAAATGCTACTTGAGGAAAAAGGACATCCAGAGCAATTGATCGACCGCGTAACTACTCCACAAGGTTGCACCATTGCTGGTTTGAATGAAATGGAATTACATGGTTTCAGTTCATCCTTAATCAAAGGAATCAAAACATCATTGAAACAAATCAAGGGGTAAGAATCACTTGGGCGTGACCACAAAATAAAAAAGAGGCTTACTAGTATAACTTGCTAGTTGCCTCTTTTTTATTTTATGGTCGGGCTATCCGCGCTACTTTGGTAGCTAGCTTCTATCCCTCACGCTAAACTACATCTTTATAGTTTGGTAGCACAATTTAGGTTTTATGTGAATAAGGCTTTTAATTCGGTGGCGTCATGGGGACTCATTTTACCAGCCAATACTAAGCTTAATTGTTTTCTTCTCAAAGCGGCATCATAACGTTGTATTTCCAATTCTGTTTCAGGTATGATCAACGGAACTTCTACAGGTCTTCCAGTATCATCAACCGCCACAAATGTGTAAATTGCTTCGTTTGCTTTGGTTCTGTTTCCAGATTGACGGTCTTCTACCCAAACGTCCAGGTAAATTTCCATTGAACTTTTAAAAGCTCTAGATACTTTGGCCTCAATAATTACAACACTTCCCAATGGAATGGATTTGTTAAAAGCCACGTGATTTACTGATGCCGTCACACCAATGCGACGTGAATGTCTTCCGGCTGCAATACTTGCTGCGCGATCCATTCTTGCCAATAGTTCCCCTCCAAATAAGTTATTCAAAGGATTGGTTTCGCTCGGTAAAACCAAATCGGTTAATATCGTCAAGGACTCTGAAGGATGTTTTGCTGTCATACTTTTTATATGAGTATTAGTTTTTAATTTTAAACGTTATTGTAATTAACTTTTTAGTTAAGCCAATATACTGCCATTACTGAAGGAATGAAATATAACACAATGGTTCTTGCACCATCGTAGTCTTTGGCCAAACGCTGACCGAAAAGCAACATAATAAGAGTGATGCAAGAAAAAATGGCGCCATATAGACCGTATACTCTGCCACTATTTACGGCTATTTCTATAGCTCCAACCACGCACAAAATACCAGAAATTAATTCTAAAATTAAAACATTTACTAGAGCTAATGGAACTTGATTGCGCAAAGGAGTTTCGGCAAAATGTTCTTTTAGCCAGTTGATATTATCTTTCCAGTTAAATAATTTATCCTGTGAAGACTGTAAAAAAGTTATAGCTAAAAAAACTAAAATTAAAATTGAGGCAATATTATTCATTGGGTTTTATTTTTTATGAATTAAACGAGTAAGTTTTATGGATAAATCGGTTAAAATTATTTTAGCATTACCATTGCGTTCTATATGGTACATCGCGTCAGATAATTCTTTGAATATTTCTGTAATGTTGTTCCCATTTACAAAAGGCGCAAAGTTTTCTAGTTTGAATTTCTCGACTTTGGGTTCAATGTAAACAAGTGTTTTGGTTTCATAATTGAGCAACAATGCTTGGCGAAACATTTCGATGCAAAACTGCAAGAATTTTTTTTGTGTTTCTCTTCCTAAAGCGGCTATCTGTTCACTCCATCCGATTAAGTCTTGTATAGCTGCTGCATTTCCCTTTGCTTTGAATGCAGCTCGAACCCAAGTTACAAACCATTGTTCAAAAGGCAATACTTCATGGTCGTCATATAAAAGGTGTAAAGCTTTGTTGAAATTACCTTGTGATTGATGAGCGATTTTTAGAGCTTCTTTAAGATCAATTTGCTCTTTCTCAATTAGTGCATCAGCAATAACCTGTTCACTCAAACCACTAAAATGTGTAATTTGACAGCGTGACCGAATCGTTTGAATGATGTCTTCTTCATTTTCGGAGATGAGAATGAAAACTGTTTTTTCGGGTGGTTCCTCAAGTAGTTTGAGCAGTTTATTTGAAGCGGCTATATTCATTTTATCTGCCATCCAAATAATCATTATTTTGTATCCACCTTCATACGATTTTAAGGAAAGAGATTTTAAAATTTCTTGAGCATCATCGACGCGAATTTCTCCTTGTTTGTTCTGAACTCCTAATTTGGCATACCAATCAAATAATCCTCCATAAGGATTATCTATAACAAATTGTCTCCAGTCTGCAATAAAATCAATACTTTTTGGTTTTACTTTGATTTCTTCGGTAGTAACTGTTGGGTAGATGAAATGTAAATCAGGATGGGATAATTTTTGAAATTTAAGACTGCAAGATTCGTTTAGGTTCTTATTGCTATTGCATAAGATATGATGAGTGTAAGCGATTGCCATGGCCAAAGTTCCACTTCCTTCAGGGCCAACGAATAATTGAGCATGCGGTATTCTGCCTAAATTAGCACTTTGAATTAAGTGATTTTTAATATACTCTTGTCCTAAAATTTTTGAAAATTCCATTAAGCAAAGATAGGAGAAAATGATAGTTTCAAAAATTTTCTGTTAGAAAGTTTGTTTTTACTAAAAATTTTAGAACAAAATTTAGAAGAAGAATTTATAAATTGTCTTTTTACTTTTCAACTAGTAAATGTTAATAACTTCTGTATTATTTTTCAACATTTTATTTTACGAAGTTTTGTATTACAAAATAACTAAAGTAAAAACCTATGTAAACTTGATAATATAAATTAACAATTATTTTTTTTAAACGCATTTTATTTCGATAAAACGCTGTTTTTAGATATGTTACGAAGTTTTTTCGTTCTATTTTGAATTAAAAACATCTTTAATTTTTTTTGCAGAACTTGCAAATTCGATTTAATTGTATATTTTTGTTTCAACTAAATCTAAAATTCAAGTTTATGAAAGGGAAAATTATATTTTTCAGTATTGTTATGTTAGCATTAACTTCTAAAGGTTTCGCGCAAGCAAAACCAAATATGCCAAAAAGTATAGTTAGCACAAGTGCATCACTACGTACTTATTATGATGATAAGACACTTAGAGCTATGTCTAAAGGTGAATTAGTGGAATTGTACATTGAGCGTATGAAAGTAATTGTTAAAACATTGCCTCATATTGCATTGGCTACTAAGCCAGGAGTAACTATGACAGATTTAGGTATTCCAGACGATGCAGATAATAGAAAAGCATTGGATTTAGAAACTGAAGCAACTCAAACTTACATAGAAATCACTGTGAATTTCTTAAGAAAAATGCTTCCTTATGCAGATAAAAATCAACTTGTGACTATGGTTTTATTCTATGAGTCAACTTTGAAATCACTTCATGAAGTTGAACAACAATAAATAAGTTGTTTTTAGAAAAGATGTAACAATCTTAAGCTAAGTTTGATCTTTTCCTCTTTAATGAGACAATATACTCTAGACCTACAGAGTTACAAATAATAATTTAATACCCCCAAACCTATGAGAAATATATTTATTATATGGGTTTTCCTTACTACTGTTTGCAGCGTAAATGCACAACAAGAGAAGGGGATAATTGGATCAAGCAATTGGTTGAATAACTGGACTGAATTTAAACCTGGTAAAGTCGATTATGGCGAAGCTACACAAATTTTGGCTGGTAATATTACTGAAAATACTAAACTGGTAAAGAAGGATGTTTACATTATTCAAGGTAATGTTTATGTGACTAATAATGCAATTCTTAGTATTGAACCTGGTACTGTTATCATTGGTGATGGTGAGTCAAAAGGTACTTTAATCATTACAAAGGGTGCCCAAATAATTGCAGAAGGTTTAGAGACAGATCCTATTGTTTTTACATCTAATAAATCTATAAAAAAAGCTGGTGATTGGGGAGGTATTGTTATTCTTGGTGATGCTCCAATTAATAAATTTGGTAATTATTCTTCTGTGAATTTTGATTTAGACCCAAGTTTAACTACCTATGGAGGTTTAAATCCAGCAAGTTCTTCAGGTGTTTTAAAATTCGTAAGAATTGAATACGCTGGTAAAAAGGTAAGAGGTTCCTCAGAGAGTTTTAATGCTCTTTTACTTGGAGGAATTGGAAACAAAACAATTTTAGAAAATATTATGGTGAGCTATGCATTAGGAGATTCGTTTGAAGTTCTTGGTGGCGAGCCAGTAATGACTAAAATGGTATCTTATAAATCTAATGGTATTGACTTTAAATTTACTTTAGGAACACAAGCTAAAATTGATAATTCATTAGCCGTTAGATCTTCTTATTTGACAAGTAGTGCAGGATCTCGTTGTTTAGATGTTTCTTCATATACTAAGAAAGAAGAAGTAGATTTTACCAAAAAACAAACACTTGTTACTGCCACTAATTTAACTTTTGCAAACGATAGTGATAATATCGATCAGGATATCAAAGCAGGTTTAGTCAAAGAAGGTGTCTATGTGGCTGAAAATTGTTCTTTAGTTTTAAGAAAAAGTGTGATTTCTGGATTTAGTCCAGCAGTTGTATTTGATAATAAAATTGAAATCAATGACAAGAATCTTAAGAAAATCAGAATCGAAGAAATGTATTTGAATTTCTGTAATGGGAATATATATACAGAAGGTTCGACTGAAAATGAAGATTTAGAAAGTTATTACGGTGATAGCGTATTCTTTAATTTGCATTCTAAGACAACAAACTTAGAAACCTTTAATGATTTTGCTAATCCAAGAAGACCAGATTTTAGGTTGGCACTTTCAAAATTTACTGCAGCTACTAAATAAAAATTTATAATTGTTTTTAAATTAATAAAATGAAAGTTGGACCTAATATTAAGAAGGTTTAGCTTTCATTTTATTAATTAAAATAGTTTTGAATTGACTTTAATAAGAATGAACTTAACCTAAACAACTGGTTGAGATTAAAATGATTATTTGCGTATTGCATATGCCCCTATGAATAGCAATAAATATCAACATATGAAAAGTAAACCTACTTCTTTTTTTTCTTCCTGTACATTTATGTTTTTTTTGATGTTGTTGGTAGTGCTTCCATCAAGTCAGAGTTTATTTGCACAGCAAATTAGCCCTAAAATATTAAATTTTTTTCAGATTTGTGCTGGTGGACCCCATCCTGAAAAACCAGGAGAAATTTTCAACGAGTATCAAGCTTCGTTTTCTATTAGTGGTTTTGCTTCTGATGTTTTTTTTAAAGTTCAACTTTCTGATGCTACAGGTTCTTTTACTAACCCTACTTCTACAATTGATTTGCCTGCCCTAGCAGGGGCACCTCCTGATACAGCAACTGATAAAACTTTAACTTTTGCTGTACCAACTGATTTAGTTGGTTCCAATACATATAGATTAAGAGTGGTTAGTTCTACTAATGTTGCAAGTACTTCTTTTACCATTAGTGGTACAACTAGTACAAAGACATTTCCGGCATATTATAAGGTGTTTTCTGATTCTTTTTCAATCAATAATAAGCAGTCTTCAGCTGGTTTTTGTAGTGGTGGGAGCGTAACGCTTTCAGTCGATAATCCTACACCGGATATTACAAATTCTTCACCAGCAAATTATCCTCAATTAAAATACAAGTGGTATAAAGATGATGTTTTAATTCCAGGTCAAACTTCCAGTTCTCTGAGTAATATTAATGTTGCTGGTGTTTATTATGCCGCCATTGATTATGGTCTTTGTACAGGTAATTATCTTTCACAAAATGTTACAGTTTCTGGAGCTTCTAGTACTGGTATGCCCATTACCTCGAGTTTGGGAAATCCTTTTTGTTCCAGTTTAGGGAATACTACATTAGCGGTTTCAGGAGGTAATTCCTATGTTTGGAAAAAAGATAATGTTGTTATTAAAGAAGCAATATCCCAAACTTATGAAACCAATCAATCTGGTGTTTATACTTGCGATGTTGATTTTGGTGGTTGCAAGGGGTTGGGAACAATAGATTTAAAGGTGTTAAAAACCAACAGCACAATATCTGGTGTTGATGTTGATAAAGTTAATAATATTTCAGAAGGCGAAATGATTACTGCTACCATAACATCTGATGCAGCAGTTCCTTCTTATCAATGGTTTTTAAATGAAGTAGCAATACCTGGTGCTGATAAACCTCTTCTAGAGATTGCAGCTCAAGGGAAATACAAAGGAGTTGTTACTCAAACTACAGGTTGTATTATAACCGATGAATTCCCATTTGAAGTTTCTTTTAAAGTAAATTTAAACGTCCCGAAAATTTCTAATATTATTACTCCAAATGGTGACGGGGTTAATGATACTTGGATTATTCCTGATAAATATTTGACTGGAACAAATACTCATATTTCGATTTTAAGCTCTTTAGGTGAAATCGTTTACCAAACTGATAATTATGACAATTATAATGGTTGGCCACAAACAGCTATTGAATTCAATAATTTCAATCCCGTTTATTATTATATAATTACTCCAACTGGCGAGTCTGCCAAAAAGGGTTCTATTACTCTTGTGAAATAATATGAAAAAATATTTACTATTCGTTTTCATTTTTTGCTGTTCAATCCAAGTTTTCTATGCCCAACAAGAAGATGGAGTTGTCTCTTATGTAATTCCGCCTGGAAATTCTTTGAAATTCAATTCTTTTGTTATTAACCCTACATTTAGTTTTGTTAGACAGCAAAGTGCGTATATAACTTTGTTTAATAAGACACAATGGGCTGGTTTTGAAAATGCTCCAACAACTTATTTGTTAAGCTATTCAGGTCGTTTTAGAGAGGATGAAGGTGTGGCTTTGGGTGTTTTTCAACAATCACAAGGAGTTCTTTCAACTACAGGTTTAGTTGCAAATTTTGCTCATAATATTCTATTGCAAGAAGATAGTAATTTGACTTTTGGAATCAATTTAAGTGCATATAAAAGTGGATTGAATAGTGGAAAGATTATTTCAAATTATCCAGACCCATCATTGGATAATATACCTTCAAATACTGTAATGACCATCAACCCAGGTATCAATTACGGGACTGCTTTTTTTGATTTTGGATTGGCCTTTAATAATTTAGTTTCCTATAATTTTAACTCTGGAATATTAAAAGATGATCCTAATAAAGGAATCGTAGGTCATGTTATGTACACTGGTTTTATAGATTCTTATGGGTTTTTTGACAAAAGCAAATTTTCTGGTTTAATCAAAACTGAAGTTAATAAAGAAGAAACTGTTTTTTCTGGATCTGCTATGTTTACAATTCCAAAAGGAATATGGGTACAAGGAGGTTATCATTCTATTTTGGGAATGACCGCTGGTTTTGGACTTAATATCACCCCAAAAATAGCTCTTGAATATTCTTATGGGATGGGATTGGGTGATATTTCAGATTTGGGCGCTTCTCATATAGTTGTATTGGCTTATAAGTTTAAAAATAATAATTTTGATTACGGAGATGATGAAGAAGAAGGTGCTTTAATAGAGCCAGCTCCAATTCAAAAAACATCGACTGCTAAACCAAAAGCAGATACCAAAACAGTTGCCGATACAAAGGCTGTACAACAACAAAAAATTGCTGAAAATAAAGCCAAGCTAGCTGCAGATGCGAAAGCAAAAGCTGATGCAGTGGAAGAAGCTAAAAAAGCTAAACTAGCTGCTGATAATAAAGCCAAAGCTGATGCGGCCGCATTAGCATTAGCGAAAAAACAAGAGCCAGTTTCTAAAGCAAAATTGGCAGCAGATGCCAAGGCAAAAGCAGATGCTGATGCTTCTGCGAAATTAATTGCCGATGCTAAAGCAAAAGAAGTTGCAAAAGAAAAATTAGCTGCTGATGCTAAAGCTAAAGCAGACGCAGATGCTGCCGCAGTGAAACTTGCTGCCGCCACTAAATTAGCTGCTGATAACAAAGCTAAGGCTGATGCAGATGCAACCACTGCAAAATTGGCTGCAGATGCCAAAGCAAAATCAGATGCTGTAGCTGCCGCTAAATTAGCTGCCGATAATAAAGCTAAGGCTGATGCCGATGCAGCTGCTGCGAAACTTGCTGCTGATGCTAAGGCAAAATCAGATGCTGAAGCTGCCGCTAAATTAACTGCAGATAATAAAGTTAAGGCTGATGCCGATGCAGCTGCTGCGAAACTTGCTGCAGATGCCAAAGCAAAATCAGATGCTGAAGCTGCCGCTAAATTAGCTGCCAATAATAAAGTTAAGGCTGATGCCGATGCTGCTGCTGCGAAACTTGCTGCTGATGCTAAGGCAAAATCAGATGCTGAAGCTGCCGCTAAATTAGCTGCCGATAATAAAGTTAAGGCTGATGCCGATGCAGCTGCTGCAAAACTTGCTGCTGATGCCAAAGTAAAATCAGATGCTGAAGCCGCTGCTAAATTGGCTGCCGAAAATAAAGCAAAAGCTGATGCTGCCGCTGCAAAACTTGCTGCTGATGCCAAAGCGAAATCCGATGCTGAAGCCGCTGCCGCTAAACTTGCTGCTGATGCTAAAGCAAAATCAGATGCTGAAGCCGCTGCTAAATTGGCTGCCGAAAATAAAGCAAAAGCTGATGCTACCGCTGCGAAACTTGCCGCTGATGCTAAAGCGAAAGCCGATGCTGATGCCGCTGCCGCAAAACTTGCTGCTGATGCCAAAGCAAAATCAGATGCTGAAGCCGCTGCTAAATTGGCTGCCGAAAATAAAGCAAAAGCTGATGCTGCCGCTGCGAAACTTGCCGCCGATGCCAAAGCGAAAGCCGATGCTGATGCCGCTGCCGCAAAACTTGCTGCTGAAAATAAAGCCAAAGCTGATGCTGCTGCTCAAGCTGAACAAGATAAAATTGAAGCTGCCGCTGCTGCTAAATTGGCTGTTGAGGCACTTGCCAAAGCCAAAGCCGATGCCATGCCAAAAGATGAGTATGGAAAATCAATGGATAATTTGACAAAGACACTTGAAGATTCGAAACGTAAGCAACAACAATTGTTATCTCGCTTGGATGCTTCTGTGGCGAATAAGCAAAAAGCATTGAGAGAAATGAGGGAAGAAAATGATTTAAGTGATAAAGGTATTGTAAAAACTACAGTAGAATTCAAAAGTACTTCTGGTGAAAATGCCGAGTTGGAATCTATTAAGGCACAAATTGCCGAGGTAAATAGAGCTCAGGCAGAATCTTTGGATGAGTTCAATAGACTTTATGCTGAAAGACTTAAAAAGACTCCGAAGAATGATTTAATTAACCAAAATTATTTGAAGACTATTGAGAATTTAAAAGCGGAACAAGCAAAAGCAGAGCAATCTAATGCTATCATGGCTGCCAAACTTGAACAAATCAAAGTAGAAACTGAGATAGAGAAAAAACGTAGAATTAAGCGTGCCGCTTCTTTGAATGATCAAGATCGTTATACGCAAGATTTGGCTACTCTGAAACGAATAAAAGAAACTACAAAAGTAAGTAGTACACCATTAAAAGCTGAAGATTTTGATTTTGGAGAAAGCCAGTCCAACATGCAGATTATTAAAAACAATAAGAATGTTGAAAGTGGTTATTATGTAATATTAGCTGTTCATACTGATGCTCAAAAACGTGATGCCTTCGTTACTAAAACAGTAGCTGCTGGACAAAAAGAGGTGAATTTCTTCTATGACGCTAGTTCTAGTAAATATTTTATTTACGAAGCTATGTTTGATAATTTGGATGAAGCGACACAGGCATTGGGAGAGAAAGGTAAGAAGCCTTATAATGGAAAAATGGTAATTGTTAAAATTCAGAAATAAGTCTTTTTTAATGGAGTTGTCTTTTTCAAATATTTTTTTAAACATTTGCTAATTATTCTTATGAAATGATTATTTTTAGCGCTTTAAACGATGATTTGTAGCTTTAATCGACTTTTTTAAAAAGCTTTTTATCGCTCTGTTTTTTTAAAGATTATATAAATACAATAAATAACGCGCTGTTTTTCAGGCATTTTAAGTGAGAAGTTGTGTTGTTTGTGTTAAAATTTAACATTTAATTTAAAATGAGATTTTCTTATAATAGTGTCTCCCCCCAAAGAGAGCTATTTGAAAGGAATTCTTCAAAAATATATTTACCATGAAAAAACCTACTTTTTCTAATTTTTTTGTTTTGATATTTTCTCTGTTTGAAAATTTATTTCAAAAGAGTGTAAGTTTAAATTTTTCAATTTCGAAAGAATTGAGAGATTTGAAAAAATCTTTTTTACAAAGGAATTCTTTTTCAATTATGCAAAACAGAATTGCTGTTTTGTTATTTCTTTTCTTTTTAATAACAACTCTTTCTAGTTTTTCTAATGTAGAGAGCTCTTCTTTGTTGTCTCTTGTTAATGCTAAAAGCATCGAAGTAAAAGTTGATACGTTAGTAATTGGCGCAGATTCGTTGAAAAATAAGATTACTGTTACTAATGGAAAAGCATTGATTTCCAATACTGCAGCTGAAATTACAAATCCCTTAATTAAATATGCAACAAATTCCTATGCTGGGCAGGTTTCCCAATGTCCTAATGATGGTGATCTATTGCCTAAATTATTTTTATGTGGTGGAAATGATTCTAGACTTATCCAAACTGGAATAACAGATGCACGATCCATAATCTGGGAAAGATTTATTTCTGGGGGTAGTTGTACAACTGTTTCAAATAGCGATTGTGCCAATAAAAATGCATTAGCATCTTGTTGGGTAGCAGTTCCAAGCGTTGCGGGTACTCAAGGTCAAGATTATCTAGCAAATTCAGCAGGACAATTTCGTGTGAAAATTACTGATAGCACTGGGACTCTTTATACTTTTTACTTCAATGTTTATCAAAACGCCTTAATACCTACTGCTGTTGCCAAAAACAATATTGTTAAATATGGTGCTACTTGTGTAATTCCTGGTAAAATTACTGTAGGCGGATTTGGTGATGGTTACCAATATAGTTTTACTACTGGATCTACTCCAGGAGCATGGAATGACAGTAATGTTTTTACTACGACAACGCCTGGTACTTACACGGCTTTTATAAGACTAAAAAATGTTGTTGGTGCATGTGAATTTAAAGTTATAAACCTTGAAATTAATAGCTTAGATTTTACTGTTTCAACTGTGATTACTGCGCCTAAGTGTAATGGTGACAAAGGGAGTGTTAACGTTGTTGCGAGTAATGTTGGACTACAATATAAATATGAAATTTATAATAATGCTACAACATTATCAGCTGGTTCTAGTGGTGGCTATATTAAAGATACGGCCAAACTTTTTACTGGTTTGACTCCTGGTACCTATACTATAAAAACTTATGTGGAGGGGACTTCTTGTATGGTTGATATTCAGACAAATGTTGTTGTACCAGCAGCTCCAGCGGCTTTAACAATTAATTTAGTTCCCACAGCATTAGCAGTCTGTACTCCAGGTAAAATTAGGGTTGACGCAACAGGTGGTACCACTTTTTATAGATACTGGGTTAATATAAACAATGCCGGTTTTGTTCTAAATTCAGATAAGAACATTACAGTGGTACAGCCAGGAACTTATGAAGTTCGTGTTGAAGATACAAATGGCTGTTCCATTTCGAAAACAATTATAGTTGATCCCGTTGATAAACCAGTTTATACTATTACTAAAACGGCTGGAACATGTACAAATCCAAATGGATCAATAACAGTAACATTATCAGACAGGAAAAGTTATAGTTATATAAATGTAAAGATAGATGGTGGTAGCTTAGCTGCTGGTACCTATCAAACAGTAACAGGAACTACTTATGTATTCAATAATCTTCCTCCTGAAAACTATATTATAAGTATTGAGTACAAAAAAAGCAGGAATGATAGTTACTGTATTGATCCCGACGCTCCAATTTCAATTGGGCAAACAACTGCATTAACTGCGTCAGCAGGGGTTGCAGAATTATCTGGTTGTGGTCCAGTAGGAAAAGAACTTCAAGGAAAGGTTAGGATTACGAATGCAGAAGGTGGAGTTCCTATATCAGGGACAAATCCTTACCTATATAGTTTTGATGGTAAAGCTACTTGGGTAACCACAAAAGAAGCATATGTTGATCCAAGAACGCATATTCTTTATATCAAAGACGCGAATTGTGAGGTTGCATTGGCGCCCATTACTTTAGAGACAAAACCTGCTGCTCCAACAATTAGTGTTGATGCTCCAGTATTTAATTGTGATGGTTCGGCTACAAGTACGGTAACGGTTACTAATAGCGGAAGTGGATCTCCTCAATTTAGTTATGACTATTATATGGATGGAGTTCTTAATACAAGTAGTCCTTCAAACATTTTCAAAAATGTCACTCAAGGAGATCATACAATAACTGTTAGCTATAATGTATTAAGTGTTCCTACCGAAAGCGTATTGTTAAATGAAAGCTTTGGTTCAGGACCAGATGTTAGTTCTCCGGGAATTAATCCAAATTTTTGTTGGGAAAGACAAGTTGAAGCGACAAAATGTAATGGAGATAGATTATTTGGAAATGGAGAATACACCGTTACCAATTCATTAAAAAACAATCCTTATAGCGGGTGGCATAATCCTGTGGATCATACAAGTGGTAGTGCGAATGGAAGATATTTGGCTGTAGATGCCGGAAATTCAATTCCTAATAACGCGGTTCTTTATAGAAAAACCATTAAAGATATTATTCCTAACCAACCAATTAAGGTTACGTTTGTTGGTACCAATTTATTGAAAGTTGGAAATACACAACCAGACGCCTCTCTTACTGTAGAATTACAAAATAGTGCTGGAGTTGCTTTGTCTTCTCAATCTACAGGTGGAATACCAAAAACTAATGGTTGGGTAGAATATACAAAAACTATCAACCCCGGTAATAATACAACTTTAGATTTTGTATTGCGATTAGAATTATCACAAGTAAATGGTATCGATTTTGCTGTTGATGATTTAGTGGTTACACAGATGCCTAAGGCCTGTAATACAGTAGCTTCTTTTCCTTTAGTTGTTGATGGGAGTAAAGCTTTTTCGGCTGGTATAACAGGATATAAAGATGTAAAATGTAGTGGTCAAAGCAATGGTGAAATTACGATATCGGCTCAAAATTTTGACAAAGTTAAAGGATTTCAATATTCAGTAGATGGTGGTGCTTGGCAAACTGTAATTCCGGTTCCAGCTTCAACAAGCGGAAGCAAAACTTTAACAAACCTAGGAAGCAAAATCTATAATATAAGTATTCGTTACGATTCAGCAGCAGGTAGCTGTACATTTCCATTTTCTAAAGAAATAAAAGCACCAGCAGCTTTAACTGTTTCTGCTTCTGTAACCAAAATAGCTACTTGTACAACAGGAGCAACGATTACAGCTGTGGGTGGAGGAGGAACATCTCCTTACCAATATGAATTACGTAAATCTGACGGAATTACTGTAGTAGCTCCATTCAGTTTCAGTAATAATGCAGTATTTACAGGTGTGCCAGTTGGTAATTATACAGTTTTTGCCCGTGATATTAATTTGTGTGTCAGCAATGTTGTTGGTGTACCTGTAAGTGTAGTAAATCCTCCAGCGGTAACAGCAACTTTGGATGCAACTACTGACTGGTGTTATACTTCAGCTAATCCTGCATCTTTAGTAGTTAATGCTAGCGGTGGAGTTGGACCATATTCTTATGCATTAGATGGAAATGCAAATACACCTGCTAATTCAAAAACCTTTAGTAATGTTGCACCAGGTACGCATTCAATTGTTGTGACTGATAGCAATGGGTGTACAGCCACAATATCAAATATTGTTATTTCGCCTCCATTGAAACTGAACGCAGTTTTAACACAAGATCTAACCTGTTTAGTAAGTGCATCTATAACAGCTACGGTTACTGATGGATATGCAGGACCATATACTTACAAAGTTTCTTATAACGGAGCTACGGCTACAACAGTTGCTTCTTTCCCATATACGACTACACTTGCTGGTACCTATGTGTTTACAGTTACTGATAGCAAGAGCTGTCCGGCAACTAGCAATACTATAATTGTTTCTTCAAAAACAACGCCAACATTAACTGCTAATAAAACCGATATTACTTGTAATAATAAAAATGATGGTATTATTACAGTGACAGCAGGTAATGGTTTTACTAGTTCTTACACCTATGCAATTAAGTTAAATACTGCAGCAACATATACTACTAAAACTACGAATCAATTTACCGGTTTAGCGGCGGGGACTTATAATATTAAGGTTATTGATAGTAAAGGTTGTGAATCTGCGGTGACTGACGTTACGATAATAAATCCAACTGTTGTTGGAGGAACTATTAGTGCAACAGAGTTAGGTTGCAGTAGTACAGGTACTGTTGCTGCAAAGATTACAGTTATTGGCTCAGGTGGGGTAGGTCCTTATGAATATAGTTTTAATGATGCTAATCATTTTGGCTCTGATAATATTTATTTTACAAGTACACCAGAAACTGTAACTGCTTATATTAGAGATAAAAATGGCTGTCAGTTTGGGCCTTTATCGAAAACAATTAGTGCTAATACACTTATTGCTGGTATTGATGTGTTTTTTGAGACTGGTCTAGAGTGTCCAGCATATAAGGCGCATGTCAAATTTCAGGCTATAGGAGGATTATCTCCTATTCGTTATCAAGTAATTGCTGTTCCTTCGGGTATAAGTATTCCAATTGAAGCATCTGGACAATATAGTCTTGATCCAGGGGACTATGTTTTTACAGCTATTGATAGAAATGGATGTTCTGTTGAGCGACGTTACCATGTAAAAGATGTGCCAGATATTGTTGCAGGAGGTTCTGTGCTTACTCCTATTAAATGTTTTGGAGATAAAGGAACTATTGAGTTTACAGTTACTGGAGTAAAAGATAGAGGTTATGATTATGTGATTAAAAATGCAAGTGGTGGGATTGTACAACAAGATGATAATATAAGTGAAACCATTACGACAGTCAATGTTCCTACGGCTCTGCCAGTGGGAGTTTACACGATTACTGCAACTGACCGAAAAACGAAATGTACAGGTACTTATGCAGTGAATCTTACGCAGCCAACAGCTGCTTTGTCAATATCGAGTGCTAGCGCTACTCATGTAAACTGTAACGATAAAAATTCGAATATTACGGTAACAGCATCCGGTGGGACAACTAATTATAGTTATGCGGCGGTAAAAACGGGAGCTGCAGTGCCTACGGCTTTTGCAGCAGGGAATGTTGTAACGGTAAATACTAATTCTGGAGCTGATTTAGTTTGGGATGTGTATGTAAAAGATGCTAACGCATGTACCGTAAAAACTACCGTAACGGTTATTAAAGATGCTATACCATCGGTAACAGCAGTTGTAAGCAACCAATGTACTGCTTCTGGAAACAATTTTACCATTACTGCTACCGGTACTGGAGGAATAGGCACATTGACTTATGGAATCAATGGTGCAGCAGGTGCTTTCCAATCTGCAAATACATTTACTGTTGCAGCTAGTGCAACGCCATATACCGTTTGGGTAAAGGACGGTAATCAATGTACGGCTTCTGCAGCTGCAGTAACCGTTTATCCAGAACTGACAACTTTGACTTCAACAAAAGTATTAGATTGTTCAACCAGTCCAGATGCAGTAATAACCACTACAATTACAGGAGGAAAAGCGCCTTATACTTATACGGTTCAAAAAGGTACAGGAACAATAAGCGCCCCAAGCGCATCAAGTTCGTCTTTAACTTTTACATATAATGTAAGTAATGCAAATGCAGGTGCTTACAAATTTGTTATTACTGATGCAAATGGATGTACTTCTATTGCCACAGCTACTGTAACGGCAATTACGAATCCAACAGTAAGCGAGACACACATAAATGTTAGTTGTAACGGATTAAGTGATGGTTCAGTTACCTTAACAGGAGCTGGAGGTTCAGGAGGATATACTTACAGTAGAAATGCGACTTCTGGTTTTACAGCTACTGCTACATTTTCTGGTTTAGCTGCTTCGGCCACAGCTTATACTTTTTATGTTAAAGACAGCAAGGGGTGTACAGGATCAGTTTCTGTTACTATAACTCAGCCTACTGCTTTGGTTGTATCAGCTTCAGCAACAAGTTTGAGCTGTAACGCTACCAATGTAAAACAGTCCGCTTTGGTTACAATTAATGTTCCTACAACAGGAACATCACCTTATGAGTATAGTTTTAATGGAGGCGCATATGATGCGGCAAGAACATTGACTGTAAATGATAATGGATCGAATCAAACGATAAATTATTCGGTAAAAGATAGTAAAGGCTGTATCAAAGCAGGAACAGCAATCATTATTAATAAGTTAAACAAGCCAACCGATTTAACGTTTGCCAATGCAGTTGTTACATGTTCTGCACCAACTACTACAGTTACGGTTACTGCTGTTAATGGAGTTGGGACTTTACAATACGAAACTATAGCTCCGTCTGTAGTGATTCTAGGAAAACAACCATCAAATATTTTTGCTGGTTTAGCAGCGGGTGCTTATACTTTTAAAGTAACGGATGCTAATGGATGTTATTATTCAGAATTACATACAATTGATGCTGTTACTCCAATTGCAATAACAGGAAATGTTGATTTAAATGTAGATTGTAAAGGGAATTCAACAGGTAAAGCTACATTTACTGTATCTGGAAATGTTACTGCGGGCGCTTATACATTTGCGTTAACATCAGGAACATTAGGAACAGGAACATTAACAAAATCTGGAAATACGCTTACGTTGGCCAATGTAAAGGCTGGAAACTATAAAGTTCAGGTAACAGATACAGCAACAGGCTGTAGTGACGATTATCCAGTAACGATTAAAGAGCCTATTGCTGCTTTATCAATCGCGAGTGCTGCAGCGACTCATGTAAACTGTAATGATTATAATTCAAATATTACTATAACAGCATCGGGCGGGACAACTAATTACGGTTATGCAGCGGTAAAAACAGGAGCTGCGGCGCCTACGGCTTTTGCAACCAGCAATGTTGTAACGGTAAATACTAATTCTGGAGCTGATTTAGTTTGGGATGTGTATGTAAAAGATGCTAACGCATGTACCGTAAAAACTACCGTAACCATTATTAAAGATGCTATACCATCAGTGACAGCAGTTGTAAGTAACCAATGTACTGCTTCTGGAAACAATTTTACCATTACTGCTACCGGTACTGGAGGAATAGGCACATTGACTTATGGAATCAATGGTGCAGCAGGTGCTTTCCAATCTGCAAATACATTTACTGTTGCAGCTAGTGCAACGCCATATACCGTTTGGGTAAAAGACGGTAATCAATGTACGGCTTCAACAACGCCAATTACAGTTTATCCGCAGTTGACGGCAAGTGCTGATGTTACCAATACATTAGATTGTTCAACCAGTCCAGATGCTGTAATAACCACTACAATTACAGGAGGAAAAGCGCCTTATACTTATACGGTTCAAAAAGGTACAGGAGCAGTTAGCGCCCCAAGCGCATCAAGTTCGTCTTTAACTTTTACATATAATGTAAGCAATGCAAATGCAGGTGCTTACAAATTTGTTATTACTGATGCAAATGGATGTACTGCCATTGCTACAGCTACTGTAACGGCAATTACGAATCCTACAGTTACTGCAGCGCCAACGCAAGTAAGTTGTAACGGATTAAGCAATGGTTCAGTTACCCTAACAGGAGCTGGAGGTTCAGGAGGATATACTTACAGTAGAAATGCAACTTCTGGTTTTACGACTAGTCCTACATTTTCTGGTTTAGCTGCTTCGGCCACAGCTTATACTTTTTATGTTAAAGACAGCAAGGGGTGTACAGGATCAGTTTCTGTTACTATTACTCAACCTACAGTTTTGGCAGTATCAGCTTCAGCAACAAGTTTGAGCTGTAACGCTAGCAATGTAAAACAATCCGCTTTGGTTACAATTAATGTTCCTACAACTGGGACAGCCCCTTATGAGTATAGTTTCAATGGAGGCGCATATGATTCGGCAAGAACATTGACTGTATATGATAACGGATCGAATCAAACGATAAATTATTCTGTTAAAGACAGTAAAGGTTGTATTCAAGCTGGAACGGCAGTTACGATTAATAAATTAAACCCTCCAGCGATTTCGAATATTGTTCATACACCAATTTATTGCTTACCAGTTGCCAGTACTACAAGTACAGTTACTATTACTAAGACTGCAGGAACTGGAACAGGAACAATTACTTATGCAATTACGGCTCCTTCAACAGCAGTGACATCAAATACAACTGGTGTTTTCAATGGTTTAGCAGGAGGTACAACTTATACTTTTAAAGTAACGGATGCTAACGGATGTTATGATATAGATACTCATAACGTTCCTGTAGGAATACAAATTGCGGTAACAGCAACAAAATTATCTGATGCTGATTGTTTTGGTTCTAATGCAGGTTCTATTCGTTATAATGTGAGCGGTTTTACAACTACTTATAGCTATAGTGTAAATGGAGGAACTGCAGTTCTAGGACAAACAGCTGCAGAATTTACTTTGCCAAACCTTATTAAAGGAAGTTATAATGTTCTCTTTACTGACGAGACAACAAAATGTACTATTTCAAAACCAATAACTATTAATGGGCCAACAACTGCTTTATCTGCAACTGTTGCGCAAGTAAATGCTAATTGTAATGTTGCAACATCAAAAGTTACTGTTACGCCAACAGGAGGAACTGCTCCTTATACATTCGCTTATAAGATAAATGGTGTAGCACCAGGTGCAAATGATTATGTTGGGACTACCAATATTGGAAATTTAAACCCAACGACAAGTCTAAGTTGGGATGTATGGGTAAAAGACAGTCAAGAATGTACTTTTAAATTAGACGTTACTGTTGCCAAAGATCTTGATCCAACCGTGAGTGCTTCAGTACTGAATCAATGTACTGCTTCGGGAAGCACATTCCAAATTAAAGCTGTTGGAGCTTCTGGTGTTGGTCCATATACTTATACTATTAATACAGGTGTGGCACCAAGTCCAGCTGATACATTTACAGTACCTGCAGGGACTTATACAATTACTGTTAAAGATGCTAATAGCTGTCCGAATACAATTTCTGTTACGGTTAATGACGCTTTAGATACAGATGCTATTTTAAAGAAAGACTTAACTTGTTCTACGCCGGCTAGTGCTCAAATTGATGTTACCATTAATGGAGGAAAAGCCAATTTTAGTTATAAGGTTAAGTTTAATGGAGGAGTTTATGGAAGTTCAACAGCTGTAACGGGAAATACATTTACCTCTAATCCAACTGTAGCGGGAACTTACCAGTTTGAAATTACAGATGCCAATGGCTGTAAAAAGGAAACGAATGTTATCACTGTTAATCCAATTGTTAATCCTGTAATTACTTCTGTAACTGAAACACAATCTATTAAGTGTAATGGAGATAATACGGGAATACTTACGGTTAATATAGATACAACTAAAGGTTTAGGTCCATTTACTTATAGTATTAATGGCACTACTTATCAATCTTCTAATATATTTACTGGACTAATAGCAGGAACATATTCTGTTACGGTAAAAGACAGTAAAGGTTGTATCAATCCCGTGCCTTATAGCGCCCCAATCGCACAGCCAAATCCAATTACTTTTACTTTGTCTAATGTTGAGATTAAGTGTAATGCTTCTTCTGGTTCAAGTTTAGGTTCTATCACAGTTTCAAATGTTTTAGGAGGTACAGGTTCTGTTGCAACACCATTTAAATATTTTATTACTAATAATTTTGGTGATGTAATTGCTGGAAATCCTTATACTGCAACTACTACAGGACGTGAAAATCACACTTTTACGATTATCAATTATGGTGTTTATACAATTAATGTTGTTGATGCCAATGGATGTAGTTTAACACAGAAAATTACGATGGCTTCGCCACCTACTGACTTAGACATTAATGTTACCTCTCTAGCATCAAATTGTACAACTGGAGGGACTGCAAAGGTTGAAGTGAAAACTTTAATTGCTAGCGGTAATTATGAATTTGGTATTTTAGAATCGAACATTTCTCCATACACTACAACTTGGTTTGCTCCTGATGCACTAGGAGGAAAAATTAAAACTTTTACTAATCTTGTTCCTGGAGTGACTTATACTTTTGTAGTTCATGATAAAACTACCCAATGTTATTATGTAGAGGCAGCTAGTGCGCCTATTCTTCCGGCATCAGCATTAACAGCAGTACCTATAGCTAAGAATGTTACTTGTCAAGGATTAAATAATGGTAGCGTTACTTTTACACTTAGTGGATTTTATAGTACAACAACTAGTATAGATTATCAAATTTTTAGTGCTTTTTCTAATGTTGCTGTTGGAGCTGTTGGTAATAAAATTGTTACAGGTGCACCACCTTATACAGTTACGGCCCCAAGCCCTGGTGCTTTATCTCCAGGACAGTATTACATTAAATTTATTGAAAATGGAACAGGAGCTTTTAATGGATGTAAATCTGCTTCAGCCATTTTTGAAATTAAAGAATCATCAATTCCTTTAACTGTATCCGCTTCAGTTATTAAAAATGAGAATTGTGATAATTTAGGTATTATAACTGCATTGGCAAAATTCGGTACAGCACCTTATTTGTATATGATTACGGGTTCAGCTACAGCACCATCTGCAACTGATTCTGCTTGGAATTCTGCTAGCACATTCACTAAAGCAGCAGGAACTTATTACGTTCATGCAAAAGATGCTTATGGATGTATTCAGCCAAGCGCCATCGTTAATTTGATTAAAGACCCTGCGCCGGTAATTGCTTTATCAGTAGTTAATAAATGTGTTGTCGAGGGAACTTTTAGTATCAATGTTAACAGAACTACTGCAGGAATTGGCACTCATTCTATTAGTGTTGATAATAGCACTTTTACAAATGTCACTGTATGGCCTCATATTATTACTGGATTAAATTCTGGCCTTCATACTATTAAAATTAAAGATGCCAATGGCTGCATTGATACTGAGTCAATTACAATTTCTAAGCCATTAGTAGCTACTGCTGCAATTACGACCTTGCCAACTTGTGCCAATAATGATGGTGTAATTACTATGTCCGGAAATGGAGGTACAGGTCCTTACACGTATACAATAGTGCCAATGCCAGTAGGAGTTACTATAGTAGCAAATGTAATTTCAAAATTACCTGCAGGAACATATACTGTTACAATGACTGATAAAACCATACCAACTACTACACCAACGAATTGTAGTACAACGGCTTCAGTCACGTTAATTGCACCTACTGCGGTTACTTTTACAACAGTTACGACTCCTGTAGTTTGTAGCGGAGATTCTAATGGAGTTATTACTGTTAACTTGGGAACTGGAAATAATAATCCTAATTATACTTATGAAATTACCGCTGGCCCAACAACACGTATAGCTCAAGCTTCTAATGTGTTTAGTGGTTTACTTGCTGGAACTTATACTGTAAAAGTTAATTCAGGCAGAGGTTGTTCAGATATAAAAAATAATGTTATTGTTGGATCACCAACACCTTTAAGAGCTAGCTCAATTTTAACGACACCATTAACATGTGGAGCTGCGAATGCTGCACAACCTGCTACTGTTACTGTTACAGCTACGCCAGGAACTGGAACAGCTCCTTATGAGTATAGTTTTGATTTAGGAGTTAATTATTCTTCAACAAATACGTATCAATCGTATGTTGGAAGAACTTTTAATGTTTATGTGAAAGATGCTAATGAATGTATCTATATACTGTCAAATGGAGTTAATATTCCAGTTTTGGATGCTCCTACAGGAATGGATATTACTGGCACAGCAGTGTATTGCAGTCCGGCAGTCAGACAAACAAGTACAGTTTCAATTACGAATGTTGTTAAGGGAGTAGGAACAAAAACATATTCCATTTTGTCACCAACAAGTGCAGTTGGCAATATTACTGGCCAATCAAGCGGAGTATTTACAGGATTGGTACCAGATACATATACATTCCAAGTAAAAGATGCTAACGGCTGTACGTATCAAGAATCTTACACAGTAGATTCAGTTACTCCAATAGCTATAGTTGGAGCCTTAGCGAGTGATATTTCATGTAATGTTGCTAACGGAATAAACAATAATGGTTC
>NZ_JAVDTX010000004.1:0-471083 GCF_031456055.1 Flavobacterium granuli
CTTCCACCAACGATTACAGTTCCGACGCAACAATGCTATACAGGAAGTAATTTGACTGTCAATTTAAGTACATTGACCACTACTTATAATGGGGTCAAATCTTACACAGTAAACAATTCGGCTATTACAGGTCCTACGGCTACTTTCAATGGGCCGGGCACTTATACTTTGGGTATTAAGGACGATAACGGATGTGAGGCTTTTGTAACGTATAAAATTGAAAAACAATTAACAGCTTTTGCCAGAGTAACTAAGGAATTATTTTGCGCTGCACCAATAAATGCAACAATCGCTGTTGCTATAACAGACGGTGTTGCGCCATATTCTTATCAAATGTATGTTGGAGGAGTTTCCACGGGCAGTTTGACACCTGTAACGGGTTCAAGCTTCACAGCTTCTGTTTCGGCAGGGGGTACTTATAGTTTTGTAATTACCGACAGTAATGCCGTGAAATGTTCAGTTACAACTGCAAATGTTGTTGTGACAACGCCTAGCACGCCAAGGGCTGCATTTGTTCAAACTAATGTTAGCTGTAATGGAGGAGCAGATGGAACAATTACAATAACTGGATCTAATGGTGTTGAGCCATATTTGTATAGCATCAATAATGGAGTAAGTTTCCAAGCATCAAATTACTTTACAGGATTGACAGATGCGGGTGTTTATAAAGTTGTGGTTAAAGATGCTAAGTTGTGTACATCAGTTGCTATTCCAGTAGATATTACACAACCAACTGCCGTGACAGCAAGAGCCGTTGTGACGCCATTTGGTTGTAATACTGCAAATACACAACAAGATGCAATTGTCACTTTAACACCAGGTGGTGGAACTCCAGGGTATAAGTATAGTTTTAATGGTGGAGCTACTTACCAAGCTTCGGCTTCATTTGTTGTTAATGCTGCTAAGACTATTAACTATGTAATTCAGGATGCAAATGGTTGTACTGCTAGCGGTTCTGCAGTTGTGACGGCATACACGCCGCCAACTGATATGAATTTGGCTGTAACTCCTATCTATTGTAACACACCAGGGACTGTTGCTACACTTACTGTAAATTCAGTTACAGGAGGGGTTGCTCCATATACTTATGGTATTATTTCACCTATAGTCTCTGCGACCAACACAACAGGAACTTTCTCTAATCTTGCTCCAAATACTTATATTGTAAAAGTTACTGATGCCAATGGTTGTAGTACGACTAAAGCGATTTTAATTAAAAAAGCGAATAATATTTCTGTAATTGCTCAATTAATCAATGATGTATCTTGTAGAGGAGGATTTAATGGGGCAGTGAATTTCACAGTGTCAAATTATATTACTGCTGGAAGCTACAGTTTCGGTTTGACACCAGCTGCTGGAGCTTTTACAAAAACTGGAGACATAATAAAATACACTGGATTACCAGCTGGTAATTATACCTTCAATGTAACTGATGGTGTTTCGGGATGTGTGGCTTCGGTTACTAATTTTACCATTAGTCAGCCTGCTGCAGTACTTGATTTTACAGCAGTAGCAACAAATATCAATTGTGATGTGAAAACGTCATTAATAACGGTTACAGCTACAGGAGGAACAGTTTCTTATAGTTATGCAGCTGTACCAACAGGTACTGGTGCTCCAACTGCTTACAGTGCAGATAATCGATTATTAGTCGATACTAATAATGGTACGGTTATGGGTTGGGATGTATATGTGAAAGATAGAAACGGTTGTTCATTGAGTAAATTGAAAACTATTCTTTTGGATGTTACTCCAATGATAACTAGTGCTGTTGCAACGCAATGTCCTAGTTCAACGGGTACTTATAACATTACAGTATCGGCCACAGGTTTTAGTACTGCATTACAATACAGTGTGGGGGGTGTTAGTTTCCAAACGGGCAACATCATTACTGTGAATACACCTGGAAATTATAATGTTATAGTTAAAGATGCTAATGGATGTTCTTCAGCTCCGACTGCGGTAACTATTTTAGATCCTTTACAGTTGAAATTCGACATTACCACATCTCCTATTTGTAATGGAAATGAAGGTGTAGTGACGCTGACAGTCACAGGAGGAACAGTTGCTGCAAACTATGTTTATAGTAAAGATAATTGGGTTACGTCTCAGAGTTCACCAGTATTTGCTGGATTAATACCTAATATGTATATTTTTAGTGTTAGAGACACTGGAACTGCTTGTACAAAATCTGTAACGGCTGTTATTGAAACACCAAATAGGGCTATTGATTTCACTTTGCCTAAAACAGATGTAATTTGCAAAGGAGAAAGCAATGGTACTGTTACTGTTGCAATGGCAACCACAACCACAACAGTGAATAACAATCCTGTTTATACATACGCAATTAGTCCTTCTCCAATTGGTATGGTGTTAGTAGGTAATGTATTTACAAATCTTCCTGCCAATACTTATACAGTTACTGTAACTTCAGGAAAAGGATGTCCAGTTTCTAAAGTTGTAACCGTAGGTGAACCATTAGCTATTTCGGTAGCAACTCCAATTGTAACGGAGTATGGTTGTACAACAGGAAACGGAACCAATTATGCAACTATTTCGGTTGGTTTGCCAACTGGAGGTTCAGGAACTTATACTGTTTATGAGTTTTTAAGAGATGGAAATCCTAATCCGGTTCAAAAAGGAGTTAATCCTGTTTATATTGAAAGCGATTTATTGGGAGGAAACTATATTATCAATGTTTATGACAATAGAGGATGTGTAGGAACAACTAGTACTACTATCGATGCGTTTATTGGTATTGATTTTGCCACTCCTTCTTCGATAAATGTTACTAAAGCGATAACTTGTATTAATGATGAAGACATTCAGGTAAATGTTGTTATTAAAGGCGGTGCACCAGTTCCGTTAGATTATACTATTGTAGCGTCAGCAACTAATGCGAAACCTTATGCTTCAGTAACGAACACTTCTGGTCAGTTCACAAATCTAACAGTTGGAAGTTATATCATTACTGTGAAAAACCCTTCAACTGGATGTAGTATTAAAACAATTCATTATGTAAATGAGCCTAATACATTTGATTTAGCAGTATCTAATATTAAAAATGTAGTTTGTTACGGTTCTGCAACAGGTAGTGTTGATTTGAATTTTGTTGATAATCAATTGGTTCCTACTAATGATGCTGGAGTTTTTGATTACACTATTGCCGGTCCAGTTAGTATTAGTGCAAGGTCAACAGATGCAGGACCAATTACTATTCCGAATTTGCCTGCAGGTGTTTATACGGTTACTGCAAAACTAGTAGGGTTACCAAGTTGTGATGTTGTAACTACATTTACAATTGATCAACCAACTTTAGCATTGACAATTTCTGAAAATCATACTCCAATCACTTGTGATCCAGGTAATGATGGAACGATTTCTGTAACTGCTGATGGTGGATGGCCAGGTACTTATCAATATGAATTGGTTGGACCAGTAAATGTGGCTTATTCTACAGATTTTTATTTCGACAATTTAAAAGCAGGAACATACATCTTAAATGTTAAAGATGTTAATGGTTGTGTTGCAACAACAACAGTAACATTAAGTGTGCCAAGTCCAATACTTGTTAGTGCATCTGCAACTTCAAGTCTTTTATTGTGCAATGGAGATACAAGTGGAGAAATAAGAGTTAATACTCCAACAGGTGGTCAAGGAAGTAATTATTCTTATATTTTAAATTATGCTTCAGCTAATCCGGTTATATCTTCTGCGCCTCAAACTAGTCCTGTTTTCTCTGGATTAGGGGCAGGAACATATACAATTACTGTCATTGATGGGCTTGGTTGTGTATCAGCACCTTCTGCTGATATAATAATAGCAGAACCAACAAAAGTTGAAGCGAGCTTAGTACTTGCAACTGCAATAACTTGTCTATCGAGTGCCACAGTTACTTTAAGTGTAACAGGAGGTACTGGACCTTATGAATATAGTACTGATAAGAATTTTGCTCCAGGTTCACTTACAACATTGACATCGGTGCCTTTCTCAGTTGGATTGGGTGATCATCAGTATTATGTTAGAGATGTTAATGGTTGTGTTGGTTTTATTTCAAACACCGTAAAAATAAATGCTCTAACACCTTTATCATTAGATCTAGATTTAAGTAATGCCATTATTAATTGTAATGGTGCAGCAACTGGAGCTATTGATTCAAAAGCTTTTGGAGGTTTAGGAAATTATGTGTACACATTGTTAAATGCTACAAAGAATCCAATTAGTCCTGCTCAGGCAACTGGTTATTTTGATGCACTTCTTGCGGGTACTTATTATGTACGTGTAGATAGTGGTGATTGCCAGTATGATTCAGATGTAATTACGATTGCTCAGCCAACTACTGCATTAGGTACTGTTGTTACTACCACACCTGTAACTTGTAATGGAATAGGTAATGGTACAATTGTGGTTATTGGTAGCGGAGGGACTAATCCGATTGGTTATGCTATATCGCCAAATTTGAATCAATATTTTGATACAGGATCTTTCATTAACCTGAAACCTGGAGTTTATGACATTGTAACTCAAGATAAAAATGGTTGTTTTGTCAAAGACCAGGCAACTATTACAGAGCCAAATCTAATTGTTGCTAATGTAGTTCCAAGTTCAATTCAGCAAGAAATTTGCGTTGGCGAAAAAACTGGCGCCTTTGATATTACTATAGTTGGGGGTATTCCTCCTTATAGTACTAGTATTGATGGTGATCCATTTGTACCAAATAGAATTACATTTTCTGGACTTTCAGGAGGAAATCATATGGTAATTGTTAAAGATGCAAATTTATGTGAATCTGAATTGGAAGTACCATTGGATAAAGCTGTTATTCTAAATCCAGTGGCAATGGTATCGAATGAATGTGTTAATAATTCGCCAGCTAACAAAGTTATTGTAGAAATAGATGAAAGTAATAATGCAGCTGATGTTACGTACTCTTTAGATGATACTGGTATTGAACAAGTCAGCAATGTCTTTACGAATCTAGCTCCAGGAGACCATTACGTAATGGTACATCATAAAAATACTTGTATTGATGCAACAGAAGCGTTCACTATTGACCAAATAGATCCATTAACAATTTCAATTGATCTTGGTGGATTAAATGAGATAGTGGCTACTGTTACTGGAGGTTCTGGAATTTATCAATACATGATTAATGGTGAATCAATAGGTTCTAACAATAAATATTTTTATTATAGATCAGGAGATTATACTGTGACAGTAATTGACAGTAATGGTTGTTCCGCATCAATTACTAAATATTTTGAGTTTATTGATATTAAAATACCACCAATATTTACACCAACTGGAGATGGTACTAATGATAGTTGGAAGCCAACTAATACAGAAAATTATCCAGATATTAAATTCGTGGTGTATGATCGTTATGGGCGTGAAGTTGGTGTTTTTGGCGCAGGACAATCTTGGGATGGTAAATACAACGGAACGGAGTTGCCAATGGGTGATTACTGGTATGTATTGAAATTGAGACACACTCAAGATGATCGTGAGTTTATAGGCCACTTTACTTTATATAGATAACATTTGTAGAAAGATATTAGAGAGTGATTAGTTATCCAAAATGAAAAATAAAATGAAAAAGATCTTAATTAGCATTTTTCTTTTGACTGTAACAGCAAGTTACAGTCAAGAGTTGAATGTTCCTGTAGCTACACAATATTTAGCAGACAACCCTTATGTGATTTCACCTAGTTATGCTGGTATTGGTGATAATTTTAGAATCAATCTTAATGGTTATCAACAATGGGTTGGAATTGAAGATTCGCCTCGAAGTCAGGCTCTTTATGCCGATTTTAGAGTGTTAGATCAATCAGGTGTGGGCTTGACTTTGTATAATGATTCCAACGGAAATACCAAACAAACTGGGGGTAAGCTTACTTTTGCTCACCACATTATTTTGGACTATTATTCCAAACAGTATCTTTCGTTTGGTCTTTCATATATTTATAATTCGTTTCGAATAGATCTTCCAGATTTAACCAACATTCCTCCTGATATGGGAATTAATGGTGATCGCTCTGCCAATAACCATAACTTTGAAGTAGGACTTTTATATCGTAATAAAGCTTTTTATGTGAGTGCAACGGCTACCAATATTTTGGAAAAAGATATCGATTTCACAACAACAAAAGTGGAGCCTAATTTACTTGCTAATTACCAAGTGTATTCAGGTTATATATTTGACATAGGAAATCGGTCAGAATTGGAACCATCTGCATATTATCAAGTGTTTCAAAGTGATGGACGTTCTAATACGGATTTGAATTTAAAGTACAGAAAATACAACAGATATGAAGACTATTATTGGGTAGGAGCTACTTATCGTTTTTTGAATGATCAAATCGGTAAACCATTAGGAGTAGGCCCTATGGTTGGATTTACAAAAGGATATGTCTCAATGGGCTATTCATACCAAGTTACTTTGGATAATAATATAGCTTCTCATAATTCAGGAACGCATTCCTTGACTATTGGATTTAGATTCTTGCAAGGTTTGAGTAATTGTCCTTGTACTCAAAGTCCTGTGCATGAATAGATAATAATTTTAAAAAATACAAAAGCACAAATTAGTTCTAGTTTACTGGAAATAATTTGTGCTTTTTTTGTTTGTGTTTAATTGCTGAAAGAGTTTAACTTTTATGTATACTTTGTATTTGTTAATGCATATTAATTTAAAAATATAGATTTGGGCTGTACTTATTCTATACTTACATCGATTTCGTTAGTAAATTCATAATTTTTTTAGAATTTTCAAATTTAATACTTATTTAAAAGTTATATCTTTGTTATTCTTTCAAAAACAACTAAAAAAAAGAACCATGAAGACTTTGAATAACTTTGATTTCAATAATAAAAAGGCAATAATAAGAGTTGATTTTAATGTTCCTTTAGACGAAAACTTTAATGTTACCGATGCTACTCGTATTGAAGCTGCAAAACCTACTATTGATGCTATTTTGGCCCAAGGTGGAAGCGTAATCTTAATGTCGCACTTAGGAAGACCAAAAGGAGCTCAAGACAAATATTCTTTAAAGCATATCTTAAAAACAACTTCTGAAATTTTAGGCGTATCAGTTCAGTTTGCAACTAATTGTGTTGGAGCTGAAGCTCAGGATGCTGCTAAAAATTTAAAACCAGGTCAAGTTTTGTTATTGGAAAATTTGCGTTTTCATGATGAAGAAGAGGCTGGAGATGTTGCTTTTGCAAAAGAATTAGCTTCACTTGGAGATATTTATGTAAATGATGCTTTTGGTACTGCTCACAGAGCACATGCTTCGACTACGATTATTGCTCAGTTTTTTCCAACTAGTAAATGTTTTGGATTATTATTGGCTAAAGAAATTGAAAGCTTAAATAAAGTTTTGAAAAACAGTGAAAAACCAGTTACTGCTGTTTTAGGAGGTTCAAAAGTATCTTCTAAAATTACAGTTATCGAAAATATTCTTGACAAAGTAGATCACATGATTATTGGTGGTGGAATGACATTTACGTTTGTAAAAGCATTGGGTGGAAAAATTGGAGATTCTATTTGTGAAGATGATAAACAAGAGTTAGCACTTGAAATTTTGAGATTGGCCAAAGAAAAAGGAGTTCAAATTCATATCCCTGTTGATGTTGTTGCTGCTAATGATTTTTCAAATACTGCAGAGACACAAATAGTTGATGTAAGAGAAATTCCTGATGGATGGCAAGGTCTTGATGCAGGACCAAAATCCTTAGAGAATTTTGAAAAAGTGATTTTGGAATCTAAAACTATCCTTTGGAACGGACCATTGGGTGTTTTTGAAATGGAAACATTTGCCAAAGGAACTATTGCACTTGGAAATTATATTGCTGCATCTACTGAAAACGGTGCTTTCTCACTTGTTGGTGGAGGGGATTCTGTAGCTGCAGTTAAACAATTCGGTTTTGAAGATAAAATGAGTTATGTTTCTACTGGTGGTGGTGCTATGTTAGAAATGTTAGAAGGTAGAACATTACCTGGAATTGCTGCAATATTAGACTAAAAGTTTTGATATTGGCATCAATGCCTTTCCTTTGAATTTTTAAATTGTTAGTTATACTTTTTTGAAAATCAATTTAACCTTTAGTCGCTTTATTTGTGACTAAAGGTTTTTGTTTTTATATATAATGTACTATTTTACAATATTTTACGTTGTATAGTTAATACTGTATGTTATGAATGGTAGTTTTTTTCGAAACATTCCTTTTTTTAACTAAAGTGCAATTTCTTTCGATAAAAGAAAACGTTTTATTTTTCAAGTTTTTTTGGAAGAAGTTAAATTGTATTTGATTTAATTTTTTGAAATTATTTACTCACAAATCTTCAAAAATTTGGTCAAATGTCGAATATTTTTGTATTTTTAACATTATTTTTGAATTGAATTAAAAAATAGACAATAAGTTTGCGAAAATTTAATTCTAATCGTTTGGATAATAGCGAATTGAAATTACAGTTATGATAATAAAAAATACCACCATTACGTTTTTTCTATTGCTTTCTTTAGCAGTGTTCTCCCAGAACCCTATGGATAGTTCAGAAACAGTCAGTTACGAAAAACCTATTTCCTATTTAGATTCCATAAAAAATTCTTTTGTAAAATACGATCGAACTGTCAAAACAGATAGTTTATGGATGAATCAAATCGGAAGTACCCTTGATATTTATAATAATTTAGAAACCGAAATCAATACTATTAACATTGACAAGGATATAGATAATGAGCTTCCTACCGAATTGCTGAAGCAACGACTGGCAGCGATGGATGCTAAATCTCCTTTTAATATTGAATACAATCAAGGCTTAGAAAATTTAATTAAGTCATTCCTTAAAAATAGACGTAAAGCTTTCGCCAATCAAATGGCTGTAGCTGAATATTATTTCCCTCTTTTCGAAGAGGCATTAGCTAAGCAAAATGTACCGTTGGAAATTAAATACCTAGCCGTAGTGGAATCGGCTTTAAATCCAAAAGCTGTGTCAAAAATGGGAGCTACAGGATTGTGGCAGTTTATGTATCATACGGGGAAACAGTACAATCTAAATATTGATTCATATGTTGATGAACGTTCTGATCCTTTGAAATCTTCGGCAGCAGCAGCGCAATATATGACCAATATGTACGCGATTTTCAACGATTGGGACTTGGTTTTAGCTTCTTATAATTCTGGGCCAGGAAATGTAACCAAAGCTATTCGCCGTTCTGGTGGGCAGCAAAACTTTTGGAACATAAAAAAACACCTTCCTCAGGAAACCCAAGGATATGTTCCCGCTTTTCTTGCCACAATGTACATTTATGAATACCACAAAGAACACGGTATCGTTCCTAAAAAAGCTTTAGTGAAACATTTTGCTACCGATACTGTAATGGTTAAAAAAGAGATGTCTTTTGCTCAAATTTCCAATTTATTAGATATCCCAGTTGAGCAACTACAAGCATTAAATCCATCTTATAAACGCAATGTGATTCCAAATTATGAGGGTAAAAGTCATTATTTGACATTGCCTTCTTGTAAAGTAGCTGTTTTTACTTCGAATGAGGATAAAATCTATGCTTATGTACAAAATGAAATGGACAAAAGGGAGAAAACTAATGAGGGTAGAAAGTCTAATTTTATTAAGGATTCTTCGGTTACGGCATTAGCATCCAATAACAAAGTGAAATATTACAAGGTCAAGCGTGGCGACAACCTTGGTGATATCGCAAAAAGAAATGACGTTTCAGTAACGGATCTAAAGAAATGGAATCGTCTCAAAGGAAATTCAGTTGTCGCTGGTAAATCATTGAAAATAATCATTGAAAACGATTCGGATTTGAGCAGTAGTCAATTGGCCTCAAATGATGATAAAAATAAAGTTTTAATTGCAAAAGAAAGCACTAGTGTTGCAAGTAGGGAAAGTAAAACAACTATTGATAAAAAAGATACACTTGTTGTCAATGGGTCAAGTTTTTATATCGTTCAAAAAGGTGACAATTTAAATACTATTGCCAAAAAGCATAACACAACAGTGGCAGAGATTAAAGAGTGGAATCATCTTACTTCTCAAAGTATAAAATTAGGAGCTTCATTGCAAGTTGGTAATTTTGTACCTGTGACAAATGACACGGCTGTTGCGGTAGCTGTAGTAACTCCAGAACTTAAAGACATTCAATATGAAGTTCAAAAAGGAGACAATCTTGGAAGTATTTCCAAAAAATTTGGAGCTACTTTAGCTGATTTAAAGCTTTGGAATAATTTGCACTCAAATAATATTACTGTTGGGAATACATTGATTGTAGCAAAAAATGCTGTAGCAATTAATACCAACTACGCTTCAGTAAATACATTTAAGAAAAAAGATAATGCTGTTTCTTCGTCCAAAAAAGAAATTAATTATTTAGTACAAAAAGGAGATTCATTGTTTAGTATTTCCAAGAAATATCCAGGTGTTACAGTTTCTGATTTGCAAAAATGGAACAATATCACAGGTGATGATTTAAAACCTGGAATGGGTTTGAAAATAAAAGGATAATTGAATAAACTACAGTATATTTGAAGTCTATTCAGACTTTTCAAAATGAATAAAACTGTTTTTTTATTTTTATTAACTATCGGAATCCTTTTTTCTTGTTCTAAGAAAAAAGAAAACAGCTCGAGACAATCTTCAGGCAAGATTAATGCTATTTCAATTGTTATTGATAATCAATTGTGGAATGGTGTTGTTGGTGACAGCATCAGGAATAAGTTTGCTAGTCCTGTGGAAGGTCTGCCGAAAGAAGAACCTATTTTTGACATAAATCAATATCCAACAGATGTAATGGAAGGTTTTGTAACCAAAAGCAGAACCATTATCGTTATCAAATTGGGAATCGAGAATCGGTTTGTTGTTCAAAAAAACCAATATGCCACGCCTCAAAATGTATTTCATATTACAGGAAAATCAGTTGCGGCACTTCTGAAATTAATCGAAAAACACACTCCATATATAATCCAAAGTATAAAAAAAGCGGAAATAGCTGCCCACTGGGAATTGTTAAAGGATTCTGTGATAACTTCTAAAATAATTCATGAACAATTTCAACTTGATCTGAAAGTTCCAAAGAGTTATTCTTTCAGTATTAAAAACAATAATTTCGTTTGGCTAAAAAGAGAATTTTCCAGTGGCAGCACGAGTATTTTGCTTGCCCAATTCCCTATTAATAGCTTTAATCTAGAGGAGAATGTTTTAAGTCAGATTGTTAAAATTCAAGATTCTATTGGAGCGGTCTATGTTAAGGGTGAAGAGCCTTCATCCAAGATGTATATTGACACTTCTTATCCAATTTATCTTTTGGAAACTAGTTTGGATGGAAAAAGAACTTACGAAACTCGAGGTACTTGGCGATTGAAAGATAGCTTTATGTTTGGTGCTTTTGTGAGTTATCTCATAGTGGATACCCAAAAGAACAGAATTACTTACCTAGTAGGATTTTGCTATGTTCCCTCCAAAGATAGGCGTGATTTTATGCATGAATTGGAAACGATTTTAAAAGAGGTAAGGATAAATTGATTTTGTTTTGAATACTAATCGTTTTGAGCTTTATATTTGCAAGCTTAAATCAGAAAATAATTAAGATTCCAAGAATGACTATAGAATGGAAAATAAAGCCTTTTGAGGCATTATCAGTTAACGAATTGTATGATATACTCCAATTGCGAAGCAGGATCTTTGTAGTGGAACAAAATTGCGTCTATCTTGATCTTGATGGCAAGGATAAAGTGGCTTTGCATCTTTTTGGAACTTTTGATGGAAAAATTGTGGCTCATGCACGACTTTTTAAATCTGGAATTTCTTTTGACAATGCATCCATTGGAAGGGTAACTGTTGATCCTGATTATAGGGACCGAAAATGGGGACATGATTTGATGAAAGAAGCTATTGCTGGTGTTTTGGAACACTTTGGCGAAAGCCAAATTACTATTGGAGCTCAACTATACCTGAAAAAATTCTATGAAAGTCATGGTTTTGTGCAATCTAGCGAAATGTACTTGGAGGATGACATTCCGCATATTGAAATGAGAAGGGAGTAATTCGGTTGCTTTTTAGCAGTTAGATAAAAATATAAAATTGGGTTGTTTTTGGTCTTTTTATGATCAAAACAACCCAATTTAATTTTATAATCTTTTGGTTTTTCTAAATTTTTAAAATTGAATTATACTCAGCTGAAGTGTTTAGAATGTTAACAGCTTTTTTGATTTCAGCATTATTTTTGATATAATAATTATAAAGACCTTCTTGATATTGATAGCGTTTGATGATTTCGTCCAATAGCAATCCTTTAATTTCTTTTTGGTTTTTATCCAATAAAGCATTTTCGGATTTTTGAAGCGCAATAAGCAAATTTTGGTACTCTACCGCAATAGATTCATCCAATTTTTCTTTTTTGGCAGTTGCCAAAGTGTTTTTCAGTGCAACTTCGGTTTCAGTGTCAAAAGTTATTTTTTGGGTTTTAAGATATTGTTTGAAATCAGCATAATCGGCATCGGTAATTACTGGAATTTTTGTGCCTAAATTTGGGTTTTTATAGTAATAGTGAGTTGCATAATTAAAAATTCCGTCGTTTTTTAATAGTGCATTGGCAATCGGACTGGTTTTGGTTTCTTCCATTTCGATGTCTGGTAAAATTCCACCACCATCATAAACAGTTCTTCCTTTTCTGGTTTTAAAGGCGTTGTAGTTTTTGGCATCGGTTCTGATGGCCACTCCGTTTTTGTCTTTATGCGCATAATCCAGCGCCTGAATGCATCTTCCCGAAGGAGTGTAATAACGGGAAATGGTTACTTTAAGCTGCGTGCCATAGGTCAATTCCACTGGTCTTTGAACCAAACCTTTTCCGAAACTGCGACTTCCCAAAACTACCGCACGATCCAAATCCTGTAAAGCTCCCGAAACAATTTCGGAAGCCGAAGCACTTCGTCCGTTGACTAAAATCACCAAAGGGATCGTAGTGTCTATAGGTTCTCTGGAAGTTTTGTAGGTGTTGTTGTGTTTCTCTATTTTCGATTTTGTTGTAACAATAACTTCGTTTTTTGCTACAAAAAGATTACAGATATTTACCGCTTCGTTCAATAATCCACCGGGATTTCCTCTTAGATCCAATACAATTCTTTCGGCGCCTTCTTTTTTCAATTGTTCCAATGCTTCTCTAGTTTCAGTTGAAGCCTTTCGGTTAAAGTGATCCAATACGATATAACCTGTTTTGTCATCAATCATGGCAAAATAAGGAACCGATTTGATTTCTACTTCGTCCAATGTGATTACGGTAGAATTGGTTTTACCTTGGCGAATGTATTTGATGTCGATTTTGGTGTTTTTGGAACCTTTCAATAACTGCGAAGCATCATCTTTGAAATCAGCCAAAGGTGTGTCACCTATCTGGATGATTTCGTCGCCTGCTTTTAACCCAGCTTTATCAGCAGGAAAATTTTTATAAGGCTCTTTTATAATTAGCTTGTCGTCTTTTCGAGTTATCAATGCCCCAATTCCAGTGTATTCACCCGTATTGTTGATTTTGAATTTGAGTACTTCCTGTTCGTTAAAATAAACGGTATAGGGGTCAAGAGAACTTAGCATTCCCTTAACAGCGTTGTTCATCAGTTCTGCCGGAGTGGTTTCATCGACATAATTTTTGTTCAATTCCTTGAATAGCGTCGTGAAAATTTCCAATTGTTTGGCAATCTCAAAATAGTCGTCTTTGAAACTTACCCCAACAAATAAAAAGGCAGAAGCTACAATTGGAATTATGATTTTTTTTTGAAAAAATGTACGCATGATTATATGTTTTTTTTCTTGAAACGTTTTCTTATAAAATAAAATAGAGCCATTGCTATAATGATAAAAGGCCAAATCTCTAATAATCCTAAAAAGAAGCTTGAAATACTATAAAATCCAGATTTAAAGGCATTCCATATTTTAGCTCCATAGGAAATAGTGATACCGCTTTCTTCGGCAATTGTTTTATAGAACTCTATTGTAATCGTGCTCAAAGAGACTTGATTTTGCATGTATCTTAATTGTCCTTCTTTGGCTTCAATTTCTTCTCGAATGGTTGAAAGTTGAGCTTCAATAGCTAACATTTCAGATATTTTTGTTGCTTTTGCCAAAAGTTCAAGATACCTGTTTTCCAGTTTTTTTTTGGCTTTCAATCGGGCATCAATGTCGATGTATTCTTCCGTTACATCTTGTGAATTAATCTCTTTATTGTCAAAATAAGCAACTCCAGTCAAAATGTTTTTTATGAAAGAATCAAAATTATCACTTGGAATGCGAACAGTTATTCTTCTGTAAATGGAAGCATATTCTTTTCCTTCACTATCGTTTTGTATGAAGGCTTTCCCTTTTTTTACAGCAATTTTTATTTGTTCATAAGTGGTTTCTAAATTATCGGTTTCAAACTTAAGATTACCATTCCTGATTATTTTTTGTTCTACGATTTTGTCTTCTACATTCGGGGATTCAGAATTAGCATCTGCCTCAGTAAACTTTTGTTTAGCAGGTAACTTTATTGCTTGGATAGACATTTCTTCAGCCGCTACGTCTTCCGCTTTTTTACAATTTATTAATGTGAAAAATAATAGAGCAATTACTAATTTTGATTTCATAGACAATAATTTATTTTTAAAAATACAAAATTAATTCTGAATGTAAACTAAGTTGAAGTTATGCTTCTTTCGGATGAGAATGTTCGAATTGTTATTCTTCTTTTTTTATTTGCAATAGGAATTTCTCAAACAACTGAATGGTTTTGATGTTGATTTCCTCATAAGACAATCGATCTTTACTTTGGTAAAAAAACATAAAAGAGTAGGGTTGATCCAGATTGTCTACAAGTAAATGTTTGTTTAGCCTATAAGTTTCGCGGAGCACTCTTTTGAAATAATTACGGTCAACCGCTTTTTTGAAATACTTCTTGGAAACAGAAACGCCAATTTTTATTTTTTCGCCTTCTCCAAAAGTCCCTGTATTGTAAACCAATCGCAATGGATATTTTGATACCGATTTGCCTTCAGTAAATAATAATCCAATGGCTATTTTGCTTTTGAGTTTTTCGTTTTTGGGATAGGTGAAGTTCATTTTATAAAGTTATGCCGTTTTATAGCAGACAAAGGTACAATTAAACGCTAAACGGCATAATCGTTCTGCTTTAAAGTTGAGTAATAAAAGAGATTTATTATTTTAGTGCATAATTTTTTTAGAACAATGAAGAAGATTTTATTATATCCAATAACGGGGGTGTATTATTTGGTCTATTTTATAGTTATGTGTACTGTACATCCAATTCAGTGGGTAGCTTTTAAGATTTTTGGAAATATAGGATTGCAAAAAGCGTTTGATTGTGTGGCCTATTTAAGTTTAAAATGCAATCATATTTTAGGCACAAGATTCACTTTTGAAAACATAGAATTTATTCCAAAAGATGTTCCTGTTATATTTGTCGCTAATCATCAAAGTTTATTAGATACCGCTGGAATTATTTGGTATTTGAGAAAATTTAATTGTCTTTTTGTTACTAAAAAAGAACTGTCTAAAGGAATACCGTGTGTTTCTTATTTTTTGCGCAATGGTAAATATGTACTTATTGACCGCAATAATCCCAAACAGGCTATACCAAAAATAAAATCTTTGGCAGAATATATTGAAAAAGAAAAATATTCTGCAGTTATTTTTCCAGAAGGAACTCGAAGCAAAACAGGAGAACCAAAAGAATTTGCAGAAAGCGGACTTAAAATTTTATGTAAATATGCACCATCAGCTTACATTGTTCCCATAAGCATTAACAATTCATGGAAAGTGTATCAATATGGTTATTTTCCTTTAAGTTTTGGAAATAATCTTATCTTCACAGTGCATAAGCCATTGAGAGTAAGTGATTTTTCATTTGCAGATATAATGAAAAAAACAGAAGCTGAGATTGTACAAGGGATAAAAATTTAAAGAATCGGCTATTGTCTCTTTTACTTCATAACACAGGATTAAAAGAATGTGTTAATGAAAACGCAGCTGTTTTAGGAAATGGCTATAAGTAAAGTATATATTTATTACTTTTGTGCTAAATTTAAAAGTATGCAAAAGTTAATTTCGTATCCCTTATCTTTTATTGTTTTAGTATTAGTATTGCTGAGTTTGGTAGTGTTTCACCCTATTCAATGGATTTGTTTACACGTATTTGGTTATCAAGCGCACAAAAAAAGTGTTGATTATCTGAATTTTATTTTACTGAAAATCGTTATCATTTTAGGAACAACTTTTAGTTTTGAAAATAGAGAAAGTATACCAAAAGGAGTGCCAGTTATTTTTGTTGCGAACCATCAGAGTTTGTATGATATTATTGCGATGATTTGGTTTTTGAGAAGATCTCATCCTAAATTTGTCAGTAAAAAAGAATTAGCAAAAGGAATTCCAAGTGTTTCTTATAATTTAAGGCATGGTGGATCGGTAGTTATAGATAGAAAAGATCCAAAACAAGCCATACCTGCTATCAAAAAAATGGCAGATTACATTGAAAAGCATAAACGTTCAGCGGTGATTTTTCCAGAAGGAACACGTAGCCGTAATGGAGTACCAAAGGAATTTGCGCAAACGGGTTTGAAGATTTTATGCAAAAATGCACAATCGGCTTATATAGTTCCCATCAGTATCAATAATTCATGGAAACTCTTAAAATACGGAACTTTTCCCTATGGTTTAGGAAATCATATTACCTTTGTAGTGCATGAAGCATTCGCTGTAAAGGATTTTGAGTTTAAGGATATCATGCAAAAGACTGAATCAGCAGTCGTAAACGGAATAAAAATTTAAAAATTTATATATAATGTCTATAAAAAATATTCGTCTAGAAGTTATGCAATTTCTAGAAAACAAGGTTGAAGGATTTATGGAGCAGTATCTGATACCTGTAGAAAGTATATGGCAGCCTTCGGATTTTTTACCTAATTCTGAAAGTGATAATTTTTTGGAAGAAGTAAAAGAACTTAGAGAAATCTCCAAAGATTTGCCTTATGATTTTTGGGTAGCCATGGTAGGAGATATGATCACAGAAGAAGCTTTGCCAACTTACGAAAATTGGTTGATGGAAGTGGAAGGAGTCGATAATCTAGAAAGAAATGGTTGGGCCCAATGGGTTCGTCAATGGACTGGAGAAGAGAATCGTCACGGTGATTTATTGAATAAATACCTATATCTGTCGGGGCGTGTGAACATGCGCGAAATCGAAATGACAACACAACATTTAATCAATGATGGTTTTGATATCGGAACGGGTAGAGATCCATATAAAAACTTTGTGTACACGAGTTTCCAAGAGTTAGCTACTTATGTATCTCATAATAGAGTTTCGCAATTGGCCAAAAGTTATGGGGATAAGAAATTGTCAAAAATGTGCAAAATGATTGCAGGTGACGAAATGCGCCACCACCATGCATATAGCCATTTTGTTACTGAAATTTTCAAAGTAGATCCAAGCGAAATGATGCTTGCTTTTCAATACATGATGAAAGCAAAAATCGTGATGCCAGCTCATTTCTTGAGAGAATCTGGGAATAAAATTAGTTCGGCATTCGAACATTTTTCAGATTCAGCACAACGTATCGGGGTTTATACCGCTAACGATTATGTAGAAATCATGCAAAAATTAATTGACAAATGGGAAATTGATAAAATAGTAGGTTTAACAGATGAAGCCGAAAAAGCGCGTGATTACTTGATGAAATTGCCAGCTAGAATGGCAAGAATATCTGAAAGATTGGTTATTCCTAGTGAGTCATTCCAATTCAAATGGGTGGAACCGGCAAGATTGTAGAATTTTAAAATTGAAATTAATATTGCTGATTTTTGAGGTTTAGACTTTAAAAATCAGCTTTTTTTATAAAAATAAACAGCAAATGAGTAATCTGGATTTGATAAATAAAACCATCCTTTTTGTAAAAGAACAATTAGCCAATGCCGAAGGAGGTCATGATTGGTTTCATATTCAAAGGGTGTATAAGAATGCATTATTAATTGCGAGAGGAGAAAACTGTGACGAAACTGTTGTTAAGCTTGGCGCCTTGTTGCATGATATAGCCGACAGTAAATTTCACGCTGGTGACGAAACAGTAGGGCCAAAAGTGGCTCGTAAGTTTTTGGAAAGTGAAGGTGTTTCGGAAACTATTATTTCACATGTTATCCAAATTATTGATAATATCTCTTTTAAAGGTGGGAAAACTGAAAAGACCTTCTCGTCAATAGAATTGGATATCGTTCAGGATGCAGACCGATTGGATGCCATAGGAGCAATTGGAATTGCCAGAGCGTTTAATTATGGAGGATTCAAGAATAGAGCGATGTATGATCCTCAAATCGCACCAAATTTGCACATGAGCAAAGAAGAATACAAAAAAAGTCAAGCTCCGACAATCAACCATTTTTATGAAAAGTTGTTGTTGCTGAAAGACAAAATGAATACCCAAACTGGTAAAGAAATTGCTGAACAAAGACATCAGTATATGCAGGGATTTTTGGCTCAGTTTTATGCTGAATGGGACGGTGAGCTGTAGATTTCAGTTGGCAGAATTTAGATTGCAGATCCCAGAAAGTACCAAATCCAAAAACTGAATTCTGCCATCTAAAATCTGCTATCTACATTTACATCCCTCTCTCTTTCATTTCCAGAATCACATCCGAAGCATTCTTAAAAGTAGGTGCTTGTTCTATAATAGTCCCCACACGTTTTTTATTCAGTTTGAAAGTGATGTCGTTTTCTGTGGTGAATAAAAGTGCAGTCAAGAACGGATTGTTCATGTAGGGAGCCAAGACAATATAGGCTTCATCAAGGGTGTGAAAACTTTCAATTTCCTCCGTTTTGTATCGCGCCGTAATCGAAAGACTAAAAACTCCATCATTCAAAACTGGACGTACATACATATTTTTCAAATCAGTATCGCCTATGGTTTTGGCCAAAGTCAATTTGGCATAAGTTTTATTGGCGATGCTTTCTTTTACTTTTTCCCAAAACTCGGCAAATACAGGTTGAAAAGACATAGATTTTATTTTTAGCTATTATGGAAAGGCAAAATTAAGTTTTTGAAACCAAACAAATCGTTTTTCATCAGAAGATAATGAGAAATATTAGGTTTTAAGAGCAATAACACTGTTGCTTATTCTGATGGTTAATGTTTATATTTGGGTTTAAGAATGTATGAGTTTTATAACACTATAACTTTTTACAAATGAATTAAATTCTAAAATAAAAAGGATGAAAAGAATAACCGTATTCTGTGGTTCTAGTTCAGGAACTGAAGAAATCTACACCTCGCAAGCAACATTGCTTGGAAAAACTTTAGCCAAACGAAATATCGAATTAGTGTATGGTGGTGCGAATGTTGGACTTATGGGTGCCGTTGCTGACGGTGTTTTGAATAATGGCGGAAAAGCAATAGGAGTATTGCCGAACTTTTTAAGATCAAAAGAAATTGCTCATAAACAGCTCACAGAATTGATTTTGGTTGATACAATGCACGAAAGAAAGACCAAAATGAATGATCTTTGCGACGGCGTAATCGCATTGCCGGGCGGTTTTGGAACATTGGACGAACTTTTTGAAATGCTGACTTGGGCACAACTCGGACTTCATAAAAAACCAATTGCCATTTTAAACGTTGGCGGTTATTTCGACGCTTTAATTGTTTTCATACAAAATATGGCGGACAAAGGTCTTTTGAAAGAAGTAAATCGAGAAATGCTTTTGGTCAGCGACTCAGTCGAGGATCTTTTGGACAAAATGGAAAATTACGTACCGCCAACAGTAGGGAAATGGATTGATAAGAAAGATATTTAAGCTTATTCTTCTCAGAACTTGACAATTATTCTAAACAACGATTTAATATTTTTATCAAATGAAATATGCATTGTCCTTAGTTCTTTTACTTCATTTTAGTTTTAGTAATGCACAGGAAAATTTAGTTAAATATGTAAAACCCATTATTGGTACCGAAAAAATGGGGCATACTTATCCCGGTGCAACTGTACCTTTTGGAGCCGTACAATTAAGTCCTGAAACCGATACCATTTCGTATGAACTCAACGGAAAATACAATGGTGAGGTATACAAATATTGTGCAGGATATAAATACGAAGACAAAACCATTGTTGGTTTTAGTCACACGCATTTAAACGGAACAGGCCACTCTGATCTGGGGGATTTCTTGGTAATGCCAACACAAGGAAAATTGCAATTGAATCCAGGAACGGCGTCAAATCCAAAAGGCGGGTATCGTTATGCGTTTTCTCATTCCAATGAAATAGCTGAAGCGGGTTATTACAAAGTCAAATTGGATGATGACAATATCATTGCCGAAATGACTGCAACGACTAGAGTGGGAATGCATCAATACACTTTTCCAAAATCGGATGAGAGTCATATAATTCTAGATTTAATGGCTGGCATTTACAATTACGATGAAAAAAATGTTTGGACTTATGTGAGAGTAGTAAATGATACTTTGATTACCGGTTATCGCCAAACAAATGGCTGGGCGCGTGCAAGAACAGTATATTTTGCCATGTCATTTTCAAAACCATTCGTTAATTACGGTCAAGAAAATTATGATGGAAAACAACCGTATCGAGGATTTTGGAGAAAATTTGATCAAACCAAAAACTTCCCGGAAATAGCAGGGAAAAAGATTCGTATGTATTTTGATTTTAAAACTGCCGAGGCCGAAAAAATCAAAATACAATTTGCATTATCATCCGTGAGCCAAGGAAATGCCTTGGAAAATATGCAGGCCGAAATAAAAGGTTGGGATTTTGAAAAAGTAAAAACGGAGGCTCAAAAATCTTGGAACAAAGAACTCAATAAAATCAAAATTGACGCTCCAGAAGATGTTAAGGTAAATTTCTATACCGCGATGTACCACACATTCATAAATCCAACGGTTTATACTGATGTAAATGGGCAATACAAAGGTTTGGACCAGGAAAGTTATGTTGCCAAAGGTTTTGTCAATTACAGCACGTTTTCTTTATGGGATACTTATCGTGCGCTGCATCCTTTTTTCAATATAATTCAGCCCAAGCGTAATAATGATATGGTGAAATCGATGATGGCACATTATAATCAAAGCGCTTTGCACATGCTGCCCATTTGGTCACATTATTCCAACGATAATTGGTGTATGAGCGGATATCATAGCGTTTCGGTAATTGCTGATGCCATTCTTAAAGGAGTTTATGATGGAGATCCAAACGAAGCCTTGAATGCTTGTGTTACAACCGCGAAACATCGAGATTATGAAGGTATCGGTTCTTATATGGATTTGGGTTTTATTCCTGCCGAAAAAAGCGGAATTTCGGTTTCCAACACATTAGAATATGCATATGATGATTGGTGTATTGCTCAATTGGCAAAAAAGTTGAACAAACAAGATATATACGATGAGTTTATAAAACGCTCTGATAATTGGAAAAATAATTACAATTCAGCTACAGGATTTATGCAACCCAAACTAGCGAATGGAAATTTTAAAGACAAATTTGATTCAATGTCAACCGAGGGACAAGGATTTATTGAAGGGAATAGTTGGAATTATAGCTTTTTTGTTCCCCATAATCCAACCGAATTGATTGCCAAAATGGGAGGTAAAAAAGCTTTTGCATCTCGTTTGGATACTTTGTTCACGATGCATCTGCCTGATTCCTTTTTTGCGCATACAGAAGATATTACGCGCGAAGGAATAATAGGTGGATATGTGCACGGAAATGAGCCGGCGCATCACGTTGCCTATTTTTACAATTGGACAGATCAACCTTGGAAAACGCAAGCTCAGGTTCGAAAAATTTTGAAAATGCAATACAAACCAACACCTGATGGTTTGGGTGGAAATGATGATTGTGGACAAATGAGTGCTTGGTATATTTTCTCTTCTTTAGGATTTTACCCAGTAGCTCCAGGTTCAAATGAATATGCGATCGGATCGCCTTTGGTTAACAATGCAGTATTGACTTTAGAAAATGGAAAAACGTTTACTGTTGAGGTAATAAACCAAAAAGATGCTAATGTGTATGTTCAAAAAATCCTGCTAAACGGAAAAACTTTGCCTACTTTTTTTATCAATCATAGCGATATTACGGCCGGAAGTAAATTGACATTTTATATGGGATCTAAGCCTAAAAAATAATGCTGTTACCATTTATTGAGTTAGTTGAAATATTTATCGGAGATTTGCAGTGAAATTAAATTTCCTTTTGCGGGTTTTTTGATTACATTTAAATTTTTAGAAAAAGATTTTCAGAGTAAGGATGTACTAGTGGTTTTAAGCTACCACAGACTCACAACAATTGATTCAAATCAATCAAAATGAAGAAAGATACCCATTCGATATATTCAATGCCAACAATTGAGGATTCCATTGCGCATAGCCAAATATTAAAAGCAGATTTATTGCCTGATTCAGAATCTCGTTTGGATTCAATGGAAATGAAGGAAAGACCTATTGAGGATTCCAGTATTCCATTTAGAGATTTGACTAGTTCAGCGGCTAAACGTGAAAGTATTGGTCGACTTATTGATAAACTGGATGTTGCTTCAAATGCTAGGTATCAAAGAACGGTAGAAGACACTTACTGTAATGTGTATTCTTATGATTATTGCCATTTCTGCAAAGTGTATCTGCCTACGGTTTGGTGGACGGATGAATCCCTGGAAAAAGTATTGAAGGGAGAAGAAGTTGAAGCTGTTTTTGAACAAACAGTGGATCGTATTTACTCGAGCGCCATACATGATTGGTTTTTGGAATGGGGAGCCAATTTTGGTTGGGAAAGGATGTTCACTGCCGAAGAAATTCAAAATAAAGTGAACATTGATGGCGGAGTCGGTATAATTTGTGCGAAAAGAAAAGAAAAAGGACTCTCCGGACACATAGTTCCCGTTGTTCCCGAAACGGATTTGCATAAAGCATACAGAGAGAACGGAATGGTTGTTTATCCGTTGCAATCACAAGCTGGAAAGGAGAATTACAACTACTTTTCGGAAGTGAGGAAAGATTGGTGGAATGACGAGCTTTATTCCTCTTATGTATTTTATTACCACGATTAAATCCAAACAATAAATCTTACAACTTTTTTATTTCAAATTGTTATTGATTTTCAGTGAATTAACTACTTGGAAATACGGTAATAATGAAGTACTTTTGCAACTTGGAAAAAACAAGGATAGCAAAAGTCACAATAAGGCTATTCATTTGCTTAAATTATTGATATAAAGTGATTAATGACAATATTAATTTTATAGCCCCCTTATAAAATTTCACTTTTTATCAATCGTTCAGTCGATACAAGTGTGGATTTCTGATACTGAATGTAATTCCTATAATTTAAATAAGAGAATGAGTTTAACAATTTGTTGAATTCGTTAGAAGGATCGTCTCTGTTCTTGATTTAGCAGATAAGATTCGTATTTCCGAATAAAAATGAAGACTTTAAAAAGTTCAATTAACCATAAAAAAGAAAATTAGTATAAATGAAAGACAATCAGACAAAAAAATATTATTGGGGTATAGGATTAGAAAACGAAACCTACATGCAATTTGAAGAATCCCTAATAGTTTCTGGTGAGTTTATACAAGAAAAAATTGGTTTTGAGAAATACAGTATTGATTACAGAAAATGTTACAAACCAGAAAGCTTAGCCCCTATATTAAAAAAGGCTTTTGGATTGAATGAAAATTACAAAGTGAGCCGAATGATTAATAGTCATTCGCTAGAAAAACTTGATATAAATTACCAGCATAAAACATTATCAGCGGTTAAATCTACAGAATCTGCTGAGGTAAACCCACAACCGCTTGAAAATCCAGAATATCTTGGGAAATCTATCATGGAACTTTTTCTTGAGGATCAACCGTACAATATTCAAAGTATGATTACCCAAAGAAATAAAACGATGGGTTCTGTACATTTTGATGGGGATTCTATCGAATTTGTGACCAAATATTTTGAAAATAGAACGATTGCTGATTCTTGCAAAGAACTAAAAGCAACCAAAAAATTATTTCTAGATAAAATCAATGAGTCTTCTGTTCTGAACGGGAAACTAAATTTCCCTGATTACAACAATGGCCTTAATATGTTTATGACCAATCAGGAAAACCTTGTTTTGTTTAATAATGGGACCTATCATTTTCACATTACCTTGCCTTCATTGACTGAGGACAGTAGAATTATAGATTATAATGATTTTGAGAAGACACATTCCAATGCCATTTATTTGTTGCAATGGTTTGAGCCTTTCTTTATAGCAACTCTTGGAAGCCCAGACATTATGGGAGTTATAAGTGATAAGTATAGTTTGGACAAAAAATTCACTTTAGGTTCTATGCGAAATGCAATGTCTCGTTACATAGGCGTGGGAACTTATAACAAAGCGATGCCAAAAGGTAAAATCCTAACGTACAATGTTGATGATTTTAGAAAATTGTTAAAGTTCGAAAAAGAAGAAAACATTTGGTGGCGTGACCAGATTGAAGCTGATATGGAATATGAAATGCTTTCGGAAGTTGGTCTTGATTTCAATCAGGAGAAAATGTACCAAAGCGGTTTTGAGTTCAGAAGTTTTGATGAATTTCCGGCTGAATACTTAAATGATGTTCTTTTTTCGATTATTCTGATTTGTGAACATTCTCTGAATTTACCTGATGTTCAATGGGGACATGACAGTGTTGTTTGGAATAATTTAGTTTTTAAGACTTTAAAAAATGGTTACTTAACCGAAATCAATGAAGTTGAAAAGAATGAAGTTTTAGATTTATTACAGATATTAAACGAGTCAGACAGTAATTATAATACACTAAAATCTGAATTTGAAGACATTGTAATGCTTGATGCCTTTTTCTTTAAAATATTGGCTGTCTTGCATGAAAAGTACAAGGACAACAATGTTTGCTTGGATTCAATGTATGGTAAAAAAACAAGTTCTCCTCCAAAATGGGATAACTTTAATAAATACCAAACAGAGAGACATTTACAGCAAATAGGGGCTTTTTGCGAGAATTAGCAATAAGGGTGACAACATGAAATAGACTGTAATTTATTTTTTACAGAATTTATCATTTTGTGCTGTAATTTCATTATTAAATATTTATATTAGATACCTTAAAAATCTATAATAAAATTGCAAATGAAATCAAACTCAATCCTGTTAGTCGTAGTGTTATTTTTGACTAGTTTGGGCAGTCAAGCTCAAAGCAAGTCGAATGCTAAAAATGATTTTAATGTTCCTTTTGAAGAATACACACTAGCCAATGGATTGCGTGTGATTTTACACGTGGACAAATCAGATCCTTTGGTTGCAGTGGCGCTTACCAGCCATGTAGGTTCTGCCAGAGAAATACCGGGACGCACTGGTTTTGCCCATTTATTTGAACACTTGCTTTTTTTGGAATCTGAAAATCTTGGGAAGGGAGGTTTGGATAAAATGAGCGCTAAAATAGGCGGATCAGGTGCAAATGGATCCACTAATAGAGATCGTACCAATTATTTTCAAACGGTTCCCAACGATGCCTTGGAAAAAATGATTTGGGCCGAAGCGGATAAGTTGGGATTTTTTATAAATACAGTTACGGATCCAGTTTTGGCCAAAGAAAAACAGGTTGTTAAAAACGAAAAAAGACAATATATTGACAATAGCCCTTACGGACATAATTTTGAAGTAATCGATAAAAATTTGTATCCAACCAATCATCCTTACAATTGGGAAGTAATAGGTTCCTTGGAAGATTTGCAAAACGCCACTTTGGACGATGTTAAGACTTTTTACAATAAATGGTATGTGCCAAACAATGTAATCCTGACAATTGCCGGTGATTTTGACACCAAACAAGCTAAAATCTGGGTGGAAAAATATTTTGGCGAAATCAAAAGAGGAAATGATATACCCAAAGTTGCCAAACAAGAAGTTATTCTAGCCGAAACCAAAAAATACTATTACGAAGATAATTTTGCTCGTTTGCCTCAGCTTACAATTGCATGGCCAAGTGTTTATGAGTACCATCCGGACAGTTATGCTTTGGAGGTATTGGCTACTTATTTAGCCAAAGGGAAAAAAGCGCCTTTGTATCAATCTTTAGTAGAAAATAAAAAACTGACAGATAAGGTTTCCTCTTATCAAAACAATTCGGAAATCGCGGGACAATATATGCTTACTGTGAGAGCTTTCGAAAATACAGATTTAAACCTTGTTTTAGATGGAATTGAAGAAGGGCTTGCTAAATTTGAAAAAGAAGGTATTTCCCAACAAGATCTAGATCGCATTAAAGCCAAACAAGAAACAGATTTTTACAGCAATTTATCGAGTGCTTTAGGTAAAGGCTTCCAATTGGCACAGTACATTATTTTTACGGGCTCTCCAAGTTTTATTAATCAGGATATCAAAAATATTCAGGCAGTAACCACTGCAGATGTAATGCGTGTTTATGAAAAATACATTAAAGGGAAAAATTTTATTGCTTCGAGTTTTGTTCCAAAAGGCCAAGCTAACTTAGCACTCAAAAATTCCACTTTGGCGGATATAGTTGAAGAAAAGATTATTTCTGGGAATGAGGAGACTTTTGATGCCAGTGTAGCGGCTACTTATACAAAAACACCTTCTACTTTTGATCGTAGCAAAGAGCCTCAATATGGTGAAAATCCAGTTGTAAAAACACCAAATGTGTGGAAAGAGAAACTTTCTTCTGGCTTGCAGCTTTATGGAATAGAAAACAATGAAATTCCTTTGGTTCAGTTTCAAATGCAAATAAAAGGGGGTTTACTTTTAGAAACTAATGATAAAATAGGAGTTTCAAATCTTTTGGCAAATTTGATGACCAAAGGAACACAAAATAAAACGCCTCAAGAGCTTGAAAATGCCATTGAAATTTTAGGCGCTACAATCAATGTAAATGCAACCGATGATGCGATTGTTATTTCAGGTTTTTCGTTGGCTAAGAATTACGAAAAAACGATACTATTGGTCGAAGAAATCATAACACAACCTCGTTGGGACAAAGCTGAATTTGATTTGATTAAAGAAAGTACATTAAGCCAAATTAAGCAGCGAAAAGTAAATCCTAATAGTATTGCTGAAAACCAATTCAGAAAATTAGTCTATGGTCAGGACAGTAAACTTTCAAATGCTTTAATTGGAACAGAGCAAACGGTGAGTGCTATTACAATGGATGATTTAAAAAGTTTTTATCAACAAAATCTTTCGCCTGCGGTTACCAATTTTCAAATTGTTGGTGCTGTTTCAATGAAGAAAGTGTTGGAATCATTAGATCATTTGAATAAAAATTGGGCAAGTAAAAAAGTAACTGTTCCAACTCCAATTATAGCTGACAAACCAGCTAAATCTGTTATTTATTTTTATGACGTTCCAGGCTCAAAGCAATCCGTGTTACGAATTGGTGCTATTGCTATGGCCGCGACAGATTCAGACTATCATTTGGCTAAAGTTCTGAATTATCGTTTTGGAGGTGGTGGATTTGCTTCGCAGCTAACGCAGCAATTAAGAGAAAATAAGGGCTATGTCTACCATATTGATTCCCGCTTTGACGGGACTGAGTACAAGGGGCCTTTTTTAATCTATGGTAGTGCGCGTTCGAATATTACTTTTGAAGCGGTACAATTGATCAAAACGATACTGGAGGATTACGGTAAAAATTTTAACTCCAATGATTTGGAAATTACTCAAAGTAATTTGATAAAAAGGAATGCCAGAGCTTTTGAAACATTGGATGAAAAACTCAATATGTTAAACAAAATCTGCAATTACAACTACCCAAATGATTACGTTAAAAAACAGGAAATAGAAACCAAAAATGTAACCGTTTCTGATATTAAAAAACTTTCAGACAAGTATCTTAATGCCAATCAGATGATTTATTTGGTGGTTGGTGATGCAGAAACGCAATTGCAAAAATTAGAACAATTAGGTTTTGGGAAACCGGTTTTATTAAACCCGAAGCAGTAAATAGCTAAACTTGATCAGTTTGAAAAGAAAAAGGTTGTCTAAAAGTATAGACAGCCTCTTTCTGTTTTTAGAATTATGAGTTTTTAAATCGTGTTTTTAGTGTGAAAATATCTTAAAACTAAGAATCAAATCCATCAATGAATTTACGCATAGCATATTGTTTGGCATAAGTGTCATAATATCCCAAGATATAGTAGTTTTTATATCGAATAATGCTTGGTAAGATCACTTCGCTATGTTCTTGTATAAAGCTGGAAATAAAATCAACTGCAAGAGGGTCTTGGTCTTGCTTGATATTATCTAATTTTTTATCGAATGCACTTTCAAAATAAATAGTTGTTGGGACATTACGGAGTCCCAAAGTTATGTTGTCTTGGCCGAAATCTGTAAATTGGATATTACCTGTTCCCCCCAATGTAATCAAGATAGATTTTGATGTTTTGTAAACCGTTAATCCTACCTCCAAATAGATTAATTGATCCAAGAATTTGGCAGTGGTTTTTAATTCTTTTGGCTTTTGTCCTTCCAATTGCAACCATAAAGGTGAGGTTTTGAAGGGAATCGCTTCGGTTTTTGAAACAGGAATACTTTTTAGGGTTTCGCCCGATTTGTAATCTTTTATTTCAAACAGTAATTCTTCATCATTGATCTTGAGTTGGTATATTTTGCTCTCGTGGTAATAGGAATTGGATAGACTTACATGATTCTTAGTTGCGGTTTTAGGAATGTTTTTTTCCAAAATTTCAAAAGTCGCCAAGTCAATTTCGAAAGCCTGTGTTTCATTATCATTATGGTCAAAAGTGAGAAGCATTCTGTTTTTTAAGATGTACAATTTCGTTTTTTGCGAGCCTTTGAACAATGGATTGAACTGATTCGTTTCTATTTTTTCAATAGGGCAAACTCCCAGAATTTGGCTGAATGTTATAGGTTCATGTCTAGTATTTTTAAATTTAAAAGAATTGAAATCTAGTGTTTTTTCTTCTTTTTTGCCATTTTTAAAAATGTATAACACTAATTTTTGTTCAAAATGTTTTTGCGAAAGAATGTAAAATGTGTTGTTCTCCTGAAATTGCGTAATAATGGCTTGATTGAAAAACGACTGTTCGTAGCTATTAATAGAATTGGTCTTGGTACTCAAATCATACTGAACAGCCATTATTTTGCTAAAATCCTGTGAAGACCAATAAATTATGGGGTTTCCCTCGTCATTAAAACTATATCCAGCCAAAACTTTATAAGCGATATCAGGTCTTGGCAACGAATATTGATTGGTCAAGAACAAGGCGCTATTGTATTTTAGGATCGTAAGTGTTTCTTTGTCGGATATAAAAGCAAAAACATCGTGAGTAGCAGTATTTTCAGCATTCACGATTTGTTTGTATTCTTTGGCTTTTTTGAGTTCCAATGGGAATGTGGTCAACAGGGTTTGACTAAAAACGGAGTTGCATTGGATTAGAATAAAAAAAAGTATTAATTTTTTCATAAGTTCATTGCTTGCCGGATAAGATGATTTTGTTTTGTGTCGATTGGATTTATTGATTCATTATTTCTTGAAAATAGTCTACCATTTGGCCTACATGCATGGCATCCATCAATCCATGATGCACGTGAATAGACATTGACATTTTTCTTTTTCCCTTTTTGGAAACTGTCATTTTTCCAAAAGAAATTTTGGGACAGCTGTCGGGGAATGTCATGTTACGGGCATGGGAAAGCGAGGTAAAATCCAGCCAAGGAATAGCCGAAAAGTGAATGACATTGTCCTCTTTAAATTCTCGGGTAAATAATCCTGTTGTACTTTGAATTCGTTCGATTTCTTTTTTTGCGTTTTGTTCAAAAATCGTATAATCGGGGTGATATTCAATTAAGGAAAATCCGAAAGTACCATCAGAGCGACTTATGGTAGGAGATGCATCAATACGGTCATGAATGTAGATATGGGTGTTTGAAATTCGGTATCTGAAATTTTCAAAAGCATTTACAGCCATCAAAGTTTTGTGTAAATAATAAATAAAAAAAGAAGTGCCCTGCTCTTTGGATGTTTCATACGCTATGGTACAATTGATATCCACAGTTGCTCCAAAAAAAGGTTCTTGCATTTGTTTAAAGAAAAGGAAATGTTCTTTTCGATTCCAATTGTCTAGGTCTAAAAGCTTTTTCATTTTTTAGTATTTAGGGTGGTCCAATTCTTTAGTGGTCTGAACGTTTTGAAGAAATGCGTTTTAAAATTAAAAACCTAGCTAAAATACTAAATAAAAAGCATTTTAACTAGGTCTGTATATTTAAAAAAAGTGTTTTTTATAACTCCAATAATGACAAAACTTCTGTTATTTTTTCAAAAGCTTGAAAATTTTTGTGTTCCACTTTATGGTCAATTTTTTCATGAGCCCAAGTGGTGTGAAAAGGAATGTGAACGGCATATCCACCAATAGCCAACACAGGCAATACGTCAGATTTTAAAGAATTTCCAATCATAAAAAATTCCTCTGGTTGTATCTCCAAACGTTTGATTAAATCCGAATAATCCACTTCCTGCTTGTCTGACATTACCTCAATATGATGAAAATAATGTCCCAAACCTGAATTGTGTAATTTTCGACGTTGGTCCAATAAATCACCTTTGGTGGCAACCACCAATTTGTATTTTCCGTGTAAAGCGTGTAAAGTTTCCTCAACTCCATCTAATAAAACAATCGGTTTTTCGAGTAATTCTTTCCCGTATTGGATGATTTTTTCAATAATTTCAATCGGAATTGTATTGTCTGAAATTTTCATCGCTGCTTCAATCATCGAAAGAATATACCCTTTGATTCCGTAACCGTACAATTTAAGATTGTCGATTTCAATTTTGAATAACTCTTTCGAAATCCCCTGATGCGAAAGATAATCTTCCATCAAACCACAGAATTTTTTCTCGGTTTCATCAAAGTAGGTTTCGTTGATCCATAGGGTATCGTCGGCATCGAAGGCTATTACTTTTAGGTTCATTTGCTTTTTTTTAATTTTCCTTGTGATAATTTTCTGTTAATTCCAACAATTCCTTTTTTCTTTTCTCATCCAATAATGAATGTTGAAAGGAATTTTTAGCCAAAAGTACCAATTCTTCCTTGGACAAATCCAATGCTTCCTGTAATGCATAAAAATTCTGATTGAGGTAGCCTCCGAAATAAGCCGGATCATCTGAATTTACCGTGGCTTTAATTCCTCTTTTCATCATTTCGCGCAGCGGATGCGAATCCAGTTCTTTTACCACCTGCAATTTCAAGTTGGAAAGTGGGCAAACTGTTAGTGCTAAATCTCTTTTTATAACTTCCTGAACAAGAATTTCGTCGGTTAAACAATTGTTTCCGTGGTCTATTCTCATAACTTGCAGTCCGTCTATGGCTTCCCAAACGTATTCGGCTGGGCCTTCTTCTCCTGCGTGGGCTACTAGAACATAACCGGCTTCAGCAGAAGCTTTGAAAACTTTATAAAACTTTGACGGTGGATTTCCTTTTTCGGAGGAATCCAAACCAACCGCTTTTATCAAATGTTTGAACGGCAATGACTGCGACAAGGTTTCAAAAGCATCTTCCTCCGAAAGATGGCGCAAATAACTCATGATTAACTCAGAAGTAATACCCCATTTGGATTCCGCTTCCTCTCGGGCCAGATGAATTCCGTTGATGACCGTTTCAAATGAAACCCCTCTTTTGGTATGCGTCTGCGGGTCAAACATGATTTCGGCGTGTAGAATGTTATCTTCTTTGCATTTTGTGAAATAGGCCATGGTCAGGTCATAAAAATCCAACTCCGTAATCAGAACTCCAGCTCCGGCATAATAGATGTCTAGAAAGTCCTGCAAGCAAGAAAATTGGTAAGCCGTTTTGACTTCCTCAATAGTTTTATATGGAATTTCAATATTGTTTCGTTTTGCAATGGCAAACATCAATTCAGGCTCAAAGGTGCCTTCAATATGCAAATGCAATTCGGCTTTTGGCAATTTGGCAATGAAGTTTTTCATTTTTTGTGTGTTATAAAAAACCCTTTCAGTTTTGAGAACCAAAAGGGTTAATTAAGTTTAAATTAGTTGATGGTTTCTCCATTCCCAACGCCATCTGCATCAGGATTTACGAAAACCAATTTCCCTTCGGCATTGGTGGTCATCAAAATCATTCCTTGACTTTCTACACCACGAAGGTTTCTTGGAGCCAAGTTTACGAGAACGGTTACGCGTTTCCCAATAATATCTTCTGGCTTAAAACTCTCAGCAATTCCAGAAACTATCGTGCGAATATCAATTCCGGTATCCACTTTCAAAATCAAAAGCTTGTTGGCTTTCGGCATTTTTTCGGCTTCAAGGATTGTTCCCACACGGATATCCATTTTGGCAAAATCCTCAAATTGGATTAAATCTTTCTGAGGTTCAGCTACTTTATTTTCGGCGTTGTTTGCGGTTTTAGTCGCTTCCAACTTGTCTATTTGTTTTTGAATTTCCTCGTCTTCGATTTTTGAGAAAAGTAATTCTGCTTCACCGATTTGATGACCTGCTGGCAATAAATCAGAACTATCAGTTATTGTTTTCCAATTTAAAGGCGATTCAATTTTCAAGATTCGAGACAGTTTTGTAGCCGTAAATGGTAAGAAAGGCTCACAAAGCGAACTCAAAGCAGCTGCAATTTGTAACGCCACATACATTTGAGTTTTTGTACGTTCTTCATCAGTTTTAATCATTTTCCAAGGCTCTTCGTCGGCTAAATATTTGTTTCCAAGTCTGGCAACATTCATCATTTCGCCCAGTGCTTCTCTAAATCTATATCTTTCCAATGAACTCGAAATCACGGCTGGATATGCTTTCAATTCGGTCAAAGTTTGTTCGTCAACTTCTGATAATTCATTTGGTTGAGGTACAATTCCGTTGTAATATTTATTGGTTAAAACCACCACACGATTGATGAAATTTCCATAAATCGCTACCAATTCGTTGTTGTTTCTCGCCTGAAAATCTTTCCAGGTAAAATCATTGTCTTTTGTTTCTGGTGCGTTTGACGTTAATGCATAACGTAAAACATCTTGTTGGTTTGGAAATTCTTCCAAGTATTCGTGCAACCAAACCGCCCAGTTTTTAGAAGTAGACAATTTGTTTCCTTCCAAATTCAAAAACTCATTCGCAGGAACATTATCCGGCAAAATGTAGCTTCCTTCGGCTTTTAGCATTGCTGGGAAAATAACGCAGTGAAATACAATATTGTCTTTTCCAATGAAGTGAACCAACTTTGTGTCTTGATCTTTCCAGTACGGTTCCCATTCTTTTCCTTCGCGTAAAGCCCATTCTTTAGTAGAAGAGATATAGCCAATTGGTGCATCAAACCATACGTATAATTTTTTTCCTTCAGCTCCTTCAACCGGAACATCAATTCCCCAATCTAAGTCGCGGGTTACAGCGCGAGGCTCCAATCCGCCGTCGATCCAAGATTTTACTTGTCCATAAACATTAGGTTTCCAGTCATTTTTATGACCAACAAGAATCCATTCATTCAAAAAATCCGAGTAGCGATCCAAAGGCAAAAACCAGTGTTTTGTTGATTTCAAAATAGGAGTTTCTCCCGTAATAGTCGATTTTGGGTTGATTAAGTCGGTTGCATTTAGCGTAGAACCACATTTTTCGCATTGGTCACCATAAGCTTCTTCATTTCCACATTTTGGGCAAGTTCCCACTACAAAACGGTCAGCCAAAAACTGATCGGCTTTAGCATCATATAATTGTTCCGTTGTTTCTTCAATAAAATCACCTTTGTCATACAATTTCTTGAAAAATTCCGAAGCGGTATCGTGATGAATTTTCGCCGAAGTTCTTGAGTAATTGTCGAATGAAATACCGAAATCAGAGAATGATTTTCTAATAATTCCATCATATTTGTCAATTACTTCCTGTGGCGTAATGCCTTCTTTTTTGGCTTTCATCGAAATGGCAACACCGTGTTCATCGCTTCCGCAAACAAACAAAACGTCTCTTCCTTGCAAACGTAAATAACGGGTATAAATGTCCGAAGGCACGTAAACCCCCGCCAAATGCCCAATGTGTATAGGCCCGTTCGTATAAGGCAATGCCGCTGTAATGGTATATCTTTTTGGATTCTGTATCATGATTCTATTTTATTGAGTGCAAAAATAAGCAATAGAATTGAGAGTTTAATGGTTTTTATTAGGAGCTAATCCCGCCACCCGTTGCAATCCACCCCAAAAGCATGGGATTTTCATTTCTATCGGGGCTATGGCATTTCGTTCTGTTCAACATTTATCCTTGACCGACTAGATTATTCCTCGAAATAATTGAGATGAATATTTTTTGTAAGAAAAGATTATATTTGAAATACTTTAAAAGTATAAAAATCAGTTTAGTTAATAATGTCTAAATAAACAATACAATGGAATCAGAATTTAAAGAGAAACAAAAGTTTACCCAATGGTGGTTATGGTTGTTTTTAATCGGAATCGGACTTTTCCAAGTTTATGGGCTTTTCCAACAGTTGGTTAAAGGAGAGAATTTTGGTGATAAACCAATGTCAGATTTAGGATTAATTCTCTTTACAATACTTCCGTTTGGAATCATAATTTTGTTTTGGTATATGAAACTGGAAACAGAAATTGATCAAAAAGAAATACGAATTAAGTTTACTCCATTGGTGAAAAAATCATTTAAATGGGAGGATGTAAAATCAGCCACAGTTTTGAATTATAAATTTGTAGGCTATGGAATTCGATTATTCACTTCTTATGGAACAGTTTACAATACCAAAGGAAACAAGGGACTGGCTATTGAGTTGAACAGTGGGGAGAAAATCTTAATTGGGACACAAAAAGGAGATGAATTAGCACAAATCATTGGAAATCATCTGAATTGATAAAGTTATAGGTCAATAATTTTGCAATTCAGCAATAATAATGTAAATCATATCAATAATTATGTAACAGTTTTCGGATGCTCTAACGCTAATTTAGCCATTATTAATTTTAAATAAATAGAGCATGAAAACTAAAAGCATATTATTTGTATTGGCATTAAGTATCGGATTATTTGCAACGTCTTGTAATTCTAATGATGAAAACGAAGGAGATACAATAGCTCCTATAGAAGGGAAATGGAGTATCGTCAAAGTAGGGACCAATGTTAGTGGTGTAGAAACATTGACTGATCCGCCGCAAAACGTAAGTGGCTGCGACCATGATTTTATGGATCTAAAAATTAATAATACATTAGTTTCAGGAGATTATGATTCTACAGTTAGTCCATGTGCACTAACAACTGTGTCAGGAACGTATTCCAAAGGAGATAGTAAATTAACAACTGTTATTAATGGTGTAACTATAACTTATGACATTGTTAACCTTACACTTACTGATTTGAAGCTAAAGAATGGTAACGCCATTTCAGTTTATATCAGATAGTTAATTTCTGGTATTGGATCCTGCATCTTTAAGAATGTAACATAAAAACGGGAATGACTTTTAAAAGTCATTCCCGTTTTTTTATGCATGTATGAATTATGCTTGCCTAAAATAATTTTTCAAACTCAGCAGGCATTTTGGTTATTGGTTTTATTTTGATGTTTTTATAGTAAACTTCACCAGCTTCACTTTGCAATTGAATTTTTCCTTCGGTTAAAGGTTGAAATTTTTCGCCGTCAAAATAGCGAGAATTCTGTAAAACCATGACCACTTTACCATTGATGATGTGAAGACTTTTACCTTCAAAACAAACTAATTCTATCTCTGTCCAACCGTTATTTGGTGTTTCAGCTCTCATTTTGCGCATACAAAAACCAGTATTTTCAGTATGTGTTCCAAACGGAATAAATTGTTGGCTTTCATCTGCCACAGCATTCATTCCTCCTTCTGGAAGATAGGCTTTAATGTCAATTGCCGCTTTGCCAATGTTCCAGTAATCACCAAAATGACCTTCCATTATTTGAAATTCTTGCGATAACATCCAGGCACGCCAGTAATCAACACCCGCTTCGCCCTGCGAATGATATAGCACGCCAGCATCCATGAGTTTATCTGTTCTAGGTTCCCATTTTTTAGTTCCAAATTTGACTTTTAGCTTCAAGCGGTAGTTTTTGAAATTTTCTTTGGTAAAAACACAACCATAATATTCTCCCGTAACTTTAAGTACAGGTTCGTTGTTTTCCTGAATCACCGTAAACATATTGTTTACATTTTTATTGTAGCCAATAGGAGAGATTTCGGCCCCGTTAGCATCAGTTGGAATTTTACCGGAATATCCGTTCTTGTGTTTGTAACTAAGATACATATCCCATTTGCTGAGGTTGTTGTCGAGTAAATTTATCCACCCATCTTCAGATGAATTCGTGTTTTTAGTTGCAGAGGTCAAGCTAAAAAGAAGAGCAAGTGCTATTAATGTAGCGTATTTTTTCATACTGTTGGTTTGATGTTTTGGATAGAAATGAATCCTCAAATCTACAAAATAATGTTTCAGCGATATTATGCTTTTTATTCAAAATCTGATAGCATTTTTACACTTTGGCTTTTGCCAAATGATTCGTAAGTTTTGAATTCAATGATAGATAGTTTAGAATTTGCATAAAATAGAATTAATGTAAACTGTGGTTTTGGATAATAAATCAGAATATATTTTGCAACCTTTGCCCTCGAAAAAATAAAACAAACTTATGAGCAAGACTAAGCTAATCATTAATAAAAACGGATCTATAAAAATAGAAGGTGATTTTGAAATTATGGATCAAGAAGGTACTGTTTACGGGCTGCAAGGAAGATCTGCATTAGGTCTTTGCCGTTGTGGATTATCAGCAAACAAGCCTTTTTGCGATGGAGGACACCGTAATAATTTCGAACACGATTCAAAAGCATTTGATTTGCCACCAATGAAAACGAATTAAATCTATTTTTGAGTTTGGATATATAAAAGCTGCATTACATCATGCGGCTTTTTTTATATATAAAGTTCGCCTCGCATTGTTATAACGGATGAACCACCAACTAAAATATCATTTTCCCTATTCATAACTTCAATCAACGAAGGCTGATTTAATTTGACACCCTGTAGAATTTTATATTCTTTATTAGGTTGTGTATATTTCTTTTTTGTCAAAAAACCAATTAGAGGACCTGCAGCTGTTCCTGTCGCTGGATCCTCATTTATTCCGATTAGTGGATTGAAAAATCGAGCTTCGGCTATATTTTCTTGGTCTTGTTTCGAAATCGTGAAACAATAAAATCCTTCAAACCCATATTCTTTTGAAATTTCAATTAAAAGTTTGTTGTCAGGGACACAATCATTAAGTATTTGACTATTCTTGATTGGAACCATGGTGTGAGCAACTTCTGTTTTGACAATCGTGGGAACAAAATCATTTACATCTAAATCTTCAATTTTTAAACCAAGTGCCACGGCTATTTTATAAGTTGGTATTTCCTGTTTAATTTCAATTGGTTTTTGATGCATTTGTACAATAGGATATTGATTAACAGGGTCAAATCGTACCGTTAATTTTATAGGTGAATGTTTCATAATAACAAAACGTTCGGTTTCTTTTTGTTCGTGAAATATTGGTATTTGCATTAATAATGCACCACAAACTGCGCCTAACAAATTGTGTCCGGCCCCCTCTATTTCAAAACCAGAAGGTGTAAAGGAACGCACATTCAATGCTTTTTGCGTTGCTGAATAATAAATAAATGAAGTTTCAGAATAACCAAACTCTTTTGCAATATTTTGATAGGTTTCTAATTTCAAATTACCGTTTGTAAACACGACTGACAATGGATTTCCTTTGTAACTTTTATTCGAAAACACATCCAAAACGTAATATTCTAATGTAATTCTTTCTTCCATTTTGTGTCTTTTTTAATTTTTGAACGAATAAAGTTACTAATTGTCATTGGATCAAAGCAATAATGTTGTGAAAATTATGTTTTTTACAACATTCGTCTTTGCTCACAACTTAAATTTATTGCTTTTCAAGAGTTAAAAATCTGGATTTCCTTGTTTGATGTTCATAATCCAATGAATCATTACTTTCTTTATATTTGTAAACGAATTTTGAAGACTAGAAATTATGGCAAAAGGACCTGAAAAAAACACTAAAAATAAGGCTTTGCATACCAAATTGCTAAATCGAAAGAAGACTAAACTTCAAGAAGAGAAAAAAGAAAAAGCATTACGGCTTAAAGCTTTAGTTGCAAAAATGAATCAGAAAAAGAATAATAACGAATCTGATAACATATAAATCACTTTGTATTTCTTTTCTGTTTTTATTTAATGGAAATTTGCAACAAAGTATTTAAACACAAAACCTATGGAATTCGGTAGAATTATAGTTTCGGAAACGGCAATGAACAGTGAAAATCTTCAAGATGTGATTCACTCCAATATATCAGTAATCAACTTAATGCGCGAGGAAGGCGTGAACGACGAATTTATTCATGAAGATGCCTTGATGAGTTATTATCTAGACTATTATTATTCCCAATATGTTGCTGGTAATTTTGCGCAATTTGTGCATCATTCAGGTTGGAATGCTGAGTTGAACGAATTGATAGAAGAAGGTTTGGCATTGATTGGAGCCGAAAAACATTTGGAATTATTTCAACAGCTTTCCAAAAAAGTAAAATTAATGAGCAGTGTAAAGCTCAATAAGTTTCTGAAGGGGAAATTGGAAGGAGTTAACCCAACAAGAGATTTGCTTATAAACGACACTTTTTTCGAAATCGAAGAAAATCTGGTTACTTTGAATGCTAATTTTTTGAAATCACACCCTGATTTCGAAGTGCTTTCTGTAGACGATATGTTTGCCTCTTTGGAAGAATTTGTAGGTCATGAGATTAAAAGGGAATAATTTATTCAATTTTACTATATCTGACTGAAGGATTATGATGTACAAAGACTTCTTACTTTAACTCGATAAAGACGATATTGTTTTTTGCTTGCTTAATAAATCATTCTATAATTTTAAAAAAAGACATATCTTTACGGTGTAAAATCTTTCAATAATAAAGTGAAAAATTATGAAAACTAAGACCACAATTTTATTCGCAGTAATAATTCTATTTTTAAATTTTTCCTGTAGTAAAGATGATATCAGTAAAGGAATTGATTGTGTGGGAGAATCGTTTTTTGTAAAATTAAAACACACGACAGATGCCGCAAATACTAAAAAAGTTGATTTTGTGATTGATTATACGGGCAAATATACATTATCATCGGTTAAATGGACTTTTGGTGATGGCAGTACTGAAACAGTTACAGGAAATACAGTTTCTCACATCTATAGCGGGGCAGGAACTTTCACGGTAAAAGCAGATGTTACTATTAAAAATGGTAAAGAAACGTGTACTTCGTCACAGACTAAAAGCGTGACAGTTAACTAGATACTCCTTCATGTTAATAAAAAAAAGAGTTTGTCGGTTGCGAGATTTAAAGAGAATAATTTAATCATTTCGCAAAAACTCACAAAGAAAAATTGCAAAGATTCACAAAGAATTCTATAAAATTTTAAAAGAAAACTTTGCAAATCTTTGTGCTTCTTTTGTGCATCTTCGCGAAACTGTTTCTTAATTTTTTACAAACTTCAATTTTTTGGTACCTGCATCCGTTTGTACATTCATAAAATAAATCCCAGCCGACCAGGAGCTTATATCCCAAGTAGTTGTGGATCGAGTTGTTTTAATTCTTTGTCCAGCCACATTATAAAAGACTGTTTTTTCAATCGTTATTCCGCTTAATAGGTTTAGTGTAAGAATGTCGTTTGCTTGATTTAGCGACAATTGCGCAGCAGTCAATTCAAATTTTTCTTTACTTAAAGTTGCGGTATTTCCTTTTGAAATGATGTTTTTATTTGGATCGAAAGTGATGCTAGAAATGGCAAAAGGAACGTTTTCTGTAAAAGTTTCCCCATTAACGGTATTGTCTAAAACTAAATCCAATTGTTGGCCTCCAGTTCCAAAAATTCGTATAGGCACCGGCATTTCAAAATAAGAAACCGAAGTGTCCGATTGTGTTTGATTGACGATAAACTTGGCTTGACCACCTCCTAAATTTTGGACTGTGATATTATAAACTGGATAACCCTGATTGTAAATCCAGTCGTTAAAGAATTCGCTTAGACTACTACCATATACAGTTTCCAAGTGCGATTGTAAGTCGGGGGTTTTGGCATATTTGTAGGCTAGATTAATATCTTTTAAATAATTCTTGATTCCTTGAAAAAAAAGTGCATCCCCCATTTTGAAACGAAGCATATTCAGAACCATGGCTCCTTTATTATACGTTAATCGGGAGTCGAAAATCCTGTTGACATTGTTAAGTTCAGCATCTGTCAAATAGATAGCTCCATTAGTTTTGGAAGTAATATTGTTAATCATTTTGTCTTTTTCGGTTACAAAAGCAGCTTGTCCATCAAAATTTTCAATTACCAAAGCAGCCACATAAGTAGCAAAACCTTCATTAAGCCAAATGTCTTTCCAGCTACCACAAGTGATTTTATCCCCAAACCATTGGTGAGCCATTTCGTGGGCAATTAATCCTCTACCAAAACTATTCATAAATGAAACCGTGGTGTGCTCCATTCCGCCACCCCAGCCAAATTGGGCATGACCATACTTTTCGGTGTGAAAAGGATAGATTTCGAATAGGCTTTCATACAAATTCAAAATTAGGGGAGTTTGATCCAGTTGTGTTTGTACCGATGCCAATGTTTCGGGATAAATGTAGTTGATTATCGGGTATTGGTTGGGAGCAGTTCCGCCTGTTTGGTTGTATACGCTGTAATTGGTTACGGCTATGGCAACCAAATATGCTGGAATTGGGTAGCCATGATGAAAATGGGTTGTTTTATTGGTGCCATTAATTACTGGTGCGGCAGGTTCAATACCGTTAGAAACGCTTACATATTGCGAAGGGGCTGTAATATAAACATCGATGGCATCTGCCTTGTCATTCAAATCTTGCTTGCAGGGCCACCAATCACGTGCGCCATAAGGCTCAGACAAAGTATATAAAACAGGTGAATTATTGTGAGTAGAAGTAGTGAAAGCTGCTTCGCCAGTTGCAGGTGCTCCAGAATAGGAAATTACAACGGTTGCCGAAGTGCCTAAATTGAGCAAGCTTGATAAAGTAATTACCAATTCGTTATTGGTATTTTGTGTAAATGCTAATGCCAATCCGTTTTGTGTAACACTGCTTACCGTTAGTTGATTCGATAAATCAAAAGTAACGGTGGTAAGATCGGATAATGCAGTAAAAGTGGTAGTTACAACCCCAGAAATGTAATAACTGGCAGGATCTACAGAAAAACGAAGTTCATGATAGGTAATGTCATAATTTTGAGTGTTGGGATTGACTCTCAAGTTCATTTTCTTGCTTGCCATCTTCTGTTCGAGGATTGCAATATCTTGTGTTTGACTTTCCTTTTTTTGGGCATAACCCGAAATCATTACAGCCAATAATACTATCAAGTACCTTTTTTTCATTTTAATATTCAATTTGCATATCAAATATAGTTAATGATTTTGCTTTAACCTTTTATAGTTTCTGATTTGTTGAATTTTAGTAATGTTATGCTACTAATTTAATCTTTGTTTTAGATTTAGTCAATTGTAAATCAATTAAGTAGTGTTAAATTTAAGTAATACAAACAAAAAAGGAATATCTTTATGGTTCGAAAATCAAAGCTTTTTTTGTTTTTTTCTTTGTCCTAAATGCAGTTTTATTGTTTAACGTAAAAATGGATCTATGCAAAAAATTACTATTCTAATTAGCGGGTTTTTATTTCTTTTTTTGAGTGCCGTTATAATTCTTGTTCCGCTTCAGGCAAAAGGAAAGAAAACGAACTTACCGGTTATTTTTAAAGAGTCTCTAAAGAATTCTTATTCAAAAATTCAAGATAAAAATATAATCAAAGGGAATTGGCAAAGCGACGATTCTGCGGTTGAATTACATATTTCTAGACTTTTTGATAATGGTTCATTGGAAATAAAGTATTCGAATTCGAAATTTATTTTTATTGAAAAAGCGGGTTGGACTAATTCTTCAGAGGTTTTACGGCTTTTTGTTATATACAGACAAGACGACAATTCGGGATATAGTTTGTCATTACAGTATCTTGCAGAAAAAGACATACTCATAGGCGCTTATGTTGACGGCTCCGACAATAAATCATACAATGTCACTTTCAGAAGAATCAAATAGACATATTTGTCGCTTAAATAGTTATAATGAGTCACTTTAGTCTGTTTTGCTTTGCTTTCAGTTTCTAAAACATTCTGAGACATGAACTTTATTGCATGAGGGTATTAAATATCTATTCATTAAAAAAGATGCTCATCGAATGAGCATCTTTTTTATTTAAGATTGTGTCCCGTCCTGAAATAACGAGGCAAAAATCTTAGATTAGGTTCAGGAAGTGGGGATTTCTTATGTGTTTGTGAATAAATGCAGAACGGAAAGTTTTTTATTCAGCCAATTTATTAAGAACTTGTTCGAGTTCCAAAGAGGAATTTTTAAAAATTACAAGACCTTATTATGAAGATGCAAAAATTTATTTATACAATACTTTTATTGTCCTTTTGTTTATTAGGAAAATCAGTAGGCTATTCTCAAACTCCTATTCATCTTCATTGCGAACATCTTGTTAATCCATTAGGGATTGATGTTTTAGAACCTCGATTTTCTTGGCAATTAAGTGGCGCAAAACGAGGCGCTTTGCAAAGATCCTATCAAATTGAAATAGGCACTGATTCAATCGCCTTGTCAAAAGGAGAAGCCTCTTTTTGGAATTCAGGAAAGATAGATTCAGATGCTATTTTAGTTGCTTATAAAGGAAAAAAAATGTAGTCATTTACAACCTATTTTTGGCGAGTAAAAGTATGGGGTAAAAAAAATAAGATTTCGATTTCTAAAATTCAGCGTTTTGAAACGGCAATGTTGGAAATGATTGATTGGAAAGGAAGCTGGATAACAGATGCTAATGATATGCACTACAAGCCTGCGCCTTATTTTAGAAAGGAAATAACAACTCTGAAAACTATAAAATCGGCTCGTGCCTATATAGCAACTGGTGGATTATATGAATTTTATATAAATGGGAATAAAGTAGGAAATCGAATGCTAGATCCTATGTATACTAGATTTGATCGCCGAAATTTATATACTACTTTAGATATTACGGCCGATTTAAAAAAAGGAAAAAATGCTTTTGGGATGCTGTTAGGGAACGGTTGGTACAATCATCAATCGACTGCTGTTTGGAATTTTGATAAAGCAATTTGGCGTAATCGTCCTCGTTGTTTGGTGAATATCAGAATTACTTATACGGATAATACTTCTGAAACAATAGTGACAGATGAATCATGGAAAACAGCTGATAGTCCTGTAATTTTTAATAGTATTTACACTGGCGAACATTATGATGCTCGAAAAGAAATAAGCAATTGGAATAAACCGAATTTTGACGATACCAGTTGGAAAAAAGCTGAAATTAGTTTAGCTCCTTCATCAAATTTGGTCTCGCAACAACTACATCCTATCCGCGTAATTTCGAAACTAAAGCCAGCCAAAGTTGAAAAAATTAACGACACTTTGTATGTGTTTACGTTTCCTAGAAATATAGCCGGAACAACTCAACTTTCGATAAAAAATGCTGTTGCAGGAACTGTTTTCAGGATTAAGCATGGAGAGCGTTTGTACAAAAATGGAAGAGTTGATATGTCTAATATCGATTTGCATTATCGTCCAACTGATAATTCCGATCCTTTTCAAACCGACATTTATATTGCCAATGGAAAAGGGAATGAGAGTTTTTCTCCTAAATTTAATTACAAAGGATTTCAATACGTAGAAATATCATCAAGTAAACCTTTCGCTTTAGATAGAAATAATATTTTGGCATTCGTAATTAATAGTGATGTTCCTGCAGTAGGTACTATAAAGACATCCAATGAGGTATTTAATAAGGTTTGGGAAGCTACCAATAGCAGTTATTTATCTAACTTATTTGGTTATCCAACTGATTGTCCGCAACGAGAAAAAAATGGTTGGACTGGCGATGCGCATACTGCTGTAGAAACAGGATTGTATAATTTTGACGGAATAACGATTTATGAAAAATGGTTAGCTGATCATCAAGATGAACAAAAAGAGGATGGGGAATTGTCTAATATCATTCCCAATCCAGGTAAGTTTGGTTACGAATTTGCCACAGGGCCCGATTGGACTAGCTCGGTGGCCATTATTCCTTGGAAAATATATACTTTTTATGGGGATATTAGTTTGCTGACCAAAATGTATCCAAACATAAAAAAATATGTTGATTTGATTGATAAACGATACCCAAGTGGTGTTACTGATTGGGGATTAGGAGATTGGGTTCCTGTAAAAAGCACCAGTTCCAAGCCTCTTACTTCCTCAATGTATTATTATGCGGATGCATTAATTTTGGCAAAAACAGCAAAATTGTTAGGAAAAACAACTGATTCTGAGCACTATTTTCATTTGGCACAAAAAATAAAAAATGCTGTAAATGATCAGTTTTTAAATAAAACAACTGCCATTTATTGTAGTGGTACACAAACTGAATTAGCGGGACCGCTATATTGGGGATTGGTTCCTGATGAATTTAGGCAAAAAGTTGCCGATAATTTGTATAAAAAAGTGCAAGAAACCAATTTTCATTTGGATGTTGGTTTATTAGGAACCAAAGCATTACTCAATGCATTAAGTGAAAATGGCTATGCGGATGCTGCTTATAAAATTGCTTCTCAAGAAGATTTTCCATCTTGGGGATATTGGATAAAAAATGGAGCGACTACTTTATATGAAAATTGGCCACTAGATGTGGAGAAAAATGACGCTTCGCTCAATCATATTATGTTTGGGGAAATTGGTGCATGGATGTACAAAGGTTTGGGGGGGATTTTTCCTGATGAAGAAATACCAGGCTTTAAGCATATTCTTTTGAAACCTAACTTTGTTACAGGTTTAGATTCTTTTGAAGCCAAATACCAATCTTCATATGGGGAAATTGTGTCTAGTTGGAAACGAAAAAACGGAAAAATCCTTTATAAAGTAACTATCCCACCAAATGCAAGTGCAAGTTTGTATTTAAAACATGGAATGAGTCTTAGTATTAGTCCAAAAGAAATTATTACTGTTAATGAGGGATTGTATGAAGTTATACAACTAGAAGCAGGAACTTATTCTATTAAACTTAATGAAAAATAATATTACGACTCTATATAGGTTCCCAATTTTATTTTTTTTGGAAAAATATTAGACTTTTTAATGGTTTCTTCTCATCCTTTGAACTTGATTTCAGAAATACAATAAAAAAAGCCACCTGATTTCTCAGATGGCTTTTGAAATTTATATTTGATAATGCTAAAGTTTAAAAGTCACTCCAAATTTTGCACCGCTAGTACCTGTGTTTCCTCCTAATTCTAGATTAATACCAAATTTATCGGTAAAGAAATAACGACCACCTACTTGAAGTCCAAGTCCTAATGCATCATTGTCAGGATGTGCGCCACTACCGTAATCATCGTAATCCCAAATGTAATACGTAAGACTGGCACCGGCATAGAAATCAAATTTGCTTGGCATATCTAATATTCTGTTGAAATGGTAATTACCGTTAGCTCCAATTCCTACTACAGAATTATCATAGTAATAGGTATTGTTATTGTTACTATTATGGTATGGATCTTCATCAGTTTGAAAAGATAGTTGACCCCCAAGAGTCCAATCTTTTGCGATTCCGTAATCAAGACCAAAATATACAGGAACACCCCAGCCTGAAAGTCCTAGACCAGCGTTTAATTGTGTTCTTCCTTCTTCAAGAGGAGCTTGTGCAAATGCCCCAGTTGATAGAATACCAATTGCAAACATTAGAATAATTTTTTTCATATTTTTTAATTTTTAATTACAACGCAAAAATAGGATTTTATTATAGCTTCCCTTTTGATTTTGGATAAAATAGGAGTATTTCTGTGAATTTTACAAGTTTACCTTTATTCGTTTTTTATTGAATGAAAGAAAAAATATCTATGTGTTCATCAAAAGATAGGCGGAGTTACAGAACAATCATTTTAGCATTGAACTTGGTCCCATTATAGACTACCTATACAATATAAACTCCAGAAGATAATATCTGATTGGTATTAAAACTCAGAATATCACCATCAACAGCATATGCATTTCCAAAAATTTTGGAACCTAATAGTGTATATATTGCAACTTGAACTGTTGCATTTATAAAATTATAAAACTGAAGATTTATTTAGCTAGTAGTCACAGGATTTGGAAAAATCCTCACGAAATCGGTATTCGGATAATAAATTGATTTGTCTGTTTTGAAAATGGGTAATTTTTCAAATGAACCTCCCAAAACCGCATCCTACTGCACTTCGGTCATACACAACCAATCTTGCATGATGGTAGCGTAAATTTGTCTAAAGTCATGTTGCATAGGAACCTGATCATTTACGGTAGCCGTTTGGGGCAAATTGGCAGAGGTTCCAATCATTCCTGAAACTGGGTTTGGTGTTCCTTCGACTGTGCCTCTGCCTGTATTTAAGGCTGCGCCAAAAAAGAGAACTGGTGCTGCAGAGCCATGATCGGTTCCTGAGCTGTCATTGCTTTTGATTCTACGTCCAAATTCGCTAAAAGTCATTCCGGTCACAATATCTGCTTTCCCCATCAATTTCAAATCTTCCTGAAAAGCTCCGATTGCTTGTGACATTTATAACTCTTTCAGTTTCTAAACCAGATTTACCCGTTATTTCTTTCTTAGGGTTCGTTAAGGATGAATAACGTCTTCCATTGTATATTTTACGCGAGTATTTTTCGAATAAAGGATCTTTTTCTTGGGCACTTACCAACAGCCTTTTCAGTAATTTGGAGAATAAGGCTCGCCTAGTCAGAGTAATGTTTCCAATAAAAGATGATTTCAAATTTTAAGTGTTTTATCGTAATGATAAAATACAAACGCAAATATATAGAAATCGGTATGAGAGGAATAATAAAGGGGGTAAAACACGTGGTTTTACGTACTACGTAAGTAAAATAATACAAATATATTATTTTTTGAGTTTTGTGTTATTTAAAAATTAAGTAAGAGTTATTGATAATAATTTGTGCAATGTTTTACATTGGAGTTGTAACTAATGAATTATTAACTATAGTATATCTCATTTTTGCAGTGTTTGATGCAATTAGTACTTTTGAAGCTGTAGTATAAGTGTCACTTCCGCTAACTATTTTAAAATATATGGATTTGCCTGCTATTGAATTACTGTTTGACCAATAAAAAGTCGCATTTCTTAACCAAGTACAAGTTGTTGAAGGGCCAAATTTTACTCCATTTACATAGCAGGTGACAGTGTAGGTGTTTAAATTAAAATCATCAATATTAAACAAGGCTATAAAACGACTGTTGTCTGTTTTCAGGGGGATATTTACATTTTGGGCAGTGCCTAGTGTGATATTGAAATTGACGGGATTTTTATTGACGTAAAGAGCATATGGATTACGTGCGTTTAAATTGGAAATTGTAGTAGCAAATGATTCATTTCTATAGACTTGTGAGGTTTCGAGTCTTTCAGGTTCAGTAGTTTTGGATGTGGCTGTAAATGTATTATTTCCTATCATGACATTGTCCATAATGAATTTAGTGCCAGCTCCCGAAGTTCCATTGTTAACCAAAGTAAAATCTGTAGTACTTACATAACCACTTGTATGGGTAGCTATGATTTGCATTTCGCTAATCCAAGCAAACATTGAACCTCTTTGAACGTTTTTTCCTGTAGTTGAGGCGATGATTTCATTATCTGTAGAAATTGCAACAGTTGTGGTTTCAATGAATGTTTCATCATCTTCATTGGAACAAGACGGTATTGCAATCAATAATACAATAATTAATAATACCTTTTTCATTGTTTTTGTTTCTACTTTGTAATAGACTACCGTTTTTTGACGGTAGTTTCGGACATTCAATCCTCTTCAGTATTACTTATTGGCTTATTTCAGTCCAAGCAGGTATTGTAAAAGTACCATAGTTGATTGATTCTGTTAATCCATCATTTGTTATGGTTATTTTTGAAGTGATTCCAGTGGATTCTATTATTGTAATAGTCTTGTTAAATGTTTTCTCAATAGTTAGTCCATCAGGGCCATAAACATTTACAATGTACTTCATATAATTACCTTTTACAGCAGTATCATCATTCCATGCAGCAATTACACTCTTGTTTCCGGTAAGATCAATTGTGATTGGTCCTAATACAGGGGTGTTATTTGCATAAAATCTTTCGGCGATTACTTCTACTCTACGGTCAGTAGCAGATAACAGTGCCGCTGTTTCTACAGTACCAATTATTCTACCATGATTTGTCAATAATGGGAAAACAATCTCTTGCGGTGTACCTAATGTGATACTCATCCCTACTACAGCTTCATATTTTGCATATGGTACCGCATCCTTTTCTCCTTTTAGCATTGCATCTGTAGTGGCATCATTTGTATGGTTATAAGGTTCTACGGTTAGTTTAGGCGTGCCTGTAGTAGTTGCTTTTGCTGTAAATGTATTTGAACCAGAAGCAACATTTTCTATTAAAAACTGATTTGCTCCTCCTGAACCAACCAAATCAAATATGGTTTGGTTTGAGGGTATGGCAGGATTGTTATTAACTACATCTACTGTAATGGTGTTAATAGTCGTAGGGATCGTTCCTCTATTTACATTCTTACCTGTCGTACCTGGAAAAGCATCTTTTCCTACACCAATTTTTGCTGTTACGGTGGCTGTGTTTATTCCTGAGATATCTTCAGGAGAATCATCTTCACTTGAACAGGAAACAATTCCGAGAGCTATAAAAGCTACTAAAATAATCTTTTTCATATTTTTTGTTTTTCGTTTAGGACACTTTTGTAAGAAGTGAGAAACTAAGATTTAATTTTTTATGGTATTTTCAATTTCCGTGCCAAAAGTTTACGGATGAACGTTTAAAATGTGAAAATAATCGACAAAACACATATTAAAATTAATTAGGTAAATAAAAGACTACTTATTGGTATAAATGTTAATTGTTTTTTAATGAAAAGATTAGGGAAACATAATTTTTTTAATAAAAAATAAACCCATTTGGAAAGTTTTAGGCAAAATCTATTAATAAAAGAAGAATTCAACTGGGGTTGGTGAATAATTTAAAATCGATTAAAAATGTTGGTTATGGAATTAATATAAGTAAGTCTCATTACTTTAATACATTTCATGATTCGAGGCAGTAAGTAGCGCTTTTTTTATTTCACAATCGAAATCAGGCTTTTCTCAGTGTTTATTTTCAAACAAGCTTTAAAACGGGAAGCTTTATTTTCTTTTGAAAGATCAATTTCAAAGGTTTCAAAGTGTTTTAAGAAAGAGAAATTTTTATTCTTAGCAATAATGAATCGCCAATCTTTTGGCTGAAGTTTGTTGAATTGCATCCGAAAATATCCAATTTTAGGAGCAGAAGATTGGGAGACCCAATTTTTTAAGGAATTCGCTTCTAATACCAAGGCATTATTACGGATTGAAGTTTTTGTTTGTGCCAAAGGAAAATTTACAAACACCTGATGATTGTCAATGACATTTTTGGCTTTCAGGAAATCATAAACCTTTTTAGAATTCGTGGTCTGCATCGAGAAGTAAAAAGAAGGTTCTCGGCTGGTATGAACTATCACTTTTTTTATTGGATTAAAATCGTCATCATAGTCGTAACTGATTGCAGAATCTTTCTTTTCAACTATTTCATTTAGAAACAATTCTGTTTTACTTGGGTTTTGAGCCAAAATAGAGTCCAAATCAAAGCCAATCATTTTGTTGATTTTATCTGAATGATGTTTGAGAAAATCTTGGTTCCGAATCATTTCAAAATCAAAACCCAATGACAATAAAGCGTTTGGATTTTGAAGAAATTGCGATTCTTTTTTATACTTCGATTTGAATTGTAGTTGTCCATCAACCGTTATTTCGGAGTCTTCCAATTTTAGATTTAGAATCCCATCTTCTTTCAGCAAACCATTTTTTTTGACCCAAAACGTTACTGCATTGTTCGTGTTAATCGTTTTTTCTGTTTTTTTAGCATCTAAAAAAAGCTTTTTCAAAAATAAATCGTCGGCTACTTTTATCGCAATATGCTTTTGCTTCTCAGAAATGTTCGAGACTAGAATTTGGTTTGAATATTTTATAATGCAAAGATTCAATGAATTGGAATAATAAAAATTCATTCCATTTTGTACTGTATCCTTTCGAAATTGTGCTTTGTTTAATGCTTTTTCAAACGTAGTTTCGGTTTCAATTTTGGCAGAGAGAAACCACTGGGAAATTGGTTGGTTTTCAATGTGGAAAAAAGCTAAATAATCAGTTGGTTTTATTCCGAAATTAGAAAACTCAAAACGATTTATAAATTCTGATTCTGTATTATCCCATTTCCATTCTGAAGGATTCTTTAGACAGGAAAAAACAAAATAATTTCGAATGTTTTTCACATCTACCATTGCGATAGCATCAGCATTCTTCGGAATGTATTTTTCTTCAAAAGCTTTATGATAGCCATACCAATACAAAAAAACCATACTCCCAATGGCAATAAGAAGTATGGTAATTCTGAAAGGATAGCTTTTTGGGCTTTTCATTATTATTCAGTAACGATTGTTTCCTTTTTGCTTTCTGCATATAATTCATTGATTACATCAAAGAAATATTGCAAACTATTAGCGTGTTCCCCTTTAATGGTGTACGATGCATCAGAAACAATAGCACCATTTTTAAATTTGGATTCTACTGTAATTTCGCCAGCATTTTTCAATGCAATATCATAGTAACTGCTTTTGGTATCATTACCAAATTCCGTTTTAGATGCTGAAATTATTTTTTGAATATCAAACCAAGCAGCAGAATTATTTTTAGAGATGGATTTTTTAAAATCAGCCTGTAATGGCATTACTGTTTGTTGGATCAAGTTTTCTACATTTATTTTTGATGTAGTCAAGATTACCACGCCGTTTTTCATTCCAATGTATAAGTTTTCGAGCAGATTATCTTTTTCAAAATGAATGGTGTAATAGCCATTGGTTAATTGATAATCGGTAGCGGTAAATTTACTTTTATTCAAAGGAAGTTGCAGCAATTTGTTGACGAATGATTCATTTCTGGTATTTATAAGAAATGTAAAGTCAGGCTGTAGTTCATCTTTGATGCCTTTGGTTTCTATTTGCTGATAATTTTCATCATAATCGATTTTCACATAATCTCGTTGCACTTTTTTGAGATCATGAAGTACAAAAATGGCATTACCTGGAATTAGATCTGCAATGGCTTTTTCGTCCAAAAACAATGCAACGGCATCAATCAATACATCTGCTTCGTTGCCACTGGCGTCTTTGGTGTAGGATTGGTAAACAGAATTTAAAGTGTTTTTTAAGACTTTGTATTCGTAGTTCATAATGGCTTGTGTATCCATCGAAATGGAGTAATATCCCATAACATTATTGCCTATATAATTCAATAGGTTTTTGTCAATTTTCGAATCGCATATTTCCTGATACGATTTTTTAGTTTCTTCGTTTTTGGGTGTCATAACCTGATTCAATCGAATTCTATCCTTTTCAAAATAGCCATTCATATGAAAATTACTATTTAGGAATCCGTTTTTGTAAATTCCCATCAAAGCGGAATTCGAGCCTACAAATCCAGAATACAATTGGGTTGTCAATGCATCCAAATCGGCGAAAATATAAAAGTCAGATTTAGGATTATTGTTTTTAAAAATAGAGGGACTTACCGCTGTCGTTTCTGTTTTGGAATCGAAAGCTTTTATGAAAATCAAATCAACAACAGGATTGATTTTTAAACTTTCGATGGAATCAGTTCTTCTTAGTTCGAGTTCCAATAATTTTCTGTTGGTTTCTTCTAATTCGGCATTGGCTCTTTCCTGTGTAGCATAAATTTCTTCTTCGGTAGGTTCAATAATTTTGAGATCTTCGGTTGCTTTTTTGGATTTATTTCCCTTTTTCCCTTTTCCTTTTTTTTCCTTCTTCTCAGGATCAGGAGTTGGTTTTATTTCTTCACCAACTAAAACTGGATTTACTTCTTCACGGTAATTAGGATCTACCGAATCAACTACTGCAGTTGAGTCTGTGAGAAATCCTGTCGTGTCCATACTTGATAAATCAGCGTACGGGTCTGTTTCGTTATAATTGTTTTTATTGAGTTTTGAATATGTTGCATTCACCAAAACAGCAAACTTGTCATTCCATGCCAAATGATGCGTTTTTGAAGTAGTTACGCTATTGTATGTTCCTTGTTTTTTTACTTTAACACTGTCTCCATATTTGCTTTGAATCAATTTTTCGAATAATGCAGCATTATTTAGCGGAAGCAAGACTACATAACTCATCACAGAGTCTTTGTTGGTGTAATATTGGTATTGTTTATTGGTAAAATCAATTCCTGTTTGGCTTAAATCTTTTGGCAAAAAGTTTAATTCTTTTTCCTGTAAAGCTTGCATCCAAGGGTATTCCTGAATGGTTTTGATGGCTACTTTATCGTTTAGGTTTTTTCCATTAAAGCATAACGCAAAAGGAGCATTATCTGGAACTTTGTTGGCTAAATCCTGTGAATACATTGTTGTGTAGAAACAAATAACTAGGAATAGGAAAATTTTTTTCATATCTATTTTAGTTGAGTGTGATTGTATTTTCGATCTTTTCATTTCCATTAATCACATTGATGACAGAACCATTAAGTTTGATGGCTTTGTTGCTCTTGGATGTAACTGCATTTTTGTTGGAAAAAGATTTGATGGTCGAATCAAATTTGTAAACGGAAGTGTATTTGGCGGTTTGAAAAACTTCCTTGTCGGCTTTTTCCAATTTATCGTATAGGGCTTTTATTGGAGCTTTTTGGCTGCGAACAAACTTTTTGTCACTGTATGTAAAATAATCCGTTGCAATTGTTGGGTTTAATTTTTTGCTGTTTTTTAGTTTTAAAAAAACCGTATTCAGATTGGCAATTTTTTGAAAATCAAAATCAATCGCAAAAATGTAATTCGTTAAATCTATATTGGTTTTTACATTCGAAATTCCATCTGTATTTTTAGCTATTGCTTCCAGTTTGGATGCTTCTTTTTTTATTTCTTCTTTGGAAGGAATGTTGTAGCCATTGATTTTTTGCATCTTTAAAACCGAATTTATTTTAGTTTTGCTTTGGCTAAAATTAATCACGAAATTAAAATGCCCCGATCCATCATCCTTCATTTTTAATTCTTCAATCACTTCAAAGCAACTTTGGAACAAAAAGACCAAACACAATAAGGGGATAAAATATACTTTTTTCATTGTATGTTTTGTTACAAGGTTTTTAGGCCAATACCTGTAATCAATGGAGCTACAAAGGAAAGAATTAAATTTCTTTTTTAGATTTATTTAACACGTTTTTTATCTTATTTATTTGACTTTAATCGAATTTTTTTGAAGATTTAAATGTCATTTTTAACCATAAAAAACCAATAATTCCAGACAGAAAAGAAGCAATCAAAATGGCGATTTTAGAAAAAGTAATAACTTCTTCACCATCATTTTTGAAAGCCAAAAGGGTGATAAAAATTGACATCGTAAATCCTATTCCACCCAGCATTCCAGCTCCCAAAATGTTTTTCCATTTCAAATCTTTAGGCAATTTACAAATGCCTAATGTGACAGCGAGAAAGGAAAAAAGCCAAATCCCCAGTGGTTTTCCCACTACAAGCCCCAATATAATTCCGATTGAATTTTCGTGGCTCAATCCTTCGCGCCAGTCCGAATTAATGGCAATACAGGTATTGGCGATAGCAAAAAGAGGAAGGATAATAAAAGCTACAGGTTCGTGTAGAAAATGTTGCAGTCTATAGGACGCCGTGTTTTTTCCGCCATCTCCAAACGGAATCACAAAGGCCAATAATACGCCCGTAATGGTCGCGTGAACACCAGAATTCAGCATAAAATACCACATAAAAACACCGCCAATTAAGTAAGGAGCAAGATGATGTACTTTGCGTCTGTTCAAGATAAATAGAAAACCCAAAATGGCAAATGCAATTAATAAATTATCAAATGCAATGGTTTGAGTGTAAAATATGGCAATGACCAAAATAGCGCCTAAATCATCGATCACCGCAAGAGCTGTTAGGAATACTTTTAAAGAGGATGGAATTCGATTACCCAATAAAGACAAGACGCCGATAGCAAAAGCAATGTCTGTAGCCATAGGGATTCCGGCTCCATTTTGCGTTTGAGTTCCATAATTTAATGCCAAAAAAATTCCAGCTGGAACAATCATTCCACCTAGAGCACCAAAAATGGGAAGAAAGGCGTTTTTGATATTGGCTAATTCACCATGATATATTTCCCGTTCCAATTCCAAACCAATCATTAAAAAGAAAATAGTCATTAGTCCATCATTTATCCAATGTGTAATGGAATGGTGTCCAATTTCGGTGTTCCAAAAAGCAATATATTCAGTTTGAACTAATGAATTAGCTAGCAATAAAGAGACAACTGTTACAAAAAGAAGCAATAGACCACTTGCTTTTTCACTTTGAAAAAAGGCAGTAAATGTTTTGGTTAATTTCATTTCTATAATTTGCTTTAAATATAAATGCTAATTTAAGCATTGTAGGCTAATTAATCTGGGTTCGAACCATAAACCGTGATTTTTTAATTAATTTTGAAACTCTAATTTAGTAATCCTTTTATATGGACATCAAAATCCTTCATATTGACAGTAATAATCCCATTCTTTGGGAACAATTGGAACAGGCGGGTTTTATTAATCACGCTGATTTTACTTCTTCCAAACAAGAAATTGAATCCAAAATTCAAGATTACAACGGAATTGTTATTCGCAGCCGTTTTAAAATAGACAAACAGTTTTTAGACAAAGCAACCAATCTGCAGTTCATCGCAAGGGTAGGAGCAGGATTGGAAAGCATCGACTGCGACTATGCAACTTCCAAGAATGTTGCACTGATTGCAGCTCCCGAAGGTAATTGTAATGCTGTTGCGGAGCATACTTTAGGGATGATTCTGTCTCTTTTTAATAAGTTGAACATAGCTGACAGCGAAATTCGTTCCGGCGAATGGAACAGAGAGAAAAATCGGGGACATGAGCTTGATGGTAAAACAGTTGGAATCATAGGATATGGTAACATGGGAAAAGCTTTTTCCAAAAAACTTCGTGGTTTTGATGTTGAGGTATTGTGCTACGATATTAAAGAGAATGTTGGAGATGCTAATGCCAGACAAGTTTCACTACAGGAATTACAGCAAAAAACAGATGTACTAAGTTTACACATTCCGTGGACTCCGGAAACCGATAAGATGGTGAATTCGGATTTTATTAATGCTTTCGCAAAAGACATTTGGATTATCAACACCTCTAGAGGCAAGAATATCATAACTGCCGATTTGGTTACCGCCATGCAATCCGGAAAAGTTCTTGGGGCTGGATTAGATGTTTTGGAATACGAGAAATTATCTTTTGAAACATTATTTCAAGATAAAAACACACCAGAAGCTTTTCAGTATTTATTGGATGGCCGAAAAGTGATATTAACTCCACATATTGCTGGCTGGACTTACGAAAGTCATGAGCGTTTGGCGCAAGTGATAGTTGACAAAATTAAGGCCCTATATGGAAAAAATTAAGTCTGTAAGATTTTTAATTGTCTAAAAAATAGAATCTTATGATATTTTTTATAAATTAGTTGTCTATTAATTAACCAATTTAATTTTCAACTATGGAGAATTCAAAACAAGAAGATTGGAATAAACCACAACCAATTCATCAAGAAAATAAAAAAATTTTAGCGGGCGTTCTAGCAATCGTATTAGGAGGATTAGGGGTGCACAAATTTATTTTAGGATATACGCAAGAAGGAATAATCCAACTTATTATAGGAGTTGTTACTTGTGGAATTGGGAGTATAATTGGCCTTGTGGAAGGAATTATTTATTTGACTAAAACAGATGAAGAATTTTATCAAACCTATCAGGTAGGTAAGAAAGGCTGGTTTTAAAAAAAATAAAAAAAATATGAATCCCGAAATTTCGGGATTTTTTTATGCCAATTTTAATTTGTTAAAGCACAATAAATTATTTTAATAACAAGACATTTCTGTTAATATTTATATATTAGCAAAATCATGGAGTATCCGAAAATCCCAAATAGAGTAGGAAATTAACCAATAACCAAATTATTATAATGGATTCACAAAAAGTTGACATGTTCATGATGATGAACGCTAAGTATTTTGAAGGGCATCATCTAAATATCATCCGAGAAAAACTAATCAGCTTAGACGAAAGTCAATGGCAAAGATTACAGTTAACCCAATTTAAAGACCCAACTACTGCATTGTTGATTTCGATTTTTGCAGGAGCTTATGGAATTGATCGTTTTTACATTGGTGATACAGGAATGGGTGTTGGAAAGTTACTTACCTGTGGAGGTTTTATGATTTGGGCTATTGTGGATTGGTTTTTAATCCAAGGAGCTACAAAAGAAAAAAACACAATTGCTTTTAATAATACATTCCTTTAAAATATGTCAAAGAACAAGCTTTATATACTGATTTTATTTGCTTGTTTTTTGGGTTATAGTTGGTTACTCTTTTTGAAATTAGCTCCCGTGAAAAATTCAGGTTTGGATTTGACGGTTTGTGTGTTTAAAAGAGTAACCAGTTTACCATGTCCGTCATGCGGTACGACCAGAGCAGTTTCTTATTTGTTTAATGGTGAAATTGTGAAGTCATTGTTTCTAAATCCTTTTGGAATCATAGTTGCCGGAATTATGATTGTATCTCCAGGTTGGATTCTTTGGGATGTTATTGCAAAGAGACAGTCTTTTTACAATTTTTACATTAAAATTGAGAGTATAATTAGAAAAAAAGAAATTGCCATTCCATTGATTATATTGGTTATTCTCAATTGGGTTTGGAATATATACAAGCACTTATGATCACAATAGAAAAATTTAATTATAAACCTTACGACAGCGAGTTGGAAAGAGCATCTAACAGCTATTTGATGTCACTTGTTGTAGTGCTTTGTGGTTTGCCATTACCTATAATGAATTTGCTGGCATCAGTTTTCTTTTATTTAGGAAACAGGAAAAGCACGGCTTTTGTAAAATGGCATTGTACTCAGGCATTATTGTCTCAATTGGGTATGTTTTTCTTTAATACCGTGGGATTTTGGTGGACTATTTCAATTGTTTTTGATGGAGCTGAGGTGACGAACCCCTATATAGCTTACATTATTACCATTGTTGGCTTTAATTTGGTTGAATTTATTTTCACACTTTATTTGGCTACCCAAACCAGAAAAGGGAATCATATAGAAATGTATTTCTTTTCGGATATTACTAATTTAATCTGCAAGACCAATTATGAAAGCACTATTTAGAGGGTTATCAATAGTGGTTGTTTTCTTTGGGATTTGGTTTTTGCTGTCTCAAATTGATTTTATCACTTTTTTTAAAATAGATAAAGCCAAAAGCGCTACCGAAAAAGGTGTTGGCGATATGATTTGGGATCAAATAAAAACAACGGAAGACATAATAGTAAATGACTCGATTACCAAATCGTTGGACAAATTATTAAAACCATTATGTAAAGAAAACGGAATTGAGCGCGATAGTCTTAAAGTTCATATTATTCAGAAAGATGAGGTTAATGCCTTTGCATTGCCAGACGGACATTTGGTGGTGTATTCCGGATTAATTGAAGCATCGAAAAACGAACAGGCTTTAATTGGTGTTTTGGGTCACGAAATTGCTCACATAGAGAACAATCATGTGATGAAAAAATTATCAAAAGAGGTTGGATTTTCTGTACTGATGTCGATAACTACTGGGAATAAGAATAGTGGAGTAATTCGGGAAGTTATGCATACACTGTCATCATCAGCTTATGATCGTTCTCTTGAGAAAGAAGCGGATATCGCCAGTGTTGAATACATGCTAAAGACTAAAATTGATCCTGCGCCATTTGCTGATTTTTTATATGAAATGTCTTTTGACAATAAACTGGAAAGTGCATTGTCATGGGTAAATTCTCATCCAGAATCGGAAGAAAGAGCGAAATATATTCTTGAATATATAAAAGGAAAAAAGCCAAGCCAAAAGCATTTGTTGACTAAAACAGAATGGGACGGTTTTAAAAAAGCCGTTAAAGAATACGAAAATTAAAATATGTTAGACCATAAAAAAATCCCGAATAGTTTCGGGATTTTTTACGATTCTGCATTCTGCAATCTAAAATTTACTCTTCCTTATCGTTTAACTCTTCCTTGTCATTTAGTTTACGTTCCAATTCGGCCTGGAATTCTTCCATTACAGGTTTCATAGTGCTTTCAGGAATATCTGCAATTCGAATGTACATTAATCCATCGATAGCATTGTTAAATAAAGGATCAACATTAAATGCAACTAGTTTTGCGTTTTGTTTGATGTATTTTTTTATCAGTACAGGGAGTCTCAAAATACCAGGTTCCAACTCATCTATAAGTTTGTCGAATTTATTTAAATCAGCTTCAGCTTCATCAAAAATGAAATCCTTGTCGGCATCTTTTAGTTTGACTTTGAATTCCTTTTTAGGATGGATATACTGTGCAATATAAGGGTCATAATAGTGCGATTTCATGAATTCAATCATCAATGATTTCGAAAAATCTGAAAATTGATTGCTGATACTCACACCACCCAATAAATATTTATGTTCCGGATAATGTAAAGTAGTATGAATAATTCCTCTCCATAATAAGAACAACGGCATTGGTTTTTGCTGATATTCCTTGATGATAAAAGCTCTACCCATATCGATGGATTTGCTCATCATGTCGTGCAATTCTGGTTCAAAACGGAAAAGTCCATTCAAATAAAATCCTTCAATACCATATTTTGGGTAAATATGAGATCCTAATCCCATACGGTAAGCTCCTGCAATTTGTTTGGTTTCATCATCCCACAAAAAGAGGTGGCGATAGTATTTGTCGTATTTGTCAATATCAATGGATTCATTCGTCCCTTCACCTACTTCTCTAAAAGTAATTTCGCGTAAACGACCAATTTCGTGAAGAATATTTGGAATCTGTTTGGCTTCAGCAAAAAACACTTCGTAATTTTTACTTTGTAAAAGACGAAGGTCAGCCACTCTCAAAGCTTCCACTTCGGAAATCATTTTGTCCGTACTGGCTGGAGTAACAATTTTTTTAGGGGCTTTCGAAGGCATTAAATTAGCCGTATTCAAAAAATTGTTCTCTTTTTCAAAAGGATTGGCGAGCATGTAGGTTTTCTTTCTTAAGAATTCCGTGTAATCTTCAATCGATTCGTATTCGTTTTGTTCGGCAACCGAAATTGGTTTTCCAACACGTACTTTGATAATTCTATCTTTTTGAGTCAGTAATTCTGATGGCAATTTTGCAGTTCTTAGTGTGTCGTTTATTTTCGACAGAAAATAAAACAAGCGACTGTTTTTGGCGTGAAAATAGATAGGAACTACGGGAACTTGTGCTTTTCGAATTACTTTTATGGCGCCCTCTTCCCAAGCTTTATCTACTACTAACTTTCCGTCTTTATAAGTCGAAACCTCACCAGCTGGAAACATTCCCAATGGTTTACCGTCTCTAAGATGACGAAGTGTTTCCTTAATTCCTACCACACTGGACTTAGCGTCTTTGTGATTTTCAAAAGGATTCACCGGCATGATGTAAGGTTTCATCGGATCGATGCGGTGCAATAAAAAATTGGCTATAATTTTAAAATTAGGCTCTCTTTCAAGCATTAATTTCAATAATAGAATTCCATCAATTCCTCCAAGCGGATGATTTGAAATTGTAATATAGGCACCATCTTTTGGCAAACGTTTAAAATCTTCTTCAGGAATCTCAAATTTAATTTGGAACTCGTCCAATATAGCATTCAAGAACGGTAGCTCTTTCAAATGTTTGTTGCGGTCGTATATTTTGTTTAATGTCGAAATCTTCAAAACTTTCATTAACAACCAACCAGAAAAAGTACCTAAAGCGCCGTACTTGTCCGTATTTATTGTCTTTGCAACTTCTTTCGCGGTAACTAAACCCATTTATTTTTTCTTTTTTGAGCAAGCGACAAAGATAGCAAAATACTCCATTTTTTATGGCTTTTTTTGAATCAATCTTTCTACTTTTTACTACTTTTGAATTCCATAAAAAAAATAATCTTCCGAATTTGAGATAAAAAATTGGCTTTAAGAACCAGTTTCAGTCAAAGTCTATCGGATATAAAAAGAATATAGCAATGAAAATAATATCATATAACGTAAACGGAATTCGTGCTGCAATTAACAAAGGATTTATAGAATGGTTACAACACGCCAATCCAGATGTAATTTGTTTGCAGGAAATCAAAGCAACCGAAGAGCAAATTCCTGTTTCAGACATTACCGCTGCGGGATATCCGTATCAATATTATTACTCTGCAACCAAAAAAGGTTACAGCGGTGTTGCCATACTTTCGAAAATTAAACCGAATAATGTAGTTTACGGAACCGGTATTCATCACATGGATTTTGAGGGTCGAAATCTTCGCGCCGATTTTGACGACTGTTCGGTAATGAGTTTGTATTTGCCTTCGGGGACGAACGGTGATCGTTTAAGCCATAAATTCATGTATATGGATGATTTTCAAAACTACATCGACGAACTTAGAAAGGGTATTCCTAACCTCATTATTTGTGGAGATTACAACATTTGTCACGAGGCAATCGATATTCACGACCCCGTTCGAAACAAAAATGTATCGGGATTTTTGCCCGAAGAAAGAGCTTGGCTAGATAAATTTATGAAATCTGGATTTGTAGACAGTTTTCGTCATTTCAACAGCGAACCGCACCAATATTCGTGGTGGAGTTACCGCGCTGGAGCACGTGGAAATAACAAAGGTTGGCGTATCGATTACAATTTAGTGAGCGACTCCCTAAAACATAAACTCAAAAGAGCCGTTATATTACCAGACGCCATGCATTCCGATCATTGTCCGGTTTTGGTAGAAATTGAATAATAAAATAAAGAAAGTTTTAAGGAGCTAATCCCGCTATCCGTTTCAATCTCCCGAAGAAAAATCGGGAGGATTTACACTACTATCGGGGCTAGGGCTCCGCATATTACAAGAACCTTTGATTCCAAATGCCACTATTAATATAAAAACTTAACAAAATGATTAAAAAAATTTCCATTGGACTTTTAATTCTCGCGTTGTCGACTTCTTGTGTTTCCAAGAAAATTTACAATGATCTTGAAAATCAATTTGCCAATCTAAAAAAGGAAAATAGATCCATTTCTGATGAAAATGCTGCTTTATTGGCATCCAAAAAACAATTGGAATCAGAGAAAGCTGCTTTGCAAAACAAATTGGATGACACCAACGCCAACTTGGCCAAAGTACAAGCCGATTATGAAGCTGCTAAAAACAAAATGAAAGTGATGCAGGATTCTTATGCTGCTTTGGAAAAAAATAGCAATGAGGCTTTGGAAGCCAACATGAAGAAAAATCGTGAGTTATTGGCACAATTAGATGCTAAAGCAAAAGCTTTGGCATCGGAACAAGAAAAATTAAATGCAAGCAGTCAACGCTTAAAAGAATTGGAAGATTTGATTGCTGCCAAAGAAGCAAGCATGAAAAAACTAAAAGAAACACTTTCCAAAGCACTTAATAGTTTTGAAGGCAAAGGTTTGACAGTAGAGCAAAAAAACGGAAAAGTATATGTTTCCATGGAAAATAAATTGCTTTTCAATTCGGGTAGTTGGGCTGTTGGAGTAGAAGGTAAAAAGGCAGTTGTTGAAGTTGGCAAAGTATTGGGGGACAACCCAGATATTTCTGTATTGATTGAAGGACACACCGATAATGATCCGTATGAAGGTTCTGGGCCTATTGCAGACAACTGGGATCTTTCGACTAAAAGAGCCACCGCTATTGTCACTATTTTGGGTGAAAACAAAAAAGTAAATAAACAAAACCTAACGGCTGCTGGAAGAAGTGAATATTCTCCATTGGCCAGCAACAGTTCATCCGAAGGAAAATCCAAAAACCGTAGAATTGAAATTATCTTGACTCCAAGATTGGACGAAATTTCAAAAATGTTGAATGAGTTTTAGGAGGAAGATACTAAGATTCTAAGTTGCTAAGCTACTGAGTATAGAAAAGGTTCGCGTTTATACGCGAACCTTTTTTGTTGAAAATTAAGCAAGAGTAATCTACAATCGAAGAACTAATTTTTATCTTTGCCTTGATAAACTTAGGCCCTTAGTGGCTTAGAATCTTAGCATCTTAAAAAAAATGAAATACACTACTTTACCAAATACCGACATAAAAGTCAGTAAAATATGTCTGGGAACGATGACTTTTGGGCAACAAAACACCGAATCAGAAGGACATGTCCAAATGGATTATGCGCTCGAAAAAGGAGTCAATTTTTTTGATACTGCCGAGATGTATTCCATCCCAGGTAAGCAAGAAACCTACGGGAGTACCGAAAAAATAATCGGATCGTGGTTCAAAAAAACAGGAAAAAGAGAAGAAGTTGTTTTGGCTTCCAAGATTGCTGGACCAAGTCCTATTTTTGGTTACATGCGTGAAAAATTAGATTTCTCTCCTGCTAGTATTCAATACGCTTTGGATAATAGTTTACAGCGTCTTCAAACTGATTACATTGATCTTTATCAAATGCATTGGCCAGAACGCAAAACTAATTTTTTTGGACAACGTGGTTACAAAGTTCAGGATGATGCCTGGGAAGACAATATTCACGCTGTTTTAGAAGCGTTGGATGGTTTTGTAAAAGCTGGAAAAATTAAACACATTGGAGTTTCTAATGAAAATCCTTGGGGAATGATGCGTTTTCTGGAAGAAAGCAAATACAATGATTTACCAAGAATTAAAACCATTCAAAATCCATACTCGTTGTTGAATCGTCTTTTCGAAAATGCTTCTGCCGAAGTTTGTCTTCGTGAGAACGTGGGATTGTTGGCTTATTCACCTTTGGCTTTTGGTGTTTTATCTGGGAAGTTCTTGAATGGTGAGTCTCATCCCAATGCAAGATTGAGTTTATTTCCACAGTATTCGAGATACAGTAGTGTAAATTCGACCAAGGCAACTAAACTATATCAGGAAGTCGCACACAAACACGGATTAACATTGACTCAACTGGCTTTGGCTTTTGTACAGCAGCAGCCTTTTATGACGAGTTCAATTATTGGAGCCACTACAATGGAACAACTTAAAGAAAATATTGATACGATTCAGGTAACACTTTCCGAAGAAATTTTAAAAGATATAGATGCCGTTCAGGCCATTATTCCTGATCCAGCACCTTAATTGTGAAATAAAGAACAAATTGAGAAACCCTGTCAAAATTCAACTTTGACAGGGTTTTTGCATTGAAATGATACATGAGTTATTTCTAATAAAACTACTCGACAATCAATCTATACGTTGAAAGATGTCCGTCTTCATTTTTGACGGTTACTATGTAAAACCCTTTGGAAAAATTATCCATTTTGACAATGTTTACATCTTTATTTTCCATTTTTTTCTTAAATAGCATTTTGCCTTCTATGTCAAAAAGAGTGATTTCTGTAGGGAAGTTATTGTTTGATTTTTGGATAATAATTTCTGATTTAGCTGGATTAGGGTAAATTACAAATTGTGTTTGATCGATAGAGTTGATGCCGAGCGAAGTGTCAATAATTTTAAAAATGATACCATTAGTAATGTCGGCAACGTACAGTTCTCCATTCATATCTTCTCCAAAAGTCGAAAAATTATTCCCGCTAAATTCTTGTGAATAAGTCAGTGTGCCACTAGAGGTCATCATTCCAATTAGTGGTTTGCAATAATCCGTAAAGAAATATAATCCTTTGAAATTGGGATAGACGCTTCCGTTATATACATATCCGCCAGTAATGGAACATACTCCTGTGGAATGGTTTATCGTCTTTAATGGGGATTTTAGGGATGCCTGTGAAGGACAGCCTGCAGTGTTGTAGACAGTATCTCCTTCGTAGCAACGCCAGCCATAGTTTAATCCTGCTTGTGTAGCTGTTGCAATGTTGATTTCTTCAATATTGTCCTGGCCTACATCGGCAATCCATAAATTCCCTGTTGCTTTGTCAAAGGAAAATTTCCAGGGATTTCGGAGACCAATTGCCCAAATTTCATCAGCTCCCGCAATCCCTACATATGGATTGCTAGTAGGAATGCTATACGGAGTTCCAGAATTCACATCGATTCGAAGCATTTTGCCCAATAATTCATTTACGTTTTGGGCTCGATTTTCAGGATCTCCACCGCTGCCGCCATCGCCCGTGCCAATATACAAATAGCCGTCGGAGCCAAATTTTAGAGTTCCACCTTTATGATTGGAATAGGGCTGAGTAATAGTTAGAAGAATACTTATACTTGATGGATTTGCTAAATTTCGATTTCCAGAATCTACAGTATATTTAGCAATTACAGTATTGCCGTCAAGGTTGATATAGTTAATATAAAAAAAACCATTGGTGGTATAATCGGGATGAAATGCTAAGCCCAATAAACCTTTCTCTCCACTATTGCTTATTTGTGTTGTTATATTTAAGAAAGGTGTTGGATTGACTGTTCCATCAGAATTCATGATTTTTATAAGACCACCTTGCTCAACTACAAATAATCTATCGTCACCTGCATTTGTAATTTCTAAAGGCCTTGTGAAACCACTTCCAAAAGACTGCAATCCGATAGTTTGAGAATAGGAAAAACTAAAAGAATATAACGAGAATAATAAAGCCATTATTTTCATAATCAATTGGTTTTTAAAGTAAACACAAATTTATGAAAAAAACGGCTTTGTATTTTAATTCACTGAAAAACAAGTCAATAAGGCTATTTTGCAATGTGGGGGTTATTTTGCAAAGAGTAATTTATACGCTATTCGGAAATAAATTTTTTTTCGCTTTTTTAAAAATCAAACTCTTCTTTTACCTCCGTTGAGTCGATTACGGTTGTATCTTTTATTTTGATATTTAATAAAGAATGGGCACGACCTGTAAGCATTATAGAAGCAGATAAACCAATAGTGTCTTCAGGAACCAATAAGCCACGGCGAAACATAAGATTTCTCAAGAATGTCTGGTGTTTGGTCGCGTACGCTTTTTGCAAACCTTCCTGGTCAAATTGCCACATAAATTTCTTTGGTTTTGGGATTATCGTAGCCAGGAATAAACATTCTTGTACATTCAAATCAGCAGGTCTTTTCTGGAAATAAAATTCCGCCGCTTCGCCAATTCCATATACATTTGGACCCCATTCGATAATGTTGAAATAAACCTCCAACATACGCTGTTTGCTCGTGATTCGATTACCCTCAATAATGTAAACCAATAGAATCTCTTCTAGTTTTCTAGACAGAGTTTTTTCTCTTGTTAGAAATACATTTTTAACCAATTGCATGCTTATCGTACTCGCTCCGCGGGAGAATTTTTTGGTACGAATGTTTTTTAGAATCGACTGTTTGAAGGCTTCATTTATAAAACCTCGATGTGACATAAACGAAGGATCTTCTGACGTCAAAACACATTTTTGTAAATAAGGAGAAATTTGATCCAAAGGCGTGTAATAAGGATTGCTTACCCCAACAAAAACAGGGCGTTGCAGCACGCCATTATCCACGGCTCTATAGGTGAATTCCCTGTTTAATTTATCTAGGTCGATATTTCCGTATTTGGTTATATTTACATTTTGTTTGTTTACATCACTCTTGAAAACAATGGTGTTTGGTTTGTTTTTGTTGAACATAAAATCCAATTTATAATCAAAATCACCTGTAGCTTCCATACCCTGAAAATGGGTAAATAATCCATCAGGAAGGGAAGTGATGAAATCCTGCGTTTTCATTTTTGGAGTTACGATTTTTAGTCTATAAATGGTATCTTTTTCGGTGTTGTAGGAAAGATAAGGATGTATTTTTATTTTATTGAATTGGAAAGTTGAACTGCTATCTATAGAAACGAAATCGGAACCTAGCAAGAAACGAAAATCAAATCTGGCATTTTTGATGTTTACGTCTTTATTGGCAATTCTTTTATGGTTCACTTTTAAATTGGTAATCGAACTATAACCGTCAAAGTGTAATTCGCCGCGGCTCATTTCAATGTTTTGAACATTGAAACGAATGGAGTCAAAGCTGGCTTTCAGATTATATCGTTCGTCAAAATAAGGTACTTTGATGGCACCAGTGTCAATATTAAAAAAATGTAGATCTCCCTTTTTGTTTCTAGGGTCGGCTATTCCATTGATTCTCCATTTCTGTGCAAAAGTATTGGTTTGAACCTCGATAGATGATTCTAATTTGGTTTGATATAAAGTCAGTTTTTTGAAATTTACAGTAGCTTTTTTACCGTTATCATCCAGTTTGAAAACCAAATTTTCCAGAGTCATATCCGTTGGGACCAAATTGAGGACTTTGGAGATAATGCGGTAGGCAAATTCGGCGTAATCTCTTTTATCTGTGGTTTTGGGTTCGTTCTTGTCTCTTTTTAAGAAAGCACCAAAATTTTTGATCTTTCCTTTTTTAGTCAATTGGACATAACCATTTTTTATTTCAAGAGTTCCAAGTTGAACATCGCCCAAAAGCAATCGCCATAAATTGACATTTGTTTTTATTTTTTGAATTTTAAAAAGAGTATCTAGATTTTTTGGAGCCAAGGTAATTTCATTCAATTCAATTCCAGATATCCCATCGAAAGAAGCTTTTTTGATGGCAAATTCACTGTTGTATTCCAGTTTCATTGTTGCAGAAACCTTGTCTACAGCCTGATCCAAAAGCTCGTCCCTAAATACAAGAAAACCAATTAAGAGTATGGTAATAACGATTCCAAGTATTTTGGAAGCAAGTAGTAACTTTTGTTTATTAGTTCTCATCTTACGGGGGGAATGATTCTTTTGTAAATAGTGTTTTATCCGAACAACTGACTAGCCACATCTTCAATTTTGGCTACCAATTGAATTTTTATTCCTGTGTTTTTTAAGGCGATTTTATTGTATTTAGATACAAAAATAGTAGAAAATCCCAACTTTTCAGCTTCTTGAATACGCTGATCGACACGGTTTACGGGACGAATTTCGCCAGAAAGCCCGACTTCGCCGGCAAAACAAAAATCTTTATTGACTGGAATGTCTTCATTGGAAGATAAAATAGCGGCAACAACTGCCAAATCTATGGCAGGGTCATCTACAGAAATACCTCCAGTTACATTTAGGAAAACATCTTTAGCACCAAGTCTAAAACCGGCTCTTTTTTCCAAAACAGCCAAAATCATATTTAGTCTTTTGGCGTTATAACCTGTAGTGCTTCTTTGTGGAGTACCGTAAACTGCAGTGCTTACCAAAGATTGTATTTCGATCATCAAAGGACGCATGCCTTCGAGTGTAGAGGCAATGGCTGTTCCTGATAATTCTTCGTCTTTGTGGGAAATCAATATCTCGGAAGGATTAGATACTTCTCGTAATCCGCTTCCTAGCATTTCGTAAATTCCAATTTCGGCAGTTGATCCAAAACGGTTTTTCAACGAGCGTAAAATGCGATAGACATGATTGCGGTCGCCTTCAAATTGAAGAACAGTATCGACCATGTGTTCCAATATTTTTGGACCTGCAATAGTTCCATCTTTGGTAATGTGTCCAATTAAAATTACTGGAATATTGGTCTCTTTGGCAAATTTGATCAATTCGGCGGTGGTTTCCCGTATTTGAGAAATACTTCCTGCAGTTGATTCAATATAATCGGTATGAAGAGTCTGAATTGAATCTATTATGACAATTTCAGGCTGAATGGCTTCAATTTGTTTGAAGATATTCTGTGTTTTGGTTTCGGTAAGAATAAAACAATTATCTCCGTTTGGAGTAATGCGTTCAGCACGCATCTTGATTTGTTTCTGACTTTCCTCTCCGGAAACATATAAAGTTTTGTATGGTAGTTTTAAGGAAATTTGAAGTAAAAGGGTGCTTTTTCCAATTCCAGGCTCACCTCCTAAAAGGATGAGAGAACCAGGAACGATTCCTCCACCAAGAACTCGATTTAATTCACCATCGGTAGTATCTAGACGGATTTCTTCGGTACTGTCAATTTCATTAATTCGTAACGGTTTTGGCGCTTTACTAGTCGTAGATGATTCACTTTTCCAAGCAACTTTTTCCTGCTTTTGTATAATTTCCTCAGCAATGGTATTCCATTCTTTACATGAATTGCACTGTCCTTGCCATTTGGCATATTGTGCACCACAATTCTGGCAAAAAAAAGTTGTTTTTACTTTGGACATTATTATTGTTTTTTTTCTTCGGAAACTGGAGCGTCTGCTGCAGGAGTATCAGATACTGGTGTTTCTTCGATTACTTCTTGTTTTGGTTCAACATCTTGACCTACTTTTCCTTTTATTTTTGGTTTTTTAGCAAAGGTCTTTTTCAACTCTTCTGCTTTTGCAAACATCATGTCTTTGGTAAGCCCGGCAATTTCTTCTTTATTGAATCCAGACATATAGTAGCGAACAGCTCTAGGATTATCACCTTTTTTTTCAAACATGGTAGCTAATTGATAATCACCTAGCATACTTTTTGGGTAGTTTTTGTCGGCAAGAATTGCTAATGCATCCAATTCATTATAATCTTTGTTTTCAATGATAGCAGCTTCAATAGCTTGGAAATCGGTAATTCGTATAGGGGTTTTTATGCCAAAGGAATTTTCTATTATGTCATATTTGTTTTTTAAGTAATCAACATAGCCTTCTTTGAGGGTTACAATTTTTGTGCTGTATTCTAACACAGATATAGGTTGTGCCACAGCAAAAATTTGATACAAAGCTGTTGGGATAGAATGTAAAACAAGTGAGAAATGTGAAGCATCATTAAAATTTTCAAACTTGTAATTCAAGTTCGGATTTTTATTAGCTTGGATCTTAGTATCAATGTTTTTAATTCTTTCCTGCATTTTTTTATTGTCGCCATCAGCTGTAGATAAATAATAGAAAATAGAATTTTTTGTTGAAGCCAAAATATCTGGCAATACATTTTCCATATTTACAGGTAACTCTGGACTTAAGCAGATGTAGGCATCGAATAATGAGTTTTCTTTATATAAAAAGAAATTTGAAAAGGCTGCAGTTGTATCATGTCCTGCAATGATTTTGAAATTAGTAGTTCTATAGTCATGCTGCATAAAAGGAATGAGTTCCAAAGATATAAAATCAAAGAAATCTACACTTTTTCCATCAGGCATTCCTGTAACTTCATCCAAGCCACAATCTATTGATCTTTGGTCGTTTTTACCTTGGCTTATTCCTACAATGATTACTTCTGGTAAATCATCCCAGTGATTACCGTAGTTTAAAGCTCCTAAAACAGGATTTAGTAAATAATCGCCATCCATTAAAACTATTAAAGGGTATCTTTTTGTCGGATTTTTTTCATAAGAAGCTGGCAAAGAAATATAAAGTTCTCTTTTTCCTTGAAGTTTTCCAGAGTCGAAATTGATTGTTTTTATTTGTGAGAAACAAGAAATTGAAAAAAAGGCCAGTAATACTATAAGTAAATGCTTCATATAAATTAGGGGGTTTTGTTATTTTATGCTAAAATAGGTTAGCAATATAAACAATTATTTGATGGATACACAAAGGAGGGGTCGATAAGCCGTTATGTTAATGAATTGTCTTTTTCATTTGGAAAAACTATCCATGGCTTGAACGTTTTGGCTTCTTCAAATTCCAAAGTCGCATACGAAATGATGATGATGATGTCGTCCTTTTGTACTTTACGTGCTGCTGGGCCATTTAAAGTAATTATCCCAGAATTTTTTTCGCCAACAATGGCATAAGTATCAAAACGTTCTCCATTATTTATGTTGACAATGGATACTTTTTCGCCTTCTATTATATTTGCCGCTTCTAATAATGCTTCGTCTATAGTGATGCTTCCGATGTAATTTAAGTCGGCTCCTGTGACTCTTACTCGGTGAATTTTTGATTTAACAACTTGAATGTGCATGGTATTTTTTTAATTTAATGAAATGGTATCTATTAATCGGATGTTGTTGACAAATACCGCTATGAAAGCTCTGTATTTTTTGTTTTTACTTTTTCGTTTGCAAGTGGTAAGAGTTGATTCATCTGCAATTTCAAAGTATTCTAAAGTAAATGTTTTGTTCTTATTGAATTTATTTTTTACCCATTCTGTGGTTTTTTCAGCGCTATTATTTAAGAATTTTGCTTTGGCTTCGCTTAGTATTTTATATATAATTCCCGCTTCTTCTCTTTCTTGCAAAGTTAAGCGTTCATTTCGAGAACTCATAGCTAAGTTGTTGATTTCTCTATAAATAGGACATACAACAATCGCTACCTGTATGTGGTTTTTTTCAACCATTTTTTTTACTATTTGCACCTGCTGAAAATCTTTTTCACCAAAATAGGCTCTAGTTGGTTGTACTATTTCAAAAAGTCTCTTAACGATCGTTCCTACGCCATCAAAATGACCGGGTCTAAACTTGCCTTCCATTTTATTTTCCAATCCATCAAAATCGAAAGATTGTGATAAGGTTTTTCCTTCGTACATGTCGTCAACAGTAGGAGCAAAAACAATAATGTTTGGATTGATGTTGGAGATTTTTATTATATCAGTATCCAAAGTACGAGGATATTTTTCCAAGTCTTCGGGATTGTTAAATTGCGTTGGATTTACAAAAATACTAACAACAGTTATCTCATTTTCCTTAGTAGATTGAAGCATTAACGACTGATGTCCCTCATGCAAAGCACCCATTGTCGGAACAAATCCAATTGAAGTATTTGTAGTCTTTAATGTGGATAAATAGTCCATTAAAGCCGCTTTTCCATAGAAAATTTGCATGGCAGTTTTGTTTAAATTAGGTGCAAACTTAATATTTTAGTCCATAACTGCATAAAATTTTGTAATTTTGCGTGGTTTTTATTGCCAATAATTAATCAATTTATACTATGAAAGATAAGAGGATATTATACGTATCATCTGAAGTTGTGCCTTATCTCGCTGAAAATGAGGTTTCATTAATGTCTTATGACGTACCAAAAATGATTAATGATCAAGGAGGGCAAATTAGAATTTTTATGCCAAGGTATGGAAATATTAACGAGAGAAGACACCAATTACATGAGGTAATTAGGTTGTCTGGAATGAATTTGGTGGTGAATGATTTGGATATGCCTCTAATTATTAAAGTAGCTTCTATTCCAAAAGAGAGAATACAAGTTTATTTTATAGATAACGAAGAATATTTTAAAAGAAAAGCAACTTTTGCTGATGAAGAAGGAGTGATGTATCCTGATAATGACGAGCGCGCTATCTTTTTTGCAAAAGGGGTTGTTGAGACTGTGAAGAAATTAAACTGGGTTCCAGATATTATCCACGTACACGGTTGGATGGCTGCTATGTTGCCTGTTTACATGAAGCATTTTTATAAAAATGAAGCATTGTTTTCAGATACGAAAATAGTTACTTCAGTTTACAGTCAGTCTTTTGAAGGAACATTGGATGTTGAAATGATCAATAAAGTTAAATTTGACGGTATTCCAGATGAAGCTATCTCTGAATTGGAGGTTCCGAATTATGAAAACATTATAAAAACAACTATTCGTAATTCTGATGCTGTAATCATTGCGTCAGATGGACTCTCTCCAAGTTTAACAAAATTTATAGAATCTTCCAACAAACCTTTTCTACCTTTGAAACATAAAGACGAATTCTCGGTTGCTTATACCGAATTCTATAAAAATATGTTGTTATAAATCAATCATTTACGAATAAGTATGCTTAAAAATTCTTTTTTTAAAACAATTCCTTTCCTTTTATTTATTGTTCTTTTTAATTCCTGTGATAAAGAATTTAATGTTGTTGGTGAAGATCTTATAGGGGATAACTCTTTCGATATTCAAAAGAGTGAGTATTCTGTTGAAGCATATAATCAAAAATTAGGGCCAATTCAATCGAACAATTTAGAGGTTAACCCTTTAGGTGTATATGACAATCCTTCTTTCGGGACTACTAATGCAAATTTTGTTACTCAAGTGACTTTAGCTGAAGTAAGTCCTACTTTTGATACTTCTGCCGCTATAAAAAGTGTAGTTTTGACCATACCTTATTTTTTTGATAAGACTAAAACAGTAGTGAACAGCGATGGAAGTAGTACCTATGTTTTAGATTCTATTTATGGTCCAGATAAAGCTAAGATGAAACTTAGTGTTTATGAGTCTGGTTATTTCATGAGAGATTTAGATCCTGAAGAGCAATTTTCTCAACCTCAAAAATATTACAGCAATCAATATCCAGATTTTAATCAGTTAAAAATAGGCACCCCATTAAATGATGGTTCTAATAAAGCTGAAAATTCAGAATTCTTTTTTGATCCTGCAGAACATGTTGTTAAAACAACTACCGATGGTAAAGAAACAACTACTAGAACTGCTCCTGGGATGAAGTTAAATTTAAATAAAGAATTCTTTTTGAAGAAAATAATTAAAGCACCAGCAGGGTCTTTAGTTGATAATAATGCGTTTAAAGATTATTTTAGAGGTGTGTTTTTCAATATAGAAACCATAGGAAGTAATCCTGGAAACATGGCAATGCTTAATTTTAAGTCTGGAAAGATAACGATTACTTATACTGAGACTGTAAATTCAGTAGCAACCGATAAAACCGTGATATTGAATTTGTCTGGGAATACTGTTAGTTTATTGGATCAGAGTAATACTAATGTCAATTATGCCAATGCTACTATTGATGATAAAGTTTCTGATGCTAATTTGTATCTTAAAGGAGGCGAAGGTTCAATGTCAGTATTAAAGCTATTTGGAGATGATAAATTTGGTGCAGATGGTGTGAGTGGAGAGCATAATGGAGTGGCAGATCAATTAGATATTATGAGAAAAAATAAATATCTAATAAATGAAGCCAGTTTAGTGTTTTATTTGAATTCAGCAGCGATGGGCTCAAGTTATGTGCCGCAACGAATTTATTTATATGATTTTAAAAACAATCAAATATTAATTGACTATTTAGAGACATCAACTGTTTCGTCAAATACTAAAAACAATAAATTTGTTTTTGGAGGTATTTTCACTAAGAAATCTGATGTTGATGGTGGTTCTTATTATAAATTTAGGATTACCAATCATATTAGAAATCTTGTTAAGTATGCAGATTCCACTAATGTGGATTTGGGATTGGTTGTTACTGAAGATATTAATAAATCCAGTTTTTATTCTTTAAGAAACAAAACAGGAGTTCCTTTGAAAGCCCCTATGGCTTCAGTAATGAATCCGCTAGGTACTATCTTGTTTGGTAATAATATTCCAACAGACGATAAGGATTATAATAAAAGATTGAAATTTGAAATTTATTACACAAAAACTAATTAAGAAAAACTATGTGTGGAATTGTTGGATATATAGGCTATAGAGAGGCTTATCCTATTGTTATAAAAGGACTTAAAAGATTAGAATACCGTGGTTATGATAGTGCTGGGGTAATGTTGTATGATGGGGAGTCTGTAAAATTATCTAAGACAAAAGGCAAAGTATCAGATCTTGAATCTAAAGCCCAAAATGAAATTACTACAAATGGGACTATAGGGATTGGACATACACGTTGGGCAACTCATGGTGTGCCAAATGATGTTAATTCACACCCTCATGTTTCTAACTCTGGTGATTTGGTGATTATTCACAATGGTATCATTGAGAACTATGCTCCTTTGAAAGTTGAGCTAATAAAAAGAGGTTATACTTTTAATTCGGATACAGATTCTGAGGTTTTAGTAAATCTTATTGAAGAAGTACAGAAAAATGAAAAATTAAAATTAGGAAAAGCTGTTCAAGTTGCGCTAAATCAAGTAGTTGGTGCTTATGCAATTGCTGTTTTTGATAAAAAGAATCCAAATGAAATTGTTGCTGCAAGATTAGGAAGTCCATTGGCAATTGGAATTGGTGAAGGTGAATATTTCATCGCTTCTGATGCTTCACCATTTATTGAGTATACTTCAAATGCGGTATATCTTGAGGATGGAGAAATGGCTAATATTAGGTTACATAAAGGGATGAAAGTTCGTAAAATTAAAGATGATTCTATCGTTGATCCTTATATTCAAGAGCTACAGATGAATTTGGAGCAAATTGAAAAAGGAGGTTACGATCATTTTATGTTGAAAGAAATCTACGAGCAACCAAGTGTAATTAAAGATACTTATAGAGGAAGATTACATGCCAATGAAGGAATTGTTCAAATGGCAGGTGTTGAAGATAACCTTGAGAAATTCTTAAATGCAGACCGTATTATCATAGTTGCTTGTGGTACATCTTGGCATGCTGGTTTGGTAGCTGAATATGTTATTGAAGAGTTTGCCAGAATTCCTGTGGAAGTTGAATATGCTTCTGAATTTAGATATAGAAACCCTATTATTAATAGCAAAGATGTTGTAATTGCTATTTCACAATCAGGTGAAACTGCCGATACTATGGCAGCTATAAAATTAGCTAAAGAACACGGAGCGTTTGTTTTCGGAGTGTGCAATGTTGTGGGTTCGTCTATTTCAAGAGAGTCACATGCTGGAGCTTATACTCATGCTGGTCCTGAAATTGGTGTTGCTTCTACAAAAGCATTTACTACTCAAATTACAGTATTGACAATGTTGGCATTGCGTTTGGCGAAAGCTAAAGGTACTTTGACACAGTCTGATTTTCACACTTATTTACAAGAATTGGAAATCATTCCTGAGAAAGTTAAGGAAGCATTAGAAACTAATGATAAATCTAAGGAAATTGCAGCAGTATTTAAAGATGCGCCAAATTGTTTATACCTTGGTCGTGGATACAATTTTCCAGTTGCGCTTGAAGGAGCTTTAAAATTAAAAGAGATTTCATATATTCATGCTGAAGGTTATCCTGCAGCCGAAATGAAGCACGGACCTATTGCTTTGATAGATGAACAGATGCCGGTTATTGTGATTGCTCCTAAACAAGGGCATTATGATAAAATTGTAAGTAACATTCAAGAAATCAAGTCTAGAAGTGGTAAAATTATTGCTGTAGTAACTAAAGGTGATACTCAAGTTCGTGAATTAGCAGATTATGTTATTGAGATACCAGAAACTTCTGATGCATTATCTCCGCTCATCACCACAATACCATTACAACTTTTGTCTTATCACATAGCTGTTATGAGAGGTTGTAATGTTGATCAACCTCGAAATTTAGCAAAATCAGTTACTGTTGAATAATGAATTGTTATAGAATTTTTTGAAAAGCGAGATTTATTTCTCGCTTTTTTTTGCTTTATACTTTTTACGAAATCGTTGTAAATTTTATGATAAATTTAATATAAATGCCAAATTGTTATGTACGCATAGTATATTATGTGAATAACCTATTATTTTATTATTAATTATGCAAAATATAAAAATATTGAATTGTTAGATAATGAACTATTTTGTTAATAATAATGATAAATATTTTTACATTTTTTACTTATAATTAAAAAATATGTGTAATTTGCTGCCACTAACTAACAAAATTTTACCATATGAGATTGTATTTACTTTTTTTAACATTATTCTTTTGTAGCATATCTTTTGCGCAAAATTCTATCAAGGGTGTTGTTGTTGATGAAAATAATCAACCTATTGCGGGAGCTAGTATTAGAGTGTCTGGGTCAAATGAAGGTGCTACTTCAGATTATGATGGTTCCTTTACTTTGACAACCAAACAAATGCCTCCTTTTTCTATTGATGTTACTGCGGTTGGGCAGGTTTCTGCCAGCATTAAAGTAGAGTCAATATCACAAAAAATTCAAGTAAAATTAAATTCAGAAGAGACGAAATTGAATGAAATTGTAGTTTCTGCTTCAAGAGCGCCAGAGAGAGTTCTTCAATCTCCTGTTACTATTGAGAGAATGGGAATTGCGCAAGTAAAAAGTACTACTGCGCCAACTTTTTATGATGGTTTAGAAAATTTAAAAGAAGTGCAATTCAATACCAGTAGTATCTCATTCAAAACGGTTAATACTAGAGGTTTTGCCGCTGTTGGGAATACGCGTTTTATGCAGTTGGTAGATGGTATGGATAATTCCTCACCTGCTTTGAACTTTGTATTGGGTAACTTAATTGGTCTTTCGGATATTGATGTGGCTAGTGTAGAGCTTTTGCCTGGGGCATCTTCAGCTTTATATGGTGCTAATGCATTCAATGGAATTCTATTTATGAACAGTAAAAATCCTTTTACGAATCAAGGAATTAGTTCTTATGTGAAATATGGTCAAACTTCTCAAGATGTTGCAGGTACCAATGATTATTTTGATATGGGAATTAGAGCGGCAACAGCCTTTAATAAATATTTTGCTGTAAAAGCTAACTTCAATTATATGAAGGCTACTGAATGGATTGCTGATGATAGAAGAAGTATGACAGGTGGTACTATTGGTCATGATGGAAATCAAAATTATGATGGTTTGAATATTTATGGAGATGAGGTAACTACATTTATCAATAATGTTGGTCAGGTTAGCAGAACGGGTTATCGTGAAAAAGATTTGAATGACAATAAAGTGAATAGTGTCAAAGCTGATTTCTCTTTGCATTTAAGACCTTGGGCTGATGATACAGAAATCATGTTTCAGTATAAATTAGGTATGGGAAATACTATTTACCAAGGAGCAAATAGATATGCTTTGAATGATTTCTTTATGAGTCAAACTAAAGTTGAGATAAAAGGGAAAAACTTTTTTGCTAGAGCGTATCGTTCTGCTGAAGATGCTGGTAATTCGTATGATATGCGTTTTGCGGGTTGGAATGTGCAAAGAGCAGCTAAATCAGATACTAACTGGTTTACAGATTATGCTACATCGTTTCAATTGTCTTCTGCTGTTTTAGGGCTTGATGGTAATGAAGCAGCTAATTATGCAAGAACATTTGCGGACACCAATGTTTCGCCAGGTTTGAATTTAGTGCCTAATACGGATCCAACTAATCCTTCGGCGCCAAGAAACGCAAGATTTGAGCCAGGAACTCCTGAGTTTACAAGTGCTTTAAATGCTGTTAAAAGTAATCCTGATTTTACACAAGGAGCAAAGTTTACAGATCAATCTAAAATATATCACTCTGATGTAAATTATAATTTTAAAGACTTGATTGAGTTTGCGGAAATTCAAGTTGGTGGTTCTGCTCGTCAATATGAAATGAATTCTAGCGGTTCTATTTTTACTGACTATGATGGTCCAATTCGCTACAATGAGTATGGGGTTTACACCCAGGGATCTAAATTGTTTATGGAAGACCGTTTGAAAGTGGTTGCTTCTATACGTTATGACAAAAGTCAAAATTTTGATGGAAATATATCTCCAAGAGTTTCTTTCGTTTACTCTGCAGGAGCGCAAAAGAATCACAACTTCAGAGCTTCATACCAAACAGGCTTTAGAAACCCAACTACACAAGATCAATACATCGGACTTGACTTAGGACCATTTGCTTTAATTGGTTCGGCACCAGAAAACTTGGCTCGCTATTCTGAAATTAGAGGTGTAAGCTCGTCTGGACAAGCGGCGGGCGCAGCTGCTACTGTTGCTATGGATGGTAGAAATGCTTATAATAATTCTTATACATTAACTTCTGTTCAGGCGTTTGGAGCTGCTTTGAATGCAAATCCTTCTGATGTTGCTGGAGCAGCAGCTTTATTGCAATCGGCAAATGTTAATTTAGTTCGTCCTGAAGAAGTGAAAGCGTTTGAGTTGGGATATCGTACTGTAATTAATAATGATTTATCAGTTGATTTGAATGGGTATTATAATCAATACAATCATTTCTTGAATACTTCTAGAGTAGCTGGTGTTTATTATGGTGATGTTAATTCTGCAATCAATTTATCTGATCCATTGAGTCCTGTTTATGCTTTGGTTAGAAGTGATAGAAGAGTTTATCAGGTGTACACAAATACTAGTGCTGATGTTTCATCTTTAGGTTTTGGTATTGGTTTGTCTAAAAAGGTATATAAAGACTTTGAATTAGGGGCGAATTATAATTATTCTCAATTGGATTTTGATCAATCAGAAGATCCAGGATTTGTTACTGGATTCAATACTCCAAAACATAGAGTAAAAGCTTCGTTAGGAAATCCAAAACTGTTTAAAAATTTTGGATTTAATACGAACGTAAGATGGAATACAGAATATTTATGGCAATCTTCATTTGCTGATGGAATGGTGCCTTCAACTACTGTGTTTGATGCTCAAATCAATTACGCGGTTCCGGCATATAAATTATTGTTCAAATTGGGAGGTACTAATATTGGAGGTAAAGATTATATCCAAGTAATTGGGGCTGGATCTATAGGACAACAATGGTTCGCTTCATTGACAATTAATCCTTAATTAAAAAGACTAGACAAAAACTTAAAAATATACAGAGGTATGATAAAAAATTTTAAATGGCTACTATTGGTTTCTTTAAGCTTTGTAGCATGTGATAATAATGATGATGAAGATGCAGTAGCTGAGATTCCTATTACATCTGGATCTGCTTCATTTGCTAAATATGTGGCATTGGGAGATTCCTTTGCTGCAGGATATAGTGATGGCGCGCTTTTTAAAGCAGGTCAAGAGAACTCTTATGTAAACATATTGGCACAACAATTTATGCCAGCTGGAGGGGTTGCAATTACAACTCCTTTGATGGCTGATAATATTGGAGGGTTGCTATTGGGTGGAAATGTTATTGCGGGGCCACGTTTATATTTTAATGGGAAAGGACCAGTGCCTGTGCCGGGGGTGCCAACTACTGAAGTGACCAATCATTTGACTGGGGCTTTCAATAATTTAGGGATTCCTGGAGCCAAAAGTTTTCATTTACTTGCACCTGGGTATGGAAATGTTGCAGGGGTGGCTTCTGGTAAAGCGAATCCGTATTATGCTCGTTTTGCTACTTCTGGATCAACTACTGTATTGGCGGATGCATTAGTTCAAGCGCCTAGTTTCTTTTCTTTGTTTATTGGAGGTAATGATGTTTTGAGTTATGCCACATCTGGAGGTATTGGAGTAAATCAAACTGGAAATTTGGATCCTTCTACTTATGGTGGAAATGATATAACAGATCCTAATGTTTTTGCAAATGTATATAATGCTTTGGCTACTAATTTAACGGCTAGTGGCGCTAAAGGAGTAGTAGCTAATTTGCCTTATGTGACTACTTTGCCGTATTTTACAACAGTTCCTTATAATCCAGTTCCTTTAACCGATGCTGCAGCTACACAATTGAATGCTGGTTATGCAAGATATAATGGTGGATTGCAGGCTATGGTTACTAATAAATTGCTAACTGCTGAAGAGGCGGCAAGAAGAACGATAAAATTTGTTGCTGGAAATAATGCAGTTGTAATCGTAGATAGTTATTTGACAAATTTAGCGGCTTATGGAGTTCCATCTTATAGACAAGTTACCAAAGAGGATTTGGTTGTACTAACGGCTAGAACTTTTATAGGAACTGCAGTTGGAGGGGATCCAACAAAAGTAAATGGAGTTTCAGTTCCATTAGCTGATCAATGGGTGCTTTCAAAAGACGAAGTAAAAGAAGTTCAAGTTGCTACAGACGCTTATAATAAAACGATAAGTGGAATTGCGGAGTCCAAAGGTTTGGCATTTGTTGATACAAAATTAGCTATGACTCAACTGTCTACTTCAGGAGTTCGTTTTGGAAATTATCACATGACAGCGGCATATGTTACTGGTGGTGCTTTTTCATTAGATGGTGTTCATCCTAGTCCAAGAGGTTATGCGTATATCGCTAATCTTTTTGTAAACGCGATAAATGCTAAATATGGTGCAACATTAAGAACAGTAGATTTGTCTCAATATCAAATTCAGTATCCTGCAACGATACAATAATTTTTACTTGCAATAGCTATCGAAACCACCCGTTTATGACGAGGTGGTTTTTTTGTTTTTTTTAGTAAAGAGAGAGGTGATTTAATAGTTTGAAACTGCTTAATAATCAATTCAGTAAAAATTTAGCTTTTTTTATAAAAAAAATATTGATTTTATATTTTAAAAAATTATCTTTGCACTCTGAAAAAAGTATCCTTTCGATGAGTTTCGATCGGCTGTATTTCATAAACCTAAATAGCTATTTAATAAACACATAAGTAATGTCAAAAGTAATAGGAAAAGTTGCCCAAATCATTGGACCAGTAGTCGATGTAGTTTTCAACGGAAAAGATGTTGAACTTCCAAAAATTTATGATTCATTAGAAATCACAAAAAAGGATGGTACATTATTAGTACTTGAAGTACAATCTCACATTGGTGAAAATACAGTTCGTACCATTTCGATGGACTCAACAGATGGTTTGAGTAGAGGTTATGAAGTAGTTGGAACAGGTAATCCTATCCAAATGCCAATCGGTGCCGATGTTTACGGTCGTTTGTTTAATGTAATTGGTGATGCTATTGACGGTTTGCCAGCTTTACCAAAAACAGGTGAAAGCGGAACTCCAATTCACAAACAAGCACCAAAATTCGAAGATTTATCTACATCTTCTGAAGTTTTATTTACAGGTATTAAAGTAATCGATTTGATTGAGCCTTACTCAAAAGGGGGTAAAATTGGATTGTTTGGTGGTGCTGGAGTAGGTAAAACAGTATTGATTCAGGAGTTGATTAACAATATTGCAAAAGGTCACGGTGGACTTTCAGTATTCGCAGGAGTAGGTGAAAGAACACGTGAAGGGAATGACTTACTTCGTGAGATGTTGGAGTCAGGAATTATTAAATACGGTGAGGATTTCATGCACTCTATGGAAAATGGAGGATGGGATTTGTCTAAAGTAGATTTACCTGGAATGAGAGAGTCAAAAGCTACTTTCGTTTTCGGACAAATGAATGAGCCTCCTGGAGCTCGTGCTCGTGTGGCACTTTCTGGATTGTCTATCGCTGAATATTTCCGTGATGGAGCAGGTTCTGATCAAGGAAAAGACGTGTTGTTCTTCGTTGATAATATCTTCCGTTTTACACAAGCAGGTTCTGAGGTTTCGGCTCTTTTGGGACGTATGCCGTCTGCGGTAGGTTACCAACCAACATTGGCAACAGAAATGGGTGCGATGCAAGAGCGTATTACATCTACAAACAAAGGTTCTATTACATCTGTACAAGCGGTTTACGTTCCTGCGGATGACTTAACTGACCCGGCGCCAGCAACAACATTTGCTCACCTTGATGCAACTACTGTATTGTCTCGTAAAATTGCTGAGTTAGGTATCTATCCTGCGGTTGATCCATTGGATTCTACTTCAAGAATTTTAGCTCCTCACATTATTGGTGCTGAGCATTATGACTGCGCACAAAGAGTAAAAGAAATTCTTCAAAAATACAAACAATTGCAAGATATTATCGCAATTCTTGGTATGGAAGAGCTTTCTGAAGAAGATAAATTGTCTGTATCTAGAGCACGTCGTGTTCAACGTTTCTTGTCTCAACCTTTCCACGTTGCTGAGCAATTTACAGGATTAAAAGGTGTTTTAGTTGATATCAAAGATACTATCAAAGGATTTAACATGATTATTGACGGTGAATTAGATCACTTGCCAGAATCAGCTTTCAACCTTAAAGGTACAATTGAAGAAGCTATAGAAGCTGGAGAGAAAATGTTGGCAGAAGCTTAAAATCAGTTGGCAGTTATCAGTTATCAGTTATCAGTTCTAAACTTTAACTTCTAACTTTTAACCACTAACTTCTAACTTTAAAAAATATGATTTTAGAAATAGTATCACCAGAAGCGAAATTATTTTCAGGAGAAATCACTTCTATTTCTGTTCCAGGAGTAGATGGTCGTTTTCAAATGTTGAATAATCACGCGCCAATAGTTTCATTGTTGCAAAAGGGAACAATTAATATTACTGCTCCTAGCTTTGATTTAAACGAAGAAACAGCAAGTTTGTTTACCAAAGTAAATGATCAAAATTATACTTTAGAAATTGCCTCTGGTACTCTTGAGTTAAAAGATAATAAAGTAATTGTTTTAGCTGACTAAAATAATTTCAAGAATATTTTAAAAAAAAGCCTAACATTTTGTTAGGCTTTTTTTGTAAAGTACTGTCAAGAAAAACAGATTTATATTGATCATTTATGTAAATCGAAATCTCTATATCCTTGATTTGCTCTGGTTTCACTTCGGTCAATGTAAAATTGACGATCAGGATTAGCAGTAGTGTTTAAACCATCGACATAGCGGTTGCACATACAGAAAAAAGCGGCTATCAAAACTGTGTCGTGAATTTCCTTATCTGTTGCACCTTCAATCTTTGCATTTTCAATTTGGTGAGGGGTAACGTTTTTTCCTCCTCTTTGTACACTGGCAGCGATTGTCAATAAGGCTTTCATTTTATTGGAGAGAGGCATTTTTTCGAAATCTGCTTTGATGTCATCAATGAATTTCATGTCACATTTCATGTAAAATTGCGCTAGACTTCCATGTACATTTTGACAAAAAAAACAATTGTTTAAATAGGAAACATAAGTTCCTATTAATTCGCGATCTCCTCTTGAAAGCGTGTTGTCTTCCCTTAATAGAATTTCGGCAAGTTCATTTATGGGATGGGCAGTTTCTGGGCTAAATTCCAGCAAGGCTCTCATGCCAGGAAGATTTTCGTTTAGTTTTATGTGTGGCATATTTTAAATTTATTGATTATAACCCTGCTGTGCTATTTTTATACCACGCTCTCGGAATGTTTCCATAGTATCGTTTGATTCCAAGCCCAATCCGTCCACATATCGATTGAACATGCAAAAAAGGGAGGCTATCAATACCGTATCATGTATTTCCATGTCAGTTGAACCTGAATTTTTTGCAATTGCTACTTGCTCTTCAGTTACATTTTTTCCTCCTTCTTGCACACTTTTTGCAAGTGTAAGTAAGGTTTTCATCTTGTTAGAAATGGGAGCTTTTTGATAGTCGTCTTTTACTTTTTGTATTAGTGTAATATCTGCATTCAATAAGCATTGTGCTACTTCCGCATGGATTGAACCACATATGTAACAATCGTTTAATGATGACACAAAAGCGGCTATTAATTCTCGTTCTCCCATACTCAATCCGACATTGTTCCGCATTAATATTTGCATCAATGTTGTTAAAGGTTGTGCTATTTCGGGACGAAAGGCCAATAAACTGTTCATACCTCTTTTTGTTTCGTCTAATGAGATGTATGCCATAATAGTTATTTGCGTTTTGGAGAGACATATCCTAAGGTTCCCATGCGTTCTCCCATTTGAGCATATACTTCGGGGTCTGTTGGTGTCAGAGCTGCCAAACCATCAACATAGCGATTGAACATGCAGAAAGTCGCAGCAATCAAAACTGTGTCATGAATATCGCGGTCATTTGCGCCAAACTCTCTTGCAGATAATACATCTTCGGGTAAAACCGTTCTGGCATCAGCTTGTACTTTGCCTGCAATGGTTAATAAAGCTTTCAGTTTGTCTGAAATAGGGGCATTTTTATAATCATCTAAAACCAAATCAACTGTTTTTGCTTCGTCATGAAATAAATACCGTGCCGCAGCTGCATGACTGGATGCGCAAAATTGGCACTCATTTTTATAGGATACATAAGTGGCAATTAGTTCTCGTTCTGCAGAAGTAAGTGGAGATTCTCCACGTAAAAGTATTTGTGCTAATTCATATAAAGGTTCGCCAGTTTCTGGTCGGTAGAGTACCAAACTGCGAATGCCGGGAACACCTTCTTCTAAAGGGATATGTGCCATAATTTTAATTTAATTTAATTTTTACAGGTTCTTTACTAAAAAAAGTGAGGGCTAAAGCCAATAAAAAAGTAAGTGAAAATGATAATAAAGCATTGCTGAATCCACCAAAAGCAGTAACAAAACTACCTACAAAAAACACAGCCGTTGCGGTAAAAAAGCGTCCAATGTTAAAACAAAACCCTGTAGCTGTTGCTCGAATAAGCGTTGGAAATAATTCGGGTATATAACTCGACAAAGCGCCTTGGCTGATTCCGAAAAATAGGGCCAAAAATGCCATTTCAAAATAAATAATTGCATTAAATTGGGTGTTTGTCAAAAAAAGCAAACAGCAAGAGATGAAACAACCCGAAAAAGTAAGGAGTAAGGTTTTTCGATTGCCCATTTTTTTGATGAGGAATCCAGACAATATACCGCCTAGAATGCCTCCGATTCCTAGTAACATCATTGATATACCACGCTCTTGTTGTCCATCTTGACCTGCTGGCATTAAGGTTTGAACCCATGTTGGAATCCAGGAGAAAAGACCCCAAAGACCAATTAATACAGAGCCGAAGATGAGGGTGCCCATCCAAAGATTCGAGCGATGCTCTAAATCAAAAATGCTTTTCTTGGCTATTTGATCTTCTTTTATTGTTTGCCATTTTGTTGTTTCGGGTAATAGTAAGGCTATTAATAGTGCGATTATTATAGGGATGATACCAAGCCAAAAAGCTTGTCTCCAGTTCGTAAAAAGAAGATTCAAACTGCCTGTAGCAACAATTCCAACAGGAAAAAAGATTGCCAAAATTCCCAGAATTACAGGACGATTTTTGGCATGCCAAATTTCTGAAATATATACTGTTGTGATTAGTAATACACCTCCGATTCCCATTCCAGCAAAAAAACGTAGTCCCATTAAAGCATATTGATTGGGTACAAAAACACATAAAACGGTAGCAAAGCCATATAAGGCCGTGGAAAATACCAATACTTTTTTTCGCCCGATGTGATCGCTCCAAACGCCAAACAATAAGCCGCCAATCATCCACCCATAAAGAAAAACAGCACTGATGTAAGCGCCAATTTCCCCCAACAGACTTTCGGTAACTTTGTTGCCTAATAGCTCTGGTATAGCAACAGGTAAATAAACGGACATTAGGGTAGAAACCGTTCCTGCAAAGGTGTATGCCAAGATGCAAAGAAATAAAGCCAACCAATTATTTTTTGAGTTTTCCATGTTTTTTTTTAAATAAAGCAATTAGATGTTAAATAGATTTTTTGGTACTACAAATACAGCAATGCACACAATCTAATTTTAGTTAAATAATTCATCAAAATTCAAACTCACATAATATAAACCGCCAACTGCTGGGGAACCATATGCTTGAACGATGTATTTATTAGTTAGATTCGAAGCTCCAAACTTGATGATTGATTTTAGTTTAGATAATTTCAAGCTCATTTGGGCATCTAAAATATTGTACGATTGAATGCGTCCAGGGTTATTTCCGTTGAAAGTTCCGTACCAATCAAATGCATTTTGCCAATGCCAAGCTACGCTGAATCCTAATTTCTCGGTTAATTTCGAATTGCTTAAAACTAAATTAGTTTTCCATGTTGGAGTATTAAAAGCGGGAATGTTATCTGGGTTTGCATCCATCATATTAAAATCAGTCCAAGTAGCATTACCATCTAATCGATAGCTTTTAGGGAAAAGATAAGACAAGCCTGCACTTATACCTTGAATTGAAACTTTATCTGGAGCATTGGTGTAAAGTTGGAATGCTTGAGTTTTTCCAGTCATTATATCAGAAGCTGCAGCAGGATTTATTGAACCGTCTGGTAGAGTAACTGGACTATCAGTTCGGATTACAACAGTATTGACTATAAAGTCTTTGTATTGGCTATTGTAATAGTTGATATCAAACAATATGCTTTTGTTAAAAAATCCTTTGTATCCTATTTCAAAACTATTCACATGTTCTGGTTTAATATAAGGAACATTAGATTTTACAAGTTTGTCCTTGTTGTTTGCAATAGCAACTGGAAACGGAACCCCTTGTCCTAATTGAGCGCCTGTCGCTCCAGCAAAAGCTCCTACAGAACTTGCTGTATACGAGTTTTCATAAGCATTTAAACCTTGAGAATTTACGGGAGCTCCTCCAAGAATTATGATTGGGCCAACATTCAATTTGATGTATTGATCTCCAATAGTTGGGTTTCTAAAGCCAGTTTGGTAAGAAGCTCTAAAATTGTTTTTTTCATCAGGAGAGTATACAGCGGATGCACGTGGAGTAAAACTACCATCGAAGTTTTCGTTTTTATCATAACGTCCAGAAAGGGTGAATTTTAATTTATTCTCAAGAACACTTTTTGAAGCTTGTGCAAAAGTACCATATTCTGTGTTTGTTAAGTTTTTGTCTTTATCATCAAATAGAGTTCCTTGAGTATCTAGACGATATACTCTATAATTTCCACCAACTTGCAATTTTAAAAAGTTGTTGAGATGTGAACTCAAATCATACAAGCCTTCGAAATGGCGTAACCCACAACGGCTATAAATTCCTGCACCACTTAGGCCTTGTGTAGAAATGAGTTTGTCTTTGGCAGCGTTATATTCTGGTGTGTTTGGCATAAAGCGACCTTGATCGGCAAATGCTCTTGCTGAATTATTGTCATTTCCTGTAATTCCCGAAATCGAGCCATTATATGCGGCTCCGTATCGGGTAAACCATGTTGCATCTGCATTCTCAGGACTCACCACATTTCCGTTTAAATCTTGCACCCAACTTTGATTAATCAACTGCGCCAACGAACGAGTGTTATATGATTCGTTTGAATCTTCTTGGTTGTCATAGGCACGGAGATAAAAGTTATTTCCTTTCAACTCGATACGGTTTTGTATAAAAGCGAAACCATTTATAGAAAAACGACTACTTCCAGTATATTGAGTAGTTCCTTTGTTGAAATTTACCTGATACATTAATTCTAAATTATCATTGATGCGATAATTAAAAGCGGCATTCAATTTTAGACTGCTTACATCATAATTTGCTAAATCCTTTTCTTCATATCCTGTGCGGGATACACGTCCGATGCCTGGTATAGTACTTGCGACTTCATCTCCATAAATGTTCAATGAATTTTTAGCTGGGTTATTTGGACCTCTGTCGGCTTCAGGTGTATAGGGATCAATGTCTGTGTAGTCATTTGCATACCAATCTGTTCCTGCCATATAAGCGGCATTAAATTTAAAGGCAAATTTGTTATTAAAGGCTTTTGCATAACGAATAGCAAAATCATAAAATGGCTTTGCACCTGGGGTTAAATTTTCATTAAGATGATTTACTCCCACTTTGGATTGAGCACTCAATCCTTGATACGCAAAAGCATTTTTGGTATGGGTTTCCAACATCCCATTGAAAGCCACAGGGCCATACAATGCAGAAGCTGCACCAGGAATTAATTCTACACTTTCTACATCAAGATCATGTGGGCCAAAAAGATTTCCCATGGCAAAACCCAACCCCGCCGATTGATTATCAACTCCATCAACTAATTGAAGGAAGCGGCTATTTCCTGTTGTATTGAAACCGCGCGTATTTATTTGTTTATATGTCAAACTGCTTGTAACTAAGTCCACGGATTTCATATTCAGTAAAGCATCATAGAAGTTAGCCGAAGGTGAAGATTGAATGGCTCGGGCATCCATTTTTTCTATGCTGACAGGGGATTGTAAAATACGTTCTTCTACTCTTGAGGCAGTTACTACAACTTGGTTTAGCTCCTCAATTTCCATTTTCATAAAAACAGTAACTGGAGAATTATCAGTTACCAAGATTTCTTGCGTTGCATAACCTGACATTGAAACCACGATAGTAAAAGGCAGATTTGTTTCGGTATTTAATGAAAACTTTGCTTCTGAATCTGAATTTGTACTTACTTTTTCCCCTTTTAAGGAAACAGAAGCTCCAATTATTGGTTTCTCTGTTGTTTCATCAACGATTGTTCCAGTATATTTTTGGGCGAAAGAAGAGGTAACCGCTAGAATAAATAGCAGAGAAAAGAATATTGTTTTTTTCATAATTTTTTTAATGGTTAATGATTTTTAGTTAATAATATAACATGAAAGTGTTTGTTGACAGAAAGTGGTTTTTCTGTTTGACCAACAATTATTTTTTTAATTGATCATAGCCTCCTGGTAAACGATTATAACCCACTGTGGTAATTCGATCACCTAGTTTTTCATAAAACAGACTATCTGTAGGAGTTACTGTTGCCAATCCATCTACATATTTATTGTAAAGGCAAAATAGTGCAGCAATCAAGACTGTGTCGTGTATTTCACGGTCAGTCGCTCCTGAATTTTTGGCATGATTAATGCTTTCTGGTGTTACTTTTTTTCCGTTTTCCTGCACGAATGCCGCTATGGCCAGTAAGGCTTTCATTTTGTCGCTTACAGGGGCGGTTTCGAAATCCTGTTTGACTAATTCGCAAGTAGTGCTTTCGCCAAGTAGAATGTCTGCGGCGGCTGTATGTGCTGCGGTGCAAAATTTACATTGATTTCTTGAGGATACTAAACTGGCAATAAGTTCACGTTCGCCTTCAGTAAGTGTTGATTCTCCTCGCAAAAGGATTTGAGTCAATTCCCGAATTGGAGCAGCCGAATCTTGGCGGTATTCCAACAATCCTGTAATACCTGGTAAATGTGTTTCTAATGGGATATGTGACATTATAAAATAGTATTTAATTATAGAAAATTTCTAAATAGTGGATTGAAATTGAGTTTGTACATTACGTTGTCATATCAATGCAGAGTCGAGACAAATTGAATGCGCTTTTTGAAGTATCTTAGGTATAGGCAAATGTATTGACCAGAACATTGAAAAAACAAAAAGAAATACAAGATGTAGCACTTACTGCAAAAGATATATCCTTTGGGAAAAATGACAGGATTAGTCATGCAATAGAAATTAATTTTTGAATTTTCTATTTGATGATTTCATGATTGGGAAAGCAAGTGATGCATTAGACCAATTTAAAAAGGAAGTAAAGCCCATATTTCTTTTTAAAAAGAGAATAGAGAAAACACAAAAAGGATTTTATGTTTGTAACGGGTGTAATTTCCAATATTAAGTCGGTAGAAAGTGCATTCTTTACTTAAAATGCATCCATGAAATATCCTGCTTTTGACAAAACGTAACGATAGCGAATGATTTTACTAGGGGTAAAAGAAGAATTAAACGAAATCTGGCGGTGAATATGATAAAGAATGGTATCCCGCATGTATTGCCTCTTTTGTAATAGTATTAAAGGCAATAGTTTTATATGTTTTTTTTGATGAAAAAGATACTGAATTTACCTCTTGGGTTACAAAATCTTGAAGAGAGTACTTCATGAGTTTTTTAAGAGGACTATCTTTTGAACTGCTATTGTTGAATAATTGGTTGTCAACAATGTCATTTAGGCTTTTGCCAATTTCTTTTTGATGTAAATTTGGTAGGTAGTATAAACTTAATACGTTGTTTTGAATTCTTTTCTTGAAAACATGATAGACTTTGTTGTTGATAGAAACGTTTTCGTTTACGTATTGAAAATCGGTATCATCAATAAAAGAGTATAAAGAAGCATTTAAATGAATGACTTTGAATTTTGAATTGTCTTTTCTTTCCATAGATGCTACCCAAGTTTGCTCTTCTTTTTGAGCAATCATAAGATAGTATCCAAGAACATTGTAAAACAATGTTACTAATAAGAATAAAGAGGCAATTCGTTTCATAATGTTCGAAAATAGAAAACTAATTCAGATGGTTATCTTTTCCGTATTTGTTTTAACATTTCGTTAACATAGTTTTATGAATATGATAAACCGAAAAGGTTTTTGTAAATTTTTATGTTAATTTTTTGATTAATATATTTTTAATTAGTGTATTTTTTTTAAAAATGACAATGGTTACTTAAGCATGGAATTATTATATGTTAATGTCTGACTTATGTTAGGTTTTTTTTCTTTACAGATTGGTGTTGATTTTTTTTCCAAAAGATAACTTTGCTGGCCTTTTAGCCCTGATGGAATATAATGGAGAACAAGAAAAATGTTTGCCGATAAAGTTTATTCTTTCGCTTAATATTTTTTTTAAATTTCTTGAAATTGCTAGATTCGTTAGGACTTACATAATAAAATGAATTATAAAAAGGTTATAATAAGTAGTTATAATCCTTATAAATTGGGCTTTTTTTGATGTTTTTGTCTAATGCACTTTTTGTATTAAAATAAAAGTGATGTAAAAGAATTACCTTGTTATTTTTTTTAACTTTACCTAACGTGTTTTAAACCAAACAAATAATCTAAATTTTATGTTATGAAAAATAATAAAATTTTAATACTTCTTTTTTTGTTGCTATATGGAGTGAGTTTTTCTCAAGTATATACCAATAAAGTGGTTGGTAAAAAAAATGCTGCGCTCATAGATAGTCTCAAAGTGGTAGAATATCCATATGCTTTGCCAATATGGGGAGAGAAAGCAACACAAAAAGGCTTTCAATTGCCTTATTCTGCGGGACTTTCAGTTAATTATTTTTGGCAGAAATCAGACATTGTTATTAATAATCTCGAAGTTGGTTTTAATAATGGTCCTAAATATAATTTGGATCAAATTATTCGTTTTACGGATTCGTATGTAACAGCATCTGCAGTTAACGTTAGACCGGATATTTGGCTGTTTCCATTTTTGAACATCTATGGTATTTTAGGTAAAGCCAATACATCAACAACAATTAATGCAGGTGTTTGGGTTCCGGATGCTGATAATAATTGGTCTAATGTAATGGATTTTGGAACAAAAGCTGAATTTAATGCTACTACTTTTGGATTTGGTATGACTCCTACTATTGGTATTGGCGGAGGCTGGTTGGCTCTTGATATGAACGTAGCGTGGACAGATATTGATGCTCTTGAGAAACCTGCAATGAGTTTTATTTTTGGACCAAGATTAGGGAAGACGTTTAAATTTAATAAACCCGAAAGTAATATTGCTGTTTGGGCTGGAGCATTTCGAGTGCATTTAAAAAGCGGTACAAATGGTTCATTGGCTTTATCGGATGTGTTGCCATTAGATGGGGCGCAGGCAAAAGTAGATGATGCCATAATCAAAGTAAATGACAAGCAAACACAAGTGGACGCTTGGTGGAGTGGATTGCCTCCTAAGGAACAAGCAAATCCAGCCAATAAAGCAAAATACGAAACAGCGAATAGAGCTTTAGAAGGTGCTGGAAACCTTTTGGCAGGTATTGACGGTGCATTGAGTACAGCCGAAACTTCCACTGTGCAATATTCACTTGAAAAAGCGCCCAAAGACATGTGGAATTTTATTTTAGGAACACAATATCAGTTCAACAGACATTTTATGTTGCGTGCTGAATGTGGTTTTTTAGGAAGTCGTACTCAGTTCATGACAAGTTTTCAATACCGTTTTGGATTATAATTTTAGAATTTTGTTAGAAAGAATTGAAATTCAAGGAAATTAATAAATAACAACACATGAATAAAAGTATCTACTTCATTGCATTATTTTTTAGTTTTCAAGCTGCTCAATCACAGGTGATTATGTCCTTGATTTTTGGCGATAAATTAAATTCTCCCAATATTGAATTTGGTTTGGAAGGTGGTGCCAATTTTTCCACTATTTCAAATCTAGATTCGGATTACAGAACAGATTTCAATTTGGGTTTTTATTTTGATTTTAATCTAAAGAACCCCTCCTGGGCTTTCAACACAGGGGTAATAGTAAAATCGACAATGGGAGCGAAAGGTGTTGCCGTTTATTCACTGAATGATGAAAAATTGGATGCCGTATTTGCAGAAGGTTCCATTAAAAGAAACATCAACTATTTTAATGTTCCTTTGATGATAAAATACAAATTTGCGAATAATATTTATGTCAAAGCGGGTACGCAATTGGGATTGTTGTCCACGGCTAATGATTTATTTCATAAAGAGTATGATGGTGACGATGTAGAATATAAAAACAATATACGCGACAAGATTCATGTTGTCGATGCTGGTTTGGTAATTGGCGCGGGGTATAGAATAAAAACCAAATATGGTATGAATCTTGGTCTGCAGTATTACTACGGTTTGGTGCCGCTTCTAAAAGGAGATGACAGCCCTGACCAATACAATCGTTCTCTTTACGTAACTGCAGGACTGCCTATCGGAAGAGCCAAGGCCGCCAAAAGAGCTGCAGAAAAGAAAGCTTTAGAAGAGAAAAAGGCTATGTCTGAAAATTAATTGGCTTTTCATAACTTTGCCTTCATGAATTTCCCAAAAAATCTTACCGATAAACTTGAGACGCGAAAGCAGAATAAATCACTAAGGATTCTTACGCAGCCAAATGATTTAATTGATTTTTCTTCGAATGATTATATTGGTTTTTCAAAATCGGAAGCGATTTTCAACGAGACCCATCAATTTTTAGTAGATCATAATATAAAAAATAATGGAGCTACAGGATCTCGGCTCATCTCTGGCAATCACATTTTGTATTCCCAAGCTGAAAATTTTATTGCCGAATTCCATCAATCTGAGTCGGCTTTGCTGTTTAATTCAGGCTATGATGCCAATGTCGGTTTCTTTAGCTCTGTACCCCAAAAAGGAGATTTGATTTTGTACGATGAATTGTGTCATGCTTCAATCCGGGACGGAATTCAACTATCGTATGCCAAGTCATATAAATTCAAGCACAATGATTTTGAGGATTTAGAATTACTCATTCAACGTAATCCAAACACTCTAATTTACATCGTGACAGAGTCCGTTTTTTCAATGGATGGCGATTGTCCGAATATGGAAGAATTGGTTTCTGTTTCGAATAAACACAGTTGTTATTTGGTGGTTGATGAAGCTCATGCATTGGGAGTTTTTGGAGAAAAAGGGGAAGGATTGATTCAGTATTTGCATTTGCAGGACAAAATATTTGCGCGAATTATGACTTTTGGCAAAGGCTTAGGATGTCATGGGGCAGTGATTTTGGGTTCAAATGAATTAAAATCGTATCTCGTTAATTTCGCCCGAAGTTTCATTTATACTACGGGGCTATCTCCCCATTCGGTGGCCACTATTTTAATGGGATATCACCATTTGGAAAAAGACAAAAATGCGCTTGAGTCACTTCGGGATAATATTATTTTTTTTAACCAAGTAAAAAAAATGCTGTATGTGAGTCCACTTTTTATTCGCAGTAAATCAGCAATACAAAGCGTCATTATCCCAGGAAACGAAAAAGTGAAAGATATTGCCAATTTACTTCAACAAAATGGTTTTGATGTCAAAGCGGTGCTTTCTCCGACTGTTCCTGTAGGGCAGGAACGACTGCGTTTTTGTTTGCATAGCTATAATACAAAAGAAGAAATGACTAAGCTATTGACATTGTTGAGTAGCTTTGTATTTTAAAAGTTTACAATCTAAAATTACACCAAGATTCACAAAGAGTAAATACAAAGACACGCAAAGAAATCATTAAATAAAAAATTTTGTGAATCTTATTTTACTTCACAAATCTTCACGAAACAAAAAAACATGAAACTATTTATTACAGGAATTTCTACCGATGTAGGTAAAACCATTGCCTCAGCCATTATCGTCGAAGCTCTGGAAGCCGACTACTGGAAACCTATTCAAGCTGGGGATATTGACCATTCTGACAGTCATAAAATCAAATCGCTTATTTCTAACGCCAAAACGGAAATTCATCCAAATAGTTACTTATTAAACACGCCTGTAAGTCCGCATATATCTGCATCAATTGACGGGATTAGTATTGATTTGAAACAGATAGAAGAACCAAAAAGCGAAAATCATTTGGTTATAGAAGGAGCTGGAGGTGTTTTTGTGCCATTGAACGATACAGACTGCGTTATTGATTTAATTCAGCCTGATTATAAAGTGATCGTAGTTTCAAGACATTATTTAGGAAGCATCAATCATACTTTACTCACCATTGAATCATTGCATAATCGTAAAATAGCGATTGGAGGAATTATTTTTTCAGGAGATGAAAATAAAGCTACGGAGACTATTATTTTGAATAAAACAGGAATTAAATTCATCGGTCGAATAGAACAGGAGCCGTATTTTGACCAAAACGTTATCAAAGAATATGCAGATCGATTCCGTTATGAGTTATTGAATTTGTAAACTGGAAAGAGACAAGAAGAAAGAAGCAAGACGATTGTTGTTAACTTTATCGTATCTCTTTTTTCTTTTTTCTTGATTCTTTTATCTTTGTAAAATGAATTTAATTGAAAGAGACAGCCAGCACCTTTGGCATCCTTATACACAGCATAAAACGGCAGCGCTTCCTATTGCGATAACCAAAGGGGAAGGTGCATTGCTTTGGGACGAAAACAATAAGGAATATATTGATGCCATCGCCTCTTGGTGGGTCAATCCATACGGGCATTCGAATAAGTTCATTGCCGATGCGATTTACAAACAGCTGACAACATTGGAACACGTTTTGTTTGGAGGATTTACGCACGAACCAGCTGTTGTTTTGGCTGAAAAACTTTTGGCGATTTTACCAACCAATCAAAAGAAAGTGTTTTTCTCAGATAATGGATCAACTTCAGTTGAAGTGGCGATCAAAGTAGCTTTACAGTATTTCTACAATAAAGGTGAAAAGAGAACAACGATAATTGCTTTCGAAAATGCCTTTCATGGCGATACTTTTGCAGCTATGGCAGCTAGTGGAATATCATTTTACACACAAGCATTTCAGGGAATGTTCATTGATGTGGTTAGGATTCCCGTGCCAGTGAAAGGTCAGGAAAAGCTAAGTTTTAATACACTAAACGAAGTAATAAAAAATAATAATTGTGCAGGTTTCATTTTTGAACCTTTGGTGCAGGGAGCCGCAGGAATGGTGATGTATGAGCCCGAAGCACTGGATCAATTACTTCAAGTTTGCCAAGAAAATAATGTGCTGACAATAGCTGACGAAGTGATGACAGGTTTCGGGAAAACCGGAAAAAACTTTGCCTGTGATTATTTGAAGCAAAAGCCAGATATGATGTGTTTGTCTAAAGCGTTGACAGGAGGTACTATTCCGATGGCGATTACGACTTTTACTCAAGAACTTTTTGATGCTTTTTATGATGAAGATATTAATAAGGCATTATTTCACGGACATACCTTTACGGCAAATCCAACGGGTTGTGCCGCAGCTTTGGCCAGTTTGACTTTATTGGAGACGGAAGAAATGCAGCAAAATCTTATTAGAATCAATAAAAGTCATTTGGATTTCCAAAAACGGGTTGAAAATCACCCTATGGTTACAGCTACCCGAGTGCTCGGAGTTATTTTTGCATTAGAAATAAAAACAGAAACTTCGGCGAGCTATTACGGAACTTTGCGCAATAAACTTTATGGTTTTTTTATTGAGAATGGCGTGATTCTACGTCCTGTTGGGAATATTGTATATATTTTGCCGCCTTATGTAATTACAGAAGCACAATTACAAAAAGTGTATGAGGTAGTAGAAAGTGTTTTGGAAATAGTGTAATAATATTTCGCTAAAAATGGAAAGGGTTTACAAAGAATGCAAAGTAATTTGAATTTATAATTCTAACAATTTGTGAATTTCTGTTGCTATATAATTACAATCCTTTGCAAACTTTGCCTAAAACTTTGCGACCTTTGCGGTTAAATCAGAATAGAAAATTTTGTCACAAATCATCTCCATAACAGCCATAGGTTCTCTTTCGTCATTAGGAAATTCTTCCGAAACGATCTGGAAAAATTATCTTTCGGAAAGTCCTTGCTTTTCGACACAATTTTTGGATCATCAAAACACAGCTGTAGCTGCCCTTGATGAAAATTCCAAAGCGGAAGTCGAAGCATTACGGCAATCCGATATTAAATATAAATCTTTAGATAAATCAGTATTGTTTGCGATGGTGGCTTCACGAAAAGCAATCGAAAAAGCAGGCTGGTCGAAAGGAACAGAATTTGGTATCAACATTGGTTCTTCACGTGGTGCAACCGATTTATTCGAAAAACATTTTCAGGAATATCTGGAGACAGGAAAAGCGCAGACTTTGGCATCGCCAACCACTACTTTGGGTAATATTTCCTCATGGGTTGCTCATGATTTGCAAAGTGAAGGTCCAGAGATTTCACATTCCATTACTTGTTCTACTGCTTTGCATGCCGTTCTTAATGGTGTTGCTTGGTTAAGAGCCGGCATGGCCGACAAATTTTTAGTTGGAGGAAGCGAAGCTCCCTTGACGGATTTCACAATTGGACAAATGCGAGCCTTAAAAATTTACTCAAAAAGTGAAGATCAATATCCAAATCGAGCTTTGGATTTGGACAAAAAATTAAATACCATGATTTTGGGCGAAGGTGCTGGAGTATGCTGTCTCGAAATAGGGATGAAAGAAAATGCCATTGCTTTTATTGAAGGTGTGGGGTATGCTACTGAGATTTTGGAACACAATATTTCGATTTCAGCGGAAGCGACCTGTTTTCAGAAATCGATGAAAATGGCGCTGAAAAACAGCGATATTTCTGAGGTGGATGCTATTGTCATGCATGCTCCGGGAACAATAAAAGGTGATTTGACAGAATATAAAGCTATTGAGAAAATCTTTGGAGAAAATCTTCCTTTATTGACAACCAACAAATGGAAAATCGGTCACACTTTCGGTGCTTCGGGCATTTTGAGTATGGAAATGGCTATTTTGATGATGCAGCACAATCAGTTCGTCGGAGTCCCTTTTGCGAAAGCCCAAATACAAACGAAGCCAATAAAAAAAGTCTTGGTTAATGCGGTTGGTTTTGGAGGAAATGCGGTCAGTATTCTTTTGAGTTTGTAAAAGGCTAAAGATTAATTTCTCCATTCTCCAGTTCTCTTACTTTATCATAAATCAAATTACTTTCAAATCCTCTGCGGAGCATATAATCGCAAAATTTCTTTCTTTTTTTGAGTATGTTTTTCTCTGCAATGGAGCTCCAATTTCTTTCGGACAATTCCTCAAATGTGGCAATATATTCCTCGGGTTCAATTTCTTTTAAAGCCAGATTGATCAAGGTTTGATTAATTTTGCGCATTTTCAATTCGTTGGTAATTCGAATTTTTCCCCAATGCTTGATGCGGTGTTTTCCGCGGGCAAAACTACAGGCAAACCTTGCTTCGTTTAGAAAATTGTGCTCAATAAGATGCACGATGGCCTGGTCTATTTCGTTTGGATCCAATTTCATACTCCACAGTTTCGATACCACTTCCTCATGACAGCGCTCTTGATAGACACAATAATGCTCTATTTTTTGGATGGCTTCTTTGAGGGAATAGATTTCTTTCATGTGGAAGGTCTTTGGTTAAAAGTGATGTTTTGTAACTGTTCAGCAGTTACTAAAATTCTAGGTGACTAAGTTACTAAGTTTGGATTAATAGATTTGGAAATAATTATCCTGAAAACCAGAATTACATTATTTGTTTTGTAAATGTCCATAAAAATTATTAGTTGATTATGAGGGCTATGGTTTAGCTGTTTTTAAATCAATGCAGGTAACATACTGATAATGAGTCTTATTTGAAAAACAATCATATTTATAAGAATAATCTAGCGATACTTTTGTTTTTAAAGTTTTATCACCACCAATTTTTCAATCTCTTTAAAAATTGAAATGGTGTGTAAAAAGACAAAATAGCTTACAAAAATACTGATTTGTAGTTATTTAACTAAAATTATTGCCTTTGCGCCAATTTTATTTTTAAGCTAATTATTAATATTTAATTTAGTCACGTATAAATACGTAAATTTGCTTTATTAAGTCAAAACTTACAGTAAAAGAAGCAATATTATTTTAAAAATGTTTATAGATCGCAGAGTTTTTTTTAACTGTATTGAATTATATACCAAATCCCCCAAATCCTATGAATAGAATTTTACTTAAGACTCCTTTTTTTGCGTTTATTTTATTGTTTTTTTCTTTTTATGGAAATGCGCAATGTTCAATATCGACGACAATAAATACAAGTACTTTGACCTGTGGGACTGCTCCACTGATTACTTGTAATGGTATATTATATATTGGAGACGGGACGAACACGATGTCTTTGAATATAAACAATAATTTCGATTTAAGTTGCCTGGGGCCTATTCAGCTTATTGTTAGAAACAATGCAACTCTCAATGTTTCAGCGTTTACATCTTTAAGGTTAGCAGAGGGTTCCTCTATTCAATTTGATTCAGGTTCAGATATGAGTGGTTCATTTTTTGGATGGGGGCTTTATATTGGATCTTCATGGATAGCTAATGATTCTGGAATTGGGACTGGTCTTACGTTTGATCAAATAGTTAGTCAAGGGGGCTATAATCCAATTAGTGTAGCTACTAACCCAGCTACAATTTGTGGATCTGGTAGTTCGACCTTAACAGCAACAGCAACACTATCGGGAGGTACATATAAATGGTATACTACAGCATCGGGAGGGAGTTCTATTATGACTGGTTCAATATATACTACCCCAACGTTATCAGCCACCACGATCTATTATGTAGAAGCTGTATATAATGGGTATACAACCACCAGAAAAGCAGTAACGGTTACTGTTAATCCAAACCCGATCGCCAACGCAGGTGCTGTATTAACTGCCATTTGTCAAGGTGCCACGTCTGCAGCTATGGGAGGCTCAGTCAGCGGAACAGCCATCGGCGGAACATGGTCTGGCGGTGCTGGAACTTGGACAAACCCAACAAATCCATCAACAGCGACCTATAAGGCAGGCGCTAGCGAATCGGGAGTTATTACTTTAACATTGACAACCAATGGAGGGACCTGCGGCACTACAACTGTAACTAAAACAATTACAGTAAATCCATCCCCTGTTATAACATCAATAACTCCAAGTGCTACAATTATCTGTAAAAATAGTACTCTCTTACTAACTGCTTCAGTGGCATCGGGTGCTACAGCTCCATATACTTATAATTGGTCTTCTACAGGGAATTCTGCTGGCTTAGCCGCTACGAATACTACGGTAAATACTAATACTGCTACAACATCAGACAGAACTGATACCAAAACCTATAGTGTATTTGTAACTGATGCCAACTCATGTAGATCATCAACCTTTACTACTTTAGCGATAACTGTTAATAATAGTACAGTTACATCCGAGACAATTATAGGGGGAGCTAATACAGTCTGCGTAAACGCGGTAACTCCGGCATTTACTGGTACGCCATCAGGTGGAACTTGGTTAATCGTAAACGGAACAGGATCGGCTAGTATTACTCCTGCAGGTGTTGTTACTGGATTGACTGCAGGAACAGCTACAGTAGAGTATAAATATACTAATGGGGGAGGATGTACAGATATTGCAATACAATCAATCACGATAAATGCGTTGCCATCTATAACGGGTGCTTCAGCTGTTTGTGTTGGATTAACTACTACATTGACAGGTTCAGGTACTCCAGATGCTACGGCTCCTTGGACTTCAGCAACAGCAGCAGTTGCTACGGTAAGCAATACTGGAGTAGTTACAGGAGTTGGGTCAGGAACAAGTGTAATCACTTACAAAAATAGTAATGGCTGTACTAAAACAGTAACAGTTACGGTAAATGCATTGCCAACGACTCCAACGGGTAATGCTACTTCACAGCCCACTTGTCTAGTGTCAACAGGGACTATTACGGTTACGGCACCAACAGGAATGAACTATAGTATAGATGGTTCTAATTATAGCAATACTACAGGTGTTTTCAATAATGTAGCTGTAGGGGTATATTCAGTAACGGCTTCTAACGGGACTTGTGCTTCATTAGGTGTACCAATCTCAATAATTTCTCCAACCAATACTTGGAATGGGGCTAAATGGTCTAAAACTAATGATATTACACCACCTACCGCAGGTGATATTGTTGTTTTCGACGGTAATTATAGCCAAACTGCTGATATTCAGGGATGTTCGTGTCAGGTAAACGCTGGTTATACAGTAACGATCCCTAGTGGAAATATAATGACCATCACCAATTCGGTAAGTACTGCTGGTATTTTAATCTTCGAGAACAATTCGAGTTTGATTCAGATAAATAACGTAGCTAATACTGGGAAAATCGTCTATAATCGTATTTCGGCTCCGATGAAGAATTTTGATTTTACGTATTGGTGTTCTCCGGTAGAAGGTCAGGTTTTGAATGTTTTGTCTCCTAATACCTTATCTGATAAGTATCAAAGTTACGCCAATGGGAAATGGGTGATTGAGAATGGATTGAATAAAATGGATCTGGCAAAAGGTTTTGCTATTCGTGTTCCTAAACCTAATATCCACTTTGTTCCTAACAATGAGTATTGGACGGGTTTGACATATGCTCAACCAGTTAAGTTTGTTGGTGTTCCTAATAATGGAGACATTACCATTGATTCCCAAGGGATCCAAAAGGATAATTTGATAGGTAATCCTTATCCCTCTGCTATCGATGCCGATAAGTTTATAAATGAAAATTTGGACATGATTGATGGAGGACTGTATTTTTGGACTCACAATACTGCTATAACGCAAAGCGGCTCTTTTTATGTGTATAGTCCCAATGATTATGCAGTTTATCTCTTGACGGGAGGAGTAAAGGCAACAAGCGGAGGAACAGTTCCAGGCAAGACTATAGCGGCAGGACAATCCTTTTTTGTGACGAGTAAAACTACTGGAGTTTTTAAGTTTAACAATGCCATGCGTAATACGACAGCTGTTTTGGCGCCAGGATCCAACAGTCAGTTTTTCAGAATGTCCAAAACCAAGAAGACGGAGTCAGTTGATAAGAGCAGGGTTTGGCTAAATTTGACGAATTCCGATGGAATCTTCAAACAATTATTGGTTGGATATATCACGGGAGCCACCAATGAAATGGATAATTTGTATGATGCGGTTAGTTTTGATGGGAATGCGTATGCTGATTTTTATAGTGTCAATGAAACAAATAACCTGGCAATACAAGGTCGTACTCTGCCTTTTGATAAAACGGACAAAGTGCCTTTAGGTTACAGAACTACTGTAGCAGGAACTTTTCAGATTAGCATTGATAATGTAGATGGTGAATTGACGAACCAAACTGTCTTTTTAGAGGATAATTTGACTAAAACGATCCATAATCTGAAGAATGGACCTTATTCATTTACCACGGTCAAAGGAACTTTCAATGATCGTTTTGCGTTGGTTTATGTTGACAAAACAGCTGTTGCAGTAGAACCACCTGCGGTAGTTGATCCACCAGTAATGGTTGAACCTCCTGTAGTAGTTGATCCACCAGTAATGGTTGAACCTTCTGTTGCAGTAGAACCACCTGCAGTAGTTGATCCACTAGTAACGGTTGAACCACCTGCAGTAGCTAATCTACCAGTTATAATCAATCCGCCTATGCTGACTCCTCCGGTTGTTGCATTAGACCCAAAATGGGGAAATTCATCTTTTGATAAAAAGGATAAATCAGTCATTGTGTCTATAAATAATCATCAGATTAAAATTAACTCTTTTGATAAAATTATGGATGTAGTGATCATATACGATTTAAAAGGGCGTGAGCTTTATAGAAAAAATCATGTTAACAGTAATGAATTTGTTATATTAAATTTTAATTCCAGTGAAAAGTTTTTGATTGTGATGACACAATTATCCAACGGAAAATGGATTGCGAAGGCAATAATTTTTTAAGAATTAAGTAGCGAATAATATTTATTTTGGCTGTTCGGATAGAAATATTCGGACAGTTTTTTTGTGATTTTAAATGAAGAATGCATTTGAATCATAATGTCTTTTTCTTATCTAATTGCCAATGGTGTAGTGTATTCTTCTGATTATTGCATTTTTTTTGTAATAAGTCATTTTAAAAAGGTGATAAAAATTTGAGACCTCTTTCGGAATAGAGTATAAATGATTGGTAGGCAACAAAATAAAGTTTATACTTATAAAATTGATAATTTTAGGTAATTCAACCTAGATTATTGTATTTAATGCCTATTTTGTTTCATCGCAAATTTTTTTGTTTACTTTTGGCACGTAAAAATACGTGTTTTTTCGTTTGTTAGATTAAACATATTTTAAAAAATAGGAATATTATTTATAAAATGCTTATAGGTTTATTGCTTTTTTTATAGATTTTTATAGAATCATAAAACGCCCCAAATAATACTATGATTAAAGAATTACTTTTATTTACTGAAACTTTATTTTTTAAAACTCTTGTTGTAGTTTTTTTACTGAATACTTCCAATATGTTAGGCCAAACGGCAGTTAACAGGATTTATACCGATTGGAATGGATATTGGACTTCTGATAGGGCTACTGGCATCGGTAATCAACCAAATACTGAAAACAATTTGTTGGCTTTTGATTGGAATGGAAAGACATATTCAACTGGAGTAAATAATGGTGTATTAGATAGTAAACTCCCCCCCGTTTCGTTACCAAATAAAAAGTATGTAAACACTAATTTCAGGGCTTTAAAAATTCAATCTTTAGGATATGATGGGAGTACCTATTTTTTGCAGGGTTCCAATATTGATAAAGATTTAGCTGATAGGAAATTAATTCCTCCAATATCAGGGAGTATATCTACCCCAGCGGAACTTGCGTCCAGACTTACGGATGGTATTAACGGGTTGGCATTAGGTACAGGGATAGCAAACATACAAGCAGGTACTTCTGCCGAATTTAAGATAGGAACAAATAATTTGCAATTAGGTGTTTTTGGTGATGGGACGCCCGACATAGTGGTTAGTCAGGTTGCTTCACCTAGTTCAATAGTTGATACATTCAAATTTGTGGATGCAAATGGAGTTACTGTTGGTACTGCTGTAAATGTAGCATTTACTTCTATTCCTGTAGTTGGAACCTATCGATTGGATTTGTTTAATGCCAAAACTGGACTGCCAGCTTCGGTTTACAGTGCAAATGATTCTAGGGAAATTCGACTTCTTGCTTTGGATTTGGCTTCCTTTGGAATAAGTGATGCCAATGCAGCTCAAGTAGATCGTTTTGTAGTCACTTTTTCTGGTGGTTCTGATTGTGCCTTTATTGCTTTTAATACGGAATCATTAAAAATTGCAGAATTAAGTTTGGTTAAAAAAGCCTCTTTCTCAGGATGTGCTAATGTTGGAGAAGTCATTAATTATACGTTTGATGTTGAAAATACAGGAAAGGTACCAGTAACTGACATAAATGTGACTGACTCGATGCCAGGATTTGTGTGGTCGGGTAGTGGTACCATTGGCACTTTGGCTGCTGGGGCAAAAGCAACAGTAACAGGTTCTTATACTATTACAGCTGCAGATATTGCTAATGGTAAAGTCGAGAATTCAGCTAAAGTTACAGGAATAGACCCTTCGTTGAACACTGTTGATGATTTGTCTGGACAGACTAATCTTGATGATATATCTACAGTTACTCTTTTAAATGGGGCAAATGCTCCTGCTGTTGGTACTGTAACAAATTTAAGTTGCACCAATACAGGAAGTGTTGTTTTAAATAATTTACCATCAACGGGTACTTGGACATTGGAAAGAACTCCAGGGGGAGAAACAACTACAGGAACAGGAACATCTACTACAATAATTGATCTGCTTCCTGGTACTTATACATTTAAGGTTTCTAGTGCTAGTGGTTGTCAATCTGTTTCATCTCCAAATGTCATTATAGGAGGATTGGTTACTACTTGGAATGGCTCTGCTTGGTCTAATGGGGATCCTAATGCAACCATGACTGCAGTTTTTTCGGCACCATATACCGCCACAACTGATTTGGTTGCCTGCTCATGTATAATTAATTCAGATGTAACAGTTAAAGTACTGTCTGGAAAAACATTTACAATAACCAATGCAGTGATTAATAACGGAGAGGAGTTCATTTTCGAAACCAATGCGAGTTTGATTCAGATAAATAACGTAGTTAATAGGGGAGAAATTGTTTATAATCGTATATCGGCTCCGATGAAGAATTTTGATTTTACGTATTGGTGTTCTCCAGTAGAAGGTCAGGTTTTGAATGTTTTGTCTCCTAACACTTTATCGGATAAGTATCAAAGTTACGGCGATGGGAAATGGGTAACTGAGAATGGATTGAATAAAATGGATCCGGCAAAAGGTTTTGCTATCCGGGTTCCTAAACCTAATATCCACTTTATTCCTAACAACGAGTATTGGACAGGTTTGACTTATGCTCAGCCAGTTAAGTTTGTTGGTGTTCCTAATAATGGAGACATTACCATTGCTTCGAAGGGAATTCAAAAGGATAATTTGATAGGTAATCCTTATCCGTCTGCTATCGATGCCGATAAGTTTATAAATGACAATTTAGCAATGATTGATGGAGGGCTGTATTTTTGGACCCACAATACTGCTATAACGCAAAGCGGCTCTTTTTATGTCTATAGTTCCAATGATTATGCAGTTTATCTCTTGACCGGAGGGATAAAGGCATCAAGCGGTGGAGCAGTTCCTGGTAAGACTATAGCTGCAGGACAATCCTTTTTTGTGACAAGTAAAACTGCAGGAGTTTTTAAGTTTAACAATGCCATGCGTAATACGGCAGCTGCTACGGCATCTGGATCTAATAGTCAGTTTTTCAGAATGTCGAAAACCAAGAAGACGGAGTCAGTTGATAAGAGCAGGGTTTGGCTAAATTTGACGAATTCCGATGGAATCTTCAAACAATTATTGGTTGGATATATCACGGGAGCCACCAATGAAATGGATAATTTGTACGATGGCGTTAGCTTTGATGGGAATACGTATGCTGATTTTTATAGTATCAATAAAACAAATAATCTGGCAATACAGGGTCGTACTCTACCTTTTGATAAAACCGATAAAGTACCTTTGGGTTACAGAACTACGATAGCAGGCACTTTTAGGATTAGTATTGATAATGTTGATGGTGAATTGACGAACCAAGCTGTTTTTTTAGAGGATAATGTGACGCAAACTGTTCATAACCTTAAGGATGGACCTTATTCATTTACCACGGCCAAAGGGAAGTTTAATGATCGTTTTGTTTTGGTCTATGTTGATAAAACAGCAGTTGTACAGCCGCCAGTAGAAGTTGTGCCACCTGTGGTAGTTGATTTACCTGTAGTGGTTGATCCACCAGTTGCGATTGATCCCCCAGTTATTACTGAATTGCCAGTAGTTGTACAGCCACCAGTAGAAGTTGTACCACCTGTGGTAGTTGATTTACCTGTAGTGATTGATCCGCCAGTTGCCATAGATACCCCAGTTATTACCGAATTACCAGTAGTTGTACAGCCACCAGTAGAAGTTGTACCACCTGTGGTAGTTGATTTACCTGTAGTGGTTGCTCCACCAGTTGCTGTAGATCCACCAGTTATTACTGAATTGCCAGTTGTTATGCAACCACCAGTTGAAGCTATACCGCCTGTAGTGGCTGATTTACCTCTGGTGGTTGCTCCACCAGTTGCTGTAGATCCCCCAGTTATTACTGAATTGCCAGTTGAAGCTATACCGCCTGTGGTAGTGGATTTACCTGTAGTGGTTGCTCCACCAGTTGCTGAAGATCCATCAGTTATTACCGAATTGCCAGTAGTTGTACAGCCACCAGTTGAAGTTGTACCGCCTGTGGTAGTTGATTTACCTGTAGTGGTTGCTCCACCAGTTGCTGTAGATCCACCAGTTATTACTGAATTGCCAGTTGAAGCTATACCGCCTGTGGTAGTTGATTTACCTGTAGTAGTTGCTCCACCAGTTGCTGTAGATCCACCAGTTGAAGTTGTACCGCCTGTGGTAGTTGATTTGCCTATAGTGATTGATCCACCGGTTGTGATAGATCCCCCAGTTATTACCGAATTGCCAGTAGTAGCTATACCGCCTGTGGTAGTCGATTTACCTATAGTGGTTGCTCCGCCAGTTGCTGTAGATCCATCAGTTATTACTGAATTTCCTGTAGTTGTACAACCACCAGTAGAAGTTGTACCGCCTGCGGTAGTCGATTTACCTGTAGTGGTTGCTCCACCGGTTGCGATAGATTCCCCAGTTATTACCGAATTACCAGTAGTTGTACAGCCGCCAGTAGAAGTTGTACCGCCTGTGGTAGTCGATTTACCTGTAGTGGTTGCTCCACCAGTTGCTGTAGATTCTCCAGTAGTCGTTGTGCCACCTGTGGTAGTTGATTTGCCTGTAGCGACAGAGCCTGAGGTTATTGCCGAGGCACCAGTGGTTGTTAATCCTCCTGTAAGTAGTTTGGATCCATCATTGGGAAACCCATCTCTTCTTAAAAAGAATAAATCAGTTATTGTTTCGACAAATAATCAGCATATTAAAATTAACTCTTTTGATGAAATCATAAAAGTTGTAATTATTTATGATTTGAAAGGAAGCCTGCTTTATCAAATGAATAACGTTAATAGTGATGTAATCACAATATCGAATTTAAATTCAAAAGAGCAGTTTTTAATTGTGATGACTCAATTATACAGTGGAAAATGGGTTACGAAAGAGATTATCTTTTAAAGAAGAAACATATTAATTTTTACATAATCCCATTCTGATTTTTCAGAATGGGATTTTTTTCTTAAAATAATTAAAGTGAGAACATATTAAATTTATTTAATATGTTGTGTTTTAGGAAAGAGAATAGTTTTTAGATATCACCTAATTTTTTTAAAAGTAATGGAGCTAGTAATAGGAAAATTTTGCATTTATAATTATTATTTATTTGTAGGAAAATAATTTTATAAAAATTTATATTTTACAATAAAAATCTTATTTTAGTGTTTTATTTTTAAAATATTATTTAATTTTTTATGAAAAAATATCTAATCTTTTTTTCTTTCTTTTTTTGTTTTCCAGTTTTAAATTTTGCTCAATCAATATTTAGCAATGCCATTGTTGGAGCCAATCCCAATAATTCAAATCCTTATACTCTAGGGCAAATCGTAAATCCAAATATTACAGTTAGCGGAATTGGTAGAGCCCTAACTATGTTTGGTGTAAATGCAAATAATAGGTATGACGCCAAAAGCTGGAAGGTGGAAGGCTCAGATCCAGATACTTATTTTGAGTTTACTTTGATCCCTAATGCAGGCCAAAAAATTGATTTTGTAAGTTTTGGATTTAAGGGACAAACTTCGGCTAAGGGACCTACTCTTTTTGCTTTTCGTTCCAGTGTAGATGGCTTTTCATCAGATATTGGTACAGTTTCAGCGAGAGGTTCTTTGGTTTCATTGTCAGCTCCTGCTTTTCAAAATGTGGTTTTGCCCATAACGTTTAGAATCTACGGGTGGGCGGCGAGTGCAGGTACTGGAACATTTAGTGTTAATGATTTTGTTTTTAAAGGCAATGTTTCTTGTTTAACGGCTGAAAAACCAGTATTGCCTGAAACAAAGCTTGGTTGTGCATCCACTGTTTTAATGCTCGATTGGCCAAGTTCTATGTATGCATCAAATTATTTTCTAGATGTTGCAACCGATCTGAGTTTTAATAATAGAATTCCAGGTTTTGAAAATAGAGAATTAGGTAATGTTCTATCGGAATCTATTTCTGGTTTGACGGCAGGAGGAACATATTATGTTAGGCTCAAATCAGCCAATAGTTGTGGTGAGAGCGATTATTCAAATACTATAAATGTTGCACCCACAGAGACTATTTATGATGGAATCTGGTCGAATGGCATTCCTGATGCCTCAAAGAAAATAAGATTTTCGAGCGATTATAATTTGAATTCTGATTTGGAAGCCTGTTCTTGTCAAATAGATGCTGGGGTTGCTGTACATGTTGATTCAGGTGTGGTTTTGACACTAGAAAGAGGGTTGGATGTTGCTTTAACGGGTTCTTTAACATTCGAGAACAATGCAAGTTTGATTCAGATAAATAACGTAGCTAATACTGGGAAAATCGTCTATAATCGTATTTCGGCTCCGATGAAGAATTTTGATTTTACATATTGGTGCTCTCCAGTAAAAGATCAGGTTTTGAATGTTTTGTCTCCGAATACCTTATCGGATAAGTATCAAAGTTACGCCAATGGGAAATGGGTGATTGAGAATGGATTGAATAAAATGGATCCGGCAGGAAAAGGTTTTGCTATTCGTGTTCCTAAACCTAATATTCACTTTATTCCTAACAATGAGTATTGGACGGGTTTGACATATGCTCAACCGGTTAAGTTTGTTGGTGTTCCTAATAATGGAGACATCACCATTGATTCCCAAGGGGTTCAAAAGGATAATTTGATAGGTAATCCTTATCCGTCTGCTATTGATGCCGATAAGTTTATAAATGAAAATTTGGACATGATTGATGGAGGACTGTATTTTTGGACCCACAATACTGCTATAACGCAAAGCGGCTCTTTTTATGTGTATAGTCCCAATGATTATGCAGTTTATCTCTTGACGGGAGGAGTAAAGGCAACAAGCGGAGGAACAGTTCCAGGCAAGACTATAGCGGCAGGACAATCCTTTTTTGTGACGAGTAAAACTGCTGGAGTTTTTAAGTTTAACAATGCCATGCGTAATACGACAGCTGTTTTGGCGCCAGGATCCAACAGTCAGTTTTTCAGAATGTCCAAAACCAAGAAGACGGAGTCAGTTGATAAGAGCAGGGTTTGGCTAAATTTGACGAATTCCGATGGAATCTTCAAACAATTATTGGTTGGATATATCACGGGAGCCACCAATGAAATGGATAATTTGTATGATGCTGTTAGTTTTGATGGGAATGCGTATGCTGATTTTTATAGTATCAATAAAACAAATAATCTGGCAATACAAGGTCGTACCCTGCCTTTTGATAAAACGGACAAAGTGCCTTTGGGTTACAGAACTACTGTAGCAGGAACTTTTCAGATTAGCATTGATAATGTAGATGGTGAATTGACAAACCAAACTGTCTTTTTAGAGGATAATTTGACTAAAACGATCCATAATCTAAAGAATGGACCTTATTCATTTACCACAGCCAAGGGAACGTTTAATGATCGTTTTACGTTGGTTTATATTGACTCTTCAGAAGGAGTTGTGACTTCTGTTGTGTTAAATCCTCCAACAATTAGATTGAATTCAAAGTTGGATAATCAATCTTTTGATAAAAAAGGTATATCAGCTGTTATATCGGTAAAAGATCATCAAATAAATATAAACTCTTTCGAAGAAACAATTTCCGCGTTGTTGGTTTATGACTTAAGAGGAAGACTACTTTATGAGAATGATAGTGTAAACAGAAATGAATTTATTATTCAGAATTTAACATCGAGTGATCAATTTTTAATTGTTGTGACTCAATTGGTAAATGGTAAATGGGTTACCCAGGAAATTATTTTTAAAAATTAATTCAGTATAATATTTTTTATATTCTAATTCTTACTATCTAGAATGGGGATTTTTAGTTTTAAAGTTAAAACTTACAGGAAAGATAAAAATTCGTTAATTAATTAAAAATTAGTGTTTTTAGGGGCAATTTTAATTTTATAACAAATTTTTAATGGTTATTTTTGGCACATAAAAATACCTGCTTTTGCTTTAATAAAGCAAAATATACTGTAAATGAGGTAAATGATATTTGTTGAAAGTTTACTGTCACAAAGTTTTATCAGTTGTTTTTTTTTTGTTAAAAATACCGCAAAATACCCCCAAATATTATGAATAGAATTTTACTTAAAGCTAAGTTTTTTACATCTATTTTGTTATTTTTTGCTCTCTACGGAAATGTTAGTGCTCAATGTACTATCACGGGAACAAAGAATGCTACTACATTGAATCCTGACCCATGTGTTACTTTTAGTAATTGCGATGGTATTTTAAATATTGGAGATGGTAGTACAGCATCAAGTTTGGTTATGAATGAAAACTTAAACCTTAGTTGTTTAGGGGCTATTCAGCTTATTGTTAATACCAATGCTAATATTGATTTTTCTACTAGTAATTATACATTGACGCTTGCTGCTGGGTCTTCAATTAGGTTTACTGGTAGTGGTACTTTAAAACCCCTAGGGGGTAATGGTACTTCTGGCTGTAATGGAGCTGATAAGATAATTATTGGAAATACTACTGTCGCTGCTTGTAATGGTAATAGTGGTGAATATGAATTTCCTAATTTAGTAAATAATGGAGGCTATGTTGGGGCAGCAGGTTCAATAGGAACGGCACAGACAATTTGTAGTGGATCAATACCAGCTACTTTGACATCTACTACAAATGGAACTGGATCGGGAACAATAACTTACGAATGGCAAACAAATGCAAGTGGTAGTTATGTAACAATCGGAGGAGAGACAAGTTCGACTTATTCTCCACCAGCTTTAGTAGCAACGACAAGTTACCGACGAAGAACAGTTTTGGTAAATGGTGGTGTAACAACTTATTCAGCTTATACGGCTTCTGTTACAATAACGGTCAGGGCAGCTTCAGTAGGCGGAAGTGTTGCTGGTGGTACTTTGGTTTGTACAGGAACAAATAGCACGACATTGACTTTAAGTGGACACACGGGAACAATAACACGTTGGGAGTCATCATTGGACAACTTTGCGACAGCGGGTACTCCTATTTCAAATACAACCACTACATTAACAGCAGCCAACTTAACGGCAACAACCTATTATAGAGCTGTTGTAACCAACGGATCTTGTACGCCAGTCAATAGTACAATAGCCACTATAACGGTCAGTGCAGCTTCAGTAGGCGGAAGTGTTGCTGGCGGTACTTCAGTTTGTACAGGAACAAATAGCACGACATTGACTTTAAGTGGACACACTGGAGCAGTAACACGTTGGGAGTCTTCATTGGACAACTTTGCGACAGCGAGTACTCCTATTTCAAATACAACTACTGCATTAACTGCAATCAACTTAACTGCAACAACCTATTATAGAGCTGTTGTAACCAACGGATCTTGTGCTCCGGTCAATAGTGCATCGGCGACAGTAATGGTAACACCAACAAATACAATTGCTTTGAGTTCAGCGGCTGGTACGGACAACCAGGTAGGATGTATTAATACGGCAATTACAAATATTACCTATGTAACCACAGGTGCTATCGGTGCTACATTCAGTGGTTTGCCATCGGGAGTTACGGGTTCTTTTTCAGGAAATGTTGTAACCATTTCGGGTTCACCTTCAACGGCAATTGGAAGTCCGTTTGCCTATATGGTAACATTGACAGGAGGTTGCGGTAATATCACCAAAACGGGAATGATAACTGTGAATCCATTGCCAATTGCCCCAGTGTTAAACAATATCACATTAGGTTGTAATCAAACTATTGCTACAGAAGATTGGACATCAGTCCCTAATATATCTAATTACAGATTTGACGTGTCTTCTGATTCATCATTCGGGATAGGGACTTTTGTAGGGCTTTATGAAAATATGCCAGTATTGGCATCAGTAACCTCTTTAGATATAAATGGGTTGACTCCTGGTTTTACTTATTATATTAGAGCAAGAACCCAAAGCGGTTGTGGGACTAGTGCTGACTCAAACGTGGTGACCATAACGGTTAACGCTCCAGCATCACCGCCATCAGCAACTGCTACTGAACAACCCACTTGCACAGTGTCAACAGGTACAATAACAGTAACGGCACCTACAGGATTGAATTACAGTATTGATGGTTCTGATTATTCTAATACTACAGGAATTTTTAATGGTTTAGTTGTAGGGCATTATGTTGTAACTGCCAAAGATGGATCGGGATGTATTTCATCTGCTACAGATCCTATTGCAATAAAACCTTCGCTTACCACTACTTGGAGTGGTAGTGCTTGGGATAATGGAGATCCAGATGTAACCAAGACTGCAGTTTTTTCGGGACCATATACCGCCACAACTGATTTGGTTGCTTGTTCGTGTATAATTAATTCAGAGGCAGCAGTTACAATTCCATCTGGAAAAATATTTACTGTAACCAATGCAGTGACTAATAACGGAGGTACTTTGATCTTCGAGAATAATGCGAGTTTGATTCAGATAAATAACGTAGCTAATACTGGGAAAATCGTCTATAATCGTATTTCGGCTCCGATGAAGAATTTTGATTTTACGTATTGGTGCTCTCCAGTAAAAGATCAGGTTTTGAATGTTTTGTCTCCGAATACCTTATCGGATAAGTATCAAAGTTACGCCAATGGGAAATGGGTGATTGAGAATGGATTAAATGAAATGGATCCAGCAGGAAAAGGTTTTGCTATTCGTGTTCCTAAACCTAATATCCACTTTGTTCCTAACAATGAGTATTGGACGGGTTTGACATATGCTCAACCAGTTAAGTTTGTTGGTGTTCCTAATAATGGAGACATTACCATTGATTCCCAAGGGATCCAAAAGGATAATTTGATAGGTAATCCTTATCCTTCTGCTATCGATGCCGATAAGTTTATAAATGAAAATTTGGACATGATTGATGGAGGACTGTATTTTTGGACTCACAATACTGCTATAACGCAAAGCGGCTCTTTTTATGTGTATAGTCCCAATGATTATGCAGTTTATCTCTTGACGGGAGGAGTAAAGGCAACAAGCGGAGGAACAGTTCCAGGCAAGACTATAGCGGCAGGACAATCCTTTTTTGTGACGAGTAAAACTGCTGGAGTTTTTAAGTTTAACAATGCCATGCGTAATACGACAGCTGCTACGGCATCTGGATCTAACAGTCAGTTTTTCAGAATGTCCAAAACCAAGAAGACGGAGTCAGTTGATAAGAGCAGGGTTTGGCTAAATTTGACGAATTCCGATGGAATCTTCAAACAATTATTGGTTGGATATATCACGGGAGCCACCAATGAAATGGATAATTTGTATGATGCGGTTAGTTTTGATGGGAATGCGTATGCTGATTTTTATAGTGTCAATGAAACAAATAACCTGGCAATACAAGGTCGTACTCTGCCTTTTGATAAAACGGACAAAGTGCCTTTAGGTTACAGAACTACTGTAGCAGGAACTTTTCAGATTAGCATTGATAATGTAGATGGTGAATTGACGAACCAAACTGTCTTTTTAGAGGATAATTTGACTAAAACGATCCATAATCTGAAGAATGGACCTTATTCATTTACCACAGCCAAGGGAACGTTCAATGATCGTTTTGAGTTGAGTTACGACAAAAGTACCTTTACTGATACTTCTTTTGACAATCGAACTTCTGTGGAAACAAAAAAAGAGTCAGTGGTTTCTGTTGAGAATCATCAAATAAAAGTCATTTCATTTAATGAGACTATTGATGCTGTGATGATTTACGATTTGAAGGGAAGCCTTCTTTATCAAAAGGATAAAATTAACAGTATGGAATTTATAATGCCTCATTTTAACTCCACCGAGCAATTCTTGATTGTGATGGTTCAATTAACCAGCGGAAAATGGGTTACGAAGGAGATTGTTTTTTAAGAGGTTGTTGATTATATTATTTAGGCTGTTCGAATAGAAATATTCGGACAGTTTTTTTATTTCAATATTTGGATTATTATATATTGGATAAAAGATATTTATGTAAATGCGAATAACTAAAAAACCCCATTTTCGGCATGAAAATGGGGTTTTACTATCTTACACAAAGATTTATTTTCCTTTTATTGATGCCTCTAAGTTTTTCTCAATCGTATGGCCTGGTCTAGTCCATTTTGGTTTTTCTCCAAGTGATTCAAATTGTGAATCAGCAGCTTCAACTGTTTGAGGTTGCACAACTTTAGTAAATGGTTTTTGTGGTTTGAGGCCTAATAAATCAAACATTTTCATGTCTTCATTTACATCGGGATTTGGTGTAGTTAACAATTTGTCTCCGGCAAAGATAGAGTTCGCTCCAGCAAAGAAACACATCGCTTGTCCTTCGCGACTCATGTTCATTCTTCCAGCCGATAAACGGACTTGTGTGTTTGGCATTATAATTCTAGTTGTTGCAACCATTCGAATCATTTCCCAGATTTCCACAGGTTTTTCATCTTCCATTGGAGTGCCTTCTACGGCTACTAATGCATTGATTGGCACTGATTCTGGTTGTGGGTTCAAAGTTGAAAGAGCCACAAGCATTCCGGCTCTGTCTTCTACGCTTTCTCCCATTCCGATAATTCCACCACTACAAACTGTAACGCTGGTTTTACGAACGTTTTCTATAGTTTGCAAACGATCTTCGAATCCACGAGTCGAGATAACTTCTTTATAGTAATCTTCAGATGTGTCTAAGTTGTGATTGTAAGCATAAAGACCAGCTTCTGCCAATCGTTGAGCTTGATTTTCGGTAATCATACCCAAAGTACAACATACTTCCATGTCCATTTTGTTTATGGTACGAACCATTTCCAAAACTTGGTCAAACTCAGGGCCGTCTTTTACATTTCTCCAAGCGGCTCCCATACATACACGAGAAGAACCTCCAGACTTTGCTCTAAGAGCTTGAGCTTTGACTTGGCTTACGGACATTAAATCATTTCCTTCAACGCCAGTGTTGTATCTAGCTGCTTGTGGGCAATAGCCACAATCTTCAGAACATCCTCCAGTTTTAATGGAAACCAAAGTAGAAACTTGTACCACGTTTGGGTCGTGATGCTCGCGATGGATAGTAGCTGCTTCAAAAAGCAAATCCATCATGGGTTTATTATAAATAGCAATAATTTCTTCTTTCGTCCAGTTGTGTTTTGTGATACTCATTGATCCTTTATTTTGATGCCCCAAAAGTAATCAAATTGTTCTAAAGAAGCAATGTGCTAGAATTAAAAAGACTTGTTAGAAATTGTTTAAAAAGAGTAGTTTAATCGGTGATAAATTTATCATTATAATACAGTATTAATAGCATAGTTACAATAACTGACGAGGCAATTCCTTCAAAAAACAAAGAAAAGCAATACATATTAATGGAAGGATGGCCGCCGAATAAAAAACTCTCTGATAAAGTATGGATATAAGCATCGCCACCTCTCATATAGCTATAAACCAACAGCCCAGCAATAGATAAAACAATACCGACAATACAAGTGGATAATGCAGCCAAGATATTGGGTACAAATTTTTTCTTGCCGTGTGCAACCCTTGATTTTAACGTGTCATTTACGGCATAGACAATGAAGAACACATTCACCAACCTCAAATAGAAAAGATTGGATAAACCCAAAAATTCCATTAAAAGAAAATAGGTTCCAATTGATATAAAAATGAAGAACCCGTTTTTAATTTCTTTTTTTACTTTCATGGCTTAGTTTTTTAAAAGTTAGAAATTCAATATGTATTTGGGAATCAATATATTGACATAAATTTACAAAAAATAAACGAAATCGTTGTAATTAATTGATTAGAAGAGTTTCTGTCAAAATTGGATGTGAAATTAATTACTGTTAAAATCATTCGCTTTGTGCTATCGCGCTATTCGAACTACTTCGATAGTTAGCTGTAAATGACATTCATTGAAGTCCTATGAAAATAAATATACAATGAAGTAATCCCTAACTTGAGACCAAGACGTTTATTATTAATAATAAATGGAAGTTTTTTATAGATTTTCAAAATAAGCCAAAGCTGTATTTTTGTCTTTTTCCAATTGCTCTTTTAATAGCGTAACCGAATCAAATTTCACTTCGGAGCGGATTCTTTCCAATACAGAAACAGTAATTTTTTGATCGTATAAATCTTCATCAAAATCGAAATAATTAATTTCGATTGTTTGATTCTTACCATCAACAGTAGGATTGAAACCGATATTCATCATTCCCAAAACAGTTTTTGAGTTGATAATGCTTTTTACAATGTAAACTCCGTTTTTTGGAATGAGCTTGAAGTTTTCTTCTAATTTTAAATTGGCAGTAGGAAATCCAATAGTTCTTCCCAGCTGTTTTCCTTTGGCTATTATGCCGGTTAAAGAATAATTGTAGCCTAAGTATTCATTGGCCAAAGCAACATTACCGTCGATTAAGGCTTGTCGTATTTTTGTTGAGCTTACGGATACTTCCTTGATTTCTTGAGCTGAAATTTCTTCTACTTCAAAATCATATTGTTCTCCAAAAGTTTTTAAATCATCAATGTTGGCAGTTCGATTACGCCCAAATCGATGGTCATGACCAATTATTATTTTATGAATGTGAAATTGGTCTACAAGGATGTTTTTTACAAATTCCTCCGCAGTCAATCTAGAGAAGCTTTCGTCAAAGGGATGGATAACTAAGTTTTGAATCCCAATTTTGTCCAATAGCTCGATTTTTTCGTCTATGGTATTGAGCATTTTTAAATCCGAATCCTCTTGTAAGACCATGCGAGGATGAGGAAAAAAAGTAAGTACCAGGCTTTCGTATTTTTCGTTTTCTGTGTTTTGAGTGACTTTTTCCAGTATTTTTTTATGTCCAAAATGAACGCCATCAAAGGTTCCTAAAGTAAGAATTGTTTTTTTTGCATTTCCTCCAGATGCAACTTGGAAATCGTGTATAGAATGAAAAATTTTCAAAGTACCTATTTTTAAATATTTTGCAAATTTATACTATCTATTTTAAAAAGAAGAATAAGAAGTTTCTATTTTTATTAATTGTAATATCAGTTAAGCTAATAAATCTTCAAATTACCCATTGAAAACGAATGTAGTTGTTGTCTTTTTTAAATCGTTTTTCAAATCATTGTGTATTCCATTGTAAATGAATTAAATTTGTGTGTCAATTTTAATTTTTATAATCAATATTGATCTTAATTGGAAATGCTTCTTTTTTTTATAGACACGAGTTATCGATTTGCAAAGAAAAATAGAGACAGATGAGATAAATATAAATTAGATATGATATTTCAATAAACACACTATCAGCATATGAAATGAGCATGATTCTAAATTGGTCGCAAACACCAATGAAGATATGCGAATTACATATGACCAATAAAAAACAATAAATGTTTTCATATGAATAGATTTCTATTTTGTTTAGGTTTTTTAGCCGCAAGTTTTGTTGGGTTTTCTCAAGCCAAATCCTCTTGGGCAATAGTAAGTTCTTCCCAGAAAAGGATTTTACAAAAAGAGAAAGGTGATTTGGGATTGGAACATCAACTTTTATACTCCTTGAACGAAACTGAATTCAAACAATCGTTAGAAACACTTCATTCAGGTGTCTCTTCTGCAAAAAGTATAGCTGTTGCAATTCCAAATAGTAGAGGTAAAATTGAGCAATTTAATGTTGTGGAATCTTCCAATTTTGCTCCAGAATTGCAAGCGAAATATCCAGAAATCCGTGCCTATTCTGGAACAGGAATAACTGATCCAAAGGCTTCTATTAGTTTCAGTGTTTCTCCAAGTGGTGTTCAAACTATGATTTTAAGAGGAGACAGCGGTTCAGAATTTATAGAGCCATTGACCAAAAATAAATCGGTATATGCTGTTTCTACTTCAAAAAGCAGGAGTAAAGGTGTTTTGCCTTTAACTTGTAAAACTGCCGATGTTGAACTGAGTAAGGATTTGACGAAGAAAGCAAGTCAAGTGAAATCAAGTAATGGTGTTTTTAAAACCATGCGATTGGCGCTTTCTTGTACAGGGGAATATGCCCAATATTTTGGTGGTACAGTTGTTAGTGCATTGGATGGAATGAATGCTACAATGGCAAGGGTAAATGGAATTTTTAATAGGGACTTAGCTGTGAAATTGATAATTATAGGCAATAATGATTTGATTGTGTATACCAATGCGGCTACAGATCCGTATTCAGATGCGGATGTAGGTATTGAAGTAATTGCTGATTGTACTGGAAATGATTGTCCGGGGGCCTGGAATTCAGAAGTACAAAAAACAATTACTAGTGTAATAGGTGAAGCTAATTATGATATTGGTCATTTATTTGGAGCTTCTGGTGGAGGTGGTGATGCAGGTTGTATAGGTTGTGTTTGCGATGCATTAACAAATACAGATTCAACGCCGGTTTATACTTCGGGGAAAGGAAGTGCCTTTACTTCGCCGTCGGATAGTAGACCAGAAGGTGAATCTTTTGATATTGATTTTGTAGCTCACGAAATGGGGCATCAAATAGGGGCGACGCATACTTTTTCTTCAACTGTTGAAGGAACTGGAACGAGCGTGGAACCTGGGAGTGGTTCGACAATAATGGGTTATGCTGGAATTACAAATTATGACGTTCAAAATCAATCGGATGATTATTTTGCTTATACCAGTATTTCTCAAATTCAGAGCAATTTGGCATCCAAATCATGCCCAATTGATACGATATTGAGCAGTCAAACGCCAACTGCCGATGCTGGGTTTGACTATACTATTCCAAAAAGTACTCCTTTTGTTTTGAATGGTACTGCTTCAGATCCTAACGGGAACACAATGACATATTGTTGGGAACAAAATGATTCAGCTACCAACAGTGAAAGTGAGGCAAATAGTATTGCTTATGCAGCCAAAACCAATGGCCCGAATTTTAGATCATTTTTGCCTAGTAGTGTAACCAATCGTTATTTTCCAACTCTTAATAAAGTACTGTCTGGACAATTGGTCACTACTTGGGAAGCACTTCCATCTGTGGCTAGAAATTTGAGTTTTGTATTTACAGCACGTGATAATGCAAGTTTGGGTTTTGGACAAACCAATTCGGATGGGATGGTAGTTACTGTTGATGGAAATAAAGGGCCTTTTGCGTTAACTTCACAAAACACCTCTGATTTAAGTTGGGTTTTGGGTTCATCACAAACGATAACTTGGAGCGTAAATAGTTCTAATTTATTATCGGGATCAGCCAATGTGAATATTAAGTTGTCTACTGATGGTGGGTTGACTTTTCCAACAGTTTTAGTAGCCAATACGCCAAACGATGGTTCTGAAGTGATTGCAGCACCCATGACGGCAGCCAAAAATTGCAGAATTTTGATAGAGCCTACAGCTAATGTCTTTTACGCAGTAAATAGCAAGCCTTTTGCTCTAGGATATAGTATTGCAACTTCTTGTAGTTCTTATCCATTCGCTGGAACTTTTCCAGTTTCAATTCCAGAATCACAAACATTTGCAGAGATAGCCGTTGTGGTGCCTGCATCCACTTCGGAAATTACCGATGTCGATTTTAGTGTCAATTTTACCCACACTTATATATCCGATGTTCAAATGGAAGTGGTAAGCCCAAAAGGGACTGTTGTGAAATTATTTGATAAGTCTTGTGGAGCCAATGATACTACTTTGATTTTGACATATGACGACATGGGTGGTGCGTTGAATTGTGGTTCGACTGCGAGTCAAACTATTGTTCCTGCAGGAGTATTGTCGGCATTTAATGGTGAAAATCCTCAAGGAACCTGGACTTTGCGATTTAAAGATACTGGGGTTGGTGATATAGGGGTAATTAATTCGGCATCTATAAAAATTTGTTCAAGTACTTATACTACTCTGGCAACGTCAAGTTTTGAAATAAATGATTTTGTGTTGTACCCGAATCCAAATAAAGGAGATTTTAATATTCGTTTCTCAAGTTCCAATACAACAGATATTCGGGTTTCTGTAACTGATATGCTAGGAAGAAAAATATATCAGAAGGAGTTTGAAAACACTGGAGATTTCAATGAGAATATTCAATTGAAGAATGCGTCGGCTGGAACTTATATTATCACTGTCGTAGATGGTGATAGAAAAGGTGTTTCTAAGATTATAGTGGAATAGGTTTTCTGGACTTATAAAAAAAAAAGGGAGACATTTGAATGTCTCCCTTTTTTTATTTTCCGTTAAAGGTGGTCATGGTGTTTTCCAGTCCTGCTGTTCCAAAAGATTTAATGATTTCGGAAGCAACTTCTAGTCTTTCGGTAAGTTTGGCTTTTTCGTTATCATCCCAATCTCCCAATACATAATCGACTTGTTGTCCTTTTTTGAATTCGTCGCTGATACCAAATCGGAATCGAGTGTATTCTTGGGTGTTCAGAACGAGATTGATGTTTTTAAGTCCGTTGTGACCTCCATCGCTTCCTTTTTTGCGGATGCGAATGGTTCCAAAGGAAAGATTTAAATCATCGGTAATGACAAAAATATTTTCCAGTGGAATATTTTCCTTGTCCATCCAATATTTTACGGCTTTCCCACTTAAATTCATGTAGGTGTTGGGTTTTAGAAGTAAAAAGGTTCTTCCTTTGAATTTGTATTCGGCCAGCGAACCGAGTTTCACGGTTTCGAATGATATTCCTTCTTTTTTGGCTAGGAAATCCACTACTTTGAAACCAATGTTGTGTCGGGTGTTTACGTATTCGGAGCCGATGTTACCAAGGCCAACGATTAAAAATTTCTTCATAATGTCTGTGTTCTCTTCTGTTTTTGGTGATGAAAACAGGTTTTGCATCCATTTTATCATGGTGCAAAAATAGTGTAAAAAGTATAAAGAGGAAAGAGACGAGAGAAAAGAGTAAAGAACAAAGAGAAGAGAGTCTAAGAGTAAAGAATAAAATTGTTTAAATTCAAAATTCTAAATTTTGGAATTGAGCTTTGATTTTTTATTTCCAAAAATGTACTATGTTTCTCTTTAGCCCCGATGGGAGGGAAAATCCTTTTATTTTTTTTCTTTAAAAAATAAAAGATTTGGAAGGACAGCGGGAATCCATGCTTCCTGAAATGCCTGATCTTTCGCTTCAAGTCAAAAAAAAAGCACCAGTTGTGAAACTGATGCTTTTGATATAGATTGAAAAAGTATTATTTTTTCTTTTTTGCTGGAGCTTTTGCAGCTTTTGCAGCTTCTTGCGCAGCTTTCATAGCAGCACGAGAGATCTTCACTTGACAGATTACTGTGTTTTCTGGGTGCATGATCTTGAAGTTTGGAGTTGGCACTTTAGTAACGTATAATTTGTTACCCATGTCAAGAGGAGTGATATCAGCTTCAACGAAATCTGGAAGATCTTTAGGTAAAGCTTTAACTTTTAATTTACGGTTGTTTAAACGTAAATCTCCACCTGCCATAACTCCTTTTGAGTTACCAATGATTTTTACTGGAACTTCAATAGTGATTTCTTTGTCATCAAAGATTTGAAAGAAGTCAATATGTAAAATTTTGTCAGATACCGGGTGAACTTGAATATCTTGTAAAACAGCGTTGAATGATTTACCGTTTCCAAGTTCAATCACAACTGTGTGCGCGTTTGGAGTGTAAACCAAGTTCTTGAAAGCTATAACTTCCGCTGAAAAATGAACTGCTTGACTTCCTCCGTATAATACGCAAGGAACCAATCCAGCATTACGTAAGGCTTTAGTAGCTACTTTGCCCACGCTTTCTCTTTCTGATCCTTTAATTGTAATCGATTTCATTGTAAATATTTATTATAGTTATTAATTAAACTCTTATTATAATAGCTTTTGTTTTTGCTGTAATGAATTACATTAAAAACTTCCCGCTAATGGAATTGTTGTGGTGTACCATGTGCATTACTTCAGCAAAAAGAGGTGCACAACTCACTACTCTTATTTTGTTGGATTGCTTTTTTAACGGAATAGAATCGGTTACGATTAGTTCCAACAATTTAGAATTTTCTATTTTTTCGTAAGCTCCACCCGATAAAATGGCGTGTGTACAAATTGCTCTTACGCTTAAGGCTCCTTTTTCGATCATCAAATCGGCAGCTTTTGCCAAAGTTCCTCCTGTGTCAATCATGTCATCAACTAGGATTACATTTTTGCCTTTTACTTCTCCGATAAGCTCCATTGTTTCGATAACGTTGGCTGCTTTTCTTTGCTTGTAACAGATAACTACTTCAGAATTTAAGAATTTAGAATAAGCGTATGCTCTTTTCGATCCTCCCATGTCTGGTGAAGCAATCATTAAATTGTCTAGACCTAAACTTTCTACGTATGGTAAAAAGATTGTGGATGCAAAAAGGTGATCTACTGGTTTCTCAAAGAATCCTTGTATTTGATCAGCATGCAAATCCATGGTCATTATTCTTGTTGCTCCCGCAGCATCTAGTAAATTAGCTACTAGTTTAGCTCCTATCGGCACTCTTGGTTTGTCTTTTCTGTCTTGTCTTGCCCAACCGAAGTAAGGTATTACAGCTGTAATGTGTCTTGCTGATGCGCGTTTTGCAGCGTCAATCATCAACAATAATTCCATTAAATTATCTGCAGATGGAAACGTTGAGCAAACGATGAAAACGCGTAACCCTCTAATTGATTCTTCGTAAGAAGGTTGAAACTCACCGTCACTATAAGTAGACATGGTAACTTTCCCCATTGGGATTCCGTATTCCTTTGCAATTTTCTCTGCAAGATATTCACTTTTTGAACAAGCAAAAATTTTAGCTTCTGGTTCTAGGTGTGACATTTAATTTGTTGTTTTGTAGTTAGTTGTGTGTATCGTTTTTAACGAGGTGCAAATTTAGAAAATAAAATCAACTCTGAAAGGAAAAATTTAAGTATTTTTATTAGAATGTTTAAAAATATTTTTTACATTTGCACCGTGTTAAAGGAAAAGATAATTGTTAATGTTGATTATCTCTTTATTGCGTTGAAATAATTGTTTATTATTTCATGTCTAGCTAAGCCCGGATGGCGGAATTGGTAGACGCGCTGGTCTCAAACACCTGTGGGAAACCGTGCCGGTTCGACTCCGGCTCCGGGTACATTAACGGAAAGACTGTCATTTTTGACGGTCTTTCTTTTTTTATACCCTTCCGAACCCTTGCTATTCCTAGTCAAAACCTCAACCACCTCATTCACTTTAGCGGTTCGACAATCTCCATTTCCGAAAATTAGCTTTTGCGTAAATATTGAACCCGCCACTATTCTTTTTCCATCGTAATCACCATTAGCAAACATAATATCTAAGTTTGAGAGTAGCTTTAATCCTGAATCAACGTAAGTCTTGATTGAATCCGTTCTCTTGTTGAGTGCTTCGATTTCATTATTAACTTCATTAAGCTGTCCGTTGATGCGTTCGATGATGCTGTTGAATCTTTCTTTATTGATGTCCTTGCTTAAAAGTAAGTCTTCTGCATCTTCAATTTTGGATTTTAAAACCTTTTGGAGTTCAATTTTGTTTTGAAGTTGGATGGTTCTATCTCCGTTTATTTGAGATTCAGAATCCTTTAAGACTTCTGAGAACAAATCTTTGATATTCTCATTTATTTGTAAGTTAAAGAGAATGCTTCCGATTCTGACATGAGCATCATTGACTGGAACTCTGGTTTTACACTTGTTTCTACAATGGTAATATGGATATTTTTTGTCTCTACCCTTTGAGAAACTGCCTGTAATTTGGTTCCCACATAGCTCACATATTAGAAAATCACGTAAGGGAAAGTCTAAGTTTTTCTCTGATGGTTTTGTTCCGTGCCATCTTTTGCTTTTGAAGACAGCTTGTACTTTGTTGAATGTTTCGATGTCTATCAGTGCTTCATGTTTGCCTTTTACCTCCAATGCGGATTCTTTTTTGAACTCAGGAACTTTAATCTTACCTATATATACGATGTTTTTAAGTAACTCACTAAATGCACTTTTTTCAAGTTTCATTCCTTCTTGTTTAAGCTTCTTGCGAATCGTTTCAACTGATTCAATATTCATTGCTACCTCAGCGAATGCTTTTTTCACGAAAAAAGAAAATTGGTTCGGCCTCAATGTTGATTTTTTGAATTCGTCTCGAAAATTATCATAACCGTACGGTGCTTTTCCTGTGAAATAACCTTCCTTTTTTGCTTGGTACGTTCCACTAATTGTTCTGCTTGAAATTTTATCTCTTTCGACCTCGCCAGCTGTAAGATAAATTGAGAGCACCATTTTGTTGTCTGAATTAGACATGTCTAAATACTGCTCCGTGGCATTCAATTCAATCCCCATCGTATCGAACTCTCGTAAGACTGTTAAAGCTTGCTCCGTATTTCGTGAGAATCTATCCCATTTGACAAATAATACTTTGTGAATTGCTTTCTTGTTAGCTTTTGCGTATGCTTTCAAGTTTGTCCATTCGGGTCTTTTGAAGTTTTTGGCTGAGTGGTCTTCTCTGTATGACTTAACTAGATTGTATCCCATTCTTTCGCAATGGCCCATCAATGTTTGTTCTTGGTAGTCAAGACTAAATCCTTTTTGTGCTTGCTCGTCTGTGCTTACGCGACTATAAGTTATTACGTTTATTTTTTCCATTTTATTTTTCTATATTTTTATTGCTTATTTGGTTGTGGCATACTTCTGCCAATTTGTATAGTGTGTTTCTTAAGATTTCTATTTCGGCATCACTATATTGTATTCCTTTTTTATTTAATATTTTTTTGCATTCAGTTAAACTTAACACTTTGTTTCTCGGTCGTCATTTTCCAATTTTTTACTTTGACGGTGGAATTCTCTTTATTATGGTCATAGCATGACACGTCCAAACTAGCCTCATAAACTGATTTAGATAAATTTTACGCATAGAATCTTGATTTCGGACGAAATAAGACCAATAGCGAAACAGACATGATATGCCTGGTGAAAAATTTTGTGTTTTGCTGAAACCACTTTTTGGAAAACAAAGTGGCAATTATTTTATACTTCTACAGTTTGAACTGCTCTCTGAGATTTTGAGTAAATTTTTAAAAAGAGCTGATTTAAGAGTCAGTTTGTGGCCTTTTAAGAATTATATACAAAAGTACTAATTTATTCCGAATAATGCAACTGAAAGTTGTGCCAAAACGTCAATAAAATAGTAAAACCACAATTATATGGTTTTAACTAAAGGATTTCTGTCGAGTTTGTAAAACTATTACCATTATTGCTAAAATTCAAATATTAAGAGAAACTGTTAATAATCATTAAGAGTATTTATTCTTTCTGAACTTCATCATAAGACCAAAAATTGTCCTTTGTTGTCCACTTAACACTTATATTTTTTTCGACAGTATTATTATTGACATCCTTAAATTTTAGCAAAATTCTAAAAGAAATCTGAGGAGGTACTTCTAAATTTATTGGCAACCCAAAATCAAAATAAACAGTAGTCGACTGTCCACCTGCCAAATTAGATGAAGCACTTGAAGTAAATGCATTTCGCCAGTCTGTGTCAGGTAGTTTTGCATCAATAATAATTGACAATTCTTTAGCTTCAGTTTTGCCCATATTCTCAAATATGAAATTCGGCCGAAAATATTTACTCACAGTCACATCACCCTTATACTGAATCCTATGCAATTCTTTTTCAACTTCTCCAAGAGTAAAAACAGTATTTAAACCTTCTATCTTATTGCCAGACGAATCATTTGCAATTAAGCGATATGGCAAAACATAATTATCTGAAGCTTCCCCTTTGCCATAAATATCAGGTTTGTAACCCCATGGCACAGTACTTGCCTCAGTAGCTGTGATTTCTTTCCAATTAATCAATCTCACTTCCTTTAATTCAGGATTAGCATTATTAATCTTTTCCCATCTTCTGTTTTGTTCATATTGATTACATAAAGTCCAACCAAGACTTACTAGAGAGATTATTAAAGCCAAAATCGAAATTACAACTTTGGGGTCGGATAAAAAACTTGGAGAATCTTGCATTTTCATTGTTTAATTAAAATTTCACCTAACACAACCAAAACAAAACTTTTCCATTCTAACCAATCATAGATTTACAGTCAGAGCATGTTAAGTCTTGCAATTGACCAAATATAAAAAAAAGAATCCTTATAAATCATTAATGGAAATTATTTACAAAGATTCATTAGTCCATAATTATAACGCATCAGTACTACATCGTATCAAAACCTCAACTGTATCATTTTATATCTATTGTAAACACAAAACGATACGGTTATCTGTATCGAAAATATTCTTTGATTTGTTTTGTCATGTGCCGAAATACCTGGACTTTTGGAATATGGAAAAAGCAATCATCATATCCCGCTGTTCAACAAATGAGAATCGTCAGGACGTTACACGTCAGTCTCAGGAACTAATTTCTAATTATGGAAATCAGTATAAAATCGTCAAAGAGTTTACTTACTATAAGTCTGGAACTAAAAATGATGAAGTTAACGCAGAGATTTTGGATTATGCCATCAAAAATGGCATCCAACATATTATTGCCATCGAAATTTCACGTATCTCTCGTAAAATCTCATCATTCGCTCTTTTCTTGGAAAAATGCAATGAAAACAGAATCAATATCATTATTGATAACTTCAAACTGCATACTCTTCTACCATCAGGTGAAATTAACGGCATGGTTCAAACGATGCTTAGCATTGCATCAACCTTTGCAAGCTTAGAATTGTCCATGATTAAAGAGCGCCTGAACTCTGGCCGTGAGAAGTTTATTCGTGATGGAGGAAAGCTAGGACGTAAAGTTGGCTCAGAAAAAGAGCCGAAACAACTTATTGCCGAGCATGCAGATATTGTAAAATTTCTAAAGCAAGGTCAATCAGTCCGCAATATCATGAAACTAACGGGAAAAAGCAGTGGTACTGTCCAAAAAATTAAAAAAATGGTAGCATAGTAAAAAAAGAAATCCTCACATAATCTGTGAGGATTCCAATTTTGTAAAACAGTGAACGCATCACATGATTGTAATACCTTTTTCTAAGCCCTAAAACCAGTTTTTTCATATAGGTCTATAGAGCAAAGACAGGATAATCATGGTATATTTAGGAACATTAGACCTGAAAAAAAAAATTCGAGCACCTCATCGAACCCATACTATTTCCAACCAAAAAAGCAAAAATTGCTGGGAGGTAACGAGCAACTTGTTACTAGATAGCAGGGCAGGGGTGCATCATCCCAACTGTTCTATTCTCTTCTTTATCTGCTCGATTTCCTTCTCCAGTTGTAACTTCTGTAACTGTTTTTGCAACTCTTGTTTTCGATGAGGTTCTTTCTCAATAGAGATTTGCATTTGCTTTAACCTGATTTTATCATCCGTTGCTATCGTTTCCATCCTTTAGGTAATTTATCAAATACTCCTCTTCAAAAAGGAAATGGAGTTCGTTATTCTTTTTCAAAAGATTATACTCTTGAATCAAATGCCAATCATCTAAAATTGCATCTTCTTCATAAGTTCTAATGCAGTAATTAACCAACATCTTACGAAGCTTTGGATTGTACTTAAAGTCTTTAATTTCTATCATATTTAGTTTAATTTTTTAATGTTATTATCTGGCTACCGTCCTTTTTTATGTAGTCCTTCCAACCATTTAAGTCGAAGATGACACTCTCACGATAACTTATTTGACTGAAACCTAATTTGAAACAATTGATTAGTTTCTTTTTATTCGAGCATTTGACATAGCAATGTAAATGGTTTCGGTTGTTGCTCTTCTTTTGCTCTACCACATAATTAATCTCTAGTACGTCATCACCCATTTGTTCATAAGCAAATTTCATCACCACATCGATGTCAGATTTACTATAATCTGTACACGGGTCGATGCTGAGAGCATAGTATTTGTTCTTTCTAGTTCGTTGAGGTTTGAACTTCGGCACCAATAAATGGTGAACCATCCATTCACCATTTTTATTCTTGTATAGCATAGCTTCGCTACAATTGTCTGTTAGGCTACTGATTATTCTTCTAACATTTCGAGTACACATTTCATATTTTGTACTAATTTCTTTTACTGTTACGTATTCATTTTGTTGCATTTTTGTTTCTTGTTAAACGCATCATATCTATTAGGGGAACGGCTTAATTCCCTTTTGATATGTTATTTTATAATAAATATGTCGGAAAGTTGGAAAAGTTCCTTCGGACATAAAATATTTATTCACAATCATAATTGATTGCAATAAATTGTAAATAGTTTTGGTGATTGTTTTTAATTGGTCAGAATGACCGTTGTGTTCTACGGGGTTTTATCCCTAGTCAGCAACATATAAGCATAGGACAATTTCTTCAAATCTTCAATGAAAAGATTCGACAATTCAATGGTAGGGGGTACAAAAACCTCTTCGAAAGAAGAGGTTTTTTTGGTTTTAAAATCTTTCTATTTTTCTGTTTCGGTAGCTGAATCTAATCTGTCCGATGGTAAGATTCTATTTAAAACAACCCCAATAATAGCGGCAATGGTAAGTCCTGAAAGTGAAACGCTACCGGAAACAATTACGTTGTCTATAGCAATTCCCAGTACAAAAATCAATGAGGCAATAATCAGATTTCTGGAATGTGAAAAATCAATATCAGCATTTACAACAGTTCTGACACCAACCGAAGCAATCATTCCAAATAATATTATAGAAATTCCTCCCATAACAGGGGTTGGGATACTTTGTAAAACCATCCCGAATTTGCCAATAATCCCCAGTAGTATTGCATAAACAGCTGCAATTCTCAGAATAGCGGGATCGTAAACTTTTGTAACCGCCAATACTCCTGTATTTTCTCCATAAGTTGTGTTTGCAGGCCCACCTAATAGTCCAGCGACTATTGTTGCGACTCCATCTCCTAATAACGTTCTTGGAATTCCTGGGTTTTCAAAAAAATCTTTCCCAACAACTGCACCATTTGTTGAAATATCACCAATATGCTCGATAAAAACCACCAAGGCAATAGGAGCAATGGCGATTACGGAAGTAAATGAAAAAACTGGAATTGTCAATAAATCTTTCATGGCTACGTCTGAGAAACCAATCCAACTTGATTTTTCGAAACCTGAAAAATCAACCATTCCTAACATAACAGCTGTGATGTATCCTAAAAAAACGGAAATCAAAATCGGAACTAAGCGAAAAAAAGATTTTTCTAAAATTGATATACTGATCATGGAAATAATTACAACCGAAGCTACTATAAGACTGTTTGTGTCAAAAGTATTGTTTTTATAACCAGCCATCGATAACGCAACCGGGCTTAGTCGCAATCCGATAACCATTATTATTGGACCTACAACCACAGGAGGGAAATAGGATTTTATTTTTTCTACGCCAAACGTCTTTACCATCGTGGCCATAATTATATAGACAAATCCAGCCGCGATAACTCCTCCTTTTACATGAGCAATTCCGTCTTCTTTTAGAACCAATGTTAATGCTCCTATAAATGCAAATGAAGACCCCAAAAATACAGGAACGATTCGCTTGGTACATAGGTGAAACAAAAGTGTTCCAATTCCTGCTGTAAGAAGAGCAATTGACGGATTGAGTCCTGTTAGAAAGGGCACTAATACGGTTGCTCCAAACATCGCCAAAACGTGCTGAAGTCCTAATATTAATTTTGTCTGTGTGCTAACTGTTTTCATTTATTTTAGTTTTAAAAATGATTTTAAACTGAGAGACGGATTTTGTTTTACTGAAATTAGAATGCCATTTAAGTCTTGTCTACAAATTTGCTTAAAAAATTTACAATTTAAGATCATTTATTGTAAAAATGCATTGATTGTCAATGTTTTGTGTTTTTTAATCATTCTTGATTTTCAGTTTGTAATAAAGGTTCTTATTAAGGTGGTTTTGGTTTTATGGATTTTTTGTCTTCAAAAATTCTACTTTTTTGCAAATTTTAAGTGTTTTACAATCAGAGCCGTATTTTTTTGTCTGAATCATTATTATGAAGAATTTTTGTTGTAAACTTGTAAGTGTAAAATAAACACTTATAATTATGAAAAAAATATGCAGTATCATTTTATTGGCTTTTTCAGTATTCTCCTTTGCTGAAAACCCCGCCGATTATTCGTTTTTCAACTCCGATAAAACAATAAAAGTTGAATTTAATCTGACTCCAAAGAAAACACCTTATTACAAAGTTTTCTTTAAAAATAAATTGGTCATTAATACTTCTGAGCTTGGAATTGTTCGGGAAGATGGCAATTTTTATAATAACATGAAGATTGTAAAAGTATCTGAAGCGAAAGCTGTTCAGTCTTCATATAATATGTTGCAAGGGAAAAGAAAAAAGATCAACTATGCTGCCAATCAATATACAGTGAGTTTGCAAAACAGTACAGGTGAGGTGATGGAAATCATTTTTCAGATTTCACATGATGGAGTTGCTTTGCGTTACCATTTTCCTAAAACTTCAAGCGATATCAAAAAAATAACGGAAGAGAAAACTACCTATAATTTTGACGCTGCCGCAAAAGCATGGTTACAGCCAATGTCTAAAGCTAAAACGGGATGGAAAGAAACTAATCCGTCATACGAAGAGCATTACTCGATGGGTGTTCCGGTAAATACGAAACCAGTAATTGGTGAAGGTTGGGTGTATCCAGCATTGTTTAACGCTAATGATGCTTGGGTTTTGATTGCCGAAACTGGATTGCAAGAGAACTACTGTGGCAGCCGATTGGTTTATAATGATTCCTCAAAAGCATTGCAGGTAACCTTTCCGCAAAAAGAAGAGATTTTTCCAAACGGTGCTCTTAACCCAGAATCGCAATTGCCTTGGTACACGCCTTGGCGAATTATAACAATTGGGTCATTAAAAACTATTACTGAAAGTACACTAGGAACTGATTTGGCAGATCCAGCCATCCCTATGGATACTTCTTTTATCAAAAGTGGATTGTCTTCTTGGAGTTGGGTTTTGCTGAAGGATGATTCAGTTAATTTTGAAACTACTTTACAATTTATCGATTATGCTTCCAGCATGAATTGGCCATATTGTTTAATTGATGCAGACTGGGATACTCGTATTGGCGATGCTAAAATGAAGGAGTTGGTGGCTCATGCCAAAGAAAAAAACGTAAAACTATTGGTTTGGTATAATTCATCAGGATCTTGGAATAGTACAGAATACCATCCGAAAAGTAAATTGCTAAGCCACGCCGATAGAGATAAAGAATTTTCAAGATTACAAGAAATGGGAATTGCTGGAGTCAAAGTTGATTTTTTTGGAGGTGATGGACAATCGATGATTGCGTATTATCACGCCATGTTGAAAGACGCTGCAGCACATCAATTATTGGTCAATTTTCACGGAGCTACTTTGCCTAGAGGTTTGCAACGTACCTATCCTAATTTATTGACTACCGAGGCTGTGAAAGGGCAAGAATATATCACTTTTTTTCAAGACATTGCCGATTTACAAGCTAGCCATTGCGCTATGCTTCCTTTTGCCAGAAATGCTTTTGATCCAATGGACTTCACACCTATGGTATTGGATTCTATTCCGAATATCAAACGTAAAACAACACCTGCATTTGAGTTGGCTTTGCCTGTTTTATTCTTGTCTGGGATTCAACACATTGCCGAAACTCCTGTGGGAATGGTAAAAATGCCAAAATATGTGGTGGATTATCTAAAAGACATTCCAACGAATTGGGATGATTCCAAATTTATAGATGGATACCCAGGAAAGTATATTGTTATGGCCAGAAAAAAAGATAATGTTTGGCACATTGTTGGAATTAATGGAGAAAATAAAGCCAAAGAAATAGAAATAGATTTGTCATTTGTAACCAATGATTCTGGTTATATTATTTTGGAAAACGAGAAAGGATTCCAACAACTTCCAATATCAAAAAGAACAAAACTAAAAGTTATAATGAAACCCAATGGTGGTTTTGTGGTGAAGATGTAATTTTTTATAACCATATAAGCCATATAAGTTCATGTTAGTAAACTTATGTGGCTTATTTATTTTACTTCACAAGTTGCATTATGCAAAACAGGAAAATTGCAAGAATTAGCAATAAAACATAATTGATTTGCTTTTTGATGTAAATCCAAAGCCAGTTGAATTTTATCAGGATTGGCAATAGTTACTTTCGGATTTAACTTTACCTCAATAAAACGTCCGCTTCCATCAGGAGAAACCTCAAGTGTTGCTTCGGCATTATCTGAATACTCCAAAACTTCTATTCCGTTTTGAGAGCAGACATATAAATAGGACATCATGTGGCAGGAAACCAAACTACTTAAAAGTAAATCCTCGGGATTGTATAATTCCGGATCACCTTTGAAAGCTTTAGCAGCCGAAACATTTAAAATCGGTTTTCCTTCAATTAAAATCTGGTGACTTTTGCTGTAAAATCTCTTTGTTGAATCTTCTTGATTTGAAGTCCATTTTGCTTCCGCTTTGAATATGTGTTTGAAAGTCATTTTTTTGGTTTTTTTAGCCACGAATTAAATGAACTTGAAATTCATGGCTAAAATGATATAATTCTTTTGATTCAATTTTATTTACCGCCTTTAGACAAATCTGAATTTGGTCTTTTAAACGGTTCTGATAAAAACTTATTGGCTAATGCATTAAATACTTCCGGACTTGAAGCCGGTGCAAAATGGGTTTCTCCAGGCATAATACATAACTGAGCCTTAGGTGTGTTTTCAAAAATTTCTACTGAATGTTCATTTTTAATAATGTCTTTATCTCCTGCCATTATCAGCACTTTTGCTTTGATTTTTGACAAATCTTTAGTAGCAATATTAGGTTGATCTACCAAAAGTCCGGCAAGTTGTTTTAGTAGATTCCAATTCTCACTAGTGTCCTTCTCTTTAATTTTTGATGCAACCATTTTCTTCATGTTCTGAACATCTTTTATAGCCCACGAATTAACAGCTGTAGAATCAGGTCTTAAATTTGCTCCCATCGTCACAATTTTCTTTATTTTTGACTTACCTGAAATACCCATTTGCAAACCAACAATTCCACCATCACTCCATCCAATAATACTTATTGAATCTAGTTTTAACTTATTAACTAATTCCTCTGTATCTTTTGTAATCTGAACGTATGTCAAAGAATCCGTTTTCAACTCCGATTTACCTTGCCCTCTATTATCAGCAACAATAACTCTGTATTTACTTTTAAAATAATCGATTTGATTTCCCATTGATTCAATACTTCCTCCATTTCCGTGAATCAATAACAAAGGTTCTCCTTTTCCATATTCTTCATAGTAGATTTTAGCTCCATTGATTTCAGCAAATTTTCCAACTGCGGTATTTTTACCATAAGGTGTGTCAAATTTAAAATTCATCTGAACCTGAGCATTTGCCATTCCAAATATTGAAGATATTAATAACAGAAGTAATACTTTGATTGATTTTTTCATTTGTAAATATTTTTATAATAGTTATCTCTCAAATATAAGAAAGAATTGATTAAATTAACAAAATCATTACAAATTGTAATGTGTTTTAATATTTACAAATAAAAAAACCTCTGAAGTAAAATCTCCCGAGGAGCTGTTCTACGAAAAATTGTGTAATCTGTGTCTAAAATTTCAATACGCAAAAAAGGCTGACTCAAATTTATTTTGAATCAGCCTTTTTCAATAAAATTCATGCAAGACACTTGCTATTTCATACTTTGAATCCAATCATGTATTAATTTTATTCCTTCTTTGTGCTTCACACTTCTGCCAAGTTCAGGCATGGCGGTACCAGGCACGGTACTGTCCATCCTGTTATACAAAATGGATTCGGAAGCATTTCCAGGAACAATATCAAAATTAAGTCCATTGGCGCCGCCTCCGGCAGAAACAGGCTCTTTCATAATTCCAACAACACTTTTTTCGTTTTGTCCATATTCTAAGAAAAGGCCTGTATTAAAAGCGTCTCCTCCTTTGGTATGACAGTGCGCACAGTTGATATCCAAATAAGCCCTGGCTCTTTGATTTAAATCATATGTGTCTTCATCTTCCCAATTTGGTAGAACAGGTACTTTTGTGATTTCAGGTAAGCCTTGTAAATACCCAGAATCAGCCCATTTTCCCAATTGGTTTTCGCCTGAAACAACGTTATTCAAGTTCATTGCTTTGGGTCCAATTGGAGTTAAAACCGCTTGATTGACGTGACATCTTTTGCAATCATTTGTATTCGGAACTTTATACGTTGTTGAAACTATATTATTTTCCTCATCTAATAAAGTAATTGGAATATTAGCCCCAGAGATATGTTTTACAGCATCAGTCTGTTCTTTATTCCATAAGTAATTCATCACATACCATTTCTTATCCTTTGGATTTTTGGCCAATAATCGAGTTTCAATCATTATTTTTTGATGATCGGTATTGGTGTAGGCAAAGTTTTTAATCAAAATAGTCCCATTAGGAAAGTCAAGTACTCCGGAAGAAGTATATTTCATTTTAGTTCCTTTTGGTACAACGATAAATCGATCTTTAAGGGCATAGTCCGTAAACAAAGCTGAATTCAATTTATAACTTAAAATTCCTTCGTTACTTTTTAAATCTTTTAATTTTCCAATAAAAAAACCATAATCAGACAGTTTTTCTTTGAAAGCAAAGTCAGCAACGGATTGATAATCGGAATTTGAGTTTTCATTTTTATTTTTACAACTTTGAACACAGTAAAGAGTACCAATAACCAAAAATAAAACCGATACTCTTTTGATAACTTTTTTCATTTTTTATTATTTACAATTGTAAGCAGCAACATTTGTTGATGGATTCCACATTTCAGGTTTAGTAATATTTAAAAAATCAGCAAATACAAAAATATTTTCTTCCGTTTCATTGATACAAATTTTATCCGGATTTTCTTTGTTTTCATTTTTCAGAATATTGGTACTTATACCATCGTACGTAATTAATGGAATGCGTTTATTAGTTCGTTTAGGATCCTTAGCATTTAATTGTTGCTCTACAGCGACCAAAATTTTACCAATATGGTGTTCGTATGCAGGTTTTGGAAAAGCACCACCCATTTTCAATTCGTTATCATGAATTGAAATATTTTGAGAGATTGGAAAGTATTTATCATTAATTTTTTCACCTGCTTTTTCATCAACTGCAAATCCGGAAGCGATGGTTATTGCTGACGTATTATTGTTGACTATTTTATTATTATACAATTCAATATTGGAAGCCGCTAAAATGATCACACCGCTTCCCGGAGCCGCATTTCCTACACCCCATGAGGTGCCAAAACTTCCTGATTTTGCAAAATTACGCAAATTATTATCATGTATATTGTTATTGTAGGCTTTAACAAATCCGCCTCGTTTTGAAAGACCCGGTAAATCAAAAATCAAAAATCCTGCTGTATTGTCGTAAAATTCATTATCATACACATCAGCATGTGAAGTGTTTTCGATTTCGCAACCTGCTACATTTTTGACTGCTTTACAATTTCTTACTATCACTTTATCGGATTGACCTACATAGATTCCGGCATCAGATGATCCCGATGCGTAACAATTCTCTATTAATACATTTTTGCATAAAACTGGATAAATGGCATAGCCTCCACTAGTAGAATCAGCTACTTTCCAAGTGGCATGAACATCTCTTACCACCACATTGGTACTTCCGTTAATTTTAATCAAATCCCCTTTAGAGTCGCGAATACTAATGTTTTCAAATACAAAATCATTTACATTGGTTACACGAATTCCTTCTCCTCCTTGAGTTTGACTGGAAAAATCCAAAATTGTCTTATCATGACCTTCTCCTTTAAATGAAATGTGCTTTGTCAAAGCCATACTTAAATTCTCAAATTTATAAGTACCTGCTTTAAGTAAAATACTAGTGCTGTCTTTTAGCGATAAACATGCATCTATAATTTTACTTTCATCACCGGGATTAAAACTCAAATTAATTTTATAATTGTCTTCATTTGACTTGCAAGAAAATAACACAGTGATTACGCTTAAAAAAGTAATCATCCGAATTGAGGCATTTTTTTTCATTTTTTCAATTTTAGTTATAATTAATTTAAAGGACATTATATGATAAAGAAACATAATAAACGGCGCCAATACCTGGGTTTGCTGTTCCAGTATAATAATATTGATTGGTAATATTAGTTCCTCCTATTCTGATTGCGGAATTTGCTTTTACCAATTTATAACTTAGTTGGGCGTCTATAACAGCCGATGATGGAACTTCACCAGTAGCCATATTACCAGTTACTGCATATTCATAGCTTGGTTTGTATCTAAATGATGTACCAAAGGCAAAAAGTTGTTTTTTTCCAAATCCTGTATTCGTCAAATCCACATTTATATGATAGTTTGGCGTATTAAAATTTTTAACCTGATCATCATTATTATTGGTTAAATGATCGGAGTAGTAATTCACTTTTCCAATGAAGTTTTTTCCAAAATCAACAGATACACTGGCTGCATAACCGAAACTGCTTACGGTTTCTGCTCCATTTACAGCAATATTGTAACTCACATATTTTGATGGATCCTGGAATGCTGTTGGATCTGTTGATCCTGGGGTGTTCGCTACATCCACATAACCAATAAAATTTTCCCATTTTGAATAATACGCTAAAACATCTACTAAAAATATTTTATTGATCAAAGCAGCATAACCAACTTCAAACGAATTAACGGATTGTGGTCTAATGTCCTTATAATTATATATTTTCAATTGAGAGGCATCTCCCGAATTTTGATAATCTTGAACACTTTCTGCAGTATAAGGTTTATATTGATCAAAATGATATGTATCAACCAATAAAAGTTTAGAACCTCCAGAAGCATATTGATTCATGCCGATTAAAGTACTCTGCAATGCTTGTATATTGGAAGGGAAACTATAGGCATTTTGAAACGAAAAGCGCAAAAAGTTTTCATGGGCTACTTCATAAACCAGCGAAGCTCTTGAGGTCGTTTTAGCATCTTCAAACAATGAATTTTTATCTACTCTGAATGAAATTCCAATATTTAATTTATCATCAAGTACTTTTTTGGTTCCCGAAATATAACCGCTATACTCATTTACATTGATAGGTTTATCTTCATCCGGGAACAAGGTGTTTTGACTGTTTAAATTATATAATCTCCAATTCGCACCCGCAATTATATCCGCAAAGGTGATTAATTTAGAAAAATTATACTGAAATTCAGAATTGTACAATTTACTTTTGTCTGTAAAAAGTGTACCTCCTTGTGAAGTTGGAGTTGAGCTAATTTGATCTTTTAACGAGTTAAATTCAGTGCTGCCAAGTGCAGGTCTGCCAATATCGGCAAAGCTTCTCGCATCTAAATTAGCTTGGTCTACTGAAGCTCCACCAGCCAAAGCAGTTAGTAATCCCATAGTATATTGAGGGTACCATCCATCCCCTGTATTTGGATCATAACTTGGTTTCCAGGCTTCATTTATTAATTGAGCTGTAGGCCCGGCAATTAAAGTATTTCCAGAATCTTCGGTTGTGGCATAGGTACGAAAAAACCAATCGTCACTTTTCAATTCCGCTTTGTACTGAGCTACCTTAAAGTCTTTAATTTGATAACGAGTATCATTGGTATAAACTACTGTTCCTTGTCCCAAATTAACAGAACCAATGGCTTCTAAATTTGGTGAAATTTTATAACGCAATTCGGCATTAGCTTTAAAAAGTTTGGCATTATTATCCAAATAATTGTATTCGGGATAGCCAGTTCGGGCTACATTGTTTTCTTTAGTCAAAAGCGGATCTATAAGTGGTGCAAGGTCTGGATTGGCTGCCTTAGCTCCTTCTAAAAACGGATTGATATTAACGGAAGTGTTCGAGCCATAGTAATTAATTCCATTATAATTTGGATTCACTTCAATTGGCCCCATGCCATTTTTATCGTCTGCGTTGGTAGCAACCCAATCATTAGCATCGGTATATTGTGCACTTACTTTAAATGCCAGTCTCTCATTAATTTTTTTTGCCCATCTAAACGAATAATCACTGTACAACGACGGAGATACCGGGTCATTGCCATTGTTCCCAACATGATTTATTCCTTGAGTAACCTGAACACTTAATCCTTGGTATTTAAACGGATTTTTACTTGTTGTTACCATTGTACCATTTAAACCTCTGGAACCATATAATGCAGATGATGCACCCGAAAGGACCTCGATATTATCAACATCCAATTGATTTGGACCTAATGCACTTCCCAAAGGAAAATTTAGTCCTGGTGCCTGGTTATCCATACCATCCACAATTTGAGTAAAATTGGTATTTCCACTCGTGTTAAATCCTCTTGTGGTAATACTGGTGAAACCAATACTTGATACTGTTACATCAACTCCTTTTAGCCCCTGGACCATATCAATATAATTCAGTTGTGGTGAGTTTTTAATTTCTTTCAAACTTACTTGCTCAATGGTTACCGGTGAACTTAATTTTCTTTGCGCTACGCGGCTTGCAGAAGTAACTATAATCTCATCTAATGCCATTCCAGGATCCATTTCTATAACTAATGAAGAGGAAGACTCTTTTACTTCGACTTCTTTTGATTGAAACCCTAAACTTGAAACTACTACTGTCAAAGGGAATTCTTTACCTGACAACTGAAATCTACCATATTCATCAGAATAAGTACTTTCCTTTGCGTTCTTAATTTTAACTAAAACTGCCGATACTTTTTCTTTTGTTGTACTGTTAATAATTTTTCCACTGATTGTATTTTGTGCATTTATTACTGTAATACTAAAAAATAAAATAAAATTTAAAATTAAATAATGTTTCTTCATAGGTGGTAAATTTGGTTAAGTTGTTGGATTATTAGGGATTGAATTACAAACAGTACTATGAGCAAGAATAAATAAAATTTATCTTATTTGTCTAATTTATAAAAACCAATATTTTCTTGAAAAAGGAATTATTAATTTATAAACTGTAAAAAAAGATATAAAACTATAAAGCTCTGTTTTTAAACTCATTAGTAATTACATGTTTTTAAAATCTTTTTCTTACATAAAATTTGGAATTAATTTACAAAAGTGTTTTTTATATCACAATATATTACAACTATACAAAATAAAATGTTAAATAAATAATATTTAATCAAAATCAGCTAAATTATATGCTAGCATATAAAAAAAATACGTAAAGAACTACATAAATTGGAATTGATTTTAAAATCAATTCCAATTTATGTAGTCGACTAAAACGATTTTTAAGTACTCCAATTAAGAGTTTTAGCAGTATCAAAATTTCCCCCTAGTGGATGTAATTCTGTTTAAACAAAAATGAAACAGATAGGTACATAATTTCAATAGCAAATCAATTTTGTAATTTCATTTTATAAACAAAAAAAAACCTCGGAAGTATAACCTCCCGAGGAACTTTAAACCAACAAGTGTCAGTTTATAAACTAGATATCCAACAAATAACCAAATTATATGGTACTAGTATTTTAAATTACTTCACAGAAAATTTGAAAGTAGTTTTTGTTTTATAATTTTCTCCAGGACTTAAGACAGTCGTTGGGAAATCTTTTTGATTTGGTGAATCTGGATAATGTTGTGTTTCCAAGCAAAAACCAGTTCTGTGGGCGTATGTTCCGCCGTTTCTCATTGGTAAAGTTCCATCTAAGAAGTTACCGGAGTAGAATTGGATTCCAGGTTGGTCAGTATATACTTCCAATAGTCTTCCGCTTCCAGCATGGTAAGCAGAAGCTACTAAACGATCTCCTTTGTCTTGGTTGTTTAATACCCAGCAGTGGTCGTAACCCAATCCTTTTTTCAATTGATCGTCATTGGCTCCAATTTCTTTTCCTGCCAATTTCGGTTTTCTGAAATCGAATGGAGTATTGGTTACATCCGTCAATTGACCTGTTGGGATAAGCGTTGCATCTACAGGGACTAATTTGTCTGCATCAATAGTGATTTCGTGATCCAAAATTGGTTTAGAGAAATCAGATGACAAATTGAAATATGAATGTTGTGTTAAGTTCACAACCGTTTTCTTATCGGTAGTTGCTTCATACTGCACGTCCAAAGCATTGTCTTTGTTCAAAGTATAAGTAACAAAAACCGTTAAGTTTCCAGGATACCCTTCTTCCATGTCTTTGGCTACATACTTTAATTTTAGAGATGCAGAATCTCCTCCTTTAGCTTCCTCAGCAGTCCAAACCACTCTATGGAAACCTTCTGGCCCTCCGTGTAAAGCATTTGGTTCATTGTTGATTGCCAAAGAATATTCTTTTCCGTCCAAAGTGAATTTTCCTTTAGCAATACGGTTTCCGTATCTTCCGATAAGGGCACCAAAATATGGATTGGCTTTCTGGTATTGTTCTAGTGAATTGAAACCAATCACCACTTCCTCTGATTTACCCGCTTTGTTGGGTACTTTTAGAGAAGAAATAATACCACCATAAGTGATGATATTTACTTCCATTCCTTTATGGTTTTTCAAAGTATATTGGTCAATTTGCACTCCTTTGTCGGTTTTGCCATATACTGATTTTGTTATTGATACAGAATCTGTAGCATTAGTTTCTAGAGCAGTTTCTGCTGCGCCTTCTTTTTTCTCTCCTTTACACTGTACATTCATACTTGCTAAACTTAAAATGGAAATTCCATAAATACAACGTCTTACTAGATTCATATATTTTATTTTTTTGGTTTTTTAGTTATTTAAAAGGCTAAAGCCTTAAAGCCAAAAGTATAAAAATTTAATTCTATTTCTTCCGACTTTAAGACTCTATTGTATTAACCTAAATTATTATAGACCGTGTTGAAACAAATGGAAATAAGCTTCATTGGCATTGATCGTATCTTTGAAATTACGAATAGTGGTATTTGCATCGATTACCAATAATTCGATACCAGCAATATCTGCAAAATCTTCCATAAATTCAGTAGTTACCGCTTGACTATACACTGTGTGATGAGCTCCACCTGCAAGAATCCAAGCTGTTGCTGCAATATCAAGGTTTGGTTTGCAATCCCATAATACTCGCGCAACCGGAAGTTTTGGTAAATCGGCCATTGGTTTTACGGCAGTCACTTCGTTTACAATTAATCTAAAACGAGTTCCCATATCTACAAGTGATACGTTGATTGCATCTCCAGCTGGTGAATTGAATACCAAACGTGCTGGATCTTCTTTTCCTCCAATTCCTAATGGGTGAACTTCACAATTTGGTTTTCCGTCAGCGATAGATGGACAGATTTCTAACATGTGCGATCCCAAAACGTATGATTTTTGAGGTGTAAAGTGGTAAGTGTAATCTTCCATGAACGAAGTTCCTCCTTCAAGTCCTACATTCATTACTTTCAATGCTCTAACCATTGCAGCAGTTTTCCAGTCGCCTTCACCACCAAAACCGTAACCATCTGCCATTAAGCGTTGAGTTGCAATTCCAGGAAGTTGTTTCCAAACTCCTAAGTTTTCAAAAGTATCTGTAAATGCTCCGAAACCACCTTCTTCCAAGAAAGCTCTCAATCCCAATTCTATTTTTGCAGCATCTGCCAAAGATTGTCTTTGCGCTCCGCCTTCTAAAAGGGATGGAGTTAAATTATAAGAAGCTTCGTAAACAGCCAATAAATCGTTCAATTGTTTGTCGGTTACTTTTTCCATGTGTTTGGTCACATCAGATGAATCATATCCATTTACAGACATTCCGAAACGTAATTGAGCCTCTACTTTATCTCCTTCAGTAACGGCAACTTCACGCATATTGTCACCAATACGAGCTACTTTTAGGTTTTGAAGTTCGTTCCAACCTAGTGCAACTCTTGTCCAGTTTCCTATTTTGGTTTGAACGCGTTCGTCTTCCCAGTGACCTACAATCACTTTACGTTTTTTGCGCATTCTGGACATGATAAAACCAAATTCTCTGTCTCCGTGAGCGGATTGGTTCAAGTTCATGAAGTCCATGTCAATACTAGCCCAAGGAATTTCTGCGTTGAATTGTGTATGTAAATGACATAATGGTTTATTCAAAATGCTTAAACCACCAATCCACATTTTGGCTGGTGAAAAAGTATGCATCCAAGCCACGATACCAATACAGTTTTTGTTGGAATTTGCTTCCAAACATACATTCAAGATTTGTGCAGGTGATTTTACTACATCTTTGTATACCAATTTTACTGGTAATTTTGAGGATGCGTCCAATCCTTTTGCAATTATTTGAGAATGTTCGGCTACTTTTCTTAATGTTTCTTCACCGTATAATTCTTGGCTTCCTACTACAAACCAAATTTCTTTTTGAGAGATATCTATCATTTTTTATATCGTTTAAATCGTTTATTTGTTGAATTGTTTAATCGTAGAACGGCCGAATCGATTAAACGATTTACCGATTCACCGAATAAACGGTTATTGTCCGTAATACGAATCTTTTCCGTGCTTGCGTTCGTAATGCTTTTTGATTAAAGAATCTTTCAATCGAGGAGCATTAGGGTTTATTTGTAAAGTCAGATAGGCCATTTCGGCAACGACTTCCAATACTTTACTATTGTAAACTGCTTTGGCTGCGTTTTTTCCCCAAGCAAATGGACCATGGTTTCCTATCAGGATCATTTCTGTCTCTTCGTATGAAAGGTTTTTCTCTTTGAAACAGTCCAAGATTTGAATTCCCGTATTGTGTTCGTAGTTCCCTTCGATAAGCGAGTCGGCCATTGGAGTCGCGCACGGAATATCTGAAGTCAAATGGTCGGCATGAGTGGTACCAAAAATTGGAATATCACGTTGTGATTGTGCCCAAGCTACAGAATAGGTTGCATGTGTATGTGCTACACCGCCAATGTTTGGCCAGTTTTTGTATAAATAAGCATGTGTTTTGGTATCCGAAGACGGACGCATACTTCCTTCGATAATGTTATTGTCAAAATCGACAATCACGATGTCTTCTGGTTTTAAGTCTTCGTAAGGAACACCGCTAGGTTTGATGGCAAAAACGCCATTTTTTCTGTCGACTGCGCTAACGTTTCCAAAAGTATAAACTACCAAATTCAATGCATTCAACTGCATGTTTGCTTCGTAGCATTCTTGTTTTAAATCTTTATACTGTGAACTCATTGTGTCTTTTTTTAATAGATGGATCAGCATACGCGCTTAATTGGTCGTAAGCACAAAGCAATTTATTGTAAGCAGCTACTTTGTCAAGTTGTGGAGCATATTCACTTTCAAAAGGGCTTCCCATTTTTTGACTAGCTTCAATTACGTTTGGATAAATTCCAGCGGCAACGGCAGCATAAATAGCAGCTCCCAATGCAGGTGCCTGATCAGATAAAGCAACTTTGATTGGTTTGTTCAATACATTGGCCAAAGTCTGCATGATGAATGGAGATTTACGGGCTACACCGCCAATACCAATTACGGTGTCGATACGAACGCCTTCTTCTTCAAAACGATCCACGATTTTTTTAGAACCAAAACAAATGGCATTTACCAATGATTTGAATACATGCGGTGCTTTTGTTCCCAAAGATAAATTTGCAATGGCGCTTTTAAGTTCTTGATTTGCATCTGGAGTTCTTCTTCCGTTGATCCAGTCTAATGCGATTGGAACGCTTTCGGATAAAGGTATTTTTTCTGCTTCGGCTGTTAATTCTTTGATTAGATTGTCGCTGATTTCAGCTTTCAATTGTTCTTTTTGTTCAGCGGTCAAGAGGGTAGAAGTGGACAATAAATTTTCTGTTGGCCATAATAACAATTCTTTGTACCAAGCCAATAAATCTCCAAAAGCAGATTGTCCTGCTTCAAGTCCGATATAACCTGGAATTACCGATCCATCCACTTGTCCACAGATACCGCGAACTGTTTTTGTTCCAATAGATTCTTTGGTGTCAACAATAATATCACAAGTTGAGGTTCCCATAACACGAACCAAAGTGTGTTCGTCTATTTTGGCTCCCACCGCACCCGAATGTGCATCGAAAGTACCCACTGCAATAACGGTATCGGTTGAAAGTCCCAATCTAGTTGCCCATTCTTGGTTTAGATTACCTGCAATCAAATCTGAAGTATAAGTTTCATCGTATAATCTTCCACGAAGGGATGCCAAATAAGGATCTAGTTTTTCTAAAAATTCCTCTGGTGGCAAACCGTTCCAGTCTTCGTGCCACATTGCTTTGTGACCTGCCGCGCAACGGCTTCTTTTGAACGATTTTAAATCTTTATTATCAATAAGCAAATACGTCATTAAATCGCAGTGTTCCATCCAAGTATAAGCTGCTTTTTTTACAGCTTCGTCTTGTCTCGCAACGTGTAGAATTTTAGCCCAAAACCATTCTGATGAATAGATTCCTCCTTCGTATTTGGTAAAATTTTCTCCGCCCCAGTTGGCCGCCAATTCATTGATTTCATTCGCTTCATTTATAGCTGTGTGGTCTTTCCATAAAACCATCATGGCATTTGGATTATGTTCAAAACCTTTGGTCAGAGCCAATGGAGTTCCATCTTCGGCAACTGGCACTGGAGAAGATCCTGTTGTGTCAATACAAATGCTTCGTATTAATGAAGGATCTATTTTATTGTTTTCAACAATATATTTTATGGTGGTTTCCAATCCTTCGATATGATCTAAGGGATGTTGACGAAACTGATTTATTGTGGCATTACAATATTCTTTATTTTTCCAACGCTTGTAGTCACAAACGCTTGATGCTAATTCCTGTCCATTATCAGTGTCTATCAATACTGCACGTACAGAATCTGAGCCGTAATCTAATCCTATTACATAATTTTTCATCACAAATCTTTTTTTAAGATGCACAAATATATATATTATTATTTAATAAGTGTATAAAAAACACTTAATTTATTTTATACTAAAATTATTTCATTTTTAACTTTAAAACAGTAACAGAATAGGCAGGTACGCTCAATTGTGCTTTCTCAGTTTTTAAGGTATATTCGCTTTCTTTAGGGCTTATTTTTTTAGGCCTTTTAATTAAATTCGAATATCGGTGTACCGTTTTTATCAAATTTTAGTTTCATCATTCTCGCATGACGATTAGGATCATATAAAGGGTCTGCAATAATTTCTTTCAACGGTCTTTTATCTGTGGCTGGCACTACTTTTGGATCACCAACAGCTTTATCGTAATCCCTTGCATGATATATTACTAAAGGTTCTCCGTTTTCATCAACTGTGAAGGAGTTATGCCCTGGCCCATAAATATTTTTTGCTTCATCGGTTTTTAATACTGGATATCTAGATTTTTTCCAAGAATTTCTGTCTAGTAAATCAGCATTTTCGTCTGCTTCCATCATACCCATAGCGTAACAAGCACCTGTAGCGCTTGCCGAAAAAGTAATGTAGATTTTTCCTTTGTTTTTAATAACTGCTGGACCTTCATTCACCCAAAAGCCTATTCGTTCCCAATCATAATCTGGAGTCGTTAGCATGAATTGAACTGTTTTTAGTTTTATGGGTGATTCCATTTCGGCTAAATACAAATTAGAAGCTGCGAACTGTCCGCCTGTTTTTTCTGCCCAGCAGAAATAACGTTTATTTTTATGCTCAAATACAGTACCGTCTAGAGAAAAGTCGGTAAAGCTTTTTGGATCTGCATCAGCTGCTTGCATTTGCCCAAGTTCAGTCCACTTGTCATGTAAAGGATCTTGACCTGTACACTCCAAAACATAAGGTCTTAGTTTCCAAATATCTGTTTCTTCGCTAGCTGCAAAATACACGTACCATTTTCCATCTAAATAATGAATTTCCGGAGCCCAAACGTGACGGCTCATTGTTCCGCTTTTATGTTTTTCCCATACCTTAAAAGTTTCGGCATTTTGAAGTTCATCAATAGATTTTGCACGTCTTAACTCTATAGCGTCATAGGTTGGCACCGACCCTGTAAAATAGTAATAACCATCTGTATGCTTGTAGATAAACGGATCTGCCCTTTGTAATACAATAGGTTTGTTAGATGAGGTTGTTTTTGTAACAGTAGTTACTTCTTCTTTAGACATATCTTTTTGTACTTTTTTATCTGTACAAGAAGCAATACTTACCAAAACTACTGCTGAAAGTGCTAGGTTTTTTAATATGTTTGTTTGCATGTTATACTTGTTTGTATGAATTTAATTTTAGCGTGAAAATCAGATTTTAATTATTTTATTCTATTTTCGAATTTAAAGGTTCAGTCTTTCAAATCAATCCAAACTTTCATTTTTCCGACCCCTCTGTTCGACCAAGAGTAATACGGAATTGCTTTCAGTTTGTCTGTTTGAATGGTATTTACTCCTTCTAAAAGATTATTTTCTTTAACAACTTTGAAAGTGTCATTGGCATCAATAGTAATTTTGTCAAAATTGGCGGGATTGTCTATTTCTTCGATAGCATATACAATCGGGCCGTATTCCAAAGCTACTTTCCCAATGTTGCCTTCCACTTTTTCACTTGTAACCACTTCTTTTACTTCCATTGGGAAATCAAGTGTTATGATTTCGCCTTTTTTCCATTTTCTTGTAATGGTAATGTATCCATTATCATCTTTGTATTCGGCAGGTTTTCCATCTATCGTAAGCGTAGTTTTTGCGGAAGCAGCACTTTTGTAAGTGTATAAATCTCCTGGCAGAACTTGGTTTCTGGCCCAGCCAGGGATTCTTAGTTTTACCGTGAATTCACTTTCTTTTTTAGGAGAAACAGTTATTGCAACTTTACCGTCCCATGGGTAATTCGTTTTTTGCGAGATTTCCAGTTCGGTTTTGTCTAATGTGATTTTTGCTGTATTAGAAGCGTATAAATTCACGTAAAGTTCGTTTTTGCTTGTAGAATAAATCAACCCCGGAATGGAAGGAATAAAACGGATCAAATTTGTTGGACAGCAGGAACAGTCAAACCAAGATTGGCGGGTGCATGAACCTCTATTGTTTTTGTGAACTCCATCAGATTCCAGAGCATTAGGATAGAAAAATTGTTTTCCGTCCAATGAAATTCCCGAGATTAATCCGTTGTATAAAGAACGTTCGATTACATTAAAATAATCTGAGTTTCCCGTCATGTTGTGGAGTCTGTGGTTCCAATACACATCGCCAATCGCTGCACAAGTTTCGTTGTAAGCGGTTAAATTTGGTAATTCATAATTTGCTCCAAAGGCTTCTCCGTCATGTATCGCACCAATACCGCCAGTGATGTACATTTTTTTGTTGACCATATTGGACCATAAAGCATTCACTGCATTTAGATAGTCCTTGTCGTTGTATATCGCGGCAATATCAGTCATTCCAGCATACATGTACACAGCTCTCACGGCGTGCCCCACCGCTTCTTTTTGTTGGATTACCGGGATGTCATCTTGTGCATAAGCACCGTATAGTTTATGGTTTTTTGGATTTCCTCTATTATCCAGATAGTATTTGGCTAATTTCAAATAGGATTTATTGTTGGTAATTCTATAAAGATTTACCAAGCCGGTTTCAACAATTTGATGACCTGGAACGCCGTGAATCTGATCAGGATTGTCGCCAAAAGTGCGCACTAACATATCGGCAGTTTTGATGGCTATGTCCAAAAAGTTTCTTTTTCCGGTTGCTTCATAATGTACTACCGCGGCTTCTATCATATGTCCAGGGTTGTACAACTCATGGCTGATTTGCAGGGATTCCCAACGTTTTCCTTCAATAACTGGTACCCAAGGAGCTGGCGGTTTTGCTGGATTGATAGTTCTCCATGTGGTTATGTACCCATCTTTTTCCTGTCCCACTTTGATAATTCCAATAAGGGAATCTAATAATTTTTCCAGCTTAGGATTCGGTTCGCTTATCAAAGTATTTGAAGCGCCTTCGATTATTTTGTATACATCGGTATCGTCAAAAGGCATTTGTCCTTTTACTTCTCCTTTCATCTTTCCACCTGCAATCAAGAAATTGTCAAGACGTCCCTCTTCCTCACATTTGTGAATGGCGTATTCGATGGTTTTTTCTTGAACTCTTTTGATAATCGGCAACCAAAAAGCATCTGTTAGTTTTACGTTCTGAATGTTAACTGGCGTTATGACATATTCAGAGTTTTTGGATACAGTGTTTTGAGCATTCATAGTGCTCGAGAGCGATAATGAAGCTAAAAGAAGCAGTGTGTGGTTTTTTAAATTAAAAATTTTCATAAACGGTTTTTATTAGCAAGCGGCAAGATAAATAAAATAAGTGTATAAATTACATTTTTAAAATAAATTGTATTTTATAGCTTTGGCCATAAATCAGCGTCCCATTGCAATTGTTTTATTTGAAGCAATGGTCTTCCATTTTGCTTAGCATCATAAGCATGATAAATGATATAATCTTTTCCATCAAAAGTATAAGTACTGTTGTGTCCTGCTCCAAACCAGTTTTTGTCACCTTGAATAAGTAAAGTTCCTCCACCTTCGGTCAATGATTTTCCTTCTTTATCAAGATAAGGTCCAGTGATGGTTTTGGATCTTCCAACAACTACTTTATAAGTGCTTTTTTCACCTCGACAACATAAATCCCAAGAAAGAAATTGGTAATAATAACCGTTCTTTTTGAAAATAAAAGGAGCTTCGAGTGCGCCGTCTCCGGGATCACTATCGGCTAGTTCGAATGTTCTTTTTCGTTTAGCAATCGTATGCCATTCCTGTGGTTGTGCGATTGATTTTAAATCTGGATTCAATTTGACCATTTTCAATCCTTCCCAGAAAGAACCAAAAGCGAGCCAAGGAGTCTTGTTTTCGTCGAAAGTCAAATTAGGGTCGATGGCATTCCAAAGATCTCGGTTAGGTATGGACTGAATGACAATTCCTTGATCAACCCATTTGTAAGCGGGGTCTTTTGGATCTAAAGTAGTGTTGGTTGTTACCCCAATCGCCGAAGTATTTTTTGCGAAAGCGGAAACCGAATAATATAAATAATAGATATTGTTGTGAAAAGTGATGTCCGGTGCCCAAATGTGGTTATCAAAACCAGGAACCACAGCATCCACCCATAGAGGTTTTTCTGTGAATATTTGAGGTTGTTTAGTCCAGTTTTTTAATTCCTTAGAACTGAAAACGCTGATTCCTTTTCCAGTGCAATACAAATAGTAGGTGTCTTTTTGCTTGATCATCACCGGATCGTGAACGGTAATGTCTTGGGCAAATGTTGAGGTGCCAATTAATAGAATTAAGAGGGAGTAAAGGAGTTGTATGTGTTTGCGTAATTTCATTTTGGTTGCTTTTTTAAACATATAAGTCATTTAAGAAAATATAAGTTTGATTGGTTTGTAAATGGTTAATAGCAAATTCAATTTTGGAATTGCTTACTGCAATCTGAGAACTGCCTACTTAGTTATCCCTTCCGTTGTCATAATAACTCGTTTCATAGAACCGTCTTTGTTGTAATACAAACGATCGACACAAACTGATCTTCTAAAACTGCCTCCATTTGGCTGAATGCTTCCATTGTGGTAAATGAAATACGATTTTCCTTTAAAATCAATGATGGCTTGGTGATTGGTATTTGAATTGCCAGCGAGTTCATTTAAAATTCCTTTGTATTCCCAGGGGCCATTTATTGATTTGCTCATTGCGTAAGCAATTTTTTCAGGAAACTGATATGCATATGATAAGTAATACCAGTTGTTATGTTTATGAATCCAAGGTGCTTCGGTGAAGTTTGGTAAAGTAATGGTTTGGATTGGGCCATCAAGTTCAGTCATGTTGGCTTTTAATTTGGCGTAGTGACAAACGGTATTTCCCCAGAATAGGTAAGCTTGTCCATCATCATCAATTATTACCGATGGATCGATATCATCCCAATCAATATTAGTTTGAGTAGTCATGTCATTGGTAATAAGCGCTTTTCCCAAAGCATCTTTGAATGGCCCAGTCGGACTGTCAGAAACGGCTACTCCAATCGATTTTCCTTTGGTGGTTCCGTGTTCAACAGTAACATACCAGTAAAATTTTCCGTTGCGCTCAATAACTTGAGCTGCCCAAGCATCTGATTTTGCCCATGTAAAATCGGTTACTTTCAGCGGAACGGGATGTTCCTGCCAATTCACCATATCCGAAGAAGAATACACCAGCCATTCGTTCATTTTATAAAAATTAAAATCGTTTGGTGCTTCATCATGACCAGCATAAAGATATACTTTGTCTTTGTAAACCAAAGCCGCTGGATCTCCAGTGTATTTGTCTTTTATAATTGGGTTGTTGCTGGTTATTTTTCCTCCATTGGAGGAAGCCGAAATATTGTCTTGTGCCATTGTTTTCCACGACGAAACAATTGCCAAAAGCGATAGGGTTATGATTGCATTTTTCATTTTTCAGTAAAAAGAATATGTTGGTTAAAACAAATGCCTTTTTTAATAATCTAAAAAAGGCATTTGTTCAGTAATAGATTAATTTATTTTCTTGCCCCACACTGGTACGCCGGCTGCTGTAAGCCCAGAATAAGTAAGAGTCACTTTGCGTGTAGCGCTTTCCCAATCCCAAGCATCACTTACTTTGCATTTTACGCCATTTACGGTTAATGTTTTGGCAGCACTGTCATAAGACCATGTTCCAGAAACGCCTCCGCTTACTTTTTTATCTGCAGTTAAATAAACAGTAGCCGATTTTTGAATCACAGCATATTGGTAATTCATCGTGATTTGTTCCCATGTTCCAATGAAAGAAGTTTCGCTAATGGTAGTAGCAGGCACTCCAGCATAACGCTCAGGAGCAACTACAGGCCATCCATCTTCAGTCCATTGAATTTCGCGAACATGTCCCATCATTATAGCATTTGAAGCATTGATTCCCGGAACATCTTTTGGTAAGCGGGCTTGTGAAGAATAGAACCATTGTTTGGTTTCAGGATTTTGGAAAACAGCACAATGTGCAAATCCAACCCAACCTGTATGATTGTTAAAACTATAAGGATGTGTAAGCATAGGCCAACAATCGGCGCCGTTAGTTACATTCGCACCATCTATCCCAAGGTAAGGCCCCATAATATTTTTGGAGCGACAAACTCTGGTGTTGTAAGGAACATCCAAACCATCATAAGCCAAGAACAAATAATAATAATCGGTATCAGGATTGTAAATAATCTCAGGTCCTTCTGATGCTTGCCAACGACTGGTTGCGCTACGTGTAGCGATTCGAGTTCCATAATCGGCCAAGGTTTTCAGTTGAAATGGTTTTCCTGTAGTCGGATCTAGTTTTACGGCTGCTATTCCAGAATGCCAAGAACCGTAAATCAGGTATTGGTCTCCTTCTTTGGTTTCGATAAAACTAGGGTCAATTGCATTAAATTTAAAATAAGCATTCTCCCAATTTCTTGCACCTGTAAATGAATATGGTTTTACACCATCAGGTTCTGAGCAAATTACCATTCCTTTGTCTACCCATACATTTGTAGCTAAATCATCGGATTCTGCCAAACCAATAAAGGCTCTTTCCGACCAAGAGTTGTCAAAATTGGCACCTACTATTGGATTATCAACTACAATACTATAATACATACGGTATTTGTTACCCACTTTGCGAACACATGGAGCCCAGTAACCATAATTAGGATTTTCAATTGGCGGTAATGCAGGAACCATTTCGGCTCTTTTATTGTTTAACGTTTCTTTTACCCAAGCAGGAGCAGTAACCATCGAAGAACCCATGAATTCCCAAGTAATAAGATCTTTGGAGCGTCTGTAGAAAAAATGTCCGTGTCCATCTGTTGCATTTCCATAAGAAGCATCAGTTTGGTACATATAATAATAGTCGCCACATTTTACTACCGACGGGTCGTGAACATTGGCCAAGTTCCATTTCGAATTATTTCCCCAAGATGCAATTGATGTATAATTATCTGCATACGTAGGTCCATCGAAAGAAGGTGTTGGTGTTGGCGTTGGCGTTGGAGTAGGTGTTGGCGTTGGAGTCGGTGTTGGTTCCGGTGTAGGATCCTCACTTTTGGAACAGCTACCCAAACAAACAGCTACAATTATAATAAGTACAAAAGAGATTACTACTCTTAGTATGGAATTTGATTTTTTCATGATGAACATTTTATTTGTCACGAATTAGACACTAATTTTTTAGTGTAATAAATGACAGTTCCATTTCTTACTTTCCTTCAAGCATTATTACAGAAAAAGGAGGAAGTTTTACCGTCAGTTTTCCTTTTTTTATTTCAAAGCCTTTGAAAGCAACAGGTTGTATTTTTGTTGGATTGTCGAATGAATTGAAATCTTGCAATTTCGGTGAGCCAATAATCATACCCGTTGCAGTTTTAATTCCAAGCTCATTCAGATCAATCTCCACGGTGTTTTCTTTTTTAGAGTCCACATTCACTAATGAAATATGAACCAATCCTTTTTTGTCTTTCGATGCCGAAACGGATAGGGCAGGAAGTGATTCTTCTTTATAAGTATATAGTGGAGATTTTATCGTAATAGGTAATTGTTGTGCGTCTTGGTGCACACTGTACAACTGCATTACATAATAAGTTGGTGTCAAAATCATTCTGGCTTCATCAGTAAGGATAACCGCTTGCAAAACATTCACGCATTGAGCTAAATTAGCCATACGCACCCTGTCTGCATGATTATTGAAAATGTTAAGGGTTGATCCAGCCAAAACCGCATCCCTCATTGTATTTTGTTGGTATAAGAATCCAGGGTTTGTTCCTTTTTCTACTTCATACCAAGCTCCCCATTCGTCTACGATCATAGCTACTTTTTTCTCTGGATCATATTTGTCCATAATGGCAGAATGCTTTGTAACCAATTCTTCCATTTTTAACGCAGACTTCATAGTTTGGAAATATTCAAATTCTGTAAAATCTGTTCCATCTCCTTTTTTTGCCCAATCGATTACGGCATAATGGTGAACTCCAACTCCTCCTAACATGTTTAATGGAATATCTTTCATCAAAACTTCGGTCCAATTATAATCGGCGCTGTTTGATCCTGATGCGATACGGGTAATTCCACCAGTATTTTCCCAATCAGACATGAACGTTGCATATTTGCGATATTCTCCTGCATAATAATTGGCAGTCATGTTTCCTCCACATCCCCAAGCTTCATTTCCAATTCCCCAGAATTTTACTTTCCAAGGTTCTTTTCTTCCGTTTTTTATACGCAAATCACTCATTGGGCTTTTACCTCCAAAATTGGCATATTGTACCCAGTCTGCTAGTTCTTGAACAGTTCCGCTACCTACGTTTCCAGAAAGGTATGGTTCTGCGCCCAAAGTTTCGCATAGATTCAAGAAATCATGAGTTCCAAAACTATTGTCTTCAGTAGTTCCACCCCACCATCTGTTTACGATTGTAGGTCTGTTTTCTTTTGGACCAATACCGTCTTTCCAGTGATAAGTGTCGGCAAAACATCCACCTGGCCAACGAAGATTAGGTATTTTTAATTTTTTTAAGGCATCGATAATGTCATTACGTACGCCGGCTGTATTTGGTATTTTAGAAGTATCACCCACAAAAAATCCGCCATAGATGCATCTTCCTAAATGCTCAGCAAAATGGCCGTAAATGTTTTTGTCAATTGTTGGAGCAGTTGCAGTATTTTTTATGGTTACTACTGTGGTTTCTTTTTGTGCAAAACTAGTTTGACCACAAAAGGCAATAATGGATAAGATGAATAAGACTTTTTTCATGATGGTTTAATTTATAAAGAGGGAAATTTTATTTTCCATCTAAATTTTATTTTTTTAATAGTTGGTCAGCCTCCTGACCATATAAAAGTAACTATTTCTAGTTTAGGATTATAACTGTCGGCAAAGTGATAATAGTGAATAGTCCGTTTTGTGTTTCTATAAATTATAGAAATATGTGATGGGTCTATTTAACTATTTGTTTTGTCAAACTTTTGCTATGCCATCTGCGATTCTATTTTAAGTTATAAAATCACGTGGTAACCCGTTCAGGAAGTACCACATGATTTTAATAACTCAACTAACTCAAATAAATATTAATAACTTGGATTCTGAACCATTCCTGGATTGTTGTCCATATCTAATTGCGGAATAGGGAAAAACTCTCTTCCTGGAGCATACGAATTAAACTCATTATCTCTTGATTTCAACCATGCTAGTTTAGCGCCATCTTCCAACCATCCCCAACGACGGATGTCATCAAAACGGTGGCCTTCAAGAGCGAATTCTAAGAATCTTTCGTGTCCAATTTGTTCTCTCATAGCAGCTTGTGACAATCCCGGTTTAGCTGTCGCTAAATTTGGTAAACCAACACGAGATCTTACCATTTGAATGTAAGTATACGCTCCCGGAGTATCTCCAGTTTCATTTAAACTTTCAGCATACATTAATAAGATATCAGCATAACGTAACAAACGTTCGTTAATTCCTGAACGCCAGTCATATTCATCGGCATAATTTCCGTCAGAGTTTTGATATTTTGCGCAAAATAAATCATTTAAATCTGCTTGATTGCCAGCATATTTTGTAGCAAAATCTTGTCCGTACAATTGCATTCCGCCTGGTTTGTTATAGAACATAGTAGCGTCCAAACGAGGGTCTACAGCTCCTGTAGTTGTTGCTTCATCATGGAATTCATTAAACAATGCCCAAGATGGTTGCACATCTGTCCATCCGAAAGCTCTTGGAGCATAAGTAATTGCTCTTGCAGAAGTTTTTCCCCAGTTTGAAGCTGGAATTCCACCCCATCCTAATTCCACTCCACCAGCTGCTCTACTGAATTGAACTTCAAATAACGATTCTGAATTGTTCTCATTTGTATCTGTAAAGTTATCGCGATAGTTTGCTACTAATGAATAAACTCCTAGATCGATTACTTGTTTGAAAGTAGTTTTTGCATTTGTAAAATCTTTTGTAAACAAGTATGCTTTTCCTAAGTATCCTAGTGCAGCTCCTTTGGTAGCACGCCCTTTTTCTCCAGCATCTATTCCAGAAATTCCTGCATAAGATGTAGGTAATAAATCAGCAGCAGCTTTGAAGTCTGCAATTACTTGAGCCCAACCTTCTTCTTGAGTTTTTTGTGGGTAGTATACTGCTATTTCTGTAGGTAATGGTACGTTCTTAAACATGTTTACAGCATGAAATAAGTATAAACCTCTTAAAAAATAAGCTTGACCAAGAATTCTGTTTTTTAGTGCTGCATCTGTAAAAGCAATTTTTGGCACATTGGTCAAAACCTGATTGGCTCTAAAAATACCTTGATAATAAGTCTCGTATGCCCATCCATAAATGGCGGGATCAGCAACATTTGTGTTGAAGTGGCCGACATTGTACATTGATCCCCAAGGGCTGTTAGTACGGGAATCATCTGCTTTTACATCTAATAATAGCGGAGTACTTCTCATGTATGTACCATCAGTCAATAAACTTGAATAGGTAGCATTGATTCCTTCAAGAGCGTCTTGATCTGTTTTCCAGAATTTATCTACAGAATCATTATTTGGGTCTAGTTGGGTTAAATCGTCATCAGTAACGCAACTTGTTGTTATTAATGCAAGCGTTAAGAAACCAGCTGCATAATTAAATATTTTATGTTTCATTTTGATTCGTTTTTAATTGTTTAGCTAATTTTAAAATTTCACGTCAAGTCCTAATAAAATTGTTCTAGGATTTGGGAAAGAACCTGCATCGTATCCTCTTGAGAATAGTCCGTCATTGCTGTTGAAATCTGGGTCGTAGCCTTTGTAATCTGTTATAGTCCAAAGATTTTGTCCATTTACATAAATTCTTGCTTTTTCAATAAAAAAGTTTTTAGGAGTAGGGATTTGATATCCAATTTCCATAGTTTGCAATCTTACATAATCTCCATTTTCGATGAAACGATTAGAGTCTCTGCTGTTGGCATTTGGATCTCCAATAATTGGACGAGGAACATTAGTATCTGTATTTGTTGGTGTCCAAAAATTAAGTTCATCTGTACTATGATTAATGTATTGTCCTACCATCAAATCACGGTACATCGCATTAAATACTTTATTTCCTCCTGAACCTTGCCATAGCATTGTGAAATCAAAGCCTTTATAAGAAGCACCAAAATTAGCACCAAAAGTATAAGTTGGGATAGAAGATCCTTGGAAAGTTCTGTCTTCATCAGTAATGGCACCATCTCCGTCAATATCTTTGAAACGAATATCTCCAATACCTGCATTTGTTTGAGTTGGACCTGCAGCTATTTCAGCAGCATTTTGGAAAATTCCATCAGTTTGGTAGGCATAAAGTTCACCAGCAGATCTTCCTACTTCTGTTTTAGAAGCTGAACCATAGATTGGGTTTCCATTAACACCAATTTTTGTTACTTCATTTTTTAAAGTTCCTACGTTAGCACCAATGTTATATTTGAACTCATGATCGTTGTTATTGTAAGCTACAGAGAATTCAAAACCACTATTGTTTATAGCACCACCATTTGTTAAAACATCAGCAGGGAATGCACCAGTTGAAAATGGTAATGGAACTCTAACTAAAAGATCGTCTGATTTTTTATTAAAATATTCTGCTGTAAATTGTAAATCATTGTTAAAGAAACCAAGTTCAAGAGCAACATCGCTACTTTCTGATGTTTCCCAACGTAAATCTGGATCTATAGAACTTATTACTGTAGTACCATTTGCCAATGCATTATTAAAGTCATAACCAGCAAAACGATTCACTGTTGTAGCAAATGAATAAGGTTCAATAGGATTGTTTCCTAAGCGTCCCCAGCTTCCTCTCAACTTAATGTTGCTAATGTATTCAGGTAAGTGAATGAATTTTTCGTTGCTAATTTTCCAAGCTCCAGAAAATGAGTAGGCATCAACTTTGTTGTTTTTTTCTCCGAAAAGAGATGATTTATCTTGTCTGTAGTTTGCTTGAAACAAATAACGGTCGTCAAAAGAATAATTGATTCTGCTGATGTATGATATACCTGTAATTGTGTTTTTGAATTCTCCACCACTAATACTGTTAGCATATTGAAGTTCAGTAATTTCTCCAGGAGTATAACCAACACCTTTTGACCAGTGGTTGTAAAAGTCTCTTTTTTCTTGAATCCATCCACCCATAACATCAAATTTATGCTTGCCAAAAGTATTTTCATACGTCAAAATATTATTGATGAATGTGTTTGTTTGGTTAGCGTTTGAGATATCAAGTGAAGACTCGTCATTAGTTGTAATGTAATACCATCCTAAGTCACTTGGTGGTATAAATAATCTATTTTGAGTATCTGTTCTGTCATAACTTACGTCAAGTTTGTATTTTAATCCCTTAACGATTTCAAGTTGTCCCCAAAGGTCTCCAATGAAACGATTTCTTCTGTCTCTATTCTCAAGTAAATTATTGAAACCGATTACGTTCATCGAAATCGCTCTTTGCGTTGCATTATCAGTTCCACCGTATCCGCCTAATCTGTTTTCGTCATAAACAGGCATTGTTGGGATAGCTGTTAATAAACTAGAAATAGCAGACTCTCCAACATAACTGTTGAATTTTTCTTTACCAGACTCAGTATAGGCTAATTTAGTACCATAAGTAAATCTTCCTTTCTTTCCTGATAAATTTAGATTCATAGTGTATCTTTCATAATCTTGAGGAGATTCAACATAACTACTATTTTTAAAATAATCTAAATTCACATTATAGGATAATCCTTCAGATCCACCACTTAGAGATATAGCTTGATTTTGTATTACACCAGTCCCAAAAGCCTCATCTTGCCATTTTGTGTCTACATCATTTATGTATTGAGGATTAGTTGGGTCGTTTCCTGGAGCAATTGACAATCCTGCATTTTGTTCAGCTGCACTAGTGATAGTTTGGTATCCAACTCTATCTGTAACTGACCATTGTTTTGGTACCATTTGGAATCCAGTAATGGATTTAAATCCAACACTCATTTTTCCTTGTTTTCCTTTTTTCGTAGTAATGATTACTACCCCGTTTGCTCCACGTACACCATAAATAGCCGCAGAAGCTCCGTCTTTTAATACTTGCATCGATTCGATATCGCCTGGAGCGAAATCGTATGGATTTTCAACAATCATTCCATCAATAATGAAAAGAGGATTACTTTTGGTAGCAGAAAAAGTAGATATACCTCTAATTTTGATATTAACAAAACCTCCTGGTTCTCCAGATGATTGTACTGATACTCCTGCTACTTGCCCTTGTAACATTTTTGCAGGATCATAAGTAACAATGGTTTTTGCTTCTTTTAAGTTTACTACACTCACCGCTCCAGATAAGTCTGCTTTCTTTTGTGTTGCGTATCCAATAACTACTACTTCATTCAGTTTGTTGTTATCTTCTTTTAATGCAATATTGATTTGAGTACTGTTAGCAATTGTAATTTCTTTAGTTTCATATCCAATGTATGAGAAAACTAAAACATCAGTTGGGTTGGCATTGATAGAATATTCACCATCAAATCCTGTAGAAATTGCTGTGCTAGTTCCTTTCACTAATATATTTACTCCAGGTAACGGCATACTATCACTTGAAGAAGTAACTTTTCCTGAAACAACATTAGGCTGTTGCGCCGATGCATTATAAGTACTGAAGAGTATAACTAATATTGCTAATAGCCATTCTTTTTTTGGCAATAAAAAATTGCAATAAAAAAATAATCTGTGGTTTGTTGTCATATTGATTGCATTTTGGTTAATTATAAGTGTAGTTTTTACATTTGTAAATTTAAATAAAAAAAAAGCATAAAAACAAATTAATCTGATAAAAAAAGTCGCGAAAAAAAACGGATATCCTAAAATATACTGATATGTGCAGTGATTTGTGTAATTTATAGTATTAAAAAACGTTTTCGTTAATTGTAATGATTTAAAAATCAATTACTTGTATTTTAAGTTTGTTTCTGAATCGATTTTAATATTTTTTTAATATTTTTTAATTCAGTTCGTTTTTTGTCAAAAAAAGAACGATTTAGATTATAAAATATACCTATGAAAGTCTATTATTTTAGCTTTTTGTATCTTTTATGAACTTCTAAAATGCAAAAAAAACGTCTTTAAATGTTATTTTAACACTTAATTGTGGTGTAGGTATTGAAAAATAAGTTGAAAAATTGACTTTAAATCTTTATTTTTAGATTTTAGTAAGGACAGAACAAAAGGCAAGGAATGATGAAAAAAGTATATCATTTAGTAAATCAGGCACTTAATGTTTAATTGTAGATTATTTTTTATTAGTGTAAAAACAACATTAATTAAATTTGGTAGTTTTAAGGAAGTTCTTATATTTACCACAAAATATATAGAAAATGCTAAATAGTTATAGTACAGCTGACAAAGTTCTTCTAGCGGTAGATTGTATCATTTTCGGCTTTGATGAAGATGGATTGAAAATTCTTTTGATTAAAAGGGATTTCGAGCCAGAAAAAGGGAAATGGTCTTTAATGGGAGGATTTCTTAGAAAAGAGGAAGTATTGGATGATGCAGCCATAAGAGTCTTGAATACTTATACCGGCTTACAGGATATCTATATGGAACAACTTTATACCTATAGTGAAATTGATCGTGACCCAGTGGAAAGAACCATATCGGTAGCGTATTATGCACTGATTAATATTGAAAATCATAATGCCGAATTGATTCAGAATTACCATGCGAAATGGTTTAGTGTTTCTGAAGTGCCAAAATTGATTTTTGACCACGACAATATGTTGTCACATGCCATAAGAAGATTGCGTTACAGAACTTCTATGCGACCAGTTGGATTCGAACTTTTACCAGAAAAATTCAAAATGAGTCAGTTGCTTAAACTGTACGAGTCTATTTTGGATAAACAAATTGACAAAAGAAATTTTATTAGCAAAATAAACTCATTGGATATTTTGATAAAATTAGATGAGAAAGACATGACTTCTTCTAGAAAAGGTTCCTATCTCTATACTTTTGACAAAGAAAAATACGATGCAAAACTCTTGAATAATTTTGCACTGAATTTTTAAAGTAGAATTTGATTTTTAGGTAAATAAAAAAAGGAAGCTCCAAATGAAGCTTCCTTTTTTGTTGAACTAAAATGAACTTTATATACTTAATTTCTAGCTGTTTCCTTTTTGATAATCAGCCAGAAATTGCGCCAATCCGCTATCGGTCAAAGGATGTTTTAATAACCCAGTGATTGAAGATAATGGACCAGTCATTACATCAGATCCTAGTTTTGCACAATTTATAACATGCATTGTATTACGAACGGAAGCTGATAAAATTTGAGTTTGAAAATCATAATTGTCATATATCTGTCTGATATCGGCAATCAATCCCATACCGTCAGTACAAATATCATCTAGTCTACCTAGAAACGGAGACACATAAGTAGCTCCAGCTTTGGCAGCAAGTAATGCCTGTCCTACTGAAAATACTAAGGTTACATTAGTTCTGATTCCTTTATCCGAAAAATATTTACAAGCTTTAACTCCAGCAGCAATCATAGGCAGTTTTACCACAATCTGAGGATGCAAAGCAGCCAATATTTCGCCTTCACGAACCATTCCTTCATAATCTGTCGCAATCACCTCTGCCGAAACATCTCCGTCAACAATTTCACAGATAGCAACATAGTGCTTCAAAATATTGTCTGCGCCGGTTATTCCTTCTTTGGCCATTAATGATGGATTGGTAGTTACACCATCTAATACTCCTAGGGCCTGAGCCTCTGCAATTTCATTTAAATTTGCTGTGTCAATAAAAAATTTCATAAGTATGTTTTTTTGGAGATTCTAAGTTTCTGAGTTACTAAGAATCTGAGTTTTTTTTAATGTTTTTGTCTTAGTTTCTTAGAAACTTTGCGTTTTAGCCTCTGTTTTACTCTCCTCAATATATTTTAATATTTCAGCAGAAACATGTTGGCTTGTAAATCCAAATTTTTCATCCAATACGCCTGCTGGAGCTGAATAGCCAAAATGATCCAATCCTACTATTTTTCCGCTGTCGCCTATTAAACCTTCAAGGTTTACGGGAAGACCTGCAGTAAGTCCGAACACAAGTTTTCCTTTTGGAATAATACTTTCTTGATATGATTTGGATTGTGATTTAAACAAGCCTTCGGAAATAATGGAAGCGATATTTATTTTTAGATTATGTTCTTTTTCTAAAATCAGGGCAGCATCGATAAGCGTTGAAACTTCAGATCCGTTTGCGATCAAAGTAATGTCTGGATTTTGTGTCTTTTTCACCAAATAACCACCTTTCTTGGCTTCTGTTGCTTCTTCATATCTTGTAGTATATGCAGCTGGAATATCCTTTATACCTTGTCTTGAAAGGATTAAAGCCGTTGGAGTTTTGATGTTTTTCAAAGCCATATCCCAAGCTACGGAAGTTTCGATAGCATCAGCAGGGCGAAGTGCCAAAAGACTTTGATGTCCTGAGTGGTTTTTAACTTTTTCCAATAAACGCATTTGTGCTTCTTGTTCGATAGGCTGGTGTGTTGGCCCGTCTTCACCTACTCTGAAAGAGTCATGTGTAAGGACATATTTTACCGGAAGTTCCTGGATTGCTGCCAATCGTATAGCAGGTTTCATGTAATCTGAGAATACAAAGAACGTTGCCACTACTGGAACCACACCACCATGTAAAGCAATACCGTTTGCGATAGAAGTCATAGTCAATTCCGCAACTCCAGCTTGTAAAAAGGCTCCTTCGAAATTATTTTTTTGCAATACGGATGATTTTTTCAAGAAACCATCAGTTTTATCACTATTGGATAAATCGGCTGAAGAAACAATGATGTTTTCTACGTTTTCTGCCAAATAAGCTAATACTGCAGATGATGCGTCTCTTGTTGCAGCATTTGGTTTTTGAGCCACTTTGCTTAAATCCAATTCGGGTAATTTGCCGGATAAGAACAACTGCATTTTTTGTGCCAATGCTGGGTTTTCATTTTCCCATTTAGTGATTTGTTGTTTTCTTAATGAAGCTTTTTCTGCTTTTTTGGATAAAATATCGGAGTAATGTGAAGCTACTTCTTCAAAAATAGCGAAAGGATCTTCTGGATTAGCTTTAAGATTCAACAGTGTTTTAATGTAATCGGCTTTGGTATCACCAATAGGCTTCCCGTGCAGTTCACATTCACCTTCATACATAGAACCATCTTCAGTAACACAACCTTTCCCCATGATTGTTTTTCCGATGATCAAGGTTGGCCTTTCGGTTTCATTATTTGCGGTATCCAATGCTTTTCGGATTTCCGAATGATCGTGTCCGTCAATTGTAATTACGTTCCATCCCCATGCCTTGTATTTCATGGCTGTATCTTCAGAAGTAACTTCATCGGTCATCGAAGAAAGTTGTACATCATTAGAATCATAGAACATAATAAAATTGTTCAATCCCAAATGTCCTGCGATTCTTCCCGCTCCTTGAGAAATCTCTTCTTGAACACCACCATCAGTAATGAAACCATATATTTTGTGGTCAAAAAGTCCTTTGAACCTTGCATCAAGAAACTTGGCAGCGATTGCTGCTCCAACACCCATTGCATGTCCTTGTCCTAATGGTCCCGAGGTATTTTCGATTCCTCTTAGTACATCAACTTCAGGATGGCCTGGAGTTACAGAGCCCCATTGTCTAAATTGTTGTATATCCTCTTTTTTATAGTTTCCTAACAAATAGTATTGTGCATACATCAAAGCCGATAAATGTCCCGCATCCATAAAAAAGCGATCTCTAAAGGGCCAATCCATTTGAGTTGGGTCAAAATCTAAATACTCAGTGTATAAAATATGCATAAAATCAGCTCCTCCCATTGCACCTCCCGGGTGTCCTGAATTGGCTTTTTCTACCATTGAAATAGCCAGTGCTCTTATGTTGTCTGCGGCTAAATTGTCAATTTTTTGGTTCATAATTTTAAAATTTGGTTGTAATAGTGTTATTGATGTTTCTATTTATTCAAATGAACATAGAAACTTTTTTTGATTTAAAGTTAGATTGGTTTTATCCGTTTGTAATTTTAAATCGAGTAATTGAGGTTTACTATTTTGTTCTGGTGTTGGATTATCTCATTAAATAAGAGACTCTTTTTAAGACTGTAAGGGAGAATAAAATAATAAGTGTAAAAAATACATTTGCAAATATAACTAAATTTGTTTTACAAAAACAAAAAAGAAAATATCATTTTCTTCAGCATAAGTTAGGTGTGGTTAAAATCAATAAGGAATTCAAAATTTTGAATAGATGGAAGAACAAATTCTTAATAGCTAGTTATCGCGTTGTAAAAAAATGTAAACTCAAAAGTTGATGTTTCTTTTATTTAAAAAAACTGATAATTCTCTATGTGAAAGAAATGTGTTTTTTTAAAAAAAATTCTATGAATCAGTCAGAGGTTTCATAAATCAAGTCAAATCTGTTTAAAAATAAAATTCATTTAATTCATAAATGAAAGTTAAATCGTATAAATATACTAAATATATGTATTTCAACGATTATATTTGTATTTAATAGGTTTTTGTTATTATCTTTGACCTATCTATTCAAAAAGATAGATTTTAAGGATTGTAATTTCTAATATTTATTTAGTAGGTTAGATAATTAGATCGAATTACATCTAGTATACTTAAAGTTATCTTTATTAAAAAAGACAGTCATGGGGGTGACTGTCTTTTTTGCTTTAAATCATAAATTAATGAATGTTAAATATCTGAGATCTGTTCAATTTGTGTTATCAGTGTGACCTTTTTTTAGTTTTGAGAAAATAAAGTAATTGAACTACAATGAATTTCTAATAATCAAAGCACTTTTATTTTCAATTTGTTCTTTTTTTCCGGTAAGAACCATTTGCGCCAATAGTTTTCCCATGGTGGTAAAATCGGTGGAAATAGTTGTAATTCCATTAGAAACTACTTTTTTCAGTGGAGTTTCGTTGTAGGAAATGATTCCAAAATCGGTTCCTAATTTTAAGTTTTGTTGTCGGGCTTTCTCAATTACCCGAACCAAATCTCTGTCATTCGGAATGATGTAAACGCCTCCAATAGTTATTTCGTTGTCTGAGAATTCATTAATTACCTCATAATCAATATTATATTCTGAGCAATAGTTTTCAAATCCAATCTTCATTCCCAGAGGTTCTCTAAAACCAGGGAAAATCATAATGAATTTTTTATACTTGTTTAGTCTTGTTTTTCCTTTATACAGCCCTTCAAAGATGTCTTTTTTGTGGTTTTGGTAAATAGCAGGGAATATTTTTAGATCGTCATTAGTTTGATCGAGTATGATTACGTCATTTACTGGTAGGGTTTTTATAGTTGCAACTACATCGATTAAGTTGGTTGGCATAATGATGTATTTGGTATAATTTCCATTACTGTCATTTATCAATTTTTTAAAAACCTGAACATTAAAATGGTGGAAGAAAATTTCTACTTGTACATTTTTTCCAATATTTTTTAAAAATGAATTATAGATATCTTCTTTAAAAATATTAAGCTCGTCGAAAAGTAAAAATATTTTCTGTTTTATAGTGATTTCAACGCTTTTCACGTAATATCCTTTGCCGGGAATGGCAAAAATAATTCCTCTTTTTTTGAGATCATCATATCCTAATAAGACGGTATCCCGTGATAATGAAAAGGCCAAACACACTTTATTTACCGATGGGAGCCTGTCTCCTTTTGTAAGTTTTTCCTCCTCAATTGCTTTTTCGATTGACTGGATGATTTGTTTGTATTTTGGAATGCCAAGGTTGTTTTGGATGGAAATTATTTTCATAGCAAAAGATGTTTTTTTGTCAAATATATAAAAAACTGGTAGGTACTGGTCTGTAAGATTGTTTTTGTAAGCGTAAGTTTGCTTTAATGTCAATTAATTAAGATAAAAAAATCAATATCGCAATTTTAATTAATTATTAATATTAAATAATTAGATTTTAATCATCATAAGCGTCTATTTAATATGGTTGAAATTTTATAATTAAACTCAATTTAATAACCAATTTATTTTAAAACTATGAATTTATGAAAAAGAAAAAGAATGTTAATCCAATGAAAAGCTTAATGTCTTTCATTACATCTAAACTCGCACTGTCAATTATTATTTTGACATCGTGCATTAGCATGCAAGGGCAGAATACTATTACGGGAACACTTCGCGATAGCAAAACTGATCAAGCAATTATAGGTGCCACTGTTTCTGTAAAGGGAACTACAAATGGTACCAATACAGATTTTAATGGAGCTTATAAACTTACAGTTACGAATCCAAAGGATATATTAGTTTTTTCATACGTTGGATATACTACAATTGAAGAAGCAATAAATGGTAGAGATGTTATTAATGCTTCCCTAAAAGAAGAAAGCAATGCTTTGAATGAAGTAGTTGTTATCGGTTATGGTAGCGTTAAAAAAAGTGGTGCTACTGGTGCTATAGCTAGTTTGAAAGCCAAGCAATTGGATGCTCAAAGTAATACCAACTTAGGTAGTGCAATTCAAGGTAAGGTTGCCGGGGTTTCTGTTGAATCTGCTGGAGGTAGCCCAGGTTCTGGGACTAGAATTCAGATAAGAGGAGCAGGCTCATTAAATAATAACACACCTTTGATTTTGGTAGATGATATTCAAGTTGCATCTATGAACAGTTTGAGCCCAAATGACATTGAATCCATTGAAGTCTTGAAAGATGCAGCCGCAGCCGCAATTTATGGTTCTAGAGCAGCAAATGGTGTAATTATTATTACAACTAAGAACGGTAAAAAAGGAGACATAAAGGTTACTTTGGATGTATTTGGTGGTGTTGCTAGTGTAACTAAACAATTGGATTTATTGAATCAGGAACAATGGGCAATGGTTAGTAATGCAGCTTATGCAGCAGCTGGAAAAGCACCATTGGATATTGCTCTTAATCCTGAAGTGGGAGGAGTAGGAGTTAACTATCAAGATGAAATTTTTAGAACTGCGCCAACTCAAAACTACTCTTTAGGTTTTCTAGGAGGATCGGATAATTTAAAATACAGTATGTCTTTGAACTATTTTAATCAAGAGGGTGTAATTAAAGAAACTAATTACGACCGTTTCAACATGAGAGTGAAATCTGATTATAAAAAAGGGATATTTAAAATTGGGGAGACAATTTTGTTGACTAAAGAAAAAAGAAAAGAATTGCCTGGTATTCCTGGACAAGGAAGTAATGTTCTTGGAGCAGCGATTACAATGATACCTGGTTTTGCTATTTATGATGAAAATGCCATTGGTGGATACGGTGGAGCTTCTGGTTCTGTAACTGATATCTTTAACCCAGTGGCAGCATTAAATCTTTTTGACGTAACAAGTGATACTTATCAAGCGTTAATAAACACATATGTTGAAGCTACTTTTCTCAAAGATTTTAAATATAAATTAAATGTTGGGGCAACTGTATCAGAATTCAAAAGAGATAATTATACTCCACGTTATGAGGTGGGTGGGTTCTTTAAAAATTTAGATAATGATTTAGTTCATACAGATGAGTTTAATTTATATACTCAAGTAGAGAACACATTGAATTATACAAAATCTTTTGGCAAACACTATGTGAATGCTTTGGCTGGATATACTGTATATAATAATGGTTTCAAATCAGTAGTAAGTTCTGTAAGTGGAATTCCTGATGATATCTATGTACTTGCAGGAGCAGTTCAACCAGCTGTAACGGGTTATAATTTAGAGAACAATTTGGTTTCTTATCTAGGACGTGCAATATATTCTTATGATAATAAATATACTTTGTCAGCTACTATAAGACGTGATGGATCATCTCGATTTAGTCCAGAAAACAAATGGGGTAATTTTCCTTCTGTTTCTGCAGCTTGGGGTTTAGGTAAAGAAACATTTTTTACGAACCTTAACACACCAATTACAGATTTGAAATTACGTGCTAGCTACGGTGTATTAGGAAATCAAGAAATAGGTGATTACCAATATTTAGGATTAATTACGTCTGGAATTAGTTATGGAGTAGGAGAGCCAAATACTTTATGGAGTGGAAATATACAAACAAATTCTCCAGGAGTTGGTTTAAAATGGGAGTCGACTGAAACTGCCGATTTTGGTTTGGATCTAGATTTATGGAATGGAAAACTGCAATACACTTTTGACTATTTTAATAAACAAACCTCAGATTTACTTTTAAGAGTGCCAATTCCATTGTCAGTTGGATCAAGCGATAATCCTTATACAAATGCTGGAAATGTAACCAATAAAGGATATGAAATGAGCTTAACTTACAATGAGAAAATTGGAGATTTTAATTTCAATGTAACGGGTAATTTTTCAAGTATCAAAAACAATGTTGACGAACTTAGTACAGGAAGTCAGGTATTAGAAGGATCTACTGGTTCATTTCACGGTGCTCCAATAACATACAGTAAAGTGGGTTACCCAATTTATTCATTTTTCTTAGTTGATACAAATGGATTGTTTAGATCTCAAGCTGAGATTGATGCACACACTAAAAATGGAACCTTGATTCAGCCAAATGCACAAGTAGGAGATGTTAGATATGTTGATTATAATGGAGATGGAGAAATTAATGGAGAAGATAGACAATATAAAGGAAGTGCCTTTCCTAAGTTTGAATATGGGTTGAGATTCCAAGGTGATTGGAAAGGAATTGATTGTACTATTGCTTTGCAAGGAGTAGAAGGAAATAAGATTTATAATGGGAATAACCAAGATATTGCAACTGTAAGATCTAATATTAACTATTCTACTGCAACATTAGATTCATATACTTTTAATCCAAATTCAAATTTCCCGAGGTTAGATATTGACGATAAAAATAATAATGGAGCAGATTATTCTGATCGTTTTCTTGAGGATGGTTCTTATCTTAGAATCAAAACCATTCAAGTTGGTTATACAATTCCAAACAGCATAACAAGTCAAATTTCTATCGATAAATGTAGAATTTATTTTGCAGGAGATAACCTTTATACTTTTACTAACTATACGGGTTATAACCCAGATGTGTCTGCAAATGCATTGGGAGGAAGAGGTATTGATTATAAATCATATCCATTAAGCAAAACAATACTTTTTGGTTTGCAACTTAACTTTTAAATCGATAAAAATGAAAAAGAAATCAATTATATTATATTTAATGACAGGGCTTGTATTTTTAAGTTCATGTGATGATAATCTTGAATTAGAGAATCCAAATCAAAAAACAACATCTTCTTTTTGGAAATCTTCTGATGATCTTGAATCTGGAGTAGCAACTATTTATAATACTCTTGTGGACAATAATAATGCAGGGTACTGGGAAATTCAGGCAATGCAGCTTAAAGAAAATAGAACAGAAAATTTTGTTGCAAGAAATGACGTTCCAGATCGTTACGCTGTTTCTTATTTTAAGAATGATGCCGGTACGGGCGTGCCAAGAGAAATATTTAAAGCATTGTATATTGGTATTTTCCGTGCCAATCAAGTGATTACTTATGCTCCACAAATTCAAGACATAGACGAAACAAAAAGAGAGCAATTATTAGCTGAAGCTACCTTCTTAAGAGGATTGAATTATTTCAATTTGGTTAACGAGTATGGGGCTGTGCCTATTACTACAGCATTAATAGAAACTAAATCGGATTATTTTAAATCAAAAGCTACTGAAGCAGAAGTTTGGGCTCAAGTTATATCTGACTTTCAATTTGCGGCCAATAGTGCTTTGCCTGAAAACTATCCAACTGCTCTTAAAGGAAGAGTGACAAAGAATGCAGCAATTGCATTTTTAGGAAAGACATATTTGTATATGAAAGATTGGGCAAAAGCCGAAGAGCAATTTAACAAGTTAGTAAATAACGAGGCTACAAATGGATATGGACTTCTGGATAATTATTCTGAATTGTTTGATGGTAAACATGAAAATAGTAAAGAGTCTGTTTTTGAAATTCAGTTTAGTAAAGTTGGGGGTTCCACTATTTGGGGAGGAAGCCCAGCTGAAAGAACAAGAGCAACAACAATGGCTCAAGAATGTGCACCTGGTGAAGTAGGTGGATGGAATGAACTATTGCCTACGACAGTATTATTAAACGCAATGACAAAAGAGAAGACTGTTGGTGGTGAATTTGATCCTAGAGCCTTGGCTACTTTGGCATGGAATTATCCTGGTTCAACTTACTATAATTCAGATTTTGCAACAAAGTTTGGAGCAAATGCAATATGGATTAGAAAAAATCAAAACTGGTGGAATAATGACGAAGGTGATTGGAAGTCTGAATTGAATGAATTTGCAATGCGTTATGCAGATGTTATTTTAATGCTTGCTGAAGCAAAAACTATGCAAGGTAAGGTAGCTGAAGCAATACCGTTGGTTAAAAGAATTAGAGATAGAGCAAAGTTAACAGATATTTCAATGACTGCATGGACTAAAGATCAAATGATGACTGAGATCATGCACCAAAGAAATGTAGAATTTGCTCGTGAAGGACTACACTTCTTCGATTTAAGAAGATGGGGAACCTTGGAGTCTGTAATTAAAACTAGGCCAGCAGGTGGTTACGAACTTTTTACCCCTAAATTCTCTTACTATCCAATTCCACAAAGTGAATTGAATAATAATCCGAATATGACCCAAAACTCACCTTGGTAAGTTTCTTTATTTGTTTAAATAGTTAGTTATTCATAAGTGTTTGGCAAATGATTGATTTAATGTAAATCGATCATTTGTCACTCTTATGATTGTTTATTGATAGTTGAATTGTTTTCGGATATAAATAAATTTAAAGAAGAAGTAAGGTTTAATCATAAAGCATAATTTTTAGCGAAATGTTTTTGCAAGAACACAAAATTATAATGGTTTTATAATTGGTTTGCTAGTAATGAATTTTGTTATACATAATACATTTTAAATGAAAAAAAATAAAATTTTAGCCTATATTTTTGCGTTCTCATCATTGGTTGTCAATGCACAAGAGAAGACTGCAAATAATGATTGGGAAAATCCAGCAGTATTTCAGATTAATAGAGAACCGGCCAGAGCGGCATTTTTGCCATATGCAGATGATGCATCGGCGATTGCAGATGACTATACTCGTTCGCCTTGGTTTTTAACTTTAGACGGAAAATGGAAATTTAATTGGTCGCCTACTCCGGATGAAAGACCAAAAGATTTCTTCAAAAAAGATTTTAATACTACCAATTGGAAAGAAATTTCAGTTCCTTCAAACTGGGAATTAGAGGGATATGGAATTCCTATTTATACTAATATTATTTATCCATATGTCAAAAATCCACCATTCATTGATCATGCAGACAATCCTGTTGGGTCATACCGCCGTGCTTTCGAGTTGCCAGAAAACTGGAACGGACGTCGTGTTTACCTTCATTTTGAAGCAGGAACTTCGGCAATGTATATTTGGGTAAATGGAGAAAAAGTTGGTTATAGTGAAAATACTAAAAGTCCAACTGAATTTGATATAACTAAATATGTAAAAGAAGGTAAAAACCAAGTTGCTGTTGAGGTATATCGTTGGAGTGATGGTTCTTATTTAGAGGATCAAGATTTTTGGCGTTTGTCAGGAATCGACCGCGATGTATATCTATATAGTACAGCTAATACTCGTATTGCTGACTTTTTCGCAAGTCCTGATCTTGACGCTTCCTATAAAAATGGAAGTTTGTCCGTTGATGTTAAGCTCAAAAATATGAATTCGGTTGCAAAAAAGAATCAAATTGTTGAGGCTAAATTGGTAGATGAGAACGGGAAGGAAGTTTTTAGAAAAGAAATAAAAATAAATTTAGGTGCTAATTCAGCTGAATCAGCAACATTCATAGAAAATGTTTCAACGCCTAAATTATGGAGCAATGAAACGCCAAATTTATATACGCTACTACTTACTTTAAAGGATGAAAACGGAAAGCTTATTGAAACAGTTTCGACTGCAGTCGGGTTTAGAAAAGTAGAATTAAAAAATGGGCAATTATTGGTTAATGGTGTTAGAATTATGGTTCACGGAGTCAATATTCATGAGCATAATCCTAAAACGGGGCATTATCAGGATAAAGAAACCATGATGAAGGATATCAAGATGATGAAGCAACTAAACATTAATTCAGTGCGTTGTAGCCATTATCCAAATAATTTACTGTGGGTTAAACTATGTAATAAGTATGGTTTATTTCTCGTAGACGAAGCTAATATCGAAACTCATGGTATGGGAGCCGAATTACAAGGTTCCTTCGACAAAACAAAACACCCTGCTTATCTGCCTGAGTGGAAAGCTGCACACATGGATCGTATCTATAGTTTAGTGGAACGTGACAAAAATCAACCTTCTGTTATTCTTTGGTCTTTGGGGAATGAATGTGGAAATGGACCTGTTTTTCAAGAGGCTTATAATTGGATTAAAAAGAGAGACAATACAAGATTGGTTCAATTTGAACAAGCTGGAGAACAAGATAATACAGATGTGGTTTGCCCGATGTATCCAAGTATGGACTACATGAAAGAGTATGCTGGCCGTAAAGATGTAAAACGTCCTTTTATCATGTGTGAGTACTCTCATGCGATGGGTAATAGTAGTGGTAACTTTCAAGAATATTGGGATATTATTCACAGTAGTAATAATATGCAGGGTGGATTTATCTGGGATTGGGTAGATCAAGGATTTGAAATGACAGATGAAGTAGGACGTAAATATTGGGCTTATGGTGGTGATATGGGAAGTCAAAATTATACCAATGATGAAAATTTTTGTCATAATGGATTGGTTTGGCCAGATCGTAAGCCTCATCCAGGTGCTTTTGAAGTAAAAAAAGTATATCAGGATATTTTATTTTCTGGAGTTGATTTGAAAAATGGACTTATTGAAGTAAAAAATGGATTTGGTTATACCAATCTTGACAAATATCTTTTTAAATATGAAGTCCTAAAAAATGGATTGGTTATCAAAACGGGAACTATTGATATTAATCTTGCGCCACAATCTAAGAAACAGATTCAGCTTGAATTGCCTAAACTAACTACGGAAGACGGAGTAGAATATCTTCTGAATATTTTTGCTTATACAAAAGATGGTAGTGAAGTTTTACCTCAAAATTATGAAGTAGCTCGTGAGCAATTCTCAATTGGAGAGCCTAAATATTTTGTTAAAGCAGCTGATTCAGGTTCAAAACCAAAAGTAAATGAAACCAAAGATGCTATTGTTTTGACAGCTGCAGGAGTTGAAGTGACAATAAGTAAAAGGTCAGGTTTGATGAGAGAATATAAATCTGGTGGAGAAAACTATTTCAATCAAACACCAGTTCCAAATTTTTGGCGTGCTCCAACGGATAATGATTTTGGGAATTACATGCAAGTTTCTAGTAATGTATGGAGAACTGTTGGAAGATTCAGTAGTTTGAAAAACATTGAGGTTAAACAAGAGAATGAAAAAACAATCGTTGTGGCTACTCTTTCTCTAAAGGATGTTGCGTCGACTTATACGATTACCTATACTATGAATTCTGACGGAAGCTTAATGTTGTTAAATTCCTTTAAAGCTGGAGATAATCCCTTGGCTGAAATGCCTCGTTTTGGGATGATATTCTCACTCAAAAAAGAGTTGGATAATTTTAATTATTATGGAAGAGGACCTTGGGAAAACTATCAAGATAGGAATACTTCCTCTTTGAAAGGGATTTATGAGAGTAAAGTAGCAGATCAATATGTTCCTTATACTCGTCCTCAAGAGAATGGGTACAAAACGGATGTTCGTTGGCTAACACTTACCAATAGTTCTGGAAAAGGAATTGAAATTGAAGGTTTACAACCGCTAGGAGTAAGTGCACTAAATAATTATCCAGAAGATTTTGATCCAGGACTGACCAAAAAATACAGACACCTTAATGATATTACACCACGTCCAGAAGTGGTAGTATGTGTAGATTTAGCGCAAAGAGGTGTAGGTGGAGATAATAGTTGGGGAGCTTTACCGCACGAACAATATCTATTGAAAAATAAAGAATACAGTTATGGGTTTGTTATCAAACCTAAAAAGAAGTAAAAAAATAAAATTTCACTCCTATTTATAATTTCTAAAATAGGAGTGAAATAAATTGGGTGATAGAAAGGATGTCGTTAAAATTAATTATTATGAAAGAAAAACTAGAATTCTGTTTAAATAAAAAACGGGTTTTTACATTGTTTTTTATGTTTGGTGTCATCAGTTTATGGGCGCAAAAAGTTACAATACCTATCGCCACCAATAGCAATATGATCTTGTTGCAAACAGATGACAATAATCGTTTGATGACAGTCTATTTTGGGAAACCTCTGGCAAATACTGGTGAATATCTAGCAGTTTCTGGAGCTTATAATTTCAAAGATGAAAATGCAGGAATTTACAATGGAACCTATACTCCTGCAGGAACTTGGAATCTTTCGGAACCAGCTATTCAAGTAAAACATGCAGATGGGAATCCGTCTTTGGAACTTAAATATGTAAGTCATAAAACAGAAAAGTTTGACGCTAATTCTTCCATTACAAGTATCGTTTTGAAAGATCCTGTTTATCCATTTGAGGTAACTTTGTTTTATAAAATTTGGGCAAAGGAGAATGTAATTGAACAATGGACGGAAATAAAACATAATGAAAAGAAGGCAGTTTTGTTGCAGAAATTTGCTTCAGCCAATTTATATTTCACCAATAAAGATTTTTATTTGACCAGTTTTCAAGGACAGTATTTAAAAGAAATGCAGCCTATTGAGTCAAAACTTTTACAGGGAATTAGAACTGTAGATTCTAAACTGGGAACAAGAGCAATGTTGCTTCAAAATCCTAATTTTATTTTATCTTTTGGGAAGCCTGCTTCAGATACTGATGGTACAGTTATGCTAGGGCAATTGGCTTGGAGCAGTAATTTTAAATTAGATTTTGAAATTGATTCGTCAAAAAATCTTCGTCTTATTGCTGGGGTTAATCCATATGCTTCAGAATATCTTTTGCCTGCGAACCAAGTTTTTAAAACACCTTCTCTGATATATGCTTTATCTAATAATGGTACTGGCGAGGCAAGTAGAAATCTTCATGACTGGGCAAGAAAATATAGAGTGTTAGATGGTGAAGGAGAACGTCTTACATTGTTAAATAACTGGGAAGCAACCTATTTTGATTTTGATGAAAACAAAATATCTTCTTTATTCAAAGATGCTAAAGATATTGGAGTAGATATGTTTTTGTTGGATGATGGATGGTTTGGAAATAAATATCCTAGGAATGATGATAAAGCAGGCCTTGGTGACTGGAAAGAGAATGCAAAAAAATTACCTCATGGATTAGGCTATTTAGTAAAAGAAGCAAAAAAAGAAGGGATTAAATTTGGAATTTGGATTGAACCTGAAATGGTAAATCCTAAAAGCGAGTTGTATGAAAAGCACTTAGACTGGGTAATTCGCCAACCGGAAAGACCAGAAGTATATTATAGAAACCAATTAGTACTTGATTTATCAAATCCCGAAGTGCAGGATTTTGTGTTTGGAATTGTAGACGACCTTTTCGTAAAAAATCCAGAATTGGCATTTATAAAATGGGATTGCAACGCTGTTATTTACAACGCTTATTCAGCTTATCTTAACAAAAAAGGAATTCCTCAATCTAATTTATATGTTGATTACATAAGAGGTTTGTATAAAGTGCTAGAGAGAATCCGTGCTAAATATCCTAAAGTTCCTATGATGTTATGCTCCGGCGGCGGCGGGCGCGGGGATTATGAAATGTTAAAATACTTTACGGAATTCTGGCCAAGTGATGATACCGAGCCTATTGAAAGAATATTTATGCAATGGGATTATTCTTATTTCTTCCCTTCCATTACAACAGATAATCACGTTACTGACTGGGGAAAACAACCATTGAAATTCAGAGTTGATGTAGCGAGTATGGGTAAATTAGGGTTTGATATTGTGGTTAGTCATTTAAATGATAAGGATAAGTTATTTTGCAAAGAAGCGATAAAAAACTATGACTCATTCAAAGATGTTGTTTGGCATGGTGATTTGTATCGTTTGGTGAATCCGCATGAAAATGATATTGCGTCATTAATGTATGTTGATAAAGACAAGGGCAAAGCAGTCGTTTTTAATTATTTAGTGAATAATCGATTTATGATGACGGCAACTGCACTACCAGTAGTTTTGAAAGGATTAGATCCAAATAAAAAATATGCGGTAAAAGAACTAAATATATATCCAGGAGCCAGTTCGAAAATGCCTTCTGAAAATATTTTTTCTGGTGATTTTCTTATGAAAGTAGGAATTAATCCGAATGTAAATTTGTACAGAACCAGTGTCGTACTTGAGATAACGGAAGTGAAATAACTTCGGATCATAAAAAACAAGCATATATTTTGAAAAGTAAGAAAACCTCGAATGATAAACATTCGAGGTTTTTTTTAATATTCAAAACTGGTAGGTACTGGTATGTATACCTTGAATTTTATTCTACATTTGGATTTAAAATTTCATAATAAAACAATGGAAATAAAACACAATTCATAAATTAAAATTGATTCTGGAATGAAATTATTTGGAATAACACCTGAAGGAAAAGTTGTGAATTCTTATGAGTTAACAAACAAAAGGGGAGCGACTTTGAAAGTAATCAATTATGGAGCTACAGTTACATCACTAAAAATACCATTGAAAAAAGGGGGGACGATTGATGTAGTTCTAGGTTTTGACACATTGGATGATTATATAAAATCTTTTGATTTAGAAAGCGCACCTTATCTTGGTACTACTGTTGGCCGTTATGCTGGACGAATTGGTAAAGCTACTTTTAATATAAATGGACAAAGCATCCATTTAGACAAAAATAATAACGAGAATTCCTTACACGGAGGAAATGATAATTTCAGCAAAAAAGTTTGGGAGGTTAAGGAGGTGAAAGAAGGTAACAGTCCATCTATTACTTTTGTTTATTTGAGTCCCGCTAATGAAAGTAATTATCCTGGGGAATTAACAGTGGAACTTACATATGTCCTAACTGAAGAGAACGAATTGCTTATTAAATATTCTGCCAAGACTACAGAAGATACTGTTGTAAATTTGACTCACCACAGTTATTTTAATCTGGACGGTCATTTATCCAATATTTCAAATCAGGAATTAATAGTAAATACTCACAGAATATTAGAAGTTTCTCCTGACAGTATTCCAACTGGTAGGTTTTTAGAATTAGAAAATACCGACTTTGATTTTTTTACACCAAAAAAATGTCCTTCCAAAATAGATAACACTTTTGTTTTGGATAGAAAGGACGAATTTGCCGCTTCCCTTTTTAATAAGAACAATAATTTAAAAATGACAGTGTATACCGACCAGCCTGGAGTTCATATCTATGTTGGAGGAAATTGTTTTAATACAGTAAAAGGAAAAGAAAATGCAGATTATCATCCGTTAAGTGGTATTTGTTTTGAAACACAAAACTTTCCTGACGCACCTAATCACGAACATTTTCCTAATGCTACTCTAAAAAAAGGTGAAAAGTATTCTCATAATACAATTTATAAATTTCAATCATTTTAAAATAAAACCATAATGAAAAAAGTATTTTGTTCATTGGTAATTATTGTGGTATTGGTTTTTTCATGTTGTACTACCAATAAGTCAACAGAGGTAGCCAAAGAAAATTCTTTTGCCAAAGGGGCTGATGTGGGTTGGTTACCACAAATGGAAGTCACCGGATATCAATTCTATGATGCGGACGGTAGCAAAAAAGATTGTCTGCAATTGTTGAAAGACAGAGGGATGAATACTATTAGACTACGCGTTTGGGTAAATCCTTCGGATGATAAAGCAAGTGGACATTGCAGTAAGGAAGAGACAGTAGCTATGGCAATTCGCGCACAAAAAATGGGAATGCGAATCATGATTAACTTTCATTACAGTGATTCTTGGGCTGATCCTGGCAAGCAAAATAAGCCTGCGGCATGGAAGAATCATACTTTTTCAGAGTTGCTGAATGATGTTTATTCCCACACAACAGATGTTCTGAAAGCTTTGAAATCAGTAGGGATTACACCGGAATGGGTACAGGTGGGGAATGAAATTCCAGGTGGTATGTTATGGCCTGAAGGAAGTACAGATAACTTCGGTCAATTGGCACAACTACTGAACAAAGGATACGAAGCGACTAAAGCTATAGATCCTAAAATCAAAGTGATTGTTCACTTGGACGAAGGAAATAACAGTAAAAAGTTCAGATGGTTTTTTGATAATGCGAAAGCCAATAATGTGAAGTATGATGTGATCGGATTGTCATATTATCCATTTTGGATTAAAACTGATTACAAAGAAAACATTGCCGATTTGGCTAATAACCTAAATGACATGGCATCCAGATATGACAAAGAAGTAATGGTTGTTGAGGTTGGCGGCATTGATACACAGGAACAAAATACACATGACATGTTAGTAGCTGTTATAAAAGCGGTAAAAGCAGTGCCAAATAATAAAGGGCTAGGCGTAATTTATTGGGAACCTCAAGGAGCAAAATCATGGAGCCATTATGAATTGAGTGCTTGGAGATCAGATGGAAAACCGTCAATGGCTTTGGATGCGTTTAAAGAATAGTAAAGCAATAAAAGGGGAAATGATTTATAATTATATAAGTTTGAAAATGAAGAAATTGATAATTATTCTTGTTGTATTTTTAGTATTTACGCAAATAGCTTTGTCTCAAACACGAGTGGTTAAAGTGTTAGATGCCAATTGGAAATTTCAAAAAGGTGATTTTGAAGAGGTAACTAAAGTAAATTTTAATGATTCGAAATGGGAATCCGTAACTGTTCCTCATGATTGGGCAATTTACGGACCTTTTGATAAAAATGTAGATATACAGAAAGTTGCCATTGTTCAAAATGGAGAAAAAGTTGCTACCGAAAAAACAGGACGTACTGGAGCTTTACCACATATCGGGACAGCGTGGTACCGCAATAAATTTACATTGCCAAAAGATTCAAAAGGAAAAAAAATAATTCTGCTTTTTGAAGGTGCAATGAGTGAACCTCAAGTGTATTTAAATGGGAAAAAAATTGGAGAATGGGCGTATGGTTATAGTTATTTTTATTTTGATGTTTCCCAATTCATACAAGAAGGAGAAAACACATTATCTGTAAAACTAACCAATAAAGAATTTGCTTCGCGCTGGTATCCAGGTGCCGGTTTGTATCGAAAAGTAAGTCTTATTGTAAAAAATAACGAAAGTATTGACCAATGGGGACAGTTTGTAACGACTCCTTTTATAAGTGCAGCAATTGCAAAAGTCAATATTAAGACAAAAACTTCTGGAGAAAACAGTCGTTTAGTCACCACTATTTTTGATGCCGAAGGAAAGAAACTAAGCTCAGAGGAATCGACTTTAAAATTCGGAAGAGAGTTCGATCAAAATTTAAAAGTCGAAAAGCCAAAATTATGGAGTCCTGAAACCCCTTATTTGTATAAAGCAGTTTCCCAATTGTACGTTGGAAATGAACTGAAAGATGAGGTTTCAACACGTTTTGGAATTCGAGAAATAAAATATGAGGCGAATAAAGGTTTTAGCCTTAATGGAAAGATAACCAAATTTAAAGGGGTTTGTCTTCACCACGATCTTGGTCCCCTAGGAGCTGCAGTTAATAAAGCCGCGTTGCGCAGACAAATGGAGATTTTGAAAGATCTTGGTTGTAATGCAATACGCAGTTCACACAATATGCCCTCTTTCGAGCAGCTTGAGTTGGCAGATGAAATGGGTTTCATGTTTCTAGCAGAAAGTTTTGATGAATGGGCAAAGGCAAAAGTAGATAATGGCTATCATCGCTTTTTTGAGGAATATGCTGAAAAAGATGTCGTGAATTTAGTGCAGGCAACAAGAAATCACCCTTCTATTGTGATGTGGAGTTCTGGAAATGAAGTGCCGGATCAATGGGGAGAAGAAGGGGTGAAACGTGCCAAATGGTTACAGGAAATATTTCATAGAGAAGACCCGACACGTCCGGTAACTGTTGGTATGGATCAGGTAAAAGCGACTATGGAGTCTGGTTTTGGAGCTTTGTTGGATATTCCAGGATTAAATTATCGCGTGCATTTATATGATGAGGCATTTAAAAAATTCCCGCAAGGATTTATTTTAGGTTCAGAAACAGCTTCAACTGTTAGCTCTAGAGGGATTTATAAATTTCCTATTGTTCAAGAAAAAGATAAGCAATACCCTGATTTTCAATCTTCATCTTATGATTTGGAAGCCTGCAGTTGGTCTAATGTGCCTGATGAAGATTTCGTGCTTCAGGATGATAAACCTTGGGTAATCGGAGAATTCGTTTGGACAGGTTTTGATTATTTAGGGGAACCAACTCCTTACGATGAAATGTGGCCGTCTCGAAGTTCTTATTTTGGAATTAGCGATTTAGCTGGTTTGCCAAAAGATCGCTATTATTTATACAGAAGCCGTTGGAATACAGAGAAACCAACTCTTCATATCCTGCCACATTGGAACTGGGAAGGCCGTGAAGGAGAGACAACTCCTGTTTTTGTTTATACGAACTACAACAGTGCTGAGCTTTTTATAAATGGCAAAAGCATGGGAGTGCAGAAAAAAAACAAAAACACACCTCAAAACCGCTACCGTCTGATGTGGATGGATGTGAAGTATGAGCCGGGAACGGTAAAAGTTGTAGCTTATGATGACAATGGTAAAGCTGTAGCTGAAGAAAAAGTGCAAACTGCCGGCAAACCTTATCAAATTGTTTTGGACGCAGACAGGAAAACCATCACAGCCGATGGAGAAGATATATCCTTCGTAACAGTATCTGTAGTTGATAAAAATGGAATTCCATGTCCTACGGCAACAAACCAGTTAAAATTTAAAGTTACAGGAGCAGGTACTTACAGAGCTGCCTGTAATGGCGATGCTACTTCACTAGAAATGTTTCATAAAGACACGATGAAACTTTTCAGCGGAAAATTGGTAGTGCTTGTAAAATCGACTACAACTGCTGGTGAGGTAAAACTAGAAGTAAATGGTGCAGGGCTTAAGAGTGGTAAATTAACGTTGACATCTACTAAATAAAAAGATCTAAAAAAGAAAATTGTTGTTCAAGCGTGACTTTAAAATCGAATACTTGAACAATTTTAAAATAATAGTAATTTAAAGAAAATGAACGATTTATTAATTAACAAAACGACTGCTTTTTTTCAGGATAAATTTGGCATCGCTCCCGAAAAAACAGTCCTTTCTCCGGGAAGAATTAACATCATTGGAGAACATATCGATTATAATGACGGGTATGTTTTGCCGGCTGCCATCGACAAGATTATTTGTTTCGCTTTTGCAAAAAACAATTCGAAGCAATCTAAAATTGTTGCTATCGATTTAAATGAAGAATTTGAAGTTGATTTAACGCAAGAGATTGTATTGAGCAAAGTCGTTTGGACGAATTATATTTTAGGTGTCATTAAACAATTGCAGGATAATGGCTTTTCGTTCGATGGTTTCAACTGTGTTTTTAGCAGTAACATTCCGGTCGGTTCGGGATTGTCTTCTTCGGCAGCTTTAGAGTGCGGGACAATTTTTGGAATCAAAGAGCTTTTCAATTTGACAATTCCTAAAGTGAACATTGCTCTAATGGGACAAAAAGCGGAACACTGGGTTGGAATTAACTGCGGGATTATGGATCAGTTTTCTAGTGTGATGGGGCAGGAAAATAAAGTCATAAAAATTGATTGCAAAACATTGGAATACGAATATCACAATGCCGATTTCAATGATTATTCCCTTATTTTATTCGATAGTAATGTAAAGCATTCTCTGTTTTCTTCGGCTTATAATACCAGAAGAGAAGAGTGTGAAGAAGGACTTTCGATTATAAAAAGTAACTTTCAGGAAATTACTAGTTTCAGAGATTGTAACGAAAACCATGTGATTAGTCTGAGAGATAAAATGACACCAAATGTATTTGTCAGATGTCATTTTGTGGTTAAAGAAATTAAGCGTGTAGCACTTGCCTGCGAAGCTTTGGATAATGGAAACATCGAAGAATTAGGTAAATTGCTTTTCGAAACTCACGAAGGTTTATCCAAAGAGTATTTGGTAAGTTGTGATGAATTAGATTTTATTGTAGATACTTTAAAACAAGAAAAAGCAGTAATTGGATCTCGATTAATGGGAGGTGGTTTCGGTGGCTGTACCATCAATTTGATTAAAAAAGGAGAAGAAGAAGCCATTAAATCAAAACTTACTAAATTGTATAAAGAGGCTTTTGATATAGAATTGAAAATTTATGATGTAAAAATCGGAAACGGTACATCATTATATAATAGAAATTAAGATGAGAAATTTTGATATAAACGAAGATCCTCACAGACGGTTCAATCCATTAATTAATGAATGGGTTTTAGTATCTCCGCATAGAGCAAAAAGACCTTGGCAAGGACAAAACGAAAAAATTCATACGGATACGCTTCCTGAATACGACGCAACTTGTTATTTGTGCCCAGGAAATGTGCGTGCCAATGGAGAAAACAATCCGAAGTATGAATCAAGTTTTGTTTTTGAGAATGACTTTGCTGCTGTAAAACAAGAGCCAATTTTGTTTGAAGATGAGTTGAAACCAACTTTCTTTAAAGCAGTACCTGAACGTGGTATAGCTAAAGTGGTTTGTTTCTCACCAAGACACGATTTGACTTTGCCTGAAATGGAACTTTCAGGAATAGAGACAATTATTAGAACTTGGCAAAAAGAATACACAGATTTAGGTAATGTTGATTACATTAATCACGTTCAGATTTTTGAAAATAAAGGAAGTGTTATGGGATGTAGTAACCCACATCCACATGGGCAAATTTGGGCGCAGTCTTCTTTGCCTACCCAAGTTGAAAAAACGCAAAATAGTTTGAAAGACTATTTTGAGAAAAATGGAAGTAATCTTTTGCTGGATTATTTGAAAGAAGAATTAAAACTGAAGGAACGTATCGTAATTGAGAACGAACACTTCGTTGCATTGGTTCCTTTTTGGGCAATTTGGCCATTTGAAACAATGATTATTAGCAAAAGACATATTACAAAAATTACCGAGTTCACATCAGAAGAAGTTTCGGCTTATGCTTCTATTTTAAAGACATTAACGATAAAATACGATAATCTTTTTGAGACCTCTTTTCCGTATTCTTCAGGGATTCATCAAGCACCAACTGATGGGGAATCACACCCAGAGTGGCAATTTCACATGCATTTTTATCCACCGTTGTTGCGTTCGGCTTCTGTAAAGAAATTTATGGTTGGTTACGAAATGATGGGAGAAGCGCAAAGAGATATTACTCCAGAAAAAAGTGCTGCAGTATTGAAAGCATTACCAGAGGTGCATTATAAAAATAATCAAAATGAGTAAGATAGTAGTTACTGGCGGTTTGGGTTTCATAGGATCTCATACCGTTGTCGAATTGCAAAATCAAGGTTTTGAAGTAGTCGTGATAGATAATCTTTCGAATTCTTCTGTTGAAGTTATGAATGGTATTGAACGTATTACTGGTAAAAAACCGATTTTTTCCGCAATCGATTTAAGAGAGAAAACTGCCGTTCAAGATTTTTTTAAGGAACATGATGATGTTACGGGAGTAATTCATTTTGCAGCTTCAAAAGCAGTCGGCGAAAGCGTTCAAAATCCATTGTTGTATTATGAAAACAACTTGGGGTCCTTGGTTTATATTTTGCAGGAATTAGAAAAAAAGGAAGAAGCACATTTTATCTTCAGTTCGTCCTGTACGGTTTATGGTCAAGCCGAAGTGATGCCAATTGCTGAATCAACTCCGATTCAACCGGCTTTGTCTCCTTACGGAAATACAAAACAGATAGGTGAGGAAATTATTTCCGATGTAGTGAAAGTGAGTAGTATTAATGCTATTTTGCTTCGTTATTTCAATCCTATCGGTGCGCATCCCTCAGCCGAAATTGGAGAATTGCCTATTGGTGTACCTCAAAATTTAGTTCCATTTATCACTCAAGCTGGAATGGGCTTGCGTGCCGAATTATCGGTTTATGGAAATGATTATCCAACAGTTGACGGAACTTGCGTTCGTGATTATATTCATGTAGTCGATTTAGCGAAAGCTCATGTTATTGCTTTGCAAAGATTATTGAGCAAAAAGAATGCTGAGCAATTGGAAATCTTTAATTTGGGAACAGGAACAGGAAGTTCTGTATTGGAAGTGATTGCCGCTTTTGAAAAAGTGAGTGGGAAAAAATTGCAGTTCAAAATTGTGGAAAGAAGAGAAGGAGATGTGACTTCGGCTTACGCCAATACCGATAAAGCGAATAACGTTTTGGGATGGAAAACCGTTTCGACTCTGGAAGAAGCTATGGCCAGTGCCTGGAAATGGGAACAAAAGATTCGAACCAGTCCTGAATTTGCATCGAAATAATTAGAATTAAACAGGATAATCGTACTGTTTAGGGTTGTTAAGTGTTAAATCTAAAATAAATGTAAAAAACACATTTATAAGTATTAAAAATAAATATTTTTATTTTACATTTGGCTTTAATAATTCATAAAAAAAGAATGGAATTAAAATGCATATGATATTTTAGATATGATTACATTGCTGAATTGCAAAGTTTTTTCTAAAAAGATGTGTTTTAATAACAAATAAAACAGTAGATTTCAGATTGAAAATAAAAGAACAAAAGAATACCACATTTATTAATATTAATTTTAAAACAACTATTTACTCATGAGCCAAAACCTTGCTTTTGCGGATTACGCAGTATTTATTATTTATTTTGTCCTTGTATCCGCTTATGGATACATGATTTATCGCAAGCGTGAAAAAAACGAGCACGATGCGAAAGCTTACTTTCTTGCAGAAGGAACATTAACTTGGTGGGCTATCGGAGCTTCATTAATCGCTTCAAATATTTCGGCTGAACAATTTATAGGGATGAGTGGTGAAGGATTCTTTTTAGGAATCGCTGTTGCTGCATATGAGTGGCTTGCTGCTGTTGCTTTGATTATTGTTGCCGTTTGGTTTATTCCTGTTTATTTGAAAAACAAGATTTATACAATGCCTCAATTTTTGAAAACAAGATATAACGAATCAACAGCTTTGATTATGGCTGTTTTTTGGTTGTTTTTATATGTATTTGTAAACTTGACTTCTATTTTATACTTAGGGGCTGTTGCAATTAACGGACTTGCAGGCGGAGAGTATCTGCATGTAATTATGGTAGGTCTGGCAGTTTTTGCTTTACTTATCTCTTTGGGAGGTATGAAAGTGGTAGCTTATACTGACGTAATTCAGGTAGCAGTTTTGATTATTGGAGGATTGGTTACTTCTTATATTGCTTTGACTACGGTAGGACATTATTTTGGTTTTGGTCAAGATGCAATTGCTGGTTTCAAAGTATTGATGGAAAAAGCTCCAGAGCATTTCAAAATGATTATTCCAAGACCGACAGCTACTTCTTCTCAATTGGAAATAGACAAGTATCTTACTTTTCCAGGATTAATGTCTTATTTGGCGGGTATTTGGATTATCAACCTTAACTATTGGGGTTGTAATCAATACATCACTCAAAGAGCTTTGGGTGCTGATTTGCAAACGGCTCGTACAGGTATTTTGTTCGCAGGATTGTTGAAATTAGTAATGCCTCTTATCGTAATGTTACCAGGTATCGCTGCTTATGTTTTATACGAAAACGGACATTTACCTCAATTGGTTGGTGGAAAAGACGGAGCATATTCTGCAATGTTGACGTTCCTTCCTACAGGTTTGAAAGGATTATCTGTGGCGGCTTTGACAGCAGCAATTGTAGCCTCTTTGGCTGGTAAAGTAAACAGTATTTCTACTATTTATACTTTGGACGTACACAAAAAATACATTCAAAAAGGAGCTTCAGACAGAACTCAGGTAAATATCGGAAGATACGCTGTTTTTGCAGCGATGCTTCTTGCTGTTATATTTACTTGGAATGACTTGTTAGGAATTGGTGGTGTGGGTGGATTCACTTACATCCAAAAGTATACAGGATTTATTAGCCCAGGGGTATTTGCGATGTTCTTCCTAGGTATGTTCTGGAAAAGAACAACTGGTACGGCTGCAATTGTAGGTGTAATTTCCGGTTTCTTATTATCGGTATTTTTCAATGAGTTTGCACCTGCATTACTTGGAAATGAAACTTTGTTATATACGGCTTGGCCTAATGGAAAAGGTGGTTTCGAAATTCCATTCCATATCTGTATGGGATTGTCATTTGCATTTACAATGCTTCTTATGATTGGTATTAGTTTTGCTGGGCCAAAAGTGAATCCAAAAGCATTCGAATTGGATACTGAAATGTTCAAAGTAAAACCACAAACAACAGTGTTGATTGTAATAACACTATTGATTATTGCTTCATTATACGTGAAGTTCTGGTAAAAAAGTTAGTTACTTATTTAAAAAGTGTGAAACTGAATTCGTTCGGTTTCACACTTTTTTTTTGGATATGCTAAATCTTTGTTTAAATAAAATTTTACTAGGACTGTTTTTTTTGAATGTATTTACCCAAATCAACCATGGAGGTAACCCAAATATCCTTTTCTTTTTCTTTTAAGTAGAGTAGTAATTTTTGATGTTCTTCCAAATGAATATTCATGGGATGTTCACCACCAACGCCATGAAATAAGAAAACGATAAATGACCCAGATTTCTCAGCTTCTTCAATTTGAGCTATCATTTGTGTTGCGGTCGTTCCATTTTCTACAAACGAATTGACATTGGCTAAATCTACTTTTCTTGCTTGAAGGAATCCTGACTCAACTCCTCTTGCGGCTACAAAATCATTTTTCAAATAATCATAGTAAAGTGTGTCTCTAATCTTTAAATCTCCGCAGGGATAGGCAAAAGTACGTTCTGATTTGCCATCAATATCTTTTAGAAGTTGGTTTGCTGTTCGTATTTCTTTTACGGCTCTGTCAAGTGTATAGCTGGATAGGTCATTGTCTTTGCCCACAAAGTCACGGCCTGGCAAACTGCCATCGCAAGGATGATATAATGTGTGATTTCCCAATTCATGGCCTTTTTCAGAAGCAGTTTTCCATTCCTCAATTCTGTTTGTAACTACAGGCGATGAGGCGATGAGATAAAAAGTGCCTTTGAAGTTGAATGAATTAAGTGCAGGAATTACTTTGTCAAGGTGTACATTTAGTGCATCATCATAAGTTAATACTACAGCACATTTTTTACCATTCCAGTTTTGGGCAAGGCATAAGTTATGTGCTATCGACAGTAGGGACAGAATAAGGACGCTTTTTAATTTCATGGAAATATGTCGTTGATAGGTTTAATTAATATTTAAAGACACGCTTAAAATAATCGTTTTGTCGATTTTATGAAGGCTTTATTTTGTAAACATACCCACTATTTTTTATAAATCAAAGAGTTGGATAAGTGTCCTATTTATTTAGATAAAATCTTTTTTAAATGAACTTACGACTTTATATGGTTTTTAAGAAACTAAAAAATCACACTTTCTTTATCACGTAGGTCACCATGCCCCAAATGATGAGTTGATTTTCTTCGGTGACTTTTATGGGTTCGTAATTGGAGTTTTCGGGCATGAGGTACAAACAGTCCTTTTCGACCTGAATGCGTTTTACGGTGAACTCGCCATCGATACAGCAAATCGCAATTTTGTTGTTTTGCGGTTCCAGACTTCGGTCCACAACCAATACATCTTTGTCGTTGATGCCGGCATCAATCATCGAGTTGCCTTTGACTTTGATATAAAAAGTAGCCAAAGGATTTTCGCTTAGTTCTTTATTTAAATCGATATTGGTTTCCATAAAATCGGCAGCAGGCGAGGGGAAACCGGCCGAAACGCCTTCATTTATATACGGAATTTGCCTGTCGCTTTCAAAGTCGGGACGGAAAAAGGTAAGCTTTTGTTCTTTTTTTATAGACATTGTATCTCGAGAATATCTTTGAAATTAGTGGTATATCTGGGCGAAAGATGATTTTGGTTCATATTCCAAGTTAGGCTTAAATTTTGGGAGGCCAATTTTATTTTGGTATCGCCAATTTTGTGGTTCAGTCGATCCATCACTTTCATTAAAGCCAAATGTTTGGGGTTTTCTTCTTCGAATAAATGGAATTGTTTTTGGTTTTCATCAATTAATTCCGTGAGTATAACTCCCGCTTTTTTGAACCTGATTCCTTCGTTGCCTTCGTGCAGTTTCTTCAATATTTCGACAGCAGCATTGGTTATGGTTAAAGTCGAATTGCTCGCATAGGGTAATGTTACCGCCATATTAAAATAATATTGGGACGTTTTAACCGAATGTTTATCGACTACCAACATTACAATAATGGTGTGACAACAGGAATGTTGCTTGCGTAGTTTTTCGGCACAAACGGCGGCGAAAGTGGTTATTCGTTCTCGAAGTAAATCAAAATCGGCAATTTGTTTCGGAAAACTTCGGGTGGTAGTAATGCTCTTTTTTTGTTCGACAATGGGCTCTAGGTCGAGAACAGATTTGCCTTCTAATTCATATTTTAGGCGAAGGCCAACAACCCCCATTTCTTTTTTAATCCAAGCTTCGTGCTGTGGTTGGATAAAATCGAGCGCGGTATTGATATTGCGTAGTTTGACTTTCTTTATAGTTCGGTAACCAATGCCCCAAACATCTTCAATTTTTGTCCATTTCAAAGCTTTGATTCGTTTTTCCTCGCTGTCAATGACATAAACGCCTTTGGTTCTGTCCTGAAATTTTTTGGCAATTTTGTTGGCGACTTTTGAGAGTGCTTTGGTTTCGGCAAAGCCAATACAAGTTGGAATGCCGACCCATTTTTGGATACGATTTTTCATTTGAAGTCCATAATCGTGATAATCCAAAACATTCAAACCGTTAAAATTCAGAAAGGCTTCATCAATACTATAAATTTCTACGTTGGGAGTGAACTGTGCCAAAATAGCCATCACTCGATTACTCAGATCACCATATAGAGGATAATTGGAAGAAAATATTTGAATATTTTTCTCTTTGACCAATTCCTTAATCTGAAATGCAGGTGCTCCCATAGGAACTCCCACAGCCTTGGCTTCATTACTTCTGGAAATCACGCAGCCGTCGTTGTTGGATAATATCGCAACAGGTTTTCCGTTGAATTTCGGTTGAAAAACACGTTCGCAGGAAGCATAGAAATTATTACAATCGACTAAAGCATACATACCGCAAAATTACGGAATAGTGGGGTATGCTCTTGGGTATTGGGAGTTAATTTTTGGAACTGTTGATAAGTAAAAAGCAGATTGTAATTTATCTATTTCATTTTACCTATTGTATGGATAGTACTTTGAAATGATAGTATATTAGTCTAAACTAAAACTCAAAGTTGAAACCCTTTTGAGTAAGTTTTTCGTAAATTTCTGGGTCAAACTTATATAATTGTGCCGCTCGATGGGAAACATCTTGTTGTTTTTCATCCAATGGAACCAGTAATTTCATGTGTAGAATTTTTCTGCGGAAATTGGATTTGTCCATTTCTACACCTAAAATTTCTTCGTATAAATGCATGAGTTGCAATAAGGTGAATTTTTCTGGTAATAGATTAAAGCCCACTGGAGCTTGACGCACTCTGTGGCGTAAGTTTTTTATGCTGTAGGCTAGTATTTCATTATGGTCATAAATTAAATCTGGTATTTCGTTAATCTTATACCATTTGGCATCCGAAGCCGTAAAACCTGCTTTAATATTGTAGTCTTCTCTTTTTACCAAAGCATAATAGCCAATGGTAATTACCCTTCTCAACGGGAAACGGTCGGGTTCTCCAAAAGCTTTTAGCTGTTCAAGGTAAATATTGTCCATACCGGTAAGTTCGGCTAACAAACGGTGAGCGGCATCATCTGTGCTTTCTTTTTTATTTATCCAACCACCTGGCAATCCCCATTTTCCTTTACTGATACCTTCGGCATGTTGTACCAAAAGGACTTCCAGAATACCGTTGTCGAAACCAAATATAACACAGTCAATGGTAATGGCATTCATGGCAGATTGTTCCACAGTTTGTATTAGATCTTTATCAGTATTTTTTCCGCTCATTGCCTTATAAAGTTTAGCACTAAATTAATATTTTTTTAACGAGTTGGGTTGTGCACAAAAAAATAAATTTTGTAAATTAATTGTGTTTAATTCATTTGATAATCAGTAATTTAACAGTGTGAATGATAAAAACCAGATCAAAATCAGTTTTTCATATAAGATATCAGTAAAAACAGCCCCCTTTTATTGTTAATTACAAATATTTCGATACATATTTTTGTTAATATGAAAAATAAGCCCTATACTTGTAGTCAAATTAACCATAACGTTATGGTTTATTTGACCAAAAGTACAAAAAACAGTAATAAGTCAATCATATAATAATAAGAATATGTATTTTTTAGGAATCGATTTAGGAAGTTCATCCATAAAACTATCGGTATTTGATGCCGATAAAGGAATTACTGTTGCGGCAGTAACTGTTCCTGAATTTGAGATGGATATTATAGCGCCTAAATTTGGCTGGGCAGAACAAGACCCTAATAAGTGGTGGGAATACGTGAAAAATGGTATTCAATCTCTAGGTTCAAAACAACATATCGATTTAAAAAAGATTGCTGGAATTGGGATTGCCTATCAAATGCATGGTTTGGTATTGACCGATGAAAATATGAACCCAGTTCGTTCTTCTATCATTTGGTGTGATAGTAGAGCCGCAATCATAGGAAATGAAGTTTATGACAGAATCGGACATGAATCCTGTCAGCAACAAATACTTGGAAGTCCTGGAAATTTTACGGCTTCCAAATTAAAATGGGTTCAGCAAAATGAACCAGAGATTTTTCAAAAAGCAGTTTACATGATGCTTCCGGGCGATTTCATAGCTGCAAGACTTTCTGGAAAAGCACAAATAAGTACTTCGGGCTTATCGGAAGCCGCTTTGTGGAATTTCTCCAAGGGAACTCTAGCAACAGAAGTGCTGCAAGCTATGGGACTTCCCGTAGATAAGATTCCTGAAATTGTTCCCAACTTTGGGTTTCAAGCAACTGTACACCCAGATGTTGCATCAGAATTAGGATTGAATACAGATGTGAAAATCACTTACCGAGGTGGTGATCAACCAAATAATGCCATGTCATTGAATGTTTTAAAACCAGGAGAAATTGCAACAACTGCAGGGACTTCGGCAGTGGTTTATGCTGTAAGTGACCAAGATGTTTATGACAAGGAAAACCGTATCAATACCTTTTTGCATGTCAACAATACCAAGGCTCAAAAAAATAACGGAGTAATGTTGTGTATCAACGGTTCTGGAATTTTGTACCAATGGTTGCGTAAAATCATGTCGACAGACAGAACTGGTTTAATCGCTTATGAAGCTCTTAACGCCGAAGCTGCGAAAGTAGCTGCTGGAAGTGAAGGCTTACGTTTTTATCCTTTTGGAAATGGAGTTGAGCGTATTTTTAATAATAAAAATGCCAATTCCGGAATTCAAAACTTGAATTTCAATATTCATCAGTCAGGTCATTTGATTCGTTCGGCTTGTGAAGGAATTGTATTTGCGATGAATTATGGTTTTGATGTTATGAAATCGGTTGGAGCTTCTGGAGAAATTGTGCGTGCCGGAAATGCCAACCTTTTTTTAAGCCCTGTTTTTAGAGAAATCTTCACCAATACAACACAAACAACTTTAGAATTATATAATACCTCAGGATCGGAAGGTGCTGCACGAGGAGCTGCTTACGGTTTTGGCTATTACGCTTCTTTGGATCAAGCTTTTGATGGTTTAAAATGCATAGAAAGAATAGAACCAAATCCAATATTGACGGCACAATATCAGGAAATATACCAAGAATGGAAAAATCATATTAAACTAGAATCATAATTATGGCTACAACAAAACAAACTTATTTTAAAAATATCGATACGATAAAATTTGAAGGTAGAGAAAGTAATAATCCGTTAGCTTTCAAATGGTATGATGAAAATCGCGTAGTGGCAGGTAAAACTTTAAAAGAACACTTGCGTTTTTCTATGGCTTACTGGCATACCTTATGTAATACAGGAGGAGATCCTTTTGGTCCAGGAACCGAAACATTTGAATGGAATAAAAGCGAAGATGTTATTCAACGTGCCAAAGATAAAATGGATGCTGCTTTTGAATTCATGAGCAAACTAGGAATACCTTATTACTGTTTTCATGATGTTGACATGGTAGACGATGCGCCTACTTTGGAAGAATTTGAAACTCGTGTAAAAGCTTTGGTGGCTTATGCTAAAATCAAACAAGAAGAAACTGGAATCAAATTGTTATGGGGAACTTCAAACTTATTTAGCAATCCTCGCTATATGAATGGAGCTTCAACTAATCCAAATTTTGATGTAGTGGCATATGCTGCAGCTCAAGCCAAAATTGCTATTGATGCTACGATTGCTTTAGGTGGAGAAAATTATGTTTTCTGGGGTGGTAGAGAAGGATATATGAGTCTTTTGAACACCGACATGAAAAGAGAATTAGAACACATGGGACGTTTCTTGACTATATGTAGAGACTATGCTCGCAAACAAGGGTTTAAAGGAACTTTCCTTATTGAACCAAAACCAATGGAACCGATGAAACATCAATATGATTTTGATGCGGCTACAACCTTAGGTTTTCTTCACAAACATGGTCTTCAAAACGATTTCAAACTGAATTTGGAAGTGAACCATGCAACTCTTGCAGGACATTCTTTCGAGCATGAATTACAAGTGGCTGTAGATGCTGGAATGTTGGGAAGTATCGATGCTAATCGTGGAGATTATCAAAACGGATGGGATACGGATCAATTCCCTATTGATGTTTTTGAAATTACTCAATCTATGTTGGTAATCTTAGAAGGCGGTGGAATTCAAGGCGGAGGAATCAACTTTGATGCAAAAGTGAGAAGAAATTCAATTGATATCGAAGATAAATTCATTGCGCATATCGCAGGAATGGATGTTTTTGCCAGAGGACTTATCTGTGCAGATCATATTTTAAAAAATACCAACTATAAAGAATTGCGTCAAAAACGTTACGGATCATTTGACGGTGATAACGGAGCCAAGTTTGAAAGAGGAGAGCTTTCTTTAGAGGACCTAAGTGCCATTGCTCGTGCAAAAGGTGAGCCTCAGGCAATAAGTGGAAAACAAGAACTATTTGAACAAATTATTGCAAATGCTTTTTAGAACCAATACAATCAATACCAATTTAAATTAACCAATTGTTATTATGAAAAGTAAATATTGTACATCGACAATGCTTTCTTTTTATATGTCACTCCTGTTCAGTGTGTTTATGCTGTAGTCAGGTTTTGTACAACAAAAACCAATAACCTGGAAGTATTTAAAATTATTTCCAGGTTATTTTAAAATTGATAGCATTATGTTTCAGATGACTTCATATCAAAAAATAGGATTACTGTTTGTATGCTTTCTTCTTTTGACAGCGTTCAAAACATCAAATAATGAAAAATTTAATGATCGAAAAGTTTCCTTTAATTCAGGTTGGAGTTTTCATTTGAATGATAGTATAAAAGATAAAGATACGATCAACAGTGCGACAAGTTGGAGAACATTAAGCCTACCGCACGATTGGGGTGTTGAAGGTAAATTTGACGAAAAAAGCCCAGCTGGTTATGGCGGAGGAGCTCTTAACGGAGGTTTGGGATGGTACAAAAAAACATTTAAGATTGCTCTTGAGAATAAAGAAAAAATAACGTCAATCCTTTTTGACGGAGTTTATAGAAATAGCCAAGTTTGGATCAACGGACATTATCTTGGCAAACGCCCAAACGGGTATCTTGGTTTTCAATATGACCTTTCTCCTTACTTGAATTACGGAGATAAAAACAATGAAATAATTGTTAAGGTTGACAATTCAAAACAACCAAATTCACGTTGGTATTCCGGTTCAGGGATATTTAGAAACGTATGGTTGGAAACAACATATAAATTACATGTTGAACAATGGGGAACTTATATTACTACTCCAAAAGTTACTGCTGATAAAGCTTCAGTAAATCTTGAAACTACGATTAAAAATCAAAATTCAGTTTCTAAAAATGCAATAGTAACTACTACTATTTTTAAAAATGACACTAAAGTAACTTCGGTTACCCAAAATATAACCATTGCTGCAAACTCAAATCAGGTTCTTAATCAAAATGTTTTGGTTAATAATCCAGTTTTATGGTCTGATGAAAAACCAGAACAATACACTGCGGTTACAACAATTAGCGTAGACAGCAAGATTGTTGACGAATACAAGACCGACTTCGGAATAAGATATTTCAAATTTGACCTAAACAAAGGTTTTCTTTTAAACGGAAAACAAGTCAAAATCAAAGGTGTTTGTATGCACCATGATTTAGGGCCATTGGGTTCAGCCATCAACACTAGAGCTATTGAGCGCCAGTTGGAAATTCTCAAAGGAATGGGGGTAAACGGAATTAGAACTTCTCATAATCCACCAGCACCTGAGCTTTTAGATCTTTGCGACAAAATGGGTTTCATAGTTATGGACGAAGCATTTGACATGTGGAAAAAAGCCAAAACCAAATACGATTACAGTCTTGACTGGGATCAATGGCACGTTAGAGATTTGCAGGATCAAATTCTTAGAGACCGTAACCATCCAAGTATTTTTATGTGGAGTATCGGAAACGAAATTCCAGAACAATGGAGTGATGAAGGTCCAATAATTGCCAAAGAATTATCCGAAATCGTGAAAAAATTAGACACCACGCGATTAGTGACTGCCGGAATGAATCCAGCTGTTAATATGGATATTGATGCGGTAACACTGCAATTTGAAAATTCTAAAACTTATTTCAATAAATTAGCAACTTCGGGAGCTTTGGATATTATAGGATACAATTATGCACATCAAACTTTTGAGCACCATCAAAAAAACTTTCCAAACACCCCTTTCATTGCAACGGAAACGACTTCAGCTCTAGAAACTCGCGGTTATTACGATGCGGTTTCAGATCAGATTAAGAAATGGCCGGTAAGATGGGATCTTAAATTTACCGATGGAAACCCAGGTAATACAGTATCTGCTTACGATCAGGTTCAGGCACCTTGGGGTTCTACTCACGAAGCGACTTGGAAAGTGATGAAAAAATACGATTTCCTTGCGGGAATGTACATATGGACTGGTTTCGATTATATTGGTGAACCAACTCCTTATGAATGGCCGTCTATCAGTTCCTATTTTGGAATTGTGGATTTGGCAGGTTTCCCAAAAGATGTGTATTATATGTACCAAAGTGAATGGACAAACAAAACGGTCTTGCATATTTTTCCACATTGGAATTGGACAGCAGGACAGAACGTGGATGTTTGGGCATACTACAATAATGCTGATGAAGTTGAACTTTTCTTAAATGGAAAATCAGTTGGCGTCCAAAGTAAAAAAGGAGACGATTTGCATGTAATGTGGAGAATTCCTTTTCAGCCGGGAACATTAAAAGCGGTTTCCCGTAAAAATGGAAAGACAGTTTTAGAATCCGAAATAAAAACCGCTGAAGCACCTGCGACTTTTAAATTGTCTGCAGACAGACCAATTATCAGAGCTGATGGGAATGATTTATCTTTCGTAACTGTAGATATCACTGATGCAAATGGTGTGCTTTCGCCAAAAGCTAACAACGAAATTCAATTTTCATTGAAAGGAAATGGAACAATCGTAGGGGTTTGTAGCGGAGATCCAGTAAGTCATGAATCGTACAAAGGTTCAAAACATACTGCGCTTAACGGAAAATGTTTAGTTGTTGTTCAGTCTGGCACCAAAGGAGGCAAAATAGAATTAACAGCGCAGGCAAACGGACTAAAACAAAAGACAATTGTAATTACAGCAAAATAGATATTAACTAAATAACCAAAAATAACCAAAATGAAGAAAATACAGTTAGCTTCCTTATCGCTTTTTATGGGTTTTGGATTGTTGCTTTCGCCAAAAGCTTCGGCACAAATTCAAAATGCAGATGTGTTAAACGCACCAATAGATATCAGTAAGGATTTTGAGAATTATTTGAATACCTTTTATTTTGCTGATGAGTTAGCTAGTTTTGATCCTGCAACAGGAAAAGGAACTATAAAATATTTGCGTTACAATTATCAAACGCGTCAGGCTTTCAACAATATGATGATGAAGCCAAGTGTTGTTCCTTCGAATGAATTTCCAACCACGGAGTATGCGGTTTCTCCTGAATTGCCTTTCCAAATTCAGTTTGTATCAGATCGTTCTATTCGTATCAAAACAACTTCTGGACCACAATTCCATCCTGAAAAAGAATCTTTGATGCTCGTTGACGGAGTAGCTCCAAACCACCCGGAATTATGGAAATCTTCTAAAATAGAAGGCGGTTATAAATACACGAGCAAACATGGTTCTGTTGAGATTTTGTCAAAACCATGGCACGTAAAAATTTATGATGAAAAAGGAAAGCTATTAACGAGTACGCTTCATAATTCTGATTTTGCAAACGGATATACACCATCACTTCCGTTCTCGTTTGTACGTAGAAATAGCGATTATTCTAGAAGTATGGGAGCAGCTTTTAGTTTAGAACCAGACGAAAAAATATTTGGTTGTGGAGAGTCTTTTACCCAATTCAACAAACGTGGACAAAAAGTGGTTTTATGGACAGATGATGCCAATGGTATTCAAAACGAAACCATGTACAAGCCAGTTCCGTTTTACATGAGCAGCCGTGGTTACGGAGTTTTCATGCACCATTCAACACCTATCACAGTTGATTTTGGTAAATATTTTGGCAGTGCCAATGAAATGTACATTGGAGATGATGAAGCCGATTTGTTTTTCTTCATCGGAGAGCCAAAAGAAATATTGGATGAATATACCAACCTTACTGGAAAAGCAGCAATGCCACCACTTTGGTCATTTGGTTTTTGGATGAGCCGTATCACTTATTTCTCTGAAAAAGAAGGTCGTCAAGTTGCCAAAGATTTACGTGCTTATAAAATCCCAACCGATGTAATTCACTTTGATACAGGTTGGTTTGATGTAGACTGGAGAAACAATTACGAATTTTCGAAAGAGCGTTTTCCAGATGCTGTGAAAATGATGTCGGATATGAAAGAAGACGGTTTCCAAGTTTGTCTATGGCAATTACCTTATTTCTCTCCAAAAAACACCTTGTTCAATGAAATAATGGACAAAGATCTTGCTGTAAAAGACCGTAAAGGGAACTTGCCGTATGAAGATGCTGTTTTAGACTTTTCGAACCCTGCAACTGTGACTTGGTACCAAGGAAAATTGAAAAAATTATTTGATCAAGGAGTTTCTGTTTTCAAAGTAGATTTTGGAGAAGCTGCACCACCAGACGGAATTTATCATTCAGGACGTACTGGTTTCTACGAACATAATTTATACCCATTGCGTTACAACAAAGCGGTTGCCGAAATTACTCAAAAAGAAAAAGGTTATACTTTAATCTGGGCTAGAAGTACTTGGGCAGGAAGCCAACGTTATCCATTACATTGGGGTGGAGATTCTGAAACAAGTAATGGAGCAATGTCTTCCGAATTAAGAGGTGGACTTTCATTAGGATTAAGTGGTTTCAGTTTTTGGAGTCATGACGTAGGAGGATTTGCAACCAAAGCACCTGAGAATTTATACAGAAGATGGGCTCCTTTCGGGATGCTTACTTCTCACGTAAGAAGTCATGGTGAACCTCCGCGCGAGCCTTGGTTGTACAGCAAAGACTTTTTGGAAGGATTTAGAAACGCCGATAATATGCGTTATGAGTTAATGCCTTATATCTATGCACAAGCTAAAGAAAGTTCTCAAAAAGGATTGCCAATGATGCGTGCTTTATTTCTTGAATATCCAAATGATCCAGGTTCTTGGTTAATTGACAATGAATACTTATTTGGATCTAATATGTTGGTAGCTCCTTTATTTGAAGAAGTAACCGAAAGAGATGTTTATCTTCCGACAGGAACTTGGATTGATTACCAAACTAAGAAAGTATATCAAGGTGGATGGCACAAAATCAAAGCAGGCGATATACCAATCATAGTTTTGGTTAGAGACGGTTCTGCGATTCCTCATATTGGATTGGCACAATCAACAAAAGATATGGATTGGAGCAAATTAACTTTAAAGGTTTATGCTACTGATGCTACAAATACAGCGACCGCTAAAGTGTTCTTACCAGGAACTGACGCAGTACAAACGATTACAGTTTCCAAAAAAGGAAGCAATTTTGAACCAACATCAAATCCATTAAGCGGAAAAACCACTTTGAAAACCGAGTGGATAAAATAAATTATGTTGAGTTAGTTTAGTTTTTTAATCGGGGTTCTGGAAAAGTCTAGCCCCCGATTAATTATAATGAAAGACCATAAAAATATAAGACAATGATAATGATTAAGAAACTGATACTTCCCGCTCTATTACTATCCATAAGTATAGGTAATGCTCAAGGCACAAAAACAAAATCCTATGAATTGGCTTCTCCAACAGGGAAAAACAAAATTCAATTCCAGTTGGTGGACAGCGCACCAAAGTATGCGGTTTCCCACGGAAAAACGCAGCTAATTACACCATCTGACATGGGATTTACGCTGAAAAACAATGAAGATTTTAGCAAAAAATTTGACATTATAAAAGTCGAAAATTCCACTTTTGACGAAACGTGGGAACAGGTTTGGGGAGAAAAGAAAAAAATCAGAAACCACTATAACCAAATGGTAGTGAAATTGCAACAAAAAAGCAATGAGAAACGCAAATTGGAAATTCAGTTCCGTGCTTATGATGACGGTATTGCCTTTAGATATGTGTATCCAAAGCAAGGAACGAAAGACAGTATTTTCATCATGGATGAAAAAACGACTTTCAACCTGAAGGAAGATGGTAAAGCGTGGTGGATTCCAGCAAATAGAGAAAACCGCGATGAGTATCTTTTTAAAGACGCACCCGTAAGTACTCTTGATACGGTTTTAACGCCTCTTACTATTGAAAGTAAAAGTGGATTGGCATTGAGTTTTCACGAAGCAAACTTGACTGATTTTGCGAGTATGACTTTGGTAAATACTACTGGTACACAACTTAAATCTGATTTGGTGCCTTGGTCTGATGGTGTAAAAGTTCGTGTAAAGGATATGTTTACTTCTTCTTGGAGAACGCTTCAAATTGGAGAAAAACCTGGGGATTTAATTACGTCTTATTTGATTTTAAATTTGAACGAACCAAATAAATTAGCTAATACAAGTTATTTTAAGCCTTATAAATATTTCGGAATTTGGTGGGGAATGCATATCGGGAAATATTCATTTTGGGAAAGCCCAATTCAAGGAGCAACAACGAAACGTGCAGAAGAATATATGGATTTTACTGCCAAACAAGGTTTTCATCATTTATTGATCGAAGGCTGGAACAAAGGGTGGACACCAGCTTGGTATGAAAACAAAATGCACATGTTTAGTTTCACAAAAAGTGCAGACAATTTTGATTTAGAAAAAGTAGTCGAGTACGGAAATAAAAAAGGGGTTGCGCTAATTGGGTATCACGAAACAGGTTCAAACTTGATTAATTACTTAAAAGAAGTTGACGATGCTTTTGCTTTGTACAAAAAGTTAGGAATGCATTCGGTTAAAATTGGACACGTGGGTTCTAAATTAAACATGAAAGAAAATCACTTTGGACAATTTGGAGTGAATTATTTCAGATATATTTTAGAAAAAGCGGCTCAATATGATTTGGCTGTATTGTACCATGAGTCTATAAAAGATACAGGAGAACGCCGCACTTTTCCAAATATGGTTTCAAGAGAAGCTGCAAGAGGGCAAGAATACAATGCTTGGAGCGAAGGAAATCCGCCAAACCATTTGACTATTATTCCTTTTACTAGATTGCTTTCTGGACCAATGGATTTCACACCTGGGATTTTTGATGTTGAGGTAAAACAAGGTTATCCAGGGAAAAGAGTTCATGGAACAACGGCACAGCAATTGGCATTATATGTAACTATTTATGCTCCAATTCAAATGATGGCCGATCTTCCAGAAAATTACGAAGGGAAACCTGCTTTACAATTCCTAAAAGACGTTCCTACAGATTGGGAAGACACCAAAGTATTGGAAGGGAAAATTGGAGAATACATCACAACAGTTCGTAAAGACAGAAACAGTGCCGATTGGTATTTGGGAACTATCACAAACGAAAAAGCACGTGATGTAGAAGTTTCATTGTCTTTCTTAGATAAAAATGCTAGTTACGAAGCTCAGATTTATGCTGATGCCGAAGGTACAGATGAAACACACAATCCATCTGCTGTAGCGATTTCTAAGAAAACAGTAAAAGCTTCAGATGTATTGAAATTGCATTTAGGTGGCGCTGGCGGAACAGCTATCCGATTTAAAAAACTATAAAACACAGTTATTTTTAAACCCAATAGGATTGAAATTCTATTGGGTTATTTTCTATAACGATTTAAAATAAATATAATTTTCTAATGAAAAATAACTTAGCAATAGTTTTTATTTTAATTATTCTAAACAATGTCAATTTGTTTGGACAAAATTCGAACACGGTAAAATCTGATACTAGAATTATAAAAGTAGATTTTACTAAAACGACTGGAAAAATGAACACCATGTTCAAAGAATGTATTGGTGCTGGACGTGCTAATGAAGGATTACGTGCCGATTGGCAGCAACAATTGGCAATGGCCAAAAAGGAATGTGATTTCAAATACATCCGTATGCATGGTTTATTGACCGATGATATGGCGGTTTACCGTGAGGACAATAAAGGAAATCCTGAATATAATTACCAGTATATTGATGCTTTGTTCGATTTTCTTATAAGTATCAAGATGAAACCTTTTGTGGAGTTAGGTTTTATGCCATCAGCATTAGCGAGTGGCAGTCAAACTATTTTTTGGTGGAAAGGAAATGTAACCCCTCCAAAAGACTATAATAAATGGGGAGATTTAATTAAAAATTTAACGCAGCATTTTACAGAGCGTTATGGAGCAGAAGAAGTAAAAACCTGGTATTTTGAAGTTTGGAATGAACCCAACCTGACGCCTGGGTTTTGGACTGGTACACAAGCCGAATATTTTAAATTATATGAATTTGCTGCAAAAGCGGTCAAAAGTGTAAATCCAGCTTATAAAGTTGGTGGTCCTGCTACTGCAGGTGCTGCTTGGGTTCCAGAAACAATTGATTTTTGTGCTAAAAACAATGTGCCAATAGACTTTATTTCGACACATACTTACGGTGTTAATCAAGGATATTTAGATGAATATGGTTCTACAGGGACGGTTTTAAGTAAAGACGATTCAAGTATTAGCGGGGATGTTCTCAATTCTAGAAAACAAATCTCAGCTTCAGTTAAACCAAATTTAGAATTGCATTATACAGAGTGGAGTTCATCTTACACTCCTGCAGATCCAATTCATGACAGTTATCATTCGGCTGCTTATATTCTTCAAAAATTAAAGCAGGTAGGAAATGCTCCAAACTCAATGTCATATTGGGTTTTCACAGATATTTTCGAAGAACCGGGACCTAGATTTACGCCTTTTCACGGTGGTTTCGGATTGTTGAATACGCAAGGAATTAAAAAGCCAGCCTATTTCTCTTATGCCCTAATGAATAAATTAGGAGAAACCGAACTTAAGAACACTGATACTTCATCTTGGGCAACTAAAAATGCTAAGGGAGATGTTCAGTTGTTATTTTGGAATTTCACATATACACTGCCTGAAAAAGATGTTAATAATCAAGCATACTATATAAAAGATTTGCCGTCTAAATCAAAAGGGGAGGTAAAAATTGAAGTAGAAGGTTTGCAGAAAGGAAAATACAATTTGGAGATTTACAAAGTGGGCTATAAAGTAAATGATGCTTACACCGATTATTTAGGAATGAATAAACCGAATCAGCTTAGTCTTCAACAAGTAAATGCTCTTAAGAAAAATAACAATGGCTTACCAATTGCAACTGAGAAAGTAAACATCGATGCTACAGGAAAGTACAGTAGAAGTTACAAGATAAATGAGAATGATGTTGTCTTTTTCAGTTTTGTAAAACAATAGGTTTTAATATTTCGATCGATAATAATTATAATAATTCCGAAAATAATGAAAAATACAATCAAATACGTTGCAATGGCTGTGTCTATCCTTGCATTTGCTGATGGCAATGCACAAGCAGCAAAATCTAATAAACAACAAAACACTTATGTTGGTAAAGAGATTACAAATGAGAACGATGCTGCTATTGAGAAATTAATAGCTCAAATGACTCTTGATGAGAAAATTGGAATGTTGCATGGTAACAGTATGTTTACATCTGGAGGTGTAAAACGTTTAGGTATTCCAGAATTAAAAATGGCAGATGGACCACTTGGAGTTCGTGAAGAAATTTCTCGTGATAATTGGTCTCCAGCGGGGTTAACAAATGATTTTGCTACTTACTATCCTGCGGGTGGAGCATTATCGGCTACATGGAATGCAGAAATGGGCTATACTTTTGGAAATAGTTTAGGACAAGAAATGCGTGCCAGAGATAAAGACATGTTGCTTTCGCCAGCTATTAATATTGTGAGAACTCCACTTGGAGGGAGAACTTATGAATACATGAGTGAAGATCCTTTTTTGAACAAAAAAATTGCTGTGCCTTTAATTGTTGGTTTGCAGGATAATGATGTTATGGCTTGCGTAAAACATTTTGCTGCCAATAATCAAGAAACGAATCGTGATTTTGTTGATGTTCAAATTGATGAGCGTACCCTTCGTGAAATTTATTTACCTGCTTTTGAAGCATCTGTTAGAGAGGCAAAAGCGTATAGTATCATGGGAGCTTACAATAAATTCAGAGGGGAATACTTATGTGAGAATGATTTTATGCTAAATAAAATTTTACGAGACGAATGGAATTTTAAAGGTATTGTTGTGTCGGATTGGGCTGCAGTTCATTCTACTGTAAAATCTTTAGAGAGCGGATTGGATATCGAAATGGGAACTCCAAAAAAGTTCAATGAATTTTTCTTAGCGGATAAATTAATTGCTGCTGCCAAAAATGGAGAAATTTCTGAAAAAGAAATTGATAAGCATGTGAGAAGAATTCTGCATACTTTATACCAAGTGAAAGCAATGGGCGGTAAAACACGTGCAACAGGAAGTATTGCTACCGAAGCACATTATCAAGATGCCTACAAAATTGCCTCAGAAGCGATAGTGCTTTTGAAAAATGAAAATAACGCATTGCCTCTAAAACTAGATGGCGTAAAATCAATTGCTGTTATTGGAAATAATGCGACTAAGAAAAATGCTTTGGGCGGATTTGGTGCTGGTGTAAAAACTAAAAGAGAGGTTACTCCTTTGGATGGGTTAAAAAACAGATTACCAAGCTCCATCAAAATCAATTATGCTGAAGGATATTTAGAGCGTTATGAAGAAAAAAATAAAGGGAACTTAGGAAATATAACTTCTAACGGACCAGTTACTATTGATCAATTGGATCCAGCCAAATTGCAGGAAGCAATAGAAGCCGCTAAAAACTCGGATGTTGCGATTGTTTTTGCAGGTTCAAATCGTGATTATGAAACAGAAGCTTCAGATCGTAGAGACTTAAAATTGCCATTCGGACAAGAAGAATTGATTCAAAAAGTGTTGGAAGTGAATCCAAGAACGATAGTGATATTAATCGCTGGAGCGCCTTTTGAAATTGATGATGTAAGCAAAAAAACAAATGCCTTAGTTTGGAGCTGGTTCAATGGATCTGAAGGAGGTAATGCTTTGGCTGATGTATTGTTGGGAAAAGTAAATCCATCTGGAAAATTGCCTTGGACAATGCCTAAAACTATTATGGATTCGCCTGCACATGCTACAAATAGTTTTCCTGGAGATAAAACAGTTGAATATAAAGAGGGAATATTGGTAGGTTACAGATGGTTTGATGCCAAAAAAATTGAACCACTTTACCCTTTTGGATACGGATTGTCATACACCACTTTTGCTTTCGACAATGCTAAAGCAGATAAAAAAGAATATGCAAATAGTGAAACGATTTCAGTTACTGTAACGGTTAAAAACACTGGAAAAGTTGATGGTAAAGAAGTTGTTCAATTGTATTCTTCTAAATCAGATTCCAAAATTACCCGTGCTGCCCAAGAATTGAAAGGATTCCAAAAAGTATTAGTTAAAGCTGGAGGTTCTGAAACAGTAACGATTAAAGTTCCTGTAAAAGAATTAGCATATTACAACATAGACACCAAAAGCTGGGTAGTTGAAACTGGAAATTACACTTTGAAATTAGGAAGTTCTTCTCGTGATATTAAAAAAGAAGTAAACGTAATCATTAAATAGCATTCGCATTCCTTATAATTTAAACCCAGAATCTGCACAAGACTTTCAGTGTGGATTCTGGATTAAATAACTAACCATAAAACCAAAATTTGCGAAAATGAAAAAAATAGTAATCAATCGACTATTTAGCGTCTTTTTATGTTTTACTTTTTTAGGGCTTTGGGCTTGTAGTCCCGATTCAGGAACGGATAAAAAACCAGAAACAATTACGATTTCAGCAGATGCTAGTAAAATTGATTTTCAGACAAAAGGGAACGCAGTAGCTGTAAAAGTCACCACAAATGCAACTGCTTGGACGGTAACCACCTCGGATGCTAGTTGGATTCAGTTGAGTCAGCTTTCAGGCGGAACAGGGACAACGACATTAAATATAACAGCTTCAGAGAATACGACTGCTGCAACAAGAACTGCTGTAATTACAGTTAGTACAAACCAAGTTGCATCCGTTCAAATTTCGGTTTCACAAGTTGGGGTTACTCCAATTGTGAGTCTTTATCCAAGTTATAATACAAATCCACTGCCAGCTGATGCAACAGGAATGACGAGTAATGCAGTAGAGCTTGCAGCCAAAATAAAATTGGGTTGGAATATTGGAAATACACTTGAAGCTACAGGCGGGGAAATCGCTTGGGGAAATCCAAAAGTGACCAAATCATTGATTGATTTGGTTAAAACAAATGGATTTAATGCTATTAGAATTCCTTGTTCTTGGGATCAAAATCAAGTGAGTTCAACTACGGGACAAATCAAAACGGAATGGCTCAATAGAGTAAAAGAAGTGGTTCAGTATTGTGTTGACAACGATATGTATGTTATCGTTAATATTCATTGGGACGGTGGATGGCTAGAGAATAATGTGACTGATGCTAAGAAAAAAGAAAACAATGCCAAACAAAAAGCCTTTTGGGAACAAATCGCTACTCATTTACGAGGTTTTGATGAACATTTGCTTTTTGCAAGTGCCAATGAACCGAATGTTGACAATGCAACTCAGATGACAGTTTTAACATCCTATCACCAAACGTTTATCGATGCGGTTCGTGCTACAGGAGGAAAAAATGCGAATCGTACATTAATTGTTCAGGGTCCAGCAACAGATATTGAAAAAACAAATAAATTGATGTTGACTTTGCCTACTGATAATGTTGTTAACCGTATGATGGTTGAGGTACATTATTACACACCATGGAATTTTGCGGGTCTAACTAAAGATGAAACCTGGGGGAAAATGTTCTATTATTGGGGAGCTGATTATCATTCAACAAGTGATAAGGAACGGAATGCAACTTGGGGTGAAGAAGCTGATTTGGAGAAAAACTTCAAATTAATGAAAACTCAATTTGTAGATAAAGGAATTCCGGTTGTGTTAGGAGAGTTTGGCGCAATTCGTCGTACTACTTTAAAAGATGATGCTCTAACTTTACATCTGACTTCAAGAGCTTATTATTTGAAAACAGTTGTAAAACAAGCTAAAGCTAATGGATTATTACCTTTTTATTGGGATGAAGGAAGTTTGGATGATAAAGGTTTTGGAATCTTTAAAAGAAGCGATAATACAGTATTTGATACTCAAGCTTTGACTGCTTTGCAAGATGGATTGAAGTAACTTCAGAGTTACTAAGTTGTTGAGACTCTATGATTCTAAGTTTTGTTAAGATTTAGAATCATAGAGTCTTTTAAAAATAAAAAAATAAAAAAAATGAATAAAAGTATTGTATTTCTTTTTTTGATGTTAGGAATGTTGGCAAATGCCAATGTCCGAATGCCTTTGCTGTTTTCTGACGGAATGGTGTTGCAGCGCAACAAAACAATTCCAGTTTGGGGTTGGGCTGACGCTAATGAAAAAATTGAAGTTCGCTTTAATAAGCAAATAAAAACTGTTCAAGCCGATAAAGATGGTAAGTGGACGATTGGCTTAAACGCCGAAAAAGCGGGTGGCCCTTTTGAATTAACCATTACAGGAAAAAACAAAATTGTCATCAAAGATGTTTTGGTTGGCGAAGTCTGGATTTGTTCGGGACAATCCAATATGGAATTTCAGGTGTATAAAACCATGAATGCTCAAACCGAAATCAACGATTCAAATTATCCTATGATTCGTCATTTTGGAGTAGCTCAAGATTTAAGTGGTACTCCAAAAGAAGATTTAAAAGCTGGAAAATGGGAAGTGAGCAGCAAAGAAACTGTTGGCAATTTTACCGCTATTGGTTTTTATTTTGCTAAAAAATTATATGCCGAATTAAAAATCCCAATCGGAATTATCAATACCTCATGGGGCGGAACCAATGTAGAAACTTGGACAAGCCGTGAAGCTTTTCAAAAAAGTGATGAATTCAAAGATATGATAGCCGGTGTTCCTTCGGTAGATATGGATGCAATTTTTGAAACATACAAAAAATCACTTTTAGACAATATCAAAAAAATTCAAGGTTTTGAAGTAACTGATGCCAATCAAGATCAATTTAAAAATCCAGATTTTAAAGATGCCAACTGGCCAGAAATAAAAGTGCCTTCACTTTGGGAAAACCAGCAGATTGGAAATATTGACGGCGTAGTTTGGATGCGAAAAACTATTGTTTTATCTGCAGAGCAAGTTAAAAAAGAAGCCGTTTTGTATTTGTCCAAAGTTGATGATGAAGACCAGACCTATGTTAATGGAGTTCAAGTTGGAACCAACAATATTTGGGATTCAAAAAGAGTTTATAAAATTCCTGCTGGTGTTTTAAAAGAAGGATCAAATGTAATTGCCGTTAAAATTACGGATTATAGTGGAGGTGGAGGTATTTATGGTGATCCAGCCGATTTGAAAATTGATTTCAAAGATGCCGTTGTAACCCTTGACGGACTTTGGAAATTTAATGTGGTAAATGTTAAAATTTCCGTTTCGCCAAACAGTTATCCTTCGTTATTGTATAATGCGATGGTAAACCCGTTAATTCCGTATGCTTTTGAAGGTGTTTTGTGGTATCAGGGCGAAGCCAATGTTTGGAGAGCCAATCAATATAAGAAAGCATTTCCTTTAATGATTACCGATTGGAGAACCAAATGGAATCAAGGCAATTTTCCTTTCTATTTTGTGCAGTTGTCAACCTTTGATGAGTTTGGCGGAAACAGTAAAAAAGGCAGTCGTTGGGCAGAACTTCGTGAAGCACAAACCGAAACATTGAAAGTGCCAAAAACAGGAATGGCAGTAACAACTGATATTGGAAATGCAAAAGACATTCACCCAACAAACAAGCAAGATGTTGCAAAACGTTTAGCGGCTATCGCCTTAAATGATGTTTATGGAAAAAAACAAGTTAACAGTGGTCCAATGTACAAAGCAATGGAAATTAAAGGAAATCAAATTACAGTAAGCTTTGCATCCATTGGTAGCGGATTGTCGACAACTGATACAACTGGAAATCTAAAAGGTTTTGAAGTTGCAGGAGCTGATAAAGTTTTTTATCCTGCCAAAGCAATCATTAAAGACAACAAAGTAATCGTTTCCAGCGAAAGCGTAGCAAATCCAGTTGCTGTTCATTACGGTTGGGCAGATGACGATACAGAAATCAATCTTTTCAATAAAGAAAATTTCCCGGCATCCCCTTTTAGAACCGATAATTGGGAAATGATTACTGCTAATGAGAAATATAGTGTCAGCAAGTAATTGTTGGGCGTGACCACATTTATAAAAGGCGCTATTCATCAAGCCGCTTATTGCGCGCCTTTTGTAAATGCGGTCGGGCTATCCGCGTTACTTCGGTAACTTGCTTTTATCCCTCACGCAAACCAAGATTGCGTAAAGGTTTGCGTTAAAAACAAAGTAAATTAAAAACATATAATTATGCAGTCAAATTCTTTTCACAAGCTACTTTTAGTTTTCATCTTTTCCCTCTTTTGCAAGGAAGCAGTAGCGCAATCCACCAATGTTCTTTGGTACAAACAACCCGCAGAATTTTTTGAAGAGAGCCTAGTTTTAGGAAACGGAAAAATGGGTGCAACAGTTTTTGGCGGTGTAGAATCAGATAAAATTTATCTGAATGATATTACGCTTTGGTCTGGAGAACCGGTAAATGCAAATATGAGTCCGGAAGCTTATAAAAATATACCAGCAATTCGCGAAGCGTTAAAAAACGAAAGCTATAAACTGGCTGAAGAATTGAATAAAAAAGTTCAAGGCAAGAATTCCGAGTCTTATCAGCCACTAGGAACGATGGAAATTAATAATTTCCACACAGGAAAAGCTTCCAATTATCACAGGGAATTGGATATTTCGAATGCAATTTCTAAAGTCAGTTATGAAATTGAAGGTGTAAAATATACCCGTGAATATTTTGTTTCGGCTCCAGACCAAATTATGGTTATCAAATTGACCAGTAGCAAAAAAGGAACTTTGAATTTTGATATCCATTCAAGTAGTCTGCTAACTTCAAATTCTGAAGTAAAAAATAATCAGCTTACAATGACAGGTTTTGCACCGATTCATGAAAACGCAGGATATTCAGTTCCGCTTCTTTTTCTTGCGCAAAAAGAAAGAGGAACACGATTTACTAATTTGATAAAAATTAAAAACACTGATGGGGTAATTGTAAGTTCCGCCAATAGTTTGGGTTTAAAAGACGGAACCGAAGCCTTGATTTACGTGTCCGTTGCAACCAGCTTTAATGGTTTCGACAAAAATCCTGCTACCGAAGGAGTCAATGATAAAGTGACAGCATCAACCAATTTGGACAAAGCTTTTGCAAAATCATTCGATAAATTAAAACAATCACACATTGCCGATTATCAAAAATTCTACAACAGAGTAAGTTTAAATCTAGGAAAAACTACAGCTCCTGATTTGCCTACAGACGAACGCTTATTGCGATATGCTGACGGTAACGAAGATAAAAATCTAGAAATTCTGTATTTTCAATACGGTCGTTATTTGTTGATCAGCAGTTCTAGAACTCTTGGGGTTCCAGCCAATCTCCAAGGACTTTGGAATCCGCATTTGCATGCGCCTTGGAGCAGTAATTACACAATGAATATCAATCTGGAAGAGAATTATTGGCTGGCCGAAAACACCAATCTTTCCGAAATGCATTTGCCACTTTTGAGTTTTATTAAAAATCTTTCAGTAACGGGTAAAGTAACGGCGAAGACTTTTTATGGAGTTGATAAAGGTTGGGCAGCAGCACACAATTCAGATATTTGGGCAATGACTAATCCAGTTGGACAATTTGGCAAGGAAGACCCAATGTGGGCTTGTTGGCCAATTGCTGGCGCTTGGCTAAGTACACACATTTGGGAACATTATGTTTTTACAGGTGATAAAAACTACTTAAAAAATGAAGGCTATCCATTAATGAAAGGAGCAGCTGAATTCTGTTTGGATTGGTTGGTAGTTGATAAAAACGGAAATCTAATCACTTCACCATCTACTTCACCCGAAAATCAATACTTAGCACCCGATGGTTTTGTCGGCGCCACAATGTATGGTGGAACTGCCGATTTAGCTATGATTAGAGAATGTTTTGATAAAACAATAAAAGCTTCAAAAGTTTTAGATATTGATACCGATTTTAGAGGAAAACTAGAAGAGGCTTTAGTTAAATTATATCCTTACCAAATTGGAAAAAAAGGTAATTTGCAGGAATGGTATTTTGATTGGGATGATAAAGATCCAAGACACCGTCATCAGTCGCAATTGTTTGGACTTTTTCCAGGCGACCATATTACCCCATTGAAAACGCCGGAATTAGCAAACGCTGCCAAAAAAACACTGGAAATAAAAGGCGATGAAACGACTGGCTGGTCAAAAGGTTGGCGAATCAATCTTTGGGCAAGACTTTGGGACGGAAATCGTGCCTATAAAATGTTCCGTGAACTACTTCGATACGTAGATCCTGATGGAAAGAAAACTGAGAAGCCAAGAAGAGGAGGAGGGACGTACCCAAATTTATTCGATGCGCACCCACCGTTTCAAATAGACGGAAATTTTGGTGGAGCGGCAGCAGTTGCCGAAATGTTAGTACAATCCAATGAAAATGAAATCCGTTTATTGCCTGCTTTACCCGATGCTTGGGAAAGTGGATCTGTAAAAGGAATCTGTGCCAGAGGTGGTTTTGAAATTTCGATGGAATGGGAGGGCAAAAAGCTTAAAACGGTTTCGGTCTTTTCTAAAAATGGAGGGAAGACGGAACTCATTAACGGAGATAAGAAACAAATTATAACTGTTAAGAAAGGTCAGAAACTAAAAATAAACTGGTAAAAGAAAACGGAGATGCTAACAAATCAGTATCTCCGTTTTTTTTACTATGATTATTCTAAAGTGGGTTCCCAATAATCTGATCCATCACCCAGCTAGTGTGAGCCGCTGTAAATGCATTTGAAGGATGTTTGGAGTTTCCAAGCAAATGTTCCCGCATTTGCTCCACATGGTGTAGCTGAATATTTTCAGGATGAGTTATGTTATGGGCAGATTCTCCTGTAGCATTTCTTAGGATTAAAGGATCATTTTCAAATACAGAGAACTTGATTTTTCCTTTACTGCCGTAAATCTCAACAATATCTTCGCGTTCGAAAGAACCAAAATTCCAACTTCCGCTTCCTGTTACACCAGATTCATGTATCCAGTGTGCGGCACAAGCATCTTTTGAAGAGTATAATCCTTGCTGATTTAAGCTAACTCCGGAAACTTCTTTTATTGGACCGAGGTAATGAATGAACAAGTCCAGTCCATGACTGGCCAAATCGTCAAAATAGCCTCCTGTTGCGATTTTTATATCGGTTCTCCAATTGTATTCGCCTGAACGATCTTGATCGCTTGTAGGCTTGCTCAAGTGCCATCTTATATGTCTAACGTCACCAATGGCTTTTGAATCAATCCATTTTTTTATTTGTTCAAATCTTGGGAGGGTTCGTCTGTAATAAGCAACAAATACGGGGATGTTTTTTGTTTCAAAAGCTTCTGCAATCGCTAAGCAATCTTGATAGTTTGGAGCCAATGGTTTTTCAATACAACATGGTTTTCCTGCCTCGGCTACTTTTAATCCGTAATATTTATGTGTGTCTGGCGGTGTTGCAATATATACAGCATCAATTTCGGGGTCATTTATTAAGGTATCGGCATCTGTATAATATTTAGGAATACTATGCCTTTTTGCGTAATCTGCCACTTTTTGTGGATCTCTGCGCATTACCGCTTCAATAGTGAAACCTGCTGTTTTTTGGTAGGCTGGACCACTTTTAAGCTCTGTTACATTGCCACAGCCAATTATTCCCCATCGAAGGGTCTTTGTTATTTCGTTCATGTTTTTAGTTTTATTCACAACCGTCAATTCCGCAGCTATTGGCATCGGAAGGATTTTGTAATTGTAGTGAAGTGTTAAAGTTGCCTTCTTCCCATGTTTTCTCAAGAGTTTTCAAAAAGACATCGGTAGGTTGCGCTCCAGATACTGCGTATTTATTATCGAATACAAAGAATGGAACTCCTGTAACTCCAAGATTTTGTGCTTGCTGCTGGTCCTGTCTAACTTCTTTTGTAAAAATATCAGTATCTGCGAGCTGTTTGATTTCGTCAATATGTAATCCTGCTTTTTGACCAGTTTCTTGTAGTGTATTCCAGTCATTGACATCTTTACCTTCGGTCAGGTACGCTCTGAAAAGCAGTTCTTTTAATTCGTTAGACAGATTGTGTTTTTTTGCCAAATGCAATAATCGATGTGCATTTAAAGAATTGGCCAAGATTGCTTTCTCAAAATGAAAATCCAATCCGGAACTTTTAGCATTTTCGGTCATGTTTTCGATCATGGTTTGTGCCCAATCGGTGGTTTTTCTATATTTTTCTGCCAGATGGTCTATGATGCTTTCATTCGGAGTTGCAAAGAAACTTGGGTCTAACTGAAAACTTTTCCATTCGATGGTAACAGAATCTTTATTTTTAAATTGCGAAAGTGCTTCTTCAATTTTTCTTTTTCCTATATAGCAAAACGGACACATTATATCCGACCAGATTTGTATTTTTAATAGATTTTTCATTGTGATATATTTCTTGACTGTGCCAAATAATTTTTAAAGTACAAAATTAAAGAAATTGAATTTCGAACTTTTGTTTTTTAAGTTTTTATTATAATACTACTCAATATTGCCTTGGTCAGTCTTCCTTTTTTTATCCGGAAATTTATAGTTTAACTCTTTTAAATACAATTTGTCTCTTTTCTTGATTTTGGGAGTTGGCGGAAGTACCGGAATTTCTGCTTCTTTTGAAAGTAATTTGTTAGACAAATAATGGGTTAAATATTTTTTTAGAATTTGAATTTTTTCTACTTCAATTGAATAAATGGTTTTCTTTCCAACATGCTTTACATTTAATAAATCAGCTTTTTTTAATTCTAATAAATGTTTTGATATAGTTGATTGTGCTAATGGGATTAGAGAGACAATTTCGCCACAGGTCCTATTGTTTTTGTTCCATAATAGTGTCATTATTTGCATTCGTGTTGGGTGTCCCAAAGCTTTGCAAATTTCTGCGATTGCGTTTGTTTCTTGATCGAAATCTTGTCTTTTAGTCGTGCCCATAATTTGCAAATTAAATCATATCGTAATTTAGCGATTATATTTGATATGCAGTACGTTGTGTGGTTATTTTTTTTAAATAATCTGTATTCTGTATTTGGCGTAACTCTATTGTGATTTTTGAAATGTAAATTCACGTATAAATACGTGTAAAGGGAAGTTTTTTAATCTATAGCTTTGAAAATATCAAAAAAGTATTATGATTTTGTCAAGGTGAAATTATTTTTATTTTGAAGATTTTGACTCTTTTTTTGGATTAGTATAATGTCCCAACATTTACCTTTTTTATTAATTTAAACTGCCATTTATGAAAAGTATTTTTAAAACCCTTTTTAGTTTGTTGTTGTTTATTCCTTTGACTTACGCTCAAAAAAATCAAATTAAAGCTGCGCAAAAGGAATTAAAAGCTGGTAATTCGGAACAAGTAATTGCAATTTTGTCTCCAGTTGAATATTTGATTAGCAATGCTTCTGATGAGGATAGAATTCATTTCTATTATATAAAAGGAACTGCTTTAGTTGATTTAGCTAACCAAAACATTAATACTTCCAAAAATCTTTCACAAGCTGTTACTGCATTTAATGATTTGATAGATGTTGAAAAAGAATCAAACCAATATAAATTTACTTCAGAGGCAATCGAATCACTAAGTAAAATTAAAGAAGAGCTTGTAAATAGGGCCAATGAGAATTTGGAAGTCGAAAATTTTCCAGAATCTTCCAATAAATTTTATCAAGCTTATTTAATAGACAGAAAGGATACTCTCCAGCTATATAATGCTGCAGTTTGTTATAAAAAAGCGAATGAAAATGAAATGGCATTAAAATGTTATGAAGAATTAAAAGCAATTAATTATTCTGGAAATATTGAGGTTTATATCGCTTACAGCAAAAGTAAATTGCAGGATGAATACTTTGGAACAATTAAAGAAAGAAATACACAAATTCAAAACGGAACTCATTTTAGACCAAGACAAGAAATTCAAACCAAAAAAGCTGAAATATATAAAAGCATTGCAATGATTTATGTGCAAAGTGGCTATAAGGAAAAAGCAATGAAAGCAATTTCTCAGGCTAGAAATCTGGATAGTCAAGATTTGCAATTGGCCTTGGTTGAAGCCAATTTGTATTTAGAAACAAAGGATTATGATTATTACGACAACCTTGTTTCTGTTATTATAGAATCCAATCCCAATAATGCTGAATTACTGACCAACTTTGGCGTTAATTGCCAAAACGAACAGTATTATGATGGAGCGGAATACTATTATAAAAAAGCTATTGAAATGAATCCTAAATATGCAGAAGCATATGTGAATCTTTCAGCATTATTGGTCGAGAAAAGTATTAAAATAAGAAACAAAATGAATGAATATTTAGGGTCTTCTGATTCTGATAAAAAAGCTTTTGGTGTATTGAAAATTGAGAAGGAACAAATTGTAAAAAGTGTATTTACAAATCTTCAAAAAGTTGTTAGTATTGATCCTTTCAATAGTAGTGTAAAACAATTAATGAATAGTATGAATACGCCAAGTATTAATTATGATTCATCTAGAGTCGCTTTGGTATCAGGTGAATAAAAGGATTTATACTATTGAAAAAAGGGTATAATAGTCAACTGGATTATATCAAAATAATAGCTAACATGCATAGCTAGCAATAATATAATGTTAAGTTTTGAGTTGAATTAGATTAGGGTAAAAAACCATCAATTATTGCAATTGGTGGTTTTTTTTATGAAAAAAAAGTCACTAACAATTTCTCATTAGTGACTAAAATATATTTTTTGTAAAATCTTATGCTAATAGATCTAAAACTAGCGAAGGGAACAATCCTATAATGATATTTAAAAGAATTGCAACAACGGCAACTGCATAAATCAAGAATGGCTTTCCACTGCGGACTTCGTTTGGTTCTTTGGTATACATTGCCAAAATCAATTTAAAGTAGTAACCAACGCTTATAATTGAGTTGATAACTGCAAATATAACCACCACTAAATAACCCGCTTGAATCGTTTGGCTAAACAAAACCAATTTAGCAAAGAAACCTGCAAATATTGGAATACCGGCCATAGAAAGTAATGATCCGGTTAAAATAGCAGCCAACAAAGGATTTGTTTTTCCTAAACCGTGAAAGTTTACAACATCTTCATTTTCTCTGTTTTTGCAAACGTATAATATAACACTAAAAGCAGCAATACCAGACAATGCATAAGCAGATGTGTAATACAATAAACTTCCTGCTGAAGTAGATAAACTTAATAATGTCATCAACATAAATCCAGCATGTGAAATTCCTGAAAAAGCAAGCATACGTTTTACATTGACCTGCCTCAAAGCCATGATATTACCAACAGTCATAGATGCAATAGAAACGACTACCACTACAATTTGGAAAGAATAATTAATATCAGCATGCATGCTTGACAATAATTTATAAAGTGTCGCGATTGCTACAACTTTTGCCAAAGTACTCATCAAAGCTGTTGTCAAAGTTGGAGAACCTTCGTAAACGTCAGGAGCCCAAAAATGGAATGGAACTGCTGCGATTTTGAATAACATTCCGATAGTCACTAAAACAATTCCGATTGGGAACCAAATTGGAAGTTCTGCCGATTGAGACATATCGCTAATTTCAATGATGTCGAATGACCCCATTGCTCCATAAATCATGCAGATTCCAAATAAAATAATCCCTGATGCAAAAGAACCCATCAAGAAATATTTCATACCTGCTTCGTTACTTTTTACATTTATTCTATTGCTAGCAGCAAGAATATAAAGCGATATCGATAATATTTCTATCCCTAAAAAGAACATAGCTAGATTTCCAAAAGAAACCATGGCAACAGCTCCAGACAATAAGAATATTTTAATGGCGATATAATCAGAAAGTTTACTTTGATGATTATCATAGAAATTATGGCTCAATGCCACCAAAAATATTGTCAGAACTATAAATAAACTTGAGAAAGAAACTGAAAAGTTACTTACTGTAATCATATTGTTATAGTAAGTCGCAGGAGAATTAAATTCAGAAACAGTAAGCCCTAGAATTGCTAATAATCCAATAATTGTTATTGGAATAATCGCTTTTCTAAAATCGAATATTTCTAATATAAGGCACAAAACACCTAATCCTATTATAGCTATTAATGTTGTCATTTATATTATGCTTTTTACTTAATTGTATTTATTAATAGTGTTTAAAATAGCCTCTAGACTTGGTGTTATCAAATCGTTGATTGGTTTTGGATAAAGTCCAAAGAAAAATAAAACTGCAATAATAATTACCAGTGTTAAACCTTCAGAGAAAGTGATATCGGCAAAAACTTTAGTGTTAGTTTCTCCAAGCATTACGTGTTGGAACATTTTCAACATATAATAAGCTCCCAAAATAATTGTTGTTCCACCCAAAATTGCAAACCAAATATTTATTTGAGAAAGACTGTACAGTACTGTAAATTCTCCAATAAAGTTAAAAGTTGTTGGCAAAGCCACTGAAGCTAATACCAAAATTAAAAACATAGAAGTGAATTTTGGAGATTGGTAACGAATACCACCCAATTCAGATATTTGTCTTGTTTCGTATCTTCTGAAAATGATTTCAGCTGCGAAGAACAATCCAACTACCACAAAACCGTGGGCAATCATTTGTAAAACGGCTCCTCTAAAACCATCAAGGGTTAAAGTATAAGTTCCGGCTGCTATTAATCCAACGTGGGCAAGGGAAGAATAAGCCAACAGTTTTTTCAAATCTTTTTGTCTCAATGCAACAATAGAACCATAAATAACTCCTGCAATACCAACACCGATGAATATAAACATATAGTCTTTGGCTGCTAAAGGAGTCAAAGGCAATTGCCAACGGATAAGGCTGTACAATCCCATTTTTAGCATAATACCAGATAAAAGCATAGTTCCAAGAGTTGGAGCTTTTTGGTAAACATTCGCCTGCCAAGTATGAAAAGGAATTAAAGGAATCTTAATGGCATACGCCAAGAAGAAAGCAGTAAAAATCCATTTTTGTTCAATTACGGTTAAGTCTAATTTGTATAAATCTTCGATTAGGAAGCTTCCCGCTTTAAGGTACATATAAACAAATGCTACAAGCATAAATAAAGATCCTGCAAGAGTGTAGATAAAGAATTTAACTACCGCTTTTTTACGTTCTTCAGCATCTCCATTACCCCAAATCAACGCGATAAAGTAAATTGGAATCAATGATAATTCCCAAAAGATATAGTATAATAGTCCGTCGCTTGCCAAGAAAGTTCCTGTCATTGCAAACGACATAAACAATATTAGAGCATAAATCGCTTTTGAATTTTTGAATTCATTGCCAAAAGAAGATAAGATTATAATGGCAGTCAAGGCAGTTGTCAATAAAACCATGGCTAACGACAATCCATCCGCTTGTAATGCAAATGAAACTTTAGGTAATGTTATCCATTCGCTGATGTAGCTTATGTTTTCGCCTAAATTAAAATGATTTAACAAAACTATTGAGCAACCTGCAGCCGCTAATCCGAAAAACAATGCCACTTTTGAAGCGAGTTTGTCACCAGCTAAATAAGTTGCAAATGCGCCAACTAAAAGGATGATTAATATCAGAGATACATTCATAGTATATAATTATTGAGCTAGAAATAAAAATGAAACAATGGCACACATGCCTAAAACAAAAGCAAATAGATAGAGACCAACACTTCCATTCTGGAATCTTTTACCTTGGTAACTAAGTTCGCTGGCAACTTTTCCTAATCCAAAAACTAGTGAAGAGATTCCTGTTTCAACATAATCCCTAAAGAATTTTGATAAACTATTTAAAGGTGCTACAAACACTGAATCATATATTTCATCAACGTAGTATTTGTTGTAAAGTACTTTTGTAAGACCAGTAATTTTAGCATCTTCGCTTGGTACTTCATTTTGTTTGAAGTATTTTGCATAAGCAATCCCAATTCCAACTAATCCACCAACAACGGCAATTGCCATTAAAATATATTCAGTTGTTCCTAATCCATGTTCTTCTGATGTCGCTTTCGCAAAAAGTGGAGCTAAATATTCATTCAACCAACTATTACCAGGTAAACTAATTGCTCCTCCAATAGTAGCCAAAATAGCCAATACAATCAAAGGAAAAGTAATTAAAGCAGGACTTTCGTGTAAATGGTGTTTTTGTTCTTCAGTTCCTCTAAAATCATTAAAGAAAGTTAGGAACATCAATCTAAACATATAGAAAGCAGTCATTATAGATGCTACAGATCCAACAACCCAAAGCGGAATGTTATGATGGAAAGCTGTCATCAAAATTTCATCTTTAGAGAAGAAACCTGAAAACAACGGTACACCAGAAATTGCTAATGATGAAATAAGCATTGTCCAAAAAGTAATTGGCATGTATTTTTTTAATCCACCCATTTTACGCATATCTTGTTCTCCATGCAAACCGTGAATTACAGATCCTGATCCTAGGAATAAACAAGCTTTGAAGAAAGCGTGAGTGATTACATGAAATACGGCTACTTCATAAGCACCAAATCCTAAAGCCAAAAACATTAAACCCAATTGGGAAACAGTAGAGTAGGCCAGTACTTTTTTAATGTCAGTTTGAACTAAACCAATAGTCGCAGCAACCAATGAAGTTACACCTCCTACTACGGCAATTATTGTTTGTACTTCTGGTGTTAAGTCAAATAAGAAATGCATTCTAGTTACCATAAAAATACCTGCAGTTACCATCGTAGCAGCGTGTATTAATGCCGAAACGGGAGTCGGTCCTGCCATCGCATCAGGTAACCAAGTGTATAATGGAATTTGTGCCGATTTTCCACAAGCTCCAATAAACAAAGCCAAAGCGGCAATGCTTAACCAAAGTGTATCTACATTACTTGCTGCTGCAATTGCAGTTTTCAAAGTAGCAAAATCCAATGTTGAGAATAAGCTTCCTAATATAAAGATTCCGATTAGCAAACCTAAATCTCCAATTCTATTCATAATGAATGCTTTTTTCGCAGCATCATTAAAAGCTTGATTTTTATACCAAAAACCAATTAATAAGTATGAACAAAGTCCAACTCCTTCCCAACCAATGAACATTACCAATAAGTTGCTTCCAACTACTAGTGTGATCATAAAGAAGATGAACAAATTCAAATATGCAAAGAACGAATGCATTTTTTCATCATCATGCATATAGCTGATGGAGTAAATATGAATCAATGAACCAATACCGGTTACAAACAATAACCATAAAACAGATAATTGATCCAGTAAAAAACCAAAACTCACATTGAAGTTGCTGATTTGAATCCAATCAAATAATTCGATTGATATCGCTTGTTTCGTTTGATTGATTTGTAGAAAAAAGGAAATCGTAACAATAAACGAAACAACCACAGAAAGTGTTCCGATGATTCCTGAAACAGATTTTCCTAAACTTTTCCCGAAGAAAACATTAATTAAAAATCCTAAAAAAGGAGTTAATAGTAAGACTAAAGCTAAATTGGTATCCATTGCCATTTATCCTTTTAAGTTTTTTAAATTATCGATGCTAATTGATCCAATATTTCTAAATATCGAAACTAATATGGCCAGTCCCACTGCAACTTCAGCTGCCGCTACTGCCATGGAGAAAAATACGAATACTTGCCCTTGTGCGTCTTGGTGGTAAGTAGAGAAAGCCACAAACAATAAGTTTACAGCATTCAACATAATTTCAATAGACATAAATACAATGATTGCATTTCGTCTATATAAAACCCCAAAAATTCCAATACAAAAAAGTACGACACTTAAGAAGATATAGTTTTCTATACCAATCTGAGTTAAAATATTGTTCATTATTTTTCTAATTTTTCTTTTTTAGACAATAATACCGATCCAATCATTGCAACCAATAACAAAATAGAAGCAAATTCAAAAGGCACCATATATTCGTTCAATAATGCTTTTCCTAGCACTTTTATTGATTGGTAATCTTCGCCTGTATAGTCGTATTCAACGATAGGCTTAGAGTCAATAAAGATTTTTATCAAAACCAAACAAACCAAACAGAAGGAAACGATCGCACCCAATCTAGTGAACCTTGGTTTATGCACTTCATCTTCTTGGTTAAGGTTCATTAACATGATTGTAAACAGTAATAAAATCATGATAGCCCCAGAATAGACAATGATATGTACAATGGCCAAAAATTGAGCGTTTAATAATAAATAATGTCCTGCTATAGAGAAAAAACAAATTACTAAGTAAATAGCACTGTGTATTGGATTTCTGCTAAAAATAGTTAAAAAAGCTGTTAGCAATGTGATTGCAGACAATACGCAAAATAGAATAAGTACTGTTGACATTAGTTAGCGTTTTTAAGTTGTGTATTTTTCATAGCCATTTCTAGTGGCATAACTAGTTTGTCTTTTCCGAAAATGAAATCTTCTCTGTCATAATTAGAAGGAACCAATTCTTTAGAGATAGTCAAATAAATAGCATCTTTTGGACAGGCTTCTTCACAAAGTCCGCAAAAAATACATCTCAACATATTAATTTCATATATCTCAGCATATTTTTCCTCTCTGTATAAATGCATTTCATTCGCTTTACGCTCACCCGCTTTCATTGTAATGGCTTCAGCAGGACAAGACAAAGCGCATAATCCGCACGCAGTACAGTTTTCTCTACCTTGTTCATCACGTTTTAACATATGTTGTCCACGGTAAACAGGACTCATCTCACGAACTTGCTCAGGATATTGAATCGTTGCTTTTTTTCTGAATAAATGCTTCAGCGTAATGATCAAACCTTTTACAATCGCAATCAGATACATGCGTTCCAAAAAAGTCATCTCCTTGTTGGAGACCATTTTTTTTCTTCCCGATAAGGATATAGTTTCTATTGACATTTTATATTTTTTATTTGTAGCTAATCCTGCTATCCGTTGCAATCTTTTATGTTTTTAAAGGAAAAACATAAAAGGATTTTCACTTCTATCAGGGCTAGTCCCCGTTAACATTGTGATTTGGTTCTTAAAATCCGAAATAAGCGGCAATTTCACTTCTCAAAAGCACAACTCCAGTAATCATAATATTTACAATTGCAAGCGGAATCAAAATTCTCCATCCCAAATGCATCAATTGGTCGTATCTAAATCTTGGTATAGTCCAACGAACCCACATGATGAAGAAAATAAAACCACATAATTTAATGAACAGCGCAGCCATTCCTAACACGTTGGCAATATTTACTCCCCAGTTTTCCAATACCCATCCCATTCCAGGATAATTGTATCCACCAAAAAATAATACAGCCAAAATGGTAGAGGAAATAAACATATTTGCATATTCAGCAAATAAGTAGAAACCCATTTTCATAGAGGAATATTCTGTGTGGTAACCACCAATTAATTCCGATTCACATTCTGCCAAATCAAAAGGCGTTCTGTTTAATTCTGCAAAAGAACAAATAAGGAAAATCAAAAAGGTTAAAGGTTGATAAAGTACATTCCAATGCCATTCTGATTGTTGTAATGAAATTTCTCTTAAGCTTAAAGTTCCCGTCATCATAATCAAAGCGATTATGGACAATCCCATCGCTACTTCATAAGAAACCATTTGGGAAGCAGCTCTAATAGCACTCATCAAAGAGAACTTATTGTTAGAAGCCCATCCACCAATCATAATTCCATATACTCCTAGCGAAACAACTCCAAAAACATATAATATGGCAACATTTACATCAGTTGCCTGTAATAAAATATCTCTTCCAAACAAGTGTAATTTGTCTCCCCACGGAATAACGGCACTAGTCATTAAGGCCGTAGCCATTGCAATTCCTGGACCGACAAAAAATAAAAACTTGTTAGGTGTGTTTGGTTCAAATTCTTCTTTTGAAAATAATTTCAAACCATCGGCAAGCGGTTGAAATAAACCCAATGGTCCTGCTCTGTTTGGTCCGACTCTGTCTTGCAGCCAAGCAGCTACTTTACGTTCTGCCCATGTGGAATACATAGCCATCAACATTGTAAGTGCAAAAACCACTACAATCACAACACTCTTTTCTATAATAAATGTACTTTCCATTTCTTAAGATTTTTGAGTATTAGTGTCCAATGGATTGGCAGCCATACTTATTTTTTTTCTGTCTTGGTCTCTACCCAAAAGAATATTTTTCTCAGTAGCAATTTCTACTTTTTCTAATTTTTGAGTATAGTTGTTTTGATTGATAACTGAATCTTTTTCAAATTCACGTGGTCCTTCAATAACCCAATCAGAAACTTCTTTTTTGTCAAAACGACAAGTATTGCAAATGAATTCTTCTACTTCATGGAACTCATCTTTGCGGCCAGTAACACGTTGGATTTCGTTTCCAAACATCCAAACCGTTGTTTTTCCACAACATCCAGGTGTAGTACATTCTCTATGCGCGTTATAAGGCTTGTTAAACCAAACTCTTGATTTGAATCTAAAAGTTTTATCAGTCAAGGCACCAACTGGACAAACATCAATCATGTTTCCAGAGAACTCATTAGTTATAGCTTTTGAAATACAAGTCGAGATATTAGCATGATCACCACGATCCATTACTCCATGAACACGATCGTCTGTCAATTGATCCGCAACTTGCACGCATCTTTGACATAAAATACAACGATTCATGTGTAATTGAATGTTTGGACCAATATCTTCTGGTTCAAAAGTTCTTTTTTCTTCAATAAAACGAGATGCTGATTTTCCGTGTTCGAAGCTTAAATTTTGCAAATCACATTCTCCAGCTTGGTCACAAATTGGACAATCAAGTGGGTGATTGATTAACAAAAATTCCGTCACCGATTTTCTTGCTTCCTGAACTCTAGGAGATGCTTTACTGGCGATTTCCATTCCGTCTTGACAACCTGTTACGCAAGATGCCATTAATTTTGGCATAGGTCTTGGGTCAGCATCACTACCTTTGGTTACATCAACCAAACAACAACGGCATTTTCCTCCACTTCCTTTTAATTTAGAATAATAGCACATTGCTGGCGGAACAACTTCTCCACCAATCATGCGCGCAGCTTGCAAGATCGTTGTTCCTGCTTCTACTTCAATTTCTTGACCGTCTATGGTTACTTTCATTTATTTAGGTCTTAATGTCTAAAGCTTAAATCAAAAACGTTGATTTTCTAACTTTCGACTTTTTAACTTCCTTTATACTGTTGCTTTAGAAACTAGGTGCTTAACTTTTTCAAAAGGTTCAGCAACAAAATGGTCTCTGTTTTTTATTTTTTCAGGGAAACGAATATGGTATTCAAACTCGTCTCTAAAGTGGCGAATAGCCGCCGCTACTGGCCAAGCTGCTGCATCTCCAAGAGGACAGATCGTGTTTCCTTCAATTTTACTTTGAATACTCAATAATAATTCGATATCTTCTTCGCGTCCGTGTCCGTTTTCAATTCTGTGCAATACTTTTTCCATCCAACCTGTACCTTCTCTACATGGAGTACATTGGCCACAACTTTCATGGTGATAAAAACGAGAGAAATTCCAAGTATTGCGAACAATGCAAGAGGTATCATTATAAACAATAAATCCTCCTGAACCCAACATAGATCCAGTGGCAAAACCACCATCACTTAAGGATTCGTATGACATCAAACGATCTTCGCCTGCTGCTGTTTTATAAATTAAATGTGCAGGCAAAACAGGAACAGAACTTCCTCCAGGCACGAATGCTTTTAATGGTCGGTCAGAACTCATTCCTCCAAGATATTCATCAGAATTCATGAATTCATAAACACTTAATCCCAATTCAATTTCATAAACACCAGGGTTTTTGATGTGCCCTGAAGCAGAGATTAATTTGGTTCCCGTAGATCTTCCAATACCAATTTTAGCATAATCTGCTCCTGAATTGTTTACAATCCATGGCACAGTTGCAATAGTTTCTACGTTATTTACTACGGTTGGATTAGCCCAAAGTCCTGAAACTGCTGGGAATGGTGGTTTAATACGAGGGTTTCCTCTTTTTCCTTCCAATGATTCGATTAGTGCGGTTTCTTCTCCACAAATGTAAGCTCCACCACCGATTTGTACATACAAATCCAAATCATAACCAGTTCCTAATATATTTTTTCCTAACCAACCTGCTGCTTTTGCTTCGGCGATAGCACGTTCCAAAATTTTATAAACCCACATATATTCTCCACGAATATAGATATAAGAAAGGTTAGCGCCTAAAGCATAACTGGAAGTGATCATTCCCTCAATCAATAGGTGAGGGATATATTCCATCAAATAACGGTCTTTGAAAGTTCCTGGTTCTGATTCATCGGCATTGCAAACCAAATGTCTTGGTTTTCCTGATTTTTTATCAATAAAACTCCATTTCATTCCAGCTGGGAAACCAGCACCACCACGACCACGTAATCCAGAAGTTTTTACTTCTTCGACTACTTCGTCAGGGGTTAAGGCTTTTAAAGCTTTTTCTACAGAAGCATAACCACCGTTTTGGCGATAAACTTCATAAGTTTTAATCCCAGGAATATTGATTTTATCTAATAATATTTTTTGTGACATCTTATTTATCGTGTAATATTATTTTATCGTCTTTACAATCTGCAATTAACTGGTCGATTTTTTCTTTGTTCAAATGTTCTTTGTAAAAATCTCCCAATTGCATCATTGGAGCATAACCACAAGCACCCAAACATTCAACTCCTCTTACTTCAAAAAGACCGTCAGCCGTTGGTTCTCCCACGGGAACACCTAATTTTTCACAGGTATAATCCATCAAGTCCTCAACACCGTTTAAACAACAAGGTGAAGTTTGGCAAAATTCAAACATGTATTTGCCAATAGGTCTTTGATTAAACATCGTGTAAAAAGTAACTACTTCATACACTTCGATAGGTTTGATTTGTAAAATTTCGGCAACTTTATCTTGTAATTCAATGCTCAACCAATTGTCGTGAGCGTCTTGAGCTTCGTGTAAAACGGGAAGTAAAGCTGATTTTCTTTTATCTTCAGGATAATGGCTGATTAATTCATTGATGCGGGACATCAATGCTTCAGTCATATTTATTTCTTGTTTGTAATGTGTTCTTTCCATCCTAATATTTTAGATTTTAGATTTTAGATTTTGATTTTTCAATCCGACTTCTGAAATCTGTATTCTGCAATCTTTTTTATGCGTCTAATTCTCCAGCAATAACATTTAAACTTGATAAAATAACAATGGCATCAGATAACATTGAACCTTTGATCATGTCTGGATAGGCTTGATAATAGATAAAACAAGGTCTTCTGAAGTGTAATCTATATGGAGTTCTGCTTCCATCTGTTTCAAGGTAAAATCCTAGTTCACCATTAGCTCCTTCTACTGCATGGTAGATTTGAGCAACTGGAACAGGAACTTCTCCCATTACAATTTTGAAATGGTATATCAAAGATTCCATATTGGTGTAAACATCTTCTTTTGGAGGAAGGTAGTATTCAGGAACTTCGGCATGGTATTCATTTCCTTCCGGCATTTTGTCCAATGCTTGACGGATAATGCTTAAACTTTCCCATACCTCTGCATTTCTAACGCAGAAACGGTCGTAAGTGTCTCCTGATTTTCCTACTGGAACTATGAAGTCAAAATCTTCATAAGAGCTGTAAGGGTGTGCCACACGAACATCGTAATCAATTCCGGCAGCACGTAAATTTGGACCTGTAAGTCCGTAAGCCATTGCTTTTTCTGCAGTTATGGCTCCTACGTTTACGGTACGATCAATAAAAATTCTATTTCTTTCGAATAGATTTTCAAATTCTTTCCAAGCAACTGGGAAATCTCTTAAAAAGTCATCTAGTTTTCTAAAGGCTTCTGGTGACCAGTCTCTTTCGAAACCACCGATTCTTCCCATATTAGTTGTAAGACGTGCTCCGCAAATTTCTTCGTATATTTCGTAAACTTTTTCTCTGAATTGGAATACATATAGGAAACCAGTATAAGCTCCTGTGTCTACACCTAGAATTGAATTACAGATTAAGTGATCTGTAATACGTGCCAATTCCATAACGATAACCCTTAAATAATCAACTCTTTTAGGAACTTTGATATCCAAAAGTTTTTCAAGTGTCATCCACCATCCCATATTGTTGATAGGTGAAGAACAATAGTTCATCCTGTCTGTAAGTGGAGTGATTTGATAAAAAGGACGATTTTCTGCAATTTTTTCGAAAGCTCTGTGAATGTAACCGATTGTTGGCTCAGCTTCCAGAATTTTTTCACCATCCATCAACAAAATATTTTGAAAAATACCGTGCGTAGCAGGATGTGTAGGACCTAAATTCAGAACAGAAAGCTCGCTTCCGTCTTCATTGTGTCTCTCCTTGATTATTTTAGCATAGCGATGCTCTGGTGGTAATAATAGTTCTGACATTTATTTAATGTGAAAAATTATATTTATTTTTTTTAGCAATTTGTCGTTGTACGTCCAAAATACCTGTCGTCTTTATCTGTTCTTCCGCTGTCTTCCATTGGAAATTCTTTACGCATAGGGAAAGAAATCATCTCGTCCATATTCAAAATACGTTTCAATTGTGGATGTCCGATGAAATTGATTCCGAAGAAATCGTAGGTTTCTCTTTCCATCCAATTAGAACACAAAAAGATATTTGAAATACTTTTAATTTCTGGATTTGATCCGTTTAGGTATGCTCTAATTCTAATGCGTTTGTTCTCATACCAATTGTGCAAATGATATACTACTGCAAATTGTCTGTTTTCTTCATTATCTGGGTAATGTACCGCACATAAATCAGTCAAAAAGTGAAAACGCAAAGTAGGATCATTTTTCAAATAAAGAACCACAGCAGTAATGATGTCTGAATCCGCTTCAAATGCAAAAATGTCTCTATCTTGATTGAAACCTAAAACTTTTGAACCAAAAGTTTCTGTTAACTTCTCTTGAATTTCTGTTGTTTCTAAAGCCATTTTACTTATTGAATGTTATAAGATGCCAATAATTCTTGGTACTCTGGGGAACTTCTTCTTCTTACAGATTCGCTTTTTACTAATTCTTGTAACCTCATAACCCCATCTACGATTTGTTCCGGACGCGGTGGGCAACCTGGAACATATACGTCAACTGGAATTACCTTGTCAATTCCTTGTAAAACAGAATAAGTGTCGAAAATTCCTCCTGAACAAGCGCAAGCTCCTACTGAGATTACCCATCTAGGCTCTGCCATTTGTTCATACACTTGACGTAAAATTGGTGCCATTTTTTTGGAAATTGTTCCCATTACTAATAGCATGTCGGCTTGACGAGGAGAGAAACTTACCCTTTCTGAACCAAAACGTGCCAAATCATAATGTGAAGCCATTGTGGCCATAAACTCGATTCCGCAACAAGAGGTTGCAAAAGGTAAAGGCCAAAGCGAATTGGCACGAGCTAATCCTACAACGTCATTCAGTTTTGTAGCGAAGAAACCTTCACCAACAACACCTTCTGGAGGGGCTACCATATTTATTTTTGAATCGCTCATTTTAATTTTAGATTGCTGATTTTAGATTTTAGATTTTAAAAATCTTAAATAAATAAATCAATGTTTTAAACAAAATCAATATCTTAATTGGAGAAATTTTAAGTTTCAAATTTTATTCTCAAATATTGAGCCAAAATCTGAAATTTTATAATTAAAACCTCTTCTTATTCCCACTCTAAAGCTTTCTTTTTGATGATATAGAAAAAACCAACTAAAAGAAGCATCATAAAGATAATCATTTTTATCATCCCTTCAATACCTAACTCTTTGAAATTCACTGCCCAAGGGTATAGAAATATTACCTCGACATCGAAAAGAACAAACAAAATGGCAACTAAGAAATATTTTACCGAAAAGGGGATTCTTGCATTACCAACTGATTCAATTCCGCATTCGAAATTTTTGTCTTTATTTTCTGAAGATCTTTTCGGGCCAAGTTTGCCAGAAATTATAATCACTGCTATGACAAATCCTACAGCCAAAACAAGCTGCATAAAGACTGGGATATAGTTTAATTGTTCGGATTGCATAATTATATTTATTTTGCTTTGAAATAAGCTACAAAGATAGCTTTAGTGAGTGGAAATCACAAGTGCAAAGCCAAAATTAGTTTACGAATAAAATAGAAAATCAGATAATTTTTATTGATTATAAATAATATTACAACTGGTTAATGTTTTGATGAGAATAATGCAAAAAAAAAACGTCCCGATATACGGGACGTTTTTTAGACGTTTTGCAAAAAAAGGGGTTACCTGTTTTTGCTTAAAGAACTGCAACTTTAGCAGCAACTTTACCTTTTCTTCCTTCTTCTTCTTCATAGCTTACTCTGTCACCTTCGCGTAATTCTTCCGCGTTGATTCCTGATGCATGAACAAAAATGTCTTTTCCTGTTTCTTCGTCTGTAATGAATCCGTAACCTTTAGATTCATTGAAAAATTTAACTGTACCTGTACGCATTGTAATAGTAATAATAATTTATAATGAGGCAAATGTAATCTTTAATATAATACGAAAATCATTCTCACAATATTTTTTTTCTAAAATTATTGATATTCAATGTTTTCACCTAATTTGTTAAATTTAATTTAATATGTAATTCCTTTAATTGGGATTCATCAATAATTGACGGTGCATCAATCATAACGTCTCTACCTGAATTGTTTTTTGGGAAAGCAATAAAATCGCGAATTGTCTCTTGTCCTCCTAAAATTGCGACTAGACGATCCAATCCAAAAGCTAAACCACCATGAGGAGGTGCTCCAAATTGGAAAGCATCCATTAAGAAGCCAAATTGCGCTTTTGCTTCTTCTTCTGTAAAGCCTAAATATTTAAACATTAATTGTTGTGTCGCCTTGTCGTGAATACGAATAGAACCTCCGCCAATTTCATTTCCGTTCAAAACCATGTCGTAGGCATTAGCACGAACTTTTCCTGGATTGGTTTCCAATAAGTGCATGTCTTCTGGTTTTGGAGAAGTAAATGGGTGGTGCATTGCATGGTAACGTCCGCTTTCTTCGTCAAATTCCAATAATGGGAAATCTACAACCCAAAGAGGTGCAAATTCAGCTGGGTTTCTTAATCCCAAACGAGTTGCCAATTCCATACGCAAGGCACTTAATTGTCCTCTTGTTTTATCTGCTGGTCCTGAAAGAACAAAAATCATATCACCGGGTTTTGCTCCAGTTGTTTTTGCCCAATTGGTCAAGTCTTCTTGATCGTAGAATTTATCTACAGATGATTTAAAAGTTCCATCATCGTTACATTTTGCATATACCATTCCGCTGGCGCCAACTTGTGGACGTTTTACCCAGTCAATTAATGCATCAATTTCTTTACGAGTGTAATTTCCAGCTCCAGGAACCGCGATCCCAACAACTAATTCAGCTGCATTGAAAACTGGGAAATCTTTATGCTGTGCAAATTCGTTCAATTCACCAAATTCCATTCCAAAACGGATGTCCGGTTTGTCATTTCCGTATGTTTTCATGGCATAATCATAGGTGATTCTTGGGAATTTATCCACGTCGATGCCTTTTATTTCTTTTAGCAAATGACGAGTCAAACCTTCAAATACATTCAATATGTCTTCTTGTTCAACGAAAGCCATTTCGCAATCGATTTGAGTAAACTCAGGTTGTCTGTCTGCACGTAAATCTTCGTCACGGAAACATTTCACGATTTGGAAATATTTGTCCATTCCACCCACCATCAATAATTGTTTGAAAGTTTGTGGAGATTGTGGCAAAGCATAGAATTGTCCTTCGTTCATTCTAGAAGGAACAACAAAATCTCTAGCTCCTTCTGGAGTTGATTTGATTAAATATGGAGTTTCTACTTCACAGAAATCTAAATCCGAAAGGTATTTACGCACTTCCATTGCCACTTTGTGACGGAAAAGCAAACTGTTTTTTACCGGATTTCTACGAATGTCCAGATAACGGTATTTCATTCGGATGTCTTCACCACCATCAGTTTCATCTTCGATAGTAAACGGAGGAGTTAAAGCAGCATTTAATATGTTTAATTCAGTTACTAAAATCTCAATTTCACCGGTAGGAATGTTTTTGTTTTTGGCTTCACGCTCAATCACAGTTCCTTTTACTTGGATAACATATTCGCGACCCAATGTTTTGGCAGCTTCAAAAACTTCTTTTATAGAACGACTTTCGTCAAAAATCAATTGTGTAATTCCATAACGGTCGCGTAAATCTACCCAATTCATAAATCCTTTATCTCTAGATTTTTGAACCCAACCGGCAAGTGTAACTTCTGTATTGATATGAGAGGCGTTTAATTCGCCACAATTATGACTTCTGTACATGATATAAATTTTAGTTTTTGCTCTTTTTAGCGCGAGTGCAAATTTAGGACTAACTTATGAATATTAGATTGTGAAAGTCAATTTTTTGCATTTTCACTTTTTTTATTTTTTATCAAAAGTGATTATTTACCTTCAATTTGTTCAAATAGCCTCTTTATGGAAAGAAATTTCCTTGTTTTTGATTTCCAATGTTAAGCTTTCGTCTATGTTACGAAATTGTTACCAAAATGTTTTTTTAATGTAAATTTTGTTTCTAATTTTGATGTATAAAGATGTAAACAATTAAAAACTAACGATATGAAAAATCTTGTCATTTTAGTAGCAGTATTATTCTCAGGGGTTATTTTTGCACAAGATGCTAAACCTGTTTTGGAGCCATTTGGCAAAAAAATCAGAGCAACCTATTTTTATGAAAATGGGCAAGTGCAACAAGAAGGCTATTTTGAAAATGGAAAATTGGAAGGAATCTGGGTTTCCTATAATGAATCGGGAGATAAAATTGCATCTGGAGAATATGTTGAAGGAGTTAAAACAGGCAAGTGGTTTTTCTGGTCTCAAATAGATGGAAAAAATAGTCTTAGCGAAGTAGATTTCTCCAATAATAAAATTGAAAAAGTCAAAAACTGGAGACTAGATGGTCTAGCGAATTCAAACGAGTAGGCCTAATAGTTAATTTAAAAAAAAGGAGAAAGTCATTATTGATTTTCTCCTTTTTTATTGCGCTTTTTGGTGTTATAACTTTGTTAATAATGTATTGATTTACAATGATTTGTTTTATCTTTATTGTGAAAACACAGCTTGTGGTTTAGGGCAAAATAGAGAATCAGTTAGTTTAAATATCTATTTGCGAACGCTTTAAATTATAAAGTTTGTGTTTGCCAAAAAAATCGGCTTTTATGGATTACTGTATTAGCCGATTTTGATTGTTTTAGTGCTTTTGAATCTAAAAAGCAATTGAATTTACTGCCCCTTTCTTCATAAATCTCTTTTGTTTTCTTTAATTATTTGCACGGTGGAACCATATAGAGATTTTCTATGGTTATTTATTCGAATGTTTTAATCCAATTAGTATGCCTAAGTATGTTATTGAAAGGGAAATTCCGAACGCAGGGAATTTGACCCCAGAACAATTGAAGGAAGTTGCAAACACATCTTGTGATGTCTTAAGACAAATGGGGCCAGAAATACAATGGAAACACAGTTATGTGACTGATGACAAAATTTATTGTGTTTATATTGCCCCAAATGCAGAAATGATTAGGGAACACGCCGATAAAGGTGGGTTTCCAGCCAATAAAATAAGTCTTGTTTCGGAAATTATCGACCCGGTTACTGCGGAGTAGCAAGTTATGCTTATTTTAGAAAAGGAGAAATTCGTTCGATTTTCTCCTTTTTTTATGTTTTTCAAATAGATTGCCTAATCCGTAACCAATTGATTATAATCAAAAACCCCATCCCATATCTCGTCTATTCTGATGAGCGCTTTATCTAGCGGAATAACTTCCCATTTGCCATTAGTTTCTGAGGCAAGCCCTGAGTTTTTCAATTTCTGTAAAGCATCTTTCACGTCAAAATCAAGGTCTGTATTGTGTTTTGTTTTAAACCAGGATTCAATCTGGTGGTCTAGTTCTTCTTCGGTCAAAGGAGTTTCGCTTCTATTCAAAAAGGAGTACGCCAAGATGGTTTCCTTAAGCACTTCTTCTTCCGAAGAGTTTAACAAAGAATAAAAAGCACCGCTATTATTCCCCAGATTTTTGAAATAAAGACTATCCGAAAGCATTTTTGAATATTTAATTTTCTTGTTTACAAAGTTGTTGTATTGACGGAACAAGTAAGCACCCAATATTCCAAGGGCTATTAAACCTTGATTTAGAGATGTTTTGCTGTTTAGCAAATCTATTGTTTCGCCAGATTCAACGGCCGATTGCATTTTAATTAGTGCCGGAATTACTTTGGCACTCAATAGTGAAATTCCACCCACAAGACCCGGAACCCATAACAATAGCTTATCGGTTGTGGACATCATCGGGATCGCATTCGGGAAAATTGTTTCTAGGTCGTTTTTGGGAACGCGTTTGAAGATTTTCAATACGATAGCGCTAGGATCAATCGGCATTTTGTTCGAACGGCTTTTCTTTTCCTTATAGTAATCGGCATCGTGATAATTGAGGTAAATCATCACCCGGTCATAGTATTCGATCTCTATTTCCTTCTTCCAAAAAAAGAATTTGGAGACTTTTTCTTTTGCTGTATGCTGGCCACGAACAAATATTCCATATTCTTTATACGCATCCAAGTCAATGGCAAGTTTCAAACCTATTAAATCCGAATCTTGAAAAGCATCGTCCAAAGTTTCCTGATTTACACGTTTATAATTACCTCTATCCAGTACTTTAAACAGTGTTTCTTTGAAAAGCGAAAAGTCACTTTTACCAACAAATGCTTCTCGTTCTTTTGGATGAATGTCCGGATCGAACAAGGCATAGTTTTGCTTTAAATTACGGATTAGGTTAAAAGCTTCGTAGTGGAAATAATGTTCAATGATATCGAAAAGCTTTTTGAAATCCTCGATCTGTTTTTCATCTCCTGCATATTCAGCCAGTTGTTCTTCGAGCAAGAATTCCTTATCAAATGGGATATAATGTTCTCTTTTCATATTGAATTCGGGACTTTAATGTGATTTTTTAAAAGTCCTGCAAAGGTAAAGCACAAAACCCGAAAATTAAAAATAATAATCAGGAGCGAAAGAATGGGCTTTATCGGGACATATGGGTTCCTGCTGTCCGCTGTATTCCTCGCAGAAAAAGCTCGGGATGCCGCTTCCATCAGGGCTAAAGAGCTGGCAAAGGTGATTTTTTGGGAAAACTGTGAGGAATGTAAATCAGCGCGCTAGGGGGTTTTGGTAGCTTGCCTACCAAAACCATAGGCACGCCTAAACAATTCAATAGGCACACCTATTAAAACCAAAGGCGATGCCTGCAAAATTGATAGGCTCGCCTATCAAAATCAAAGGTGCTGCCTATAAAATCGATAGGCACGCCTACCAAAATTATAGGCGCGCCTATCGAAAAAGAAGGTGACGCCTACAAAATCGCTAGGCACGCCTTAATATTATTATGGCACCCCATTCTCAAAATGCGATAGCGCAGATTTACAATCCTTGACCACACAGCACATCGACAAAGAAAGAAAAAAATCAAAAATAGATTGGTCTTGATAATTGGGATGGGGACGGATTGAAAACGGCGTTATCGTGCGTAGAGACATATCCACACCATCGGGTTGTTGCAGTGAGGGTAAGGAATAAGAGCAAGCTACCGAAGTAGCGAGATAGATTAGCTATTTTATATTCGTTAATCGCATAAACACAAAATGCCTTCAGAGACAACTCTGAAGGCATTCATAAATTACTTTCGTGTTTTTTGTTTGGCAAGGCAAAGCTCAAATAAGTTTGGCTTTGCGAACGCCTTTAGAAAACGACTGCTTTACAACAGTGGTAAAAGCTTAAATTCGATATAAAAACGTATTGGGTTTTATTGTTTCGCCTCAAGCTTATTCAATCTCTCGCTTAAGTTTTTAATTAATTCGTTTTGAGATTGTGATTCTTTTTCCAGCTTTTCAATAGTACTGGCTTGGTTTTCAATAAGCGTTTGCTGTTCCTGCATCGCTTTTACTATTGGCGAAAACAAGTCGTTGTAACGTACACTGTACATTCCTTTATCATCTATGTGGATGATCCCGTTATTGACTGCTCCCGCTTTGTTAAGCGATTCTTCCAACTCCTGAGCGATAAAGCCATATTCCGTTTTCTTTGAAGCATCATTGTTACGGAAGTAAGAAACAGGACGTAGTGTTTTGATGAAATTTAAACCCAATTCAGAATTAACAATGTTCGATTTTAATCTTCTATCCGAAGTGCTAATTAATGGTACACTACAAAATAAAGTTGTAATAAAAGTATCCCCTAATTGAATTGTGTTTGAATCATAGACACGGGCATTAGCACCAATTGCGGTAGCATTTTCTAGGTCGCCTGAGGCAACATCGGCTTGGAAGCCAATAGCTGTATTATTACTACCAGAGACGTTATATTGAAGAGCCCCCCATCCATTGGCTGTATTATTACTACCTGTGGCGTTTGCATTAAGAGTATATACTCCATTGGCTGTATTACCATAACCTGTGGTGTTTGTAAAAAGAGCGAAATTTCCATTGGCTGTATTATGACCACCAGTAGTGTTTGAATATAGAGCCGACATACCATTGGCTGTATTTTCCCAACCTATGGTGTTTGATAAAAGAGCCTGCATTCCATTGGCTGTATTCCCCGAACCTGTGGTGTTTGATAAAAGAGCCTGCGTTCCATTAGCTGTATTATTATTACCTATGGTGTTTGAATAGAGATCCTGCGAACCATTGGCTGTATTCCCCGAACCTGAGGTGTTTGAATAGAGAGCCTGCCCTCCATTGGCTGTATTGTCTGCACCTGTGGTGTTTGAATAAAGAACCTGCACTCCATTGACTGTATTATTATTACCTGTGGTGTTTGAATAAAGAGCCGAGTACCCATTAGCTGTATTACGAGAACCTGCGGTGTTTGCCTTAAGAGTGTTATATCCAGTGGCTGTATTCTCCGAACCTGTGGTGTTTGCTCCAAGAGCACCGTTTCCTACCGCGGTATTTTTAGAATTGTTGGTTCCATTGCCACGTCCTACAGTAACTGTATTCACAATTAAATCCTTATTAAATGTTTTTGCTCCCTCAAAGATTTGAACTCCTGTGGTAACGATACCTCCATTAGAAGCATCCGCCGGTGTCAAGCTCAAAACTCCCGTAATAATGGTCGCTCCATTGGAACTTGGCGCTCCAATAGCCCCAACAGTTAAGCCGCTACTAGAAGGTGTAGTCCAGGATAAAATTCCGTCAGTTCCATTTGAAGTAAGTACTTGGCCTGAAGTACCTGTAGTTTTCGGGTAGGTAACGTCTCCTGCGGTTACTGTTCCGCTGGTTTTTACATCAGTAATAGCAGTATCCCCTAATTGAATTGTGTTATCTGCATCGACAATGGCATTGGCACCAATTGCGGTAGCATTGTGTAAATAGCTTATAGCAACATCGGCTTGGTGGCCAATAGCAGTGTTGTTATAACCATCCGAGTTTGCGTAAAGAGCACGATATCCATTGGCTGTATTATTATTACCACTACCATTTGTTTGTAGAGCTCCCGCTCCATTGGCTGTATTTTGATTACCTCTGTTGTTTAGACTAAGAGCCCTCGCTCCATTGGCTGTATTTTCCCAGCCTTTAGTGTTTGTACCAAGAGCGTAATATCCATTGGCTACATTATCATAACCTTCGTCGTTTGCACTAAGAGCCTTCGCTCCAATGGCTGTATTCCACGAACCTTGGTTGATTGCACTAAGAGTCTTCGCTCCAATGGCTGTATTATACGAACCTGTGGTGTTTGCAATAAGAGCAGCGTTTCCTACCGCGGTATTATCTGAATTGTCGATTCCGTTGCCAAGCCCTACAGTCACTGTATTTACAGTTATATCGGCATTAAATGAAACTGTTCCGGTAAATGTTGGAGAAGCCAAGTTTGCTTTTAAATCTAACGCTGTTTGAGTAGCTGTTGAAACTGGTTTATTGAGATCGCTGGTATTGTCTACATTGCTTAAACCTACCATCGTTGCATTGATTCCTGAAACTGTTCCGGTAAATGTTGGAGAAGAGGCAAAAACAACTGCACCGCTTCCTGTTTCATCTGAAATAACACCCGCTAATTCTGTTGATGTTGTCGACGCCAATACATTTAATTTATCCGTGGTGACCACCAATGTTTTAGAGGAAGGTATCACTGTTCCGTTCACAGTAGTTGCGGTTGCTGCACCCAAAACCGGTGTTACCAAGGTTGGTGAAGTATCCATGACAAACTTAGTGCCCGTCCCTGTTTGTGAAGCTACTGATGTCGTGTTGCCAGAACTTGTTATTGCTCCTGTAAGATTGGCATTGGTGGTTACTGTGGTTGCATTACCAGTTAAGTTTGCCGTAATGGTTCCTGCAGTAAAATTACCGCTTCCGTCTCTTGCGACAATAGCGCTTGCTGTATTGGCAGCGGTTGCAGTTGTAGCTGAATTTAATACTTTTCCGGCTGTACTAATGGTTGCCAGATTCGCATCTGTTATTCCAGCAGTACCGGAAAGATTTGCATTTGTCAATCCCGTTATGATATTTGGATTTGGCCCATCAACCGCAATTGTTTTTTTGAAAAACGTTTCAGTACCAGCTAATGTAGCCAATGTACCTGTTGCTGGCAAAGTAACATCTGTAACAGCGGTTGATCTTAGCGTAGTGCCAAAATTACCTACAGTTGCAAGGTTACCCCCTAAAGTGATTGTTTTTCCGGTATTGGCAACCCCTGTTCCTCCATTGGCACCTAAAACTATTCCTGTTACGTTAGTTGCAGTACCTGTTACATTTCCTGCTAAGGCTGCCGTAATGGTACCTGCAGAAAAATTACCGCTTGCATCTCTTGCAACAATAGTGCTTGCTGTATTGGCAGGGGTTGCAGTTGTAGAAATTACACCTCCCGCTATAGTAATATTGCTACCCGCTGTGATAACAGAGCCATTAGCCGCTAATATTTGCGCTGCTGTACCAGTAGGAGTTTTATAAGCATTGGCTGTTACTGTTCCACTGGTCTTTACATCGGTAACTGCAGTATCCCCTAATTGAATTGTGTTTGATGCAGCGACAATGGCATTAGCACCAATGGCGGTAGAATTAACTTGATAGCTTGCATAAACATTGGCTTGGTAACCCATAGTGGTGTTATTATTACCGTTAATGTTATTCATAAGAGTATACAATCCAATGGCTGTATTACCATTACCGAGGGTGTTTCCAAAAAGAGCACCATATCCAATGGCTGTATTACCATTACCAGAAGTGTTTCTATAAAGGGCGGCAGATCCATTGGCTGTATTATTAGAACCTTGACTGTTTTTATTAAGAGCCTCCATTCCATTGGCTGTATTACTAAAACCCGTGGTGTTTGTAATAAGAGCATCTTTTCCTACTGCGGTATTAGTTGGAATGTTACCCTTGCCAAGTCCTACGTTCACTGAATTTACAGTTAAATCAGAACTAAATTTTTTAGCCCCAGCAATAATAGGTTGGTCAGTTGTCAAATCGACAAAATTTTGTGTATCCGATCCCGTACCTCCATTTTCAATAGCTACTATTCCGGTTACGTTAGTTGCAGTTCCATCAATACTCGATATTCCGGTTAATGCCTGTGCTGCTGATGCGCGGTTTAAGGCTAGAGCGGTTGTTCCAATATAGGTAGTTGATGAGTTTGCTGCATTATCACCAGTATTTGTACCCGACAAATTGGCTACTGCAGTATTTGCTAACATCGCATTAGTGATCGCTCCGTTTGCTATAGCTGTCGCATTACCAGTACTTGTTACAGGTCCGGTAAGATTGGCATTGGTAGTTACTTTCCCTGCTGTTAAACCTGCTGCAGTTCCAGTTATATTAGTTCCTATCAGCGTAGTAGGAGTTCCTAAATTCGGCGCTGTTAATGTTTTATTGGTTAACGTTTCAACGCCATCCAAAGTAGCCAATGTTCCTGTCGTAGGCAAAGTAACAGTTGTAGCAGCAGTTGATGTTAGCGTAGTGGCATAATTACCGACAGTTACAAGGTTACCCCCTAAAGTGATAGTTTTTCCAGTATTGGCAATTCCTGTTCCTCCATTGGCACCTAAAACTACTCCGGTTACGTTAGCTGCAGTGCCATCAATACTTGTTATTCCCGTTAATACCTGTGCTGCTGATGCGCGGTTTAAGGCTAGAGCGGTTGTTCCAATATAGGTAGTTGATGAGTTTGCTGCATTATCACCAGTATTCGTACCCGACAAATTGGCTACTGCAGTATTTGCTAACATCGCATTAGTGATCGCTCCGTTTGCTATAGCTGTCGCATTACCAGTACTTGTTACAGGTCCAGTAAGATTGGCATTGGTGGTTACTGTGGTTGCATTACCAGTTAAGTTTGCCGTAATGGTTCCTGCAGTAAAATTACCGCTTCCGTCTCTTGCAACAATAGCGCTTGCTGTGTTGGCAGCAGTTGCAGTTGTAGCTGTATTCAATACTTTTCCGGCTGTACTGATGGTTACTATTTTCGCATCAGTAACACTCGCATCTGCGATTTTAGCAGTGGTTACGTTTGCATCGGCAATTTTTGCTGTAGTTACATTCGCATCTGCGATTTTAACTGTAGTTACGTTTGCATCCGCAATCTTGTTCGTTGTAACGTTTGAGTCTGCAATCTTCGGAGTTGTTATAATTCCCGCTCCAATTGTAGTTGCATTGCCAATGGAAGTAACGTCTCCTGTTAAATTGGCATTTACAGTATTTAGACTATTTACATAGGTTTTTACAGCCAACTGAGAAGGATATTTGGTATCTGTTGCAGAAGTAAAAGTTGCATCAGTGCTTTTATTAGCTACATCTTCTTTTGTTGCTTCAGCAGCCGTAGCACGAGTAACTTCTGTAGCCAAATTACTAGTCAAAGTAGCATCTGCAGTCGTTCTGTTGTTGGTTTCTGTTGTCAGGTTAGCAGCGATTGCACTTTCGGCAGTCGTAGCGCGAGTGGCTTCTGCGGTCAAATTGGTAGTCAAAGTAGCATCAGCAGTCGTTCTGTCATTTCTTTCTGTGGTCAAGTTAGCAGCAATTGCACTTTCGGCAGCTGTGGCACGAGTGGTTTCTGCAGTCAAATTGGTAGTCAAAATAGCATCAGCAGCCGTTCTATTGTTTGTTTCTGTGGTCAAGTTAGCAGCGATTGCACTTTCGGCAGCCGTAGCGCGAGTGGTTTCTGCGGTCAAGGCAGCGACGGCTGTAGTAGCGGTTGCATCCACATAGGTTTTTACAGCTAACTGTGAAGGGTAATTGGTGTCTGTTGCAGTAGTAAAAGTTGTATCAGTGCTTTTATTAGCTACATCTTCTTTTGTTGTTTCAGCAGCCGTAGCACGAGTAACTTCTGCAGCCAAATTACTAGTCAAAGTACCATCAGCAGTCGTTCTGTTGCTGGTTTCTGCAGTCAGGCCAGCTGCGATTGCATTTTCAGCAGTAGTGGCACGAGTGGTTTCTGCATTCAAATTGGTGGTCAAAGTACCAACAGCAGTCGCTCTGTTGTTTGTTTCTGTGGTCAGGACAGCAGCGATTGCATTTAAAGCAGTCGTTCTGTCGTTTGTTTCTGTGGTCAGGTTAGTAGCGATTGCATTTAAGGCAGTCGTTCTGTCATTTGTTTCTGTGGTTAGGTTAGTAGTGATTGCATTTAAAGCAGACTGAGTTAACGTACTAATTTGTTTGTCTGCATCACTGGTGTTGTCCACCTTTTCTAAACCTAAATTTGTCTTGGCTCCAACAACTGTAGTAGCATTAGTTCCTCCATTTAGTATGTCTACTACGCCAGTAACATTTTCAGCATTTACAGCAGAGATTGCAAAAGGAACTGATCCGAGTTCCTGGTTGCTTATTTCTGTAAAATTAGAACAAGAACCATCCGTATTTAAACCAACCTTCAAATGTTTGTTGTCCACAACCAGTAAAGTCTCATTGAAATTGGCGGCATAACCACCTATTTTGGTTCCTCTTCCAATTAAGGTATTTACCATTCCGAATTCATCTGTAGTTGAATTGACGGTTTCTTGGTAAATAGTATTCTCAGAAGCATCAATTATGCTAAATTGAAGACAGATTTTTTTGTTGGCCAAAGGAGCTCTTTGATTGTTGTATCCAGGGATTTTTTCACCGTTCGGATTAAGAATGATAGCCTGATAAGTTATGCCGTTGGTCTGGGAATAAATAAAAGTACTTAAGAGTACCAGAAAAAAGGAGTATATTTTTTTCATATGGAGGTATTTATTGTTTTTTAGTGGTATATGGTATCGCCATTTTTCATAATTATTTATGATTTGGAATCATGGCGATTACATCATGTAAAAAGTTAATTGTTTTGATCCTATACTAAGAATGGTACTTAAAGTTTATTGGTTTTTTACTTCCCCAATGGCTTCTTCCGTCAAAAGCACAGAGAAAACAACTCTTCTGTTTTGAGCTCTACTCCAAGGTGTAGTGTTTGGGATAATCCCTAAACCAATTGCTTCAAATCTTTCAGCAGGCAATCCTTTTGAAACTAAATAATTTTTCACTGACTCAGCTCTTTTTTTAGAAAGCATATTGTTGAATTCAGCCGGTCCGCTATCATCACAATATCCGGTAATGGTTATCTTAACTACTTGAAATTGATTCATTGTAGAGATGTTTTTGTCAATATTTTCTTGAGCTTCCTTAGACAATACATCTTTATTAAGATCAAAATTAACTGCATATTTGTTCAGCATTTCATTCACTTTTTTGTTTGTTCCCTCAACATCGATAACTTCGGGAGCAACAACTGCAACTGGAGCAGGAGCAGGAGTTTCTGCCGGAACAACTGCAACTGGTTCTGGAGCCGCCACCACTGTCTTAGTGTGCGCGCCGCCACTTTGATTCATTTGGATATGGATGCCCAATTGTATTTGGTGCGTATTGAATGATAATTTTTCATCTGTTGAATTGGTAACATTAAACCCTTTTGAAAAGTAGTAGCCCAAGCTAAAAAACACATCCTTATTGACATTATAGGAAGCCTGCAATCCCGCTTTTGGACTCAAAAGCAGCCCGGAAAATTCCTTTTGTGACATTAAATCAAGATAAGCGCCATTGATTTGCTGTTTGCCATAAACAATGGTGGCAATGCCCAAACCTCCATTAACCCCTAATTCAAAACCTTTTGTTTTCACAAAAGAGTAGGTTAATGAATTTTCAATTCCGGCATATTCGGTATTCCAGGAATACGAATTGGACGAAGTGCTTTCAATGGCGTTATATTGATTAAGGCTTAAACCTATGTTGTATTTAAGAGATCCCTGTTTTAATAGGATTGAATATCCCACTTCATAAAAAGAACCAGTTCCGGCCTGCAAATTGGTATTGGAACCTGCGTCACTTTTGTAATTGAAATCGGTGTAATTTCTTCCGGTCTTCAAATAAATTTGCTGTGAATGCATTTTCTGGAAAGAACACGCAAGCACAAATAAGAGTATTAGTTTTCTCATTTTTTTCTAAGGATTTGGGTATAATAGGTAAAATTAGGTGCCGATAATTGCACCAGATAATTGCTTTCTGCCAATCGGGACATGTCGACCGTAAGAAGGTTGGAGTCAGTTCTTTGTGTTTGATTAAGAATCAATCTACCACTGATGTCAAAAACTCTAATCGATATAAGATCCGTGATTGGTTCCGAAAATTGAAAGTTTATCGTGGAAACAAATGGATTTGGATAAGTTAGGGTCGTAATTTGATTCGTGGAATTGATGTTATTGCTGCTAATGTACTTTCCCCACAAACCTTGCTGGAAACCTTGGCCATAAACTGTCCCGTCTTTAGAATAAGTTCCTATGGGACTTTGTTGACCAACAGTTTGACTTACATACATTCCGTTTGGCAAGGTTACACTTGTGCCTTGAATGGATAGCATTTGATGATGGAGATTCTGCCCGTAAGTACAAAACTGAAATAGTAGAAGTGAAAATAAAAGTAAAGGATGTTTCATACGCACTTTTTTAGGTTAAAAAAATATAATTTCCCTAACTAAAATCAAGTTGTTTAAGTGCGGCAATGATTGACCCAGGACAGGGACTTTATTGGATATTGAAAATTATCCAATAGTATTGCAGAATTTTTTTTAGATCATTAGTAGGTTGGGACAAACATAAATGTTAAAAAATCAACAAAATAGTCAATTCGGACATTTTTATTTTTGTTTGCATGCAATTGAAAATAACTGTATTGACTGTAAATACTTGCCTTTTTTAAACAATATGCTTCTCTTTTTAATTTAAAAAAAAGATAAAATTGAAGGGACAACCATAAAAAATAAAAAAACCCCGATTGCTCTACTGTGTGATCGGGGTTTTCATTTTTGGCTAATGTTCAATAGCAATAATCTAATGATTACGTAAAAAATCGGAATGCTGAACCTTAAATTCCGAAGGCATGGCTTTGAAGCGTTTTTTAAAGCTGGCAGTAAACCTACTGGGACTTTCAAAACCTGTTACCGCGGCAATGACTTGTATTTGGATATCTGTTTTCTGGAGTAGCTGCATGGCTAACAGCAGATTTTTTTCTTTATGATATTGCAGAAGTGAAAACCCGAATACACTTTTGAAATCAGATTTTAACTTTGTTGATGACATACCAACTTCTATTGCAATACTTTCTAGTCCCACAAATGGAAGATGTAAATTGCTCAAAATTATCTTCTCAGCTTTGGCAATCTTATAATAATCGGAATTGGATAAACTGTTATTTTTTTTAATCTGATCCTTATCAAAAGAATGTTTGAAAAATGTATTAATTAATTTCAAACTGTGCTTTTTCACATCTGTTGTGTTAAAAAGGCCACTATTTTCGTTTTCTATAATTTGAGAAATTTCCTTGGCTAAACCATGTGCTTTGGGTGCAATATCAAGCCATGTAAAAAATCCTGTCTCAGTTGACAGAAAATCATCTATAATTCCTTTTTTCAAACCTTTGCCTGAGAATATGTTTTCATCAGCCCATTTTTTATTAAAAACAAAATTATAGAATTTACCAGTGGTTCCTTTGTAAAAATAAGTAGCCACCTCGGTATTGGGTTTGTAAAAAGTCCAGCAGGTACTTAACAAAGCCACATTTTTTTCTGAGTTGGGATTTTTAAAAGGGAATTCATATTCGAAGATAGAAAATGTCAAAAAATAATAATCGCTTGCTACATCTTCGTTATAAATTGCTTTGGCAATAATATTTCTCTCAACCTTGATATTGGTTGCCAAAAGCCAAAGACCTTCGTCAAGCTCTCGGTAACGCATTATCCCACTACAAAACCTATTATTAGTAGCAACAGCATTCTGTAAAATTTTGTGTCCGTTTACAGGTGTATTTTTAAGACTTTCAACCATTGCCATGGGTGAATTTGAAATATAAGGCAACTCAAAAAAACCGTCTTTATAAAGGAATAAATACTTTTGAACTAGCTCTTTCCATTTTGAACTTGATGTCATAAGAAAACATTAATGTAGTGAGGATTGATTAAAACCTCTAAATTTGATTTGCAAAGAAAACAAACAAGATAGGCTATTTGGATATCAGCGCTGAACTAACGACTTTTTTGTAAATTATTAAGTAAAACGAGGTAAAGGTGCAATAAAAGACCCTAAAAAAATACATTTTAGTTTTTTTAATCTTTTTAAGCCCTCGTGAATGACTCTATTTCCTATAATTCATAGAATATTACAAAATTTTAACTGCTTTTTAAAGCAAAAAAACCATACCGTTCTCGTATTATAGAGCGGTATGGTTTTTTATATTGAGTTATATTAATTTATTCTTCCGTTGCGGTTTGAGCTTTTCTTCGATCTCGTAACCAATATTTAGTTCTTTTCACCAAATAGAACATTACAGGAACCATTACCAAAGTCAAAACTGTGGCATAAGTCAATCCAAAGATGATCGTCCAAGCCAATGGGCCCCAGAAAACAACGTTGTCTCCTCCCATAAAGATGTGTGGATTCAAGTCGGTTATCAAAGAGAAGAAGTCAAAATTCAGTCCAATAGCCAGTGGGATTAATCCCAATACTGCCGTCAAAGCGGTTAGCAATACAGGACGCAGCCTTGATTTACCAGATTCGATAATTACTTCTTTGATTTCTTCGATAGTCAGATCATCGTGACTTCCGAGATTATTATCGGCCACTTTTTTGTCCAATAATAAAACAAAAAAGTCCATTAATACAATTCCATTTTTCACCACAATACCTGCCAGCGAAATGATTCCCATCATGGTCATCAAGATCACAAAATCCATATTCGCAATCACATAACCGTAAAACACCCCACTGAAACTCAGGATTACCGTGAACAGGATTACAATTGTTTTTGAAACCGAGTTGAATTGAAGCACGATAATAATGGTGATTCCAGCCATGGCTAAAAACAGCGCATACATCAAGAAACTTTGGTTTTTGTCTTGCTCTTCCTGTACCCCCGAGAAGGAATAGGTAACTGTTTTTGGTAATTCGTATCCTTTTAAATCAGCTGCAATTTGTTTGGTGATTTCATCAGCATTGTAACCAGTCAGGACGTTGGAATAAACCGTCATGATACGTTTTTGGTTTTTCCTTTTGATTTGGTTGTACGTGGTCGTTTTTTCTGTTTCGGAAACCGCAGAAATAGGCACTTGCATCATTTGCCCATTGTTCTGGTTTCGGAATGTTAGGGATTGATTGAACAATACGTTTTCGTTCTTGCGTTGGTCATCCTGCATACGCATAGTGATGTTGTAATCATCATCACCTTCTTTGTAGGTCGAAATTTCCTGTCCATATACGGAACGACGCAAATTGAACCCCAATTGCCCTGTTGAAACACCTAGACTTCCTGCGCTTACACGATCCACTTTTACCTCAAGTTCCGGACTTTCTTTGTTGACATCAATGCTCAATCTTTCGATTCCAGGAATATTTTTAGTATTGATAAAAGTGATCATCTTGTCTGCTTCTTTCAGCATTTCCTCATAGTCAATACCTGTCAGCTGAATACTGATTGGGTAACCTGCTGGTGGTCCATTGGCATCTTTTTCAACCGTTACTGTAGCTCCGGCGATTGCTTTTACTTTGCCTCTGATTTCTTCAAGGATATCGGCGGTGTTGATTCCTCTTCTGAATTTAAATTCGGAGAAATTCACTGTCACTTTCCCTTTGAAAGGAGTTTCGGAAGCCGATCCCGCATCTACGTTTGGATTTCCGGCACCAACACCGACTTGCGACACGATTGATTCGGCCAAAAAGTTTTTGTTTGTTTTTGGATCTACGTATTTGTTCAAAATAGAAATAATCTGTTTTTCAACAAATAGGGTAGCCTTATTGGTTTTTTCAATATCGGTTCCTTGTGGGTATTCGATGTAGGCGATTACCTGATTCGGGATATTGTCTGGGAAAAACAATACTTTTCTAGGGAATATTCCCAAAAGGATGAAAGAGAAAAATAGCATTCCGATAATTCCGATCAGAGCATACCAAGCTCTTTTTTTGGTTAAAATTTTGGCCAAAAAGGTTTTGTATTTGTCTTCCATTCTCGGGAAAAAGCTGTGCTGGAAATCTTGTGTCCATTGGTACAATTTTAATTTGTACAACCACATCAAACCAAGGGAAATGATAGCCAAATGACCAATTGCTTTTGCCAATTTAGAATCATAAATATTACCTAGAAGAACAAAAATAACCGCTATAATTGTAAAAATGATTGAGTATGTTTTTGCTGATTTTTTGGTCACATTTTTGTCCTCAATATCCATAGATCCTCCTGTCATAGCCGCATTGACAACCATAGCTACAAATAAAGAAGCAGTAAGTGTAACAGTCAAGGTCATTGGGAAATATTTCATGAATTTACCCATTGTTCCAGGCCATAAGGCAAAAGGCAAGAACGCCATCAAGGTCGTAGCAGTAGAAGAGATTACCGGCCAAGCAATTTCACCAATTCCTATTTTGGAAGCTTCGACTCGAGGCAGCCCTTTTTTCATGTTAGCAAATACGTTATCGACCACCACAATACCGTCGTCCACCAGCATTCCCAGTCCCATAACCAAACCGAAAAGCACCATAGTGTTTAGTGTTAATCCAAATGCCGATAATATACTAAATGCCATTAGCATAGATAATGGAATAGCAGCTCCCACAAACAAAGAGTTTCTAAGTCCCATGGTAAACATCAACACGATCATTACCAGAACAATCCCGAAGATGATGTGGTTGGACAATTCGTCAACTTGGTGTTCTACACGAGATGATTGATCGTTTGTTAATTCAATTTTTAGATTGGATGGCAAATACGATTCTTTGGCTTTTTCTATTCTCTCTTTTACTTGTTCAATAGCCGAAATCATGTTTTGGTTGGAACGTTTCTTTACGCTCAACATGACAACTTCGGTTCCTTTCTCACGGGCATAAGTGGTTTTTTCTTTTTCTTTGAAACTCACTACTGCAATGTCTTTCAGGTAAACCGTTCCTCCATTGTGTTTTACGATGATGTCTTCCAATTCTTTTGGGTCTTTGATTTCACCCACAATTCGGATGTTGTTTCTGGATCCTTGAGAAATTAAATTCCCTCCAGAAAGCGTCATATTTTCATATTTCACCGCATTTTGAATGTCATCAAAAGATACTTGGGCAGCCGTCATTTTGAAAATGTCAACGGCAATTTCCACTTCTTTGTCATCAACACCCAAAATATCTACTTTTTTTACTTCAGGAACTTCCTCAATATCGTCTTGAAGCAATTCTCCATATTTTTTAAGTTGTTGAGTGGTGTAGTTTCCTTGTAAATTAATGTTTAGAATTGGCACTTCCTCCGAAATGTTCAAATCAAATACACTCGGCTCCACTTTACTTCCATTGTCAAGATTAGGCCAATCAGTATCTGCTTTTACGATATCTACTTTATCCTTAATTCGTGATTTGGCAATTTCTATGGTGATTTTGTCTTCAAACTCAACGATTATCATTCCATAATCTTGAAAGGAACTGGACGTAATTTTATCTACGCCGCTGATATTTTTGATTTCCTTCTCAAGTGGTTTAACAATTAATTTCTCTACGTCCTCGGCTGAGTTTCCAGGGAAAACTGAGGAGATGTAAATTTTGTTTTCTATAATTTCCGGAAAATCCTCTCTAGGCATCGTAACGTAGGCAATGACTCCAGTGATTACAATCAATAAAGTCAAGATATATACTGTCACGCGATTTTCGACAGCCCAACTTGATATTCCGAATTCTTTACTTTGATGACTCATATGTTTTTGGTTTAATTTAGTTTAAAGTTGCTTAATGAGTTTACAGGTCTCTTTTCTAAACCTTTTTAAACTCATAAACCTCCCTAAACTTTTTTTAAAAATTCAATTTCATTCCATCCGAAATGGTATTCATGCCTTCGGTAACTATTATGGCATCAGCATCTAAACCGCTTAAAATCTCGGTTACATTGTCTGAAGACTGACCAGTTTTAACAATCACTTTTTTTGCAATACCTGTTTTTCCGGTTGAGTTATCTACAGTATACACAAAACTGTTTTTCGTGGCATCCTGCTGAATCACATTGGTGGGGACAACTACTGCATTTTTGCTCACATAATCAATCACTTTCAGTTTAGCAACCTGGTTCGGGCGTAATAAATTATCGGGATTGGGAACACTAACTTCGATTCCGAAACTTCTATTGTTGGGATTGATGAAATTCCCTATTTGACGTACTTTTCCTTTGTAGGTTTTACCCAATGAAGATAAGTACACATCTACTTCAGTACCAATTTTTAGTTTTCCGATATACGTTTCTGGAATAGAAGTTGAAACATACATATTTCCAAGATTCACAATTCGCATTAATCCTTGCGGGCTGGCAGAAACGACTTCTCCTTTTTCAACAAAAAGTTCGTCAATAGTTCCAGAAAATGGTGCTTTAATTACTGTTTTTGCAATTTGTGCTTTGATTTGCGCCACTGCTTTTTGAGCTGAAATCATTTGGGTTTGTGCCTGTAGATATTGAATTTCAGAACCAATTTTTTGATTCCACAGGTTTTTTTGGCGTTCAAAAGTGGTTTTTGCCAATGCATATTGGTTTTCGGCACTGGCCAATTGTTGACTCATACCTCCATCATCGGTGCGTCCCAAAACTTGTCCTTTGCTTACTTTTTGACCTGCTTTTACATTTAATTCCACTAAGTTTCCTGGAAATTCGGGTTGTATCAATACATTTTCATTGGTGTTGATATTCCCTTGTATCTCAAGATAGTGGTTGAAAGTGGTGTCTTTCAATTTTACGGCAGTAACCAATGCTTCTACTTCTTTGTTTACATCCAAAGTAGCTAATGCTTCATCGATTTGCGTAAGCTGTAATTGGAGTTCGGCTTTTTTTGCGGTTATTGCTTTCACATCTTTAGAAGCAATAATGGCTTCGAATGATTGGTTTTTTTCGGAGGAATTACAAGCAATCAATACAATGGAAAGGGTGGTTAGTATTAGTATCTTTTTCATATATGTAGAATTTAATGGAAGTTGTTATTTGGTTGTTATTTTTTCTAAACTGGCTCTTTTGTTGATGATATCTACCATTGTCTGCAGGTATTTTTGTTGGGCGGTGTACAATTGACGTTGCGCATCATTGAAATCAAAACTGGTGGAAAGTCCCTCTGTGAATTTGATTTGCTGTTTTCTCTCAATTCTTTCAGCCAAATTCAAATTGCTTTTCGCAGTTTCATAATCGGCTATGCTGTATTCATATTCTGTTTTTGCGGTAGCATATTGCAATTTCAGTTTTTGCTCCGTTTCGCTTAATGTGGTTTTTGCCTGATCCAAAGCAATTTTTGCCTGCTGTGTTCTAGAACTTCTAGCCAAACTGCTGAATATTGGAATATTCAAACTAAGTCCTAGATTCGAATAGTTAAACCAGTTTTGATTTTTACTAAAAAAATCAAACTCATCTTTAAAAGCGGTGTATCCAAAATTGACATTGGCGGCTAATGAAGGCAAGGCTTTGCTTCTTTCAAGTTTATATTCTAATGTCCTTTGTTCTTCAAAATTGGTGGCTATTCTATAATCGATATTGCTGTTCACATCAAATTCTGTATTAGAAAAAGAAAGATCCATATTTTGAACAGTCAAAATATCTAATTTATCAGTCAATGTGATTTGGTCATTAATGTCAATACCCAAATTGATTTTAAGCATTTTATATGTAATGTCTAGCAAACGCTTGTTGTAGTTTAAGGTGCTTTCTAATGAGGCTAGATTTATTTCCAGCTGTTCAACGCTTTCTTCTTCGATTAAACCATTTTTATAAGTTGCTCTAGTGTCGTTTAGCGTTTTTTGTAGTGAAGAAATATTCTTTTCAAGGATAGCTATGTTTTCTTGCGCCAATAGAACGTTGCCATAAGAATTGATTATCATTTCCTTGATGTCGATATCCGATCTTTTTTTGGCATTTTCATAGTAGGCCAAATAGGTTTTGGAAGCTTGAAGTGCTACTATATAAGAACCGTCAAAAATAAGCTGGCTCAATGTAGAGCGGGCAACCATGTTGTATTTAGTTCCAAAAGCTACTTCGGCATAAGTTCCGGGTTCTCCACCAAAGAATTCGGCTGGCACTACTGATTTTTGCAGCACAAAATTATTGGTAAAATCTGCTCCGGCATTAATCTGTGGTAATCCCATAGCAGTAGTTTCCCATTTTTTTTCTTTGGCAGCTTCAATATCCCGACCAGAATTGATGGCCGAGTAATTGTATTCAAGCGCGTGGTCTATGGCTTGCTGTAACGTGAAGGAGTAACTCTTCTTCGAGTCTTGGCCATTGACACACAGGGCAAAAAAGGTGAGGGTTAAAATGAAAATATTCTTCATTATGTGTTGGTTTTAAGTAGTTGTTTTTCAAGTTCGGCGATTCCTTTTAGTGTAGCCATAGCTCTGGTGTGGTATTCCAGTGCCTGAAGTTCCAGTTTTGTCGCATCTCTTTCAGAAATTGTATTCTCCTTGATGCTAAAAATTAAGGAGTAATAAAATTTTACATAAGTTTCGACATTAAGGTCTTTTCGATATAAATCCTGTTGAATTCCTTTTTGTATGTTTTGTGTAAAACACATATTACATTGATCCAATTCTCTACTCATTACTTTTTGGTAGATTTCAGGATAATGTTTTTTTAATTGATACAAAGGTGAAGTGTCTGCAACTTTGAACATTTCCTTGAACATTTTCCGAATCTCAAAATTCTCTTCAATTGCATTGTGATCTTTGGCAACAATTGTATTTATGACTTCATGTACGGTTTTGTGAACCATTTCCGTGCTTTCTTCGATCAATATTTCTTTGTTGCAAAAATATTTGTAAATCGTTTTTTTGGAAATGCACATTTCACCTGCAATATCATCCATAGTGACACTTTTAAAACCAAGTTTTAAAAATAAATCACTTGCTTTGGATATGATTTTATCTTTCATTTAATTATGTGGTATTTTGCTGTAGGTTAGTTTTTTATTGGAAAATTATTAATATGGTTTCTATTTATTTTATTGATGAACGAATTCTAAATTGGCTATAAGTTTAATGTCGGAACCAACTGGGTATCCACCATGATTGAAATAGGCATTATAGTTAAGTCCAAAGTCTTTTCGGTTGATATTTCCTGTGATTTCAAATGATGCTTTTTCAACTCCATTATAGTTGTTGTAACCAATGAATTCTGTGTCCAATTCTACTTCTTTTGTAATGTTTTTGATAGTCAAATGTCCTTTTAGAAAATTGATATTTTTATTTATTTTTTGAAAAGAAGTCGATTTGAATTGAATAACGGGAGTTTCATCATAGTCAAAAAAGTCTATTAATTTCAAGTCTGAGTTTTTGCTCTTGTCGTTCGCTTTCAAAGAAAATTCAATAAAGGCATCTTCGACTTCGTTGTTTTGTATAGCAACGTGTCCTTTAAAATTATTTTTGGATCCAGACATGTAGTCAATCAATGAATATCTCGTCTTTATCAACACGTCTGATTCGTTGGAATCAATTTCCCATTCGTTTTTCATGTTTTCTGTTTTGTAATAATTTTGCAATACAAATATAGATTGGAAACTTTAAAAACAAAATAAGTTTCCATTATTTTTTTTACGGATAGTGTTAAAAATTAAGTAATTAGCTTTTGATTGTTACAGCACTAAAACTTATTTGTAACTTTATTTCCTAATTTTAGATTTAAAACACAACTAATTGTTTGTCAGACTAAACTACCCAAAATAGGGGCAGTAGTGATTTTATAAGAGCTATAAACGAGTTTGCGGTCATTGTAAGATATTCGCAAATAACCAACAACAAATGACAATTAAGGACAAGATATGAGAAAGATAATTGCTGCAATCAATATGACACTTGACGGGGTTTTCGATCATACGGCAGGCCAGCCAGATGAAGAAATACATCAGCATTATACTGAACTATTAAGAGAAGGGGATGCGATTCTATACGGCAGAATAACCTATCAACTTATGCAATATTGGCAAACTCTGATTAAAAATCCTTCAGGTGAAAAATCAATGGACGACTTTGCTATAGCTATTGACAAAATTCCAAAAATTGTCTTTTCGCATACGCTGAAAAATACAGATTGGGACAGTGCAAAATTGTCAAATCAACCGATTGAAAAAGAAGTTTTAGAACTCAAACAACAATCTGGTGCACCCATTTTTGTCGGCAGTCGGAGTTTAATTATCCAGCTAATGAAACTTAATTTGATTGATGAATATCAATTTTGTGTTTACCCTGTTATAGCGGGTGCAGGTTTACCGTTATTTGAAAATGTAAACGATAGGACTGTTTTTAAACTCGTAAAGACTAAAACCTTTAGTGGTGGTGCAGTAATACTTTACTACGAACCGAAAAGTGAATAAAAACAATGAACCGCTAACAGGGTTTTGGAGTAAAGGCAGATGATGTGCTACTATTAAAATTGTTTAGGACAACAATAAATCTGCAGCCTCTATGATTGTCACATTCGTATACATTGACATTGTGTTTTTTGTTTAGAACTCAAATTATAATAATCATGAGAAAAATAATTGTTTTGTCTTTTATTTCATTAGATGGAGTAATGCAAGCACCCGGTGGACCTGAGGAAGATCCATCAAAAGGCTTTAAATATGGCGGTTGGAGTGCGCCGTATGATGATGAAGTTGGGGGCAAGGTGGTGCAAAAAGAACTGGAACAACCTGTAGATTATCTTTTAGGAAGGAAAACATTTGAGATTTGGGAAGCCTACTGGCCTGAACACGCGGAATATTGGCCTGGTATCAATGATGGCACAAAATACGTGCTGTCCAATACCGTTACAACATCAGACTGGAAGAACACTGTGTTTATCGAAAGTTTGGAAGATATAAAAAAGCTCAAAAATTCAAAGGGTTTTGATATTCAAGTTTGGGGTAGCAGTAAACTTATTCAACTGTTACTTAAGAATGATTTGGTGGACGAACTTAGCCTCAAAATTCACCCATTGATTCTTGGCGTAGGAAAAAAGTTGTTTGATGATGGTTCAATTCCGGCAGCCTATACTTTAACAAAGAGTTTGGTTACGCCGACCGGAGTGATCTTAGCCAATTACAAGCGTGCTGGAGAAGTTGAGACAGGTACGATGGGAGCTTAAGGAGAGATGAAATTTAAAAGAACTATTTATAACAACTCAAAAAATAAAATTAATAAGATGGCAACAACAGAATTATTTCTAAAAATGACATTCGACAGATGGTATGGATCCATTACGAATTTGAATGCAATTCTTAGTAACTTAACTGACGAAACTTTGCAAAAAGAAATTGCACCGGGCAAAAACAGAGGAGTTTATTTATTGGGACATTTAATTGCAGTGCACGACGAAATGCTGAAACTATTAGATTTGGGCGAAAAGCTTTATCCCGAATTGTATGAGCCGTTTATTAAATCGCCTGACAAAGTAGTAACGCAAATTCCAACGGCAGCAGAATTGAGAAGTTTTTGGACTAAACAATGTGAAGTGTTAAAGCAAAAATTTGACAGTTTGAAACCGGAAGAATGGTTTGAAAAACATACCGCAGTATCTGCCGAAGATTTTGTCAATGAACCGCATCGCAATAAGTTAAATATCATTATCACCAGAACATCCCATTTGCAATACCATTCAGGTCAGCTAGTATTGCTTAAATAAATTTAAAAAAATAGAAATTATGGCACTTATCAATCCTCACGTTAACTTCAACGGAAATGCCGAAGAAGCATTTAATTTTTACAAATCAGTATTTGGTGGAGAGTTCGAAAGAATTGTTCGTTTCAAAGAGATGTCGAACGATGAATATCCAATACCAGAAAAGGAAGCAAATAAAATAATGCACATTGCTTTATCTATTGGTCAAAATTTTTTAATGGGCAATGATGTTCCAGAAAGTATGGGGCCAGTAAATGAAAATGAAAACAGATCTAAAATATCTATTAGTGCAGGAAGTCGTGAAGAAGCCGACAAGCTGTTTAACGGACTTTCGGCAGGCGGAAATGTTGAATACCCTATTGGTGACAGCCCTTGGGGTTCTTATTTTGGAATGTTTAGAGATAAATACGGTATTGAATGGATGGTGGATTTTGTTTCCAAAACATAACCGCCAGCATCGTACAAACGATTTGAATACGCATTATCGGGTAATCTTAATAAAAAGGAAATTATGATAAAAGACAACAATCAAAAAAATCTAATTGTTCTTGTTCAATACAAAGCACTACCATTAAAGAGGGGAGAAGTTATCGCTGGCTTAACTGAACTAATAGAAAATGTGAAACTTGAACCACATTTTGTAAATATCAAACTGCATGTTGATTCAAAAGATGAATCTAAGATTTTACTTTATGAAGAATGGGGCGATGAAACTTATTATAATACTACTCATATGACAACGCCACATCTACAAAAATTCATAGGAGATTCAAGAACATTTTTAGCAGGCCCACCAGAAATTTCACAATGGAAAATTGAAAAAGAGTTTAAATCTAAATAATGTTTCAGGAGTTAACAGCTAAGGTTTGAAACTCTGATGTCCGATAGCGTGGATTTGCAATCCGTGCCACAAAGTATATCGATAAAGTGAGCGTGATAAAAATAACAATGATAAAAACAAGTTGAACTTGATAATTGGAATGGGCACGGATTACAAATCCACGCTAACCTAATTATTAGAACATTTTAATAAAAGTAAATTATGATAGAAATTCTATTGAAGAACAAAGAATTTATCAAAGTAAATAGGCCTAGTGAAATTCTGGATCAGAATTTGGATTTTCATGTAATGCAATTTATTGATTACACAGATGAAGAAATAAACTGGGTTGAAGAAAAGTTTGGAGTCGATTTTTCGGTAATGAAACATTATGAGGACATCGAGATCAGTTCTCACTTTTTGTCAAATGATAATGAAGTGTCTTTTCATATTTCAATTCCTTATTACGACGAGGATAAAAAGCTGATTGAATCGCCTGTTTTCTTTATAATTTCTTCCAAAGGTCTTTTTTTCTTCTCCAACTCGGGAGTGGATCTTTTTTTCAATAAAACGTATTCATATAAATTTTTACAATTACAACAATTAATAGATACAAAGACTATTTTAAAATTCCAGATTGAATTCATCTCCGACTATTTCGCCGATATTACTGAGAGCGAAACCAAAAAGGTAAAGGCTCTCGCGAGTACCATCTTATTGGAGAAAAAATTCTCTGCAGAAGTTATGGATCTTATCACAAGATATAATTTCAACAATTTGCTCTTGAAAGAATGTTTACTTGAAACTACGCGAGTCTTCAACTTGTATAAGAAAAGTTCTTGGCAGCAAAAAAATGATATAAAAGAAACCATTGAATCGGAACTCAATGATTTATCTGTAGTTTCGGATTACATCCAATTTAATTTTGACCGCTTAGATGACCTAAAGGAAAATGTGTCGAATAAAATTGATTTGGAACAAAATCATATTTTCAAAACGCTTACCGTGGTTACGGTTTGTATCTCTCTGCCAACATTTATTGCGGGACTTTATGGGATGAATTTTGAGAATATGCCTGAACTTCGAGCGCATTTTGGATATCCTTTGGCAGTAATTGCAATGGTATTTGCGGCTGTCTTGCCTTATATCTATTTTAAGAGAAAAAAATGGTTGTAGATTATTTTGAATCGAAAAAATGAGCGCCGAACAAGGGTTTCTGGTTTTTCGCTCGTGAATACTGACAATAAAAAAGGACTTTCAAATATATTGAAAGCCCTTTTTGAATTAGTAAGCAACCTATTTTTAAACCGTATGCTTTGGATTGAAACCATCCTCGCTTAGTTCTTTGTGATCATAATCGGCAACCATTTCTGCCTCATAATCCACTTTTTCTCCTTTAGATAATCTAGCTTTGATTTTCTCCATGATTTCATAAATCACAGGAACGATAATCAAGGTTAGGAATAAAGATGAAATCAATCCACCAATAATTACCCAAGCCAAACCAGTTTTCCATTCCGCACCCGCTCCAGAAGCCAATGCAATTGGGAACATACCGAAAACCATCGCAATTGTCGTCATCAAAATTGGACGAAGACGAGCGTGATTAGCTTGAATCAATGCCCTTCTGATGCTTTCTCCAGCAGCTCTTCTTTGGTTGGTGTAATCCACAAGCATAATCGCATTTTTACACACCAGACCAATCAACATAATGATACCCAAAATGGTGAAAATATTCAGTGTTTTATTGGTTAAAGCCAATGCTAATAAAGCCCCAATAAACGAAAGTGGAATAGCAAACAATACTACAAATGGGTGCATAAAACTGTCATACAAACCAACCATTACAAGGTAAACCAAGATGATAGCGGCCAATAAAGCGATTCCCAAAGTACCAAAACCTTCGCTTTGGTTTTCTTGGTCTCCACCCCAGATGTAATCTACACCAACCGGCTTTTTAAGCTTGTCTAATTTAGCTTGCCATTGCGTTACGATTGTTCCAGTTGGAACCCCAACATTTTGACCTTGCACCGTTACCGAAGCCGATTTGTCGCGACGCTCCAATTGGCTCGGTCCTGAACCTTCAGTAATAGCAGCAAATTGAGACAATTTAATTTGTTGACCAGCATTATTGATGAAAATTAGATTACTAACATCAGTAATATTTTTTCTGTCAAAAGCATTGTATTTAATGTTGATGTCATATTCGTATTCACCAGCTCTAAATTTACCGTCTGTGTTTCCGCTATAAGCTGTTTGCATCGTCATACCTACTGTTTGTAGCGTTAGTCCCAATGCAGCCATTTTATCACGATCCACATGTACGTCGATTTCTGGATTTCCATCTTCAACGGTCAATTTAATTTCGGTTGCTCCTGGAATGCTACGCAATTCAGCTTCGGCTAATTTGGCAAAAGCCATGGCAACTTCGGTAGAAGGTCCTGTTACAATCAATCCAAGTTTTGCATTTTCGGCAGTACCTAAAATACCAACCGGAACTGTTTTTACTTTGGCACCGACTAACACTTTTTCTAATTTACGTTTGATTTTTGCTGCGTAAACAGCTGCATCATCTGAACGTTCTGATTTCTCAATCATTTTTACGTCAATCTCCGCTTTGTATGCGGTAGCTTGCGCGCCTCCCATACCTTCACTCGTTTGTCCTACAGTCGTAATTTGACTATGAACGTACTCTTGATTTTTCAAATAAGCTTCTGCTTTTTGCGTCATGAAGTTGGTTTGTTCCAATGAAGCATCTTTTGGCATTTCGATTTGAACTAAGAATTCACCACTATCGGATGAGGCAAAGAATTCACCTCCAATAAATCCACCACCAAATAAACTGAATATGGTTCCGAAAAACAAAATTAAAACTACTCCAATTGTTTTGATATAATGATCCAAACACCAGTTCAATAAATTGGAAACCCAGTCTGTAAAACGAGTTAATAAACTTTCGAATCCAAGAATAGTTTTTCCGAACAAGTTTTTCCCTTCAATATGTTCTAGTTTTCCAAAACGAGAAGACAACCACGGAATGATAGTAAACGAAGCCAACAATGAAAATAATGTGGATATAATTACAGTAACACAAAACTGCGTAATGATATTAGAAACCAATCCTGAACTCATCGCGATTGGTAAAAACACCACCACAATTACCAATGTAATCGAAGTTACAGTTCCACCAATTTCGGCAGTACCGTCATAGGATGCACGAATACGACTTTTACCCATTTCCATGTGCCTGTAGATATTTTCCAATACCACAATTGCATCATCGACCAGAATACCAACTACAAGAGAAAGTCCTAATAAACTCATCAAGTTCAATGTGTATCCTAAAAGATAGATTCCGATAAAAGTTGCAATTAACGAAGCAGGAATCGAAACCATTACGATTAACGAGTTACGAATACTGTGAAGGAAGAACAACATTACAAAGGCAACCAAAACTACCGCAATCATTAAATCGTGAAGTACAGAATCTGCTGCTTCAAGAGTATAAATCGCACTATCTTTTGCTATTTCTAATTTTAATTCATTGATTTTATAATCCGCTTCCAGTTTACTAACCGTTTGTTTCAATTGCTCACTTACCGCAACGGCATTCGCATCAGATTGTTTGATTACCGTTAAAATAATGGCGCTTTTTTGATCGACACGAGAGATTTTCTCGGCAATTTTTTGAGCATCCTGTACATCGGCAATGTCTTGCAAACGGATTTCAATTCCGCCTTTAGAAGAAACAACTAAGTTTCTTAATTCGTCAACATTCTTGTATTTTCCGGCAAGACGAATTAATATTTTTTGGTCACGAGTTTGAATGTTTCCTGTTGGGAAATCCAAGTTGGATGACAAAATAATTTGCTGTACTTGCGGTACAGAAAGTCCGTAACCTTGCATTTTTACAGCATCAAGATTTACTTGAATTTCACGTTCTTGACCACCAATAATATTTACCTGCGCCACACCCGTTACACGAGATAAAACGGGAGCAATTTTTTTATCAATCAAATCATAAAAAGCTGCTTCGTCCATTTTTCCGTTGGCACCAATGGTCATAATTGGTAAGTCGCTCAACGAGAATTTAGATAAAGATGGTGTTTTGGCATCATCGGGTAAATCACTGATGATGGAATTGATTTTTCGTTGCGCATCGTTCATCGAAATATCAATTTTTGCTTGTGATGTCAACGTAACGGTAACTACAGACAAACTTTCGTAAGATTTAGAATCAATCTTTTTGATATTTTCCAAAGATGCGATGGCATCCTCCACTTTTTTCGTAACTGTGTTTTCTACCTCACTTGGAGAAGCTCCAGGATAAACGGTTGAAATGGCGATTACGTTTTGTTCGAATTTAGGAATCAATTCATAGCCCAATTGGCTATAGCTGAACAGTCCCCCAAGGGTAAGAATCGTAAATAATACAATTATTATCGACGGACGTTTTATGGATATTTCTGCTAATTTCATATTTTTGGTTTTTGGCTTTAGGCAATAAGCTTAATGCTTATGGCTTATAGCTTAGTGCTTTTGATTACTTAATAACTTCTACTGCATTACCGTCTTGCAGGTTAATTTGTCCTGTAATAATTACAGTTTCTCCATCAGATAATCCGTCAACTATTTCTACTTGTTCTCCTATAATTCTTCCAGAAGTAACTTTTTTCAATTTAGCGATTCCGTTTTCTACAACAAAAACTTCGTTACTGCTCACACTTCCTACGAAAGCGTTTCTAGGAACTACTTTTAAATGTTGTTTTTGTTTAGAACCAAAATTAGCAGTCCCGTACATACCCGCTTTTAAGCTTTTATCAGCATTGTTTGAGATTTCAATTTCAATTGGGAAATTCAAGCTTTCATCTGCTTTTGCAGCAATAAAAGTAATTTTTCCTGCAAATGTTTTATCTGGAAATACGCTTGAAGTTACATTTATCGTGTTTCCTAATTTCAAGCTTGCTACTTGGCTTTCGTTTACACTAACAGTAAGTTTTAATTTAGAAACGTTCACGATTTCAAACATTGCAGTTGCTGGCATTCCCGCTAAAATAGAACCTGGCTCAATGAATTTTTTATTAATAAATCCGCTAATAGGAGCTTTTACTTTGGTATCTCCAACGTTGATGTTTGCTTGTTTCAAGCTGTTAGTAGCGTTGGTCAAAGCCAATTTTGCCTGATCTAATTGTTGTTTGGTAACTCCACCCGAATTATAAGCATTTTGATAACGGTCATAATCAGATTTTGCATTGTCATAAGCTGCTTTTGCTGTTTGGGCATTAACGTTTATAACATCACTTCTAACGATTAGCATTGCTTGTCCAACATTTACATAATCACCTTCTTTTACCAAAACACTGATTACTTTACCTGATTTTTCAGCAGAAAAAGTCAATTCTTGGATTGGCTGAAAATTTCCGTTGGCTAAGAAATCCAATGAAAGATCTTCAGTTTTTACTTGAGCCGTTTTTACGGATACAGATGCATTTTTTTCAGCAACAATATCAGTTTTAGCTATGTTTTCTGCTTTATTCTTATTCAATTTAACAGCAATAAGTGCTAATGCTCCTAAAATAACGACTACTATTATTATATTTTTTTTCATTTTGTTTTAGTTTGTTAGGGTTTTAAGTTCTCCTTTAGTTTTGATTAATGTTATTTCTGCAATTTTATAAGCTAATATTGCTCTTGTATAATTGTTTTCTGCTTCTATATTGGCAGTTTGTGCGTCCAATAAATCAGTCAAAGAGGCAAGCCCTTGTAAATAATTGTTTTTGGTGTTTTTCAATATATTTTCAGCCAAAATCATATTTTCTTTTTGATTTTTAATGGTTATAATGTTATTCTCAATTTGAGTTTTGGCATTTATGTATTCTAAATCAAGGGAAAGTTGCGTGTCTTTGATGTCTTCTTGTTGTCTTCTGATGTCTACGTCAGCTTGTCTTACTCTAGCGCGTGTTCCAAATCCAGTAAAAATTGGAACTTTTAAATTTAATCCAACCGAAGAGTAATCCGACCAATAGACGCCATCTGCAGGTTTTGCAAAAAGGGGTACTTCTGGACCTTGACCTAAGAAATTATATCCAGCTACTAATGAAAGTGTTGGGTAATATTCCGCTTCAACTGCAGTTTTTTGGAACTCCAATAACTCCTCTTGTTTTTTCATGAGTAAGTATTCAGATCTGTTTGCAGTATTTGGTGCTTCTGCCAAGACTTGTGGAGAAACTTCAAATTGGGTTCTTGGGATTTCAATTTTTGTTTCAATTGGCATTCCCATATAAAATTTCAATGCGTTTTCTTGTAGCTGAACCTGGTTTCTTACTTGCTCGCGATCAGTATCTATATTGTACATTTTTACAACGATACGATCTAGATCAATTTTTTTGGCTAAACCATTGTCAAATTGCCCTTTTACGATGTTGCGAACTTTTGCAGTATTTGCATAATTACTATCTATTAAAGTCAATCTTTCTCTTAATACATAGACATTGTAATAACTAGTGGCAACTCTTTCAATTACTTGTTCTTCTGTTAATTGATTATTTAATTGATAAAACTCACGAGTCGTTTGAGCTGCTCTCAAACCTGTGAAAACAGATTGGTCAAAAAGCGTTTGTGAGAGTGAAACTCCAGCTCCCGAAGTCCATTTTTGTCCAAAAGCAACTTGAATCGATTGTCCAGGCTGTCCAAACATTGCACCGTCTAGTACATTAGTTTGTAACACTGGATTGTAAATTAAACTTCCGTTTGCCGAGATTTGTGGCAAAGCTCTGGAACGTATTTCTTCTATTTGGTAATTGTTATTTTCAATATCTAATTTTGCTTTTTTAGCATCCGCCTTATTTACCAACGCGTAATTTACAGCGTCCTTTAAGGTTAAAGTTTGTACCTGTGCATTGGCTGTGAGTCCAATTGAGCACAGAAGTAATAGGGTTATTTTTTTCATTGATTGTTTATATATTAGCGTTTTGCATTTGTTTTTCTAATTCGATGATTCCTGCTGGTGTTGCCATGGCTCTAGTATGATACTCTAAAGCTTCAAGTTCTAATTCCTGTGATTCTTTTTCAGAACTCGTCATTCCGTGAATACTGAAAATAAGGTTGTAATAAAATTTAACATAGATGTCGATGTCCAAATTTTCTCGGTACAAACCCTGTTCAATCCCTTTTTCAATATTTTGTTTAAAGACGGTGTTGCATTCGTTTATTTCCCTAGACATTACTTTGTCATAGATTTCAGGGTAATGCTTTTTCAATTGATGAGCTGGTGAAGTTTCCCCAGATTTAAACATTTCTTTGAACATCTTTTTGATTTCAAAATTTTCTTTGATAGCATTATAGTTTTTTGCAGCGATTGTATCAATGCTTTCATGAATGGTTTTATGAACCATCTCAGTGCTTTCCGCGATAAGGATTTCTTTATTGCAGAAAAACTTGTAGATCGTTTTTTTTGATATGCACATTTCGTTTGCAATATCATCCATGGTTACGCTCTTAAAACCGATTTTTAAGAAGAGTTCCGTTGCTTTTGAAATAATTTTATCTTTCATTTTTATGAGTAACTTATTGTAACTTAAATTAAATAATACAGTAAAAGTTAGTTGTTAAAAGATTTTGGGCTGTTTAATATGTTTTTTTGAGTATTTTTTTTCCTAATGTGTAAATTCTAAGTTGGCAATAAGTTTAATGTCTTTGCTGATAGGGTAGCCCCCATTTGGCGAAAGGATATTGTAATTCAGTCCAAATTCTTTACGGTTGATGTTTCCCGTAATTTCAAAAGAAGCTTTTTGAACGCCATTGTAGTTGTTGAAGCCGATAAATTCGGTATCCAATTCAACCACTTTGGTAATGTTTTTGATTGTCAAAAAGCCTTTCAAAAAGTTTATGTTTTTATTGATCTTCTGAAATGATGTCGATTTGAATTGTATAAGCGGAGCTTCGTCTTCTTCAAAAAGATCAATGAATTTTAAATCCTTATTTGTTTGGTTGGAATTCAATTCTTTGTCATTCATATTTAGTGAAAATTCTATTGAAGCGTCTTCAACTTGGTCGTTTTCTATGGCAACGTGTCCTTTGAAATTGTTTTTGTTTCCGGGCATATAGCCAATAAGAGAACGTCTAGATTTTATTAACACATCTGATTCGTTTGAATCAATTTCCCATTCATTTTCCATGATTCTTCTTTTTAGTAATGTTCTTACTTGTGTTTGGTTTTGTGATATTTTGATTTTGCAAATGTATTTAGGAAACTTTGAACACCAATTAAGTTTCTAATGTTTTTGATTTTGCAAATGTAAACAGGAAACTTTAAATACCAATAAAGTTTCCTGTGTTTTTTTTAAATAATTTTATAAGCAAAAACTATGACTCTATTTTACTGATATTTGCAAAGCAATAATTCATATTTGAATTGTATCTTTGAGCCTCGCAAATCAGATTTTCATTTTATGCACGATATCAGTCAGTACCAAGATTTTTTTGTTAGTTATTTAAAAAAACAAAGCGTAAACAAAGAGCCTAAAAACTTATATGAACCTATTGAATACATTTTAGAACTTGGTGGCAAAAGAATGCGCCCGGTTCTGACTTTAATGACCTCAGAAATTTTTGATGCTGATTATAAAGAAGCACTTCCAGCGGCTATGGCGGTTGAGGTTTTTCATAATTTTTCGCTGGTTCATGACGATATTATGGATGATGCGCCTTTAAGAAGAGGTTCGTCAACTGTTCATGAAAAATGGGACATCAATACCGGAATCTTATCGGGTGATGCCATGCTGATTTTGGCTTATCAATATTTTGAACAATACGAACCAGTTGTTTTCAGAGATTTGGCTAAATTATTTAGCAAAACTGCCCTCGAAGTTTGTGAAGGCCAGCAATGGGATGTTGATTTTGAAACCCGAAAAGACGTTACCATTCCGGAATATCTCAAAATGATTGAATACAAAACAGCTGTTTTGGTGGCTGCTGCGATGAAAATGGGTGCTATTATTGCTAATACATCCGAAGAAAATGCCAATTTAATTTATGATTTCGGACTCAATTTAGGGTTGGCTTTTCAATTGCAAGATGATTATTTAGACGCTTTTGGTGATCCGGAAACTTTTGGGAAACAAGTAGGAGGGGACATTATCGAAAATAAAAAAACCTATTTGTATTTAAAAACATTAGAATTTTCAACTCCTGAAAAAGTTTTAGAAATAGAGGAATTATTCACCTTGCAATTAGATGAAAATACAGAGAAAATAGAAACGGTAAAAGCAATTTTTAACGAATCGGGAGCGTCAAAAGCAACTCAAGAAGCGATTAAAGAATATACATTTAAGGCATTTGAAACCTTAGAAAAGATGGATATCGAATTCTCTAAAAAAGAAATGCTAAGGACTTTTGGTGAAAACCTGATGGGGAGAAATGTATAATAATTGTCATGGAATTTTGAAATTGAAAATATGTTTATAGCACCCGCAAATACCGATTTACTACTTCAGGAAGCTAATAATGAAACGCTTTATGATAATTTGATTGTTCAATTGAATAAGGATTTTAATTTGGCTAATGAAGCAATTGATTTTCCAAAAAGTATTACTCCAGAGGAATTAAAAATTCAACTGCACGAGAAAATCTATAGACTCATTCAGTACAAATTTGCCGAGTATCTCAATTTACTATACATCATTGATGTTTCTGAAGAGGAAATCAAAAAACTAGATGGCTCCGATTTAGTGATTCTTGCAGAACAAGTCGCTTTTTTGATTTTAAAAAGAGAATGGCAAAAGGTTTGGTTTAGAAATAAGTATAAGTAAGTCTCTAAGAATCTAAGTTTCTGAGATGCTATGAGTTTGAAAGAGTCTTTTTGCCTTAGAAGCTTAGTGTCTCAGTAACTTAGCGACTTCAATGCTAAAAATAAGCCCTCACAAACGGAGTAAGTGCATCTCCATACACATTGTCATTTTCGTCAAATAATACATTATAGGCTAGTCCTACCGTTACATTTCCAGTGCGATAACCTGCTCCAAGGAACAAAGCAGTATTCCAAAAACTGTCAGTGTAGGCTCTTTGATCATAATAGGCATCGTAATGGTTATTAACATAGGATTCATTCAAATTTATCGAAAGCTGAATTTGAGGAATTGGATTGATATATGTCAAAAAACTTACGCCGTAAATTCCGGAATCGTAATATCCTTTGGAAGAAACGTAACTTCCCTGAAGACCTAAACCAACCGCCAAATAAGGATTCACGTTATAAATTGCACTCGGTGCAATTGAGATATCAGTGTATCCGCTGCCGAAACTCAATCCTAATCCACCCCCAAATTGTACATTTTCCCAAAAGGGACTTCTCGACTGCGGAGGTTGTTGGTATTGAGCTATTACGTTTTCGTAAAAGAATAAGGCCATAACCATCAAAAGAGTCTTTGTTAGGGAAGAAAAGGTGTATTTTTTCATGTTAGGCTGTTTTTTTTAACATAATTTTACGTAAAAGTACGTAAAAAAAAGATTTAAATAAATTGGTTTATTGTATTTTTGCCGAACTATTTAACAAAAAGTATATTCAATAAGATTATGGATAGGTTTTCATTTTTAAACGCAGCACATACAGAATTTTTCGCACAATTATACGATCAATATTTAGAAAGTCCAGATAGCGTAGAGCCAAGTTGGAGAAGTTTTTTTCAAGGTTTTGACTTTGGAATGACCACATATAATGATGAAAATCCTGTTCAGCGAATTGTTGAATATGTGGAGAGCAATGCTGACTGCAGTTTAGTTTCAGACAAGTTGCAAAAGGAATTCAATGTTTTAAAATTAATTGATGGATACCGCACTCGTGGACATTTATTCACAAAAACAAATCCGGTTCGTGATCGTAGAACATATACACCTACTTTGGATATTGAAAACTTTGGATTAACAACTGCTGATCTTTCAACAGTTTTTGATGCTGCTCAAGTAATTGGTGTTCCACCATGTTCTTTGCAGGATATTGTAACGCGCCTTCAAGCTATTTACTGTCAATACATTGGTGTTGAGTATATGTATATCAGAAATCCTGGTGTTGTAAAATGGATTCAGGACAAACTAGGCGTAAACAATAATCAGCCTAATTTCTCTGTTGAGGAAAAGAAAACAATCTTAAATAAACTAAATCAAGCAGTTTCTTTCGAGAACTTTTTGCATACTAAATATGTAGGACAAAAACGTTTCTCATTAGAAGGAGGAGAATCTGTAATTCCAGCTCTTGACGCTTTGATTGAAAAAGCAGCCGAACAAGGAGTTGAGCAGTTTGTAATGGGAATGGCTCACCGTGGACGTTTGAACGTTTTGGCTAACATTTTCGGAAAATCAACTCAAGATATCTTCGGTGAATTTGACGGAAAAGATTACGACCAAGAATACTTTGACGGTGACGTTAAATACCACTTAGGTCTTACTGCCGATAAAGTAACTAAATCTGGTAAAAAAATCAACATCAATTTAGCTCCAAACCCTTCGCATCTTGAAACAGTAGGTGCAGTAATCGAAGGAATTACAAGAGCAAAACAAGATAAATATTTCCCAGATGATTTCTCTAAAGTCTTGCCAATCGCCGTTCACGGTGATGCTGCAATTGCAGGTCAGGGGATTTTGTATGAAATCATTCAAATGTCTTTGCTTGATGGATACAAAACAGGCGGTACAATTCATATTGTAATCAATAACCAAGTTGGTTTTACAACTAATTATCTAGATGCTCGTTCATCCACTTATTGTACAGATGTTGCCAAAGTAACACTTTCACCAGTATTGCACGTTAATGCTGATGATGCTGAAGCTGTTGTGCATGCTGTGTCTTTTGCTTTGGATTACAGAATGAAGTATGGTCGTGATGTATTTATAGATTTATTGGGATACAGAAAATACGGTCATAACGAAGGTGATGAACCTCGTTTTACACAACCTGTTTTATATAAAATCATTGCAAAACATCAAAATCCGAGAGATATTTATGCAGAGAAATTATTAACGGAAGGTGTTATTGATGCTTCTTTTGTAAATGCTTTGGAAAAAGAATATAAAGCAGATCTTGAAGAAAATTTAGAAGCTTCACGCAAAAAAGACTTGACAATCATTACACCATTTATGCAAAATGAATGGAAAGGATTCAAGCAAGTTTCTGATGTTGTGATGTTGCAAAAAGTAGATACTGCTTATGCTAAAAAATCATTAGATTCTATTATCAAAACGGTATCGACTTTGCCATCTGACAAGAAATTCATTAACAAAATAAGCAAAATTGTTTCTGATAGAAAAGCAGGATACGACAACAATACTGTAGATTGGGGAACTGCTGAAACACTAGCTTATGGTTCTCTTTTGAGTGAAGGATTTGATATTCGTATTTCAGGTCAAGACGTTGAGCGCGGTACATTCTCTCACCGTCACGCCGTAGTTAAAGTAGAAGATTCTGAAGAAGAAGTGATTTTATTGAACGCTATCGAAAACAAAAAAGGAAACTTCAATATTTTCAATTCACACTTGTCTGAATACGGAGTTCTTGGTTTTGATTATGGTTACGCTTTGGCAAATCCAAATGCATTGACTATTTGGGAAGCACAATTTGGAGATTTCAGCAACGGAGCCCAAATTATGATTGACCAATATATTTCTTGTGGAGAAGACAAATGGAACAATCAAAACGGAATTGTTTTATTATTGCCACACGGATACGAAGGACAAGGAGCAGAACACTCTTCTGCAAGAATGGAGCGTTACTTACAGCTTTGCGCCAGACATAATATGTATGTTGCCGATTGTACTACGCCAGCCAACTTCTTCCACTTGTTGAGAAGACAAATGAAAACGACTTTCCGTAAGCCACTAGTTGTATTCTCTCCAAAGAGTTTATTGCGTGATCCAAGATGCGTTTCAACTGTAGAAGAATTAGCAAAAGGAAGCTTCCAAGAAACTATCGATGACGAAACAGTAAACAAAAAAGATGTGAAAACATTGGTTTTCGTTACAGGTAAATTCTATTATGATATTACTGCCGAAAGAGAAAACAACGGAAGAAAAGATGTTGCAGTTGTTCGTATCGAGCAATTATTCCCTTTCCCAGCAGAACAAATCAAAGCAATTATCGCTAAATATCCAAACGCTGATGATTATGTTTGGGCACAAGAAGAGCCTAAAAACATGGGAGCTTACAGCTTTATGTTGATGAATTTCGATTTTATCAAATGGAGATTGGCTTCATTAAAAGCATATGCAGCACCGGCATCAGGAAGTTACACAAGAGCAAAACGTCGTCATGCAGATGCTATCAGAATGGTGTTTGATAAAAATTTATTTAGATAATTAGGAGCTATTTCCTGCTGTACACTATATCTTTTTCTTTTTAAAGAAAAAAGAAAAAGGATGCCGTTTCCATCAGGGCTAGAAAGAACAATAAGAATAAACAGAAGTTGTTTTTAGAACAATTTAAAATTTAAAATTCATAATTTAAAATAATAAGACATGATTTTAGAAATGAAAGTCCCATCACCAGGGGAATCAATTAAAGAAGTAGAAATTGCAACTTGGTTAGTAAAGGATGGAGATTATGTAGAAAAAGACCAAGCGATTGCTGAGGTTGATTCTGATAAAGCAACACTTGAATTACCAGCTGAATTGAGCGGAATTATCACGTTAAAAGCAGAAGAAGGTGACACAGTAGCAGTTGGGGCAGTAGTTTGTCTTATTGATACTGATGGAGCAAAACCATCAGGTTCTGCACCTGCGGCAGCTGAAGCTCCAAAAGCAGCACCTGCACCTGCACCAGTGGCTCCGACTCCAGTAGCAGCAGCGCCTGCACCAGTTGCATCTTATGCTGCAGGAACACCATCTCCAGCGGCGAAAAAAATATTGGATGAGAAAAACATAGCTCCATCTTCTGTAACAGGAACTGGAAAAGCTGGAAGAATCACAAAGGATGATGCTGTAAATGCTGTGCCTTCAATGGGAACTCCAACAGGTGGTTCTCGGGGTACTGAAAGAACGAAATTATCTATGTTGCGTCGTAAAGTAGCTGAAAGATTAGTTGCAGCTAAAAACGAAACTGCAATGTTGACTACTTTCAATGAAGTGAACATGACGCCAATCAACTTGATTCGTAACGAATACAAAGATGCATTCAAAGCAAAACATGGTGGACTTGGTTTAGGATATATGTCTTTCTTTACTAAAGCCGTTACTAGAGCTTTAGAATTGTATCCAGACGTAAACTCAATGATGGATGGTGATCACAAAATCGCTTTTGATTTTGCAGATATCTCTATCGCTGTTTCTGGACCAAAAGGACTTATGGTTCCTGTAGTTCGTAATGCTGAAAACTTGACTTTCCGTGGAGTTGAAGCAGAAATTAAAAGATTAGCACTTAGAGCTCGTGATGGACAAATTACAGTTGACGATATGACAGGTGGTACTTTTACAATCACTAACGGTGGTGTATTTGGATCTATGTTGTCTACTCCAATCATCAATCCTCCTCAATCTGGAATTTTAGGAATGCACAACATTATCGAGCGTCCGATTGCTGTAAATGGTAAAGTGGAAATTCACCCAATGATGTATGTAGCACTTTCTTATGACCACAGAATCATTGATGGTCGTGAGTCTGTTGGTTTCTTGGTTGCTGTAAAAGAAGCTTTAGAAAACCCATTAGAATTGTTGATGGGTGGTAACGCTAAAAAAGCATTGGAATTGTAATTAAGTATATTTCTTAAAATAAAAAAATCCGTTTAGAAACATCTCTAAACGGATTTTTTGTTTATTTGCCTCACTAAAAAATATTTATGGCATCAAGCAAAAAACAAGCCGCTATCAGCTTTATCTTCATTACAATGTTAATCGATATTACGGGCTGGGGAATTATCATTCCTGTTATTCCAAAATTGATTAAAGAATTAATACATGGAGATGTCAGTGAAGCAGCAAAATACGGTGGTTGGTTAACTTTTGCGTATGCAATAACCCAATTTATGTTTGCGCCTCTAATTGGAAACTTGAGTGATAAATTTGGGAGAAGACCTATAATTCTAATTTCGCTTTTTGCTTTTTCATTAGATTATATATTGTTAGCATTTGCTCCAACGATTACATGGCTGTTTGTAGGAAGAATAATTGCGGGATTAACAGGAGCAAGTATCTCAACAGCTTCGGCATATATAGCCGATGTGAGTACACCAGAGAATAGAGCCAAGAATTTTGGGATGATTGGTGTGGCTTTTGGTTTGGGGTTTATAATTGGGCCAGTGATTGGGGGCGTTTTGGGGCATTACGGTTCTAGAATCCCTTTTTACGCAGCAGCAGTTTTGTGCATGCTGAATTTCTTGTACGGTTATTTTATTTTGCCAGAATCATTGTCAAAAGAAAACAGAAGACCAGTAAATTTGAAAAGAGCCAATCCAATTGGAGCCTTTTTGAATTTAAAAAAATACCCTTCTCTATATGGGTTATTGTTTGCTCTGTTTTTGATCTATGTTGCATCACATGCTGTAGAAAGCAATTGGAGTTATTTTACCATGTACAAATTTAATTGGGACGAAAAAATGGTCGGAATTTCACTCGGTGTTGTTGGTGTTTTAGTAAGTCTTGTTCAAGGAGGATTGATACGATGGACTAGCCGAAAATTAGGAAATGAAAAAAGTATTTACATTGGAATGACATTATATACTATTGGAATGTTTTTGTTTGCTTTTGCTTCAGAAAGTTGGATGATGTTTCTCTTTCTGATTCCGTATTGTCTTGCGGGGATTGCTGGTCCCGCATTGAGGGCTATAATTTCGAATCATGTTTTGCCATCAGAGCAAGGAGAAATTCAAGGAACAATTGCGAGTTTAATGAGTGCTGCAACCATTATTGGCCCCCCAGTAATGTCGAGCCTTTTTTATTATTTCACACATAAAGACTCACCATTTGAATTTGCAGGAATGCCATTTGTTCTGGGTGGTTTATTGATGATGGTTAGTGGGATTGTGTCTTATTTTTCATTGAAAAAGTATACTACTTCAAATATAAACAATGATTAAAGTAATCAATGATTCCCTTCCCTTTCATTAAAACATCGGCACCAATGATGCCATGAACAGGTTTTACTTTATAATGGCTTAAGGCCTCATTTACATGTGACAAATCGAAGATCACCAAATCAAATTTATTCTGTTTCCAGTTGTTTAATTGAAGTTTATTGTTGGAGGATACTTGTGTCAACATTCCCGTTGCTCCGGCACCTGAAGCTTTGGTTTTGGAATTTTTGGCTTCCAAAGCAAAATATTCGATGCTTTCAAATCCCACACAGCTATTCGAGGCACCTGTATCCAGTATAAAATTTCCTTTTACGTCATTGATTTTTGCTTTAATCAAAAGGTGCTGTGTTTTAGTAACTTTAAATTTTACTTTTTTGTAATCAACCTTCTTTAGTTTTGCGTGTAAATTTTTCATATCGAGGATTGCTATTGTAAAGTAAAAATAGTGTTATACCAGTTATGTTTCATTATTTGGTCTGTAAAAATTCTGATAGAGCTTTATGAAACCCCATTTTTTTGGAAAGCCCGCTTTTTAGAGTAATTTTGCAACATTAAATTTTACACTTGGAAACAAAGGCAATACTTACCGATACCCACACCCATTTATATTCAGAAGAATTTGATTTGGACAGAAGCGAAATGATGCAACGAGCAATTGATAATGGCGTTACACGCTTTTTTGTTCCAGCGATAGATTCGACTTGTACACAAAGTATGTATGATTTGGAGCGTAATTATCCTGATAATGTATTCTTGATGATGGGGTTGCATCCTACTTATGTAAAGGATAATTATTTGGAGGAATTGCAGCATGTTGAAACCGAATTGGCCAAAAGAAAGTTTGTTGCTATTGGTGAAATAGGGATTGATTTATATTGGGATAAAACGCATTTACCCGAACAACAAATCGCATTTAGAAAACAAATCCAGTTAGCCAAAAGATATAAACTTCCGATAGTCATTCATTGTCGTGAGGCTTTTGATGAAATATTCGAAATTCTGGAAGAAGAGAAATCACCAGAATTATTTGGAATTTTTCACTGTTTCTCTGGAACTTATGAGCAGGCTTTACAAGCGATATCCTATAATATGAAATTGGGAATAGGAGGAGTGGTTACTTTTAAAAACGGAAAAATAGATCAATTTTTGAATAAAATCGATTTAAAGCATATTGTTTTGGAAACGGATTCTCCTTATTTGGCTCCAATTCCTTATCGTGGCAAACGCAACGAAAGCAGCTATTTAATAAATGTTGTGGATAAATTAGCTCAGATTTATGGCCTTTCGGCAAATGAGATAGCAGCTGTAACGACCGATAATTCTGCAGAAATATTCGGTATTTAATGTCGATTTTCTGTAACTTTAATATTTTTTTTGTTCTTTTGTCCAACTAAATTGAAAACCAACAATGAATAAATTTGATGCGATTCGGTCTTTTTATGATTCCGAAATAAACGAAGGAATAATAAAAGTTATTGATCATCCGATGATGAAAGCTTTAATGAACTTTTGTTTTCCTGGGACAGAAGATGAAATTTGGAAAGAGCAACTTCGCAAAACTCATTCTATTCGTGATTTTCAATGCAACTTTATTTATTATGGAGTGCAACAGGTGTTGGAGAAAAGCTCGGAAGGCTTAACCACATCGGGTTTTGAAAAATTAGAACAAAATACTTCTTACCTTTTTGTTTCCAATCATAGAGATATAGTTTTAGATACAACATTGTTGAATTCTTGTCTGTTCGAGCATGGATTGGATATGACTTCATCGGCTATCGGAGACAATTTGGTCAAAAAATCATTTTTAAAAATACTAGCGAAACTAAACAGAAACTTTTTGGTTCTGCGTGGATTATCACCAAGAGAATTATTGGTAAGTTCCAAATTACTTTCTGAGTATATGGCCCAGTTATTGTTGCACGAAAATCGTTCAGTTTGGATTGCGCAACGCGAGGGAAGAACCAAAGACGGAAATGACGAAACAAATCCTGGGGTTTTGAAAATGATTGCCATGGGATCTGATGAGCCTAATATAATGGACTACTTTAAGAAAATTAAAATTGTTCCAGTTTCTATTTCATACGAATATGACCCGACTGATGCTTTGAAAATGCCACAGTTATTGGCTGAAGCAAATAATGAAATTTACATCAAAGAAAAAAATGAAGATTTCAAAACATTGTTGAGTGGAATCATTGGTCAAAAGAAAAGAATTCATATACATATAGGCGATGTTATCGATACCGAAATCGATGAGATTATTAAAAATGTAGATACTACTAATAAGCAAGTACAAGCATTGGCACAAGTAATAGACGACTCCATTTTGAGTAATTACAAATTGTGGACAACTAACTTTATTGCTTACGATATTTTGAACTGTTCGAATCGATTTTCTCATTTGTATACCGAAAATGAAAAATTGCTTTTTGAGCGACGTTTGGAGATGAGAATTGATCATGAACATCCAGTTGCCAAACAAGGGTTTTTGGATATGTATGCGAATCCAGTTGTCAATAAATTGAAATATGTCGATGAACTCTAAATCCAAAATTCTTTTGATTTATACCGGTGGAACAATTGGTATGAGAAAGGATTTTGAAACGGGAGCGCTTAAGGCTTTTAATTTTAGCAAACTCCTCCATAATATTCCCGAGTTAAAATTACTGGATTGCGAAATAGATACTTTTTCATTTGAAAATCCTATTGATTCGTCGAATATGAACCCTGAGCATTGGGCCGAAATCGCTCGTACTATCGAAAATAATTACGCAAATTTTGATGGTTTTGTAGTGCTTCATGGGTCTGATACCATGTCGTATTCAGCTTCGGCATTGAGTTTTATGCTCGAAAATCTTTCAAAACCTATCATTTTTACGGGCTCCCAATTACCTATTGGGGATTTGAGAACCGATGCTAAAGAAAATTTAATTACAGCGATTCAAATTGCTTCTTTACAAGAAAATGACCAACCGTTAATTAAAGAGGTTTGTCTCTATTTTGAATACAAATTATACCGTGGCAATAGAACAGTCAAAATAAATGCTGAACATTTCAGGGCATTTATTTCTCCTAATTATCCTTTCTTGGTAGAGTCTGGAGTGCATTTAAAAATAAATTCGGAATTGTTTTTGCCTTCAAATGATGGAGCTTCTTTAAAGGTTCACATGCATTTGGATAATAATGTAGCGATCATCAAAATGTTTCCGGGAATAAGTGAAACAGTACTCTCTGCCATTTTGAATATTGATAGTTTAAAAGGGATTGTGCTCGAAACTTATGGCGCAGGAAATGCACCCACGGAAGATTGGTTTTTGGCACTTTTGCAAAATGCAATAAATAGAGGTTTACATATTGTAAATGTTACGCAATGTTCGATAGGCAGTGTGAGCATGGGACATTATGAAACAAGTACAACCATGAAAAAACTGGGAATTATTTCAGGGAAAGATATTACTACGGAAGCCGCAATTACCAAATTAATGTATTTATTGGGGCAAAATATAGCTACATCAGACTTCAAAAATGTATTCGAAACTTCTTTAAGGGGAGAAATGCAATAATATTGATTTTTTTATTTCCGAAATTCATTTTTTTTAATGTTCTTTGCACACCAAAATAATAGAGAGGTGTCCGAGTGGTTGAAGGAGCTAGCCTGGAAAGCTAGTATATGGGTAACTGTATCGAGGGTTCGAATCCCTTCCTCTCTGCAGAATTACTTTCAAAAGGTATCAAAACCCCCAAAATCTTATGATTTTCGGGGTTTTTTCTTTTAATGAACTTTCAAATTATACATTCTTTATCAAATTTCAAGGAGCAAAATCGAGACCCTAAAAAATCAAAATATTGGGTCTCGCAAATTGATTAGCTGTAAAACTGAATCACCTGATTTAGCAGGGGGTTGCAACCCCGTTGTAAGCACTATCATTTTTTGAACATCTTGTAAATAGACAAACCTTATTATAACTTAATTGTATAATTTAAAGGTTACCAAATGAAAACAAAAACCACCCTGCATTTTTATGCTAAATCAACAAAGAGCAATTCATTAGGCTTATTTCCAATTTATGTTAGGTTGACTGTAGACGGAAAAAGATTAGAGTACAGCACTAAAAAATTTATTGATCCAGCCAAATGGTCATCAAACACGAGCAGAATGAAAGGTAATTCGGAAGAAGCTCGTTCAATAAATAGTCTACTCGATTTTATAAAAAACAAAATAAATGAAATTCAATACGAACTTTTAAAAGATGGAGCTTCATTTACTATCGAAGAATTTAAAAATAGATTACTTGGTACAAAAGAAAGAACCCGAACGCTCATCCCAATCTTCCAGGATCACAATAATAAAATTAAAGCACTGATCGGAAAGGAATACGCTTCAGGAACATTCGAACGCTATGAAACTTCGTTAAAGCATACTAAAGACTTTCTGTTGTGGAAATACAATGTATCGGATGTCGATATCATAAAAATTGATCATGCCTTTATTACAGATTTTGAATTCTATTTAAGAAGCGTTCGCAATTGCGCCAACAACACAGCAGTAAAATACATCAAGAACTTCAATAAGATTATTAAAATCTGTCTGGCTAATCACTGGATTGAGAGAAATCCTTTTGCGAACTATAAATCAAAAGTAAAAGAAGTGGAAAGAGTATACCTTTCAGATGATGAAATCCAAGAAATAATCAATAAAGATTTTGGAATCGACAGGCTTTCATTAGTTCGTGATATCTTCCTTTTTAGCTGTTTTACCGGACTTGCTTACATTGATGTAAAGAATCTTACCAAATCACATATTAGCCATGGAATAGACGGTGAAAAGTGGATATTTACACACAGACAAAAAACAGAATCAGCTTCAAAAATCCCAATACTTCCGGTAACACAAATGATCATTGAAAAATATGAAAATCATCCGCAGTCAATTAATGAAGATCGATTACTTCCTATATTAAGCAATCAAAAAATGAATGCCTATTTAAAAGAGATTGCTACAGTTTGTAAAATCAACAAAGAACTAACTTTCCATATCGCCAGACACACTTTTGCTACAACAATTACATTGACAAACGGAGTGCCTATTGAATCTGTTAGCAAAATGCTTGGCCATAAAAATTTGCGTACTACTCAACATTATGCAAAAGTCTTGGATAAAAAAGTCGGTGAGGATATGAAAATTCTAAAAGATAAATTTTCAAATATTACAATAGGTGAAAATTTAAAATCTGTTAACTAATGATTATTAAAATGTTAAATTATTTGTAAGATAATTACAAATTAAATTATACCTTGCGCAAAAATTTAACATCAATTAACCACAATTGATATTAAATGACTAAAAATTCCAAATACAAATTTACATTCTACAAAACGAGAATTAGTATTTAAACTATAGAATTTTTAGTGCCCCTTTATGAAAATATCCTATTTACTTGAATGTTATGATGTAGTCTTTCGTCAAACAATTTCTCCAATTACCAATTCAAATAAAACCATTTTTGAAGAACTTAGTGTCAATGAAAAAAAATCATACCGTATTTTTGAAATTGAAATTAATAAAAATAAAAGCACTGACAATTTAAAAATTTGTCAAACGTTTCATTCCTTGCATCCACAAGTTCAAGAATTAGAATTGAAATGTATTTTTCATTTCAATGAATTTGTGGACTATATTCCAGTATTAAAATCAATAATCAAATTTACTGGTGAAAGTATCTCCATTGCAAAGCATCTTGAATGTCCAAATAAATTTTATGTTTATGAAAAATGCTCTATAAGCGAAATACCAGTCATAGAACGTCACTTATACTATATTCATCAAGTTTTAAAAAATGAAAACCTCAACATAAAACGGGCAATAAAAGAACAAGTATTTAAGTATAAGTCAAACGTAAAAATTGAACACTTTATCAATAAAATTCAATTGGCTTTGGAATGTCAATTGCATTTATTGATAAAGCATATAGAACCTAAAACCAAAAAAGAGCTTTATCAATACTCCAACAATTTCGATAAAATAGATTGTTTAAAATGTCAATTTTCCCATTTGGAAAAACTGCTTGTATTCCTGGAAAGGGAATACATGGAATATTTAAATGACAAATCTATGGTTCCTTATAGAACTGTTTTAATAGATGAAGTCGAAATAGCTTCTAAATTAGATTACGTCCGTAATTCATTGCTATCAATGGTTGTCGAAAAAAAATTACTGCAAATAATCTTCGAACCATTATTAAAGCTAACTAATTTACATGCCCATGAAAAAATCAGCTATTACAAATACAATTACTCCAAAAAATATGTAACTGATATTGCAAAATTTATATACCAAAATCCAAACGGAATAGCGCAATTGGAATGGTGCACTTGGTTGATAGAAATGGAAGTCAATATGTTTACCTTTTTCGATTATATGACTTCTATTTTAAAAAATGAGTTTAATAATTGCGATACCGAAATTGAGAGATTAGAATTGATGTTTCATTATTTAAAATTTTATAACCAATCTAAAAACAAGCATGGAGTTTCATACAAAGAAAATCTTCCCGAAATAAAATTTCAAATTTATACCTGGCTCGAAGAGGAAATTGAGTTCTTATCAAGAAAAAGGGAACTCACAAAAAAGATAGAACTTCATAATGAGTGTAATGGAAATCAAACAAAAATACATCTTGACCTTTCTGTAGAACAATTAGGCTATGCTATTAGTTTAATGATTAAATCAGGCTTAATAAAAAATAAAAAAATCAAAGACGTCCTCCAGATAGCAATACAGATTATTAAAACAGACGCAATAGAAGCAATCTCATATGACAGTTTGCGAAATAAATTTTATGATGCAGAGACAAGTACAACTGAAGCTGTAAATAAAAAAATTGAAAACCTTTTAAATTTTGCGAAGCTGTAATATTTCCTTTAAAATACGGTATCCAAAACCATGCATTTTAAGTAAGTCTTCATCCGAAATAGTTAATAATTCCGCTAAAGTCTTAAGATTATTTAGCTTCATAAAAGTCAATAATTCGGTGCTTGGAGTAAATTCTAAACTTGTTATCATAAAAATAATTCGGCAGTACAAAGTTGCAAAAACAACCTGCGTGGGACATCTATCATCAGCCACAGAGGTACCGCCAAGCACCCACAGCACACGATTAACAGAGCCCACGCATTGCGTAGGCGAACAGTTAATTCGTGAGCTGATTTAGAATCTTTTGGCGGTTTTCTGTGGCTCTACTTAACTTTCGCTATATGTATTGAGTAAACACTCAATTATTTTATTGTCGCACAAATTTAAACAAATACCCCTATTCCAAGCCATTTTAGCAGAATATAAATAAAATACTAATTATTTTTTTTAGTGTTTACTGTACTTTGTTGGGGGTTGCAACCCTTTTGCAACTGTTTTGGTGTATCAAAATTAATTCTATTTGCCATTATTAATTACTAAACATTAAAACTATGGCAATCGAAGTACTTACAAAAGAAGACTTAAATCAATTCAAAACTGAATTACTATCTGCAATTTCACAACTGGTAATTGCAAATCCACAAAACAAACAGAAATGGCTCAAATCCAAAGAAGTCCTTGAACTGTTGACCATGTCACCTGGCACCTTACAAAACCTGAGAATAAATGGAACATTAACCTTTACCAAAATTGGTGGAACTATCTATTATGACCAAGACGATATCAATAAAATGCTGGAGCGAAATAAAAAATCGTCGAAATTGACACTTTTCAAATAATTTATAACTTTTCAAATAATTAATATGAACTATATCAAACACCTATCTGGATTTTTTCAAAAAATAATCTACGATACCGAATTTAATCCTTCTCATGTTAGTTTGTATATGGCATTATTTCAAACATGGAATGTCAACCGTTTTCAAAATCCAATTAGCATTACCAGAAATGAAATGATGCGGATTAGTAAAATATATGCAAAAGGGACATACCATAAATGCATTAACGAATTAAACGCAAAAGGATACATAAAATATGAGCCTTCAAACAATCCATTCAGAGGAAGTTTAGTCTATGTCAACAACCTAGAAATTAGCCCGGAGCTACCAAGTAAGAAAGAACAAAGAAGATCAAAAAATGAACCACCCACTGAACATCTTATTGAACAAGTAGTGAACAAGCGCAAGACAAGTACATTGCCAACTCCTAGACAAGCACTGGTATCTTATATAAACAATACAAACAATACAAACGATTTAAACATTGAAAACGGGAACGTGCAAGAAAAAAATTCAAATAGTGATATTTTAGAATTTGAAAAATTTATACCATTCGAAAAGGAGAAAAAAAAGTTGCGCGAAAAAAAAGAAATGTTTTCAACATTCGCCGAATCCGATAAAAATCAAATTAAAAAAGGGTGGCAAAAAGAAATAACGCAAAGCATTCCTCCAAAACTGGAGGATGTAAAATTATATTTCATTTCGCAACAAACCGAAGAAATCGAAGCAGAGCGTTTTTTCAATCACTTCCAAAGCAATGGTTGGTTAGTGGGAGGAAAATCCAAAATGTACGATTGGCAAGCTTCGGCCAATAATTGGATTTTAAACCTGCAAACTTTTCAGCCACGTAAAATGGCAATATCAAATCCAGTACCAGGGAATTTAAAGACGTCCAACCAAAAGAAATACGATGAACCCTTATAGTGAAATTCAAAAAACATTTGCGGTAAAAAATGGTGTCAAAATGTACGACTTCGACAAATGCTTAGTGGCTTTACAAAACATTGGGCATTACCACTTTGGCACCCAATTCAAAATTTACGATGAGGACTTACCGGTTATACACAAGCTAATTACTTATGCCATTCGAGACCATGCTTCAACTATAAAATTGAATCTAAATCCAAACAAAGGAATCATATTGTCGGGCCCCGTTGGATGTGGCAAAACCTCATTGATGTTCCTGCTTAATTATTTCTGTTCTTCAAGCTACAGTTACAAAATAAAACCGTGTAGAGACATAGCATTTGAATTTGCTACAAATGGATATGATGCTTTATTTCCCTTCACCAAAAAAGAATACAAACAAATCAAACTCAATACTTTCTGTTTTGATGACCTGGGCACCGAAAAGCAAATCAAACATTTCGGAAACGAGTGTAATGTAATGGCCGAAATAATCCTCAGCCGTTATGATTCGTTTATCCACGAAAAATCCCTAACCCACGTAACCACCAATCTTTCGGCTTCAGAACTCGAAGCTTGTTATGGTGACCGAGTACGATCCCGAATGAGGCAAATGTTCAACCTCATCGCATTTGATAGAGAAACAAAAGACAAGAGATAAGGTTAAATATTCATGAACTCAAAAAAAAACAATATAAAAAAGTGAATACATGTTTAACTTCATCGCTTTTGATTGAAAAACAAAGATAAGCGATGAGGTTGAACATTCATGAACTCCTAAAAAACAATATGAAAGCTTGAATAAATATTCAATTTAATTGCATTTGATAAAGTAGCAAGTGATAAACGCTAAATTAAAATTAATAAACCCATATAAGTTTGAGAAATTACCCAACTCACAACCCATTTTTCATTCCTAAGGATAGTTGAAATACGAAAACTCAAAACCCAAATCACACAACGGATCCATGAAAATAAAAACCACCACTTCAATTATATCACAAATAATTAATAACCATTATAAATAATTTTTTAATTATAATTATAAATATTCTATTTTTACAGTCGTGAAACTTCTAAACACCATTTTATCAGTTATCATTTTGGCACTTTCCTGTATGCCCTGTACTGATATGGAAGGAAGTCGCGTTTCTCATTTGTCAGCCGAAATTGCTTCGAATAATGACAGTCATCCACATAATGGGCAAATCGATTTATGTTCCCCTTTTTGTGCGTGTAATTGCTGTAGCACACATGTGGTAACCTATTTTCCTATAATCGCAACTGATTTGCCAATAGTTACTAATGTGATCAAAATATCTTTGCCAACTACCTATAAGTCAATTTTTTCTTCCAATTTCTACGGAAGTATTTGGCAACCGCCTCAAATAGCATAATGATGCCCGTCCCGATGGCTATCGGGATTCGGGTTAGAAAATTGTGACCTTATCACAAATAATGGCAAATATTCTATTTGCTAATTTCTAAATTCATTATAATATTTCGATGTTAGACAAAATCATACAATTTAGTATAAAGAACAAGTTCATTATACTTTTATTTACCCTTGTGTTAATCGCTTGGGGAAGTTATTCTATTAAAAATTTACCACTGGATGCCTTGCCGGATATCACTAATAATCAAGTGCAAATTATTACTACTGCACCTACATTGGCAAGTCAGGAAGTAGAACAATTAATTACCTATCCACTCGAACAAGCAGTAAAAACGATTCCAAAAGTAATTGAATTGAGAAGTATCTCTCGTTTCGGATTGTCTGTGGTTACTGTTGTCTTTAAAGACGATGTCGATATATATTGGGCAAGAGAGCAAATTTTTCAACGCTTAAAGCAAGCTGAAGAAAACATACCTAAATATGCAGGTTCACCAGAATTGGCACCAATTTCAACTGGTCTTGGGGAAATATACCAATATGATGTATATGCTAAAAAAGGCTATGAAGATAAATACGATGCCGTAAAATTACGAACGATTCAAGATTGGATTATCATTCCACAGTTACAAGGCGTTGAAGGTGTCGCGGATATCAGTTCTTGGGGAGGAAAATTAAAACAATATGAAGTGGCTATTAATCCTAATAGGCTGAACAGTTTAGGAATAACCATTACTGATATTTTTGATGCACTCGAAAAAAACAATCAAAACACAGGTGGTGCTTATATTGAAAAAGACCAGTATGCTTACTTCATTCGTGGTGTTGGTATGGCAACAGGCATCAAGGATTTAGAAAACATAGTTGTTACCAATAAAAAAGGCGCACCTATTTTAATTCGAAATGTAGCCGAAGTTCGAGAAGGAGAGGCTTTACGCTACGGCGCTTCTACTAAAGACGGTAAAGGCGAAATAGTTTGTGGAATGGCGCTTATGCTCAAAGGCGAAAATTCAAAAGTCGTAAACGAAAGGGTAAAAGAAAAAATGATACAAATCAATAAAACCTTACCTGAAGGTGTTGTTGCCGAAGCTTTTATTGACAGAGGTAAATTGGTCGATAATGCTATTGGTACAGTGACTAGAAATTTACTTGAAGGAGCATTAATTGTAATTTTTGTATTGATCTTATTTCTAGGAAATCTTCGTGCGGGCTTAATTGTTGCTTCTGTAATTCCATTGGCGATGCTTTTTGCTGTAATTCTAATGAATTATTTTGGAGTAAGCGGAAATCTAATGAGTTTAGGGGCAATCGATTTTGGAATTATTGTCGATGGGGCAGTAATTATTGTTGAAGCCACAATGCATCATTTACAAAAACTCAAAAGACAAAAGGATTTAACCCAAGAAGAAATGGATAGCGAAGTATATAAATCAGCTTCAAAAATCAGAAATAGCGCAACCTTTGGGGAAATCATTATCCTAATCGTGTATTTACCAATCTTGGCTTTAGTTGGGACAGAAGGAAAAATGTTCAAACCAATGGCAATGACAGTAGGATTTGCAGTAATTGGAGCATTTATTTTATCACTAACGTATGTGCCAATGATGAGCGCAATGTTCTTATCAAAAAATACAGAACACAAAGATAATTTTAGCGATAGAATGATGGCTTGGTTCGAAGGAATATATACTCCTTTTTTAGAGAAAACGTTGCGTTTAAAGAAAGCTGTTTTGGCAATTTCACTTGGATTATTCGTATTGGCAATAGTAATTTTTCAAAATATGGGTGGCGAATTCATTCCAACAATTGAAGAAGGAGATTTAGCCCTTAATGTTACCATTATGTCGGGAAGTTCGCTTTCGCAAATGGTAAAAACAACCACAGAATACGAAAAAATTCTAAAAGCGAAATTTCCCGAAATCAAAACCATAGTGGCCAAAATTGGAAGTGGAGAAATTCCAACCGACCCAATGCCTATTGAAAGTGCCGATTTAATCATTGTGTTAAAAGACAAAAGCGAATGGACTGGCAATTATGACAACTGGGAAGATTTAGCCAATGCAATGAAAGAAGAAATGGAAGCTATTCCAGGCGCAAATATCGAAATTTCACAGCCAATTCAAATGCGTTTCAACGAATTAATATCAGGAAGCCGAAGTGATATAGCTATTAAAATATTCGGGGATGATTTAGAAGTTTTAGATGCTAAAGCAAACGAATTGATTTCGAAAGTAAAAAACATTGAAGGCATTGGTGATTTAAAAGCAGATAAAGTAACGGGGTTACCGCAGATTACCGTAAAATACGATTACAATAAGATTGCCTTGTATGGCTTGAACATTACCGACATTAACCAAATCATCCGTTCTTCATTTGCAGGAGAAAGTGCCGGTAAAATTTATGAAGAAAGCAAACGATTTGACGTAGTAGTGCGAATGGATGCATCCAGTCGAACAGATATTACCGATGTGAGTAACCTATTTATTCCATTGCCAAACGGACAACAAGTACCGCTTTCGCAAGTAGCAACAGTTTCTTATGAGCAGGGCCCTGTTCAGGTTTCTCGTGAGGATGGTAGACGTAGAATTACCGTTGGGTTAAACGTACGCGGTAGAGATATTAAAAGTGTTGTGGAAGAAATTCAAGCTAAACTTGATAAAGATTTCAAACTTCCTGCGGGCTATTATGTCACCTATGGCGGACAATTCGAAAACTTAATTGAAGCTACTAAAAGACTTTCTGTTGCGTTACCCATTGCATTAGGATTAATAATGGTTTTATTGTTTTTTACTTTCAATAGTATCAAACAAGCAGTATTAATATTTACTGCCATTCCGCTATCGGCCATTGGTGGTGTTTTTGCGCTCTGGATGCGGGGAATGCCGTTTAGTATTTCAGCAGGAATTGGATTCATAGCCTTATTTGGAATTGCAGTATTGAACGGAATTGTTTTGATTTCATATTTCAATCAGCTTAAAGCAGAGGGAATAACCGATCCGTTGCAAAGAGTTTTAATTGGTACGAAAACACGGTTACGACCTGTTTTAATGACAGCTTCCGTAGCCTCATTAGGATTTATGCCGATGGCATTGTCAACAAGCGGTGGAGCCGAAGTTCAAAAACCATTGGCAACGGTTGTTATTGGAGGATTATTATCAGCCACATTACTAACGTTAATCGTTTTGCCGATTCTATATTTATTGTTTGAAAAAGGAATTAAAGGAAGAAAAGAAATGAAAACGCCAATCGTTACCCTAATTATTTTATTGATAAGCAGTTTTTCTTTTGCTCAAAATAGCCAGCCTATTACCTTGCAAAAAGCAATTGAAATGGCAAAAACCAATAACATCGATTTGAAAATTGCCGATAAGGAAATTGAGAAACAAACCGTTCTGAAAAAGACAGCATTTCAAGCCGATCCTTTGCAGGTACAATACGAGGGCGGACAATTCAATAGCGTCGACTATGATCATAATATTTCGGTGCAACAGTATTTTCCCATTGGAAGAATTACAAAAGCCAACCGACAACTGCAGGAAGAATTGGTAAAACTAGCCGAAAAGCGAAAAGCATTGTCAGAATATGAAATAGAAAAAGCAGTAACAATCGCCTACTACCAATATTTGTATGGTGTTTCTATTCAAAAACTAAATACAGATTTGTTAGGGATTTATTCAAAATTCCTAAAGAATGCCCAGCTTCGTTTTGAAACGGGTGAAAGTGGAAAAATTGAAGTAATCAGTGCCAAAGCAAAGTCAAAAGAAATAGAAACACAGCAAGAACAGCTGGAATATGACTTGGCTATCTATCAAAAACAATTGCAGTTTTTTATTCAAACCGAAGAAAATATTGTGCCCGACAGTGCAACACCGATGCAGTTTGCAATACAATCGAATGAAAACCAGGCAAAAGTAGATGCTTTAGTAACCGATTACTATACACAGCAAATTTCGGTCTATGAAAAGGAAGCCAATACTTATAAAGCATTGCGAACACCAAAATTAGGTTTGGGATATTTTGGACAAACGATTGATACCAAATCTTATTTTCAGGGATTTACCGCAGGTCTGCAAATCCCTTTATTTGGAGGTGTAAATTCGGCCAAAGCCAAAGCATCTGACATCAGCATTTCGCAATCACAATTAGAATTAGATAAAAATAAAATGGCTTTGAAATTGCAAATGCAGGAATTGAAAAATAATTTCGATAAGCAACAAAAAGCTTTAGATTATTATCAGAAGGAAGGTTTGCAATATGCCGAACAAATTATTACAACGGCTCAAAAAAGTTACGCTAATGGTGATATGAGCTATTGGTCGTATATCAGTTTTTTGAATCAGGCTATTGACATCAAAAAACAAAATGCCGAAGCTACAAATGCCTATAATCAAAGTGCAATTCAATTGCAATTCCCATCTATTCCCAACAAATAAAATTTCTTAAAATGAAGAATTTAATTATAAATACATTTTCAAATATCAAGATTAAAACCACACTCTTACTCCTTGCTTCGTGCCTCATACTTCTTTCCTCTTGTGGAGAAAAGAAAACCGAAGAAGCGGATCACGAAGAAGAAAAATCTGAAAATGAGGTGGCCTTAACCGCTGTACAATTTAAAACAGTTGGTATTGAAACGGGTTCCTTAGAAAGCAGGAATCTTAATTTAGTGATAAAAGCCAACGGGTACACAACAGTTCCACCACAAAATATGGCTAATATTTCAACCTTAATTGGCGGAACGGTTAAAGATATTTTGGTTTTGGAAGGCACTTTTGTAAACAAAGGAAAAGTATTGGCAACCATTCAAAATTTGGAAGTGGTTGAAATGCAGGAAGATTATAATTCAGCTGTTGCCAATATCGAATACCTGCAATTAGAATACAATCGCCAGAAAACATTGAGCGACGAAGATGTAAATCCGAAAAAAGTGCTACAGGAAGTAAAAGCAAAACTTGCTGTTGAAAGAGCAAGAGCCAAGGCATCAAAGAGCAAATTACAGGCATTGAATATGAATACTAGCGGTTCAAGTTTAGTGCCGATAGTTTCACCAATATCAGGTTACGTTGGGAAAATTAGTATTGCCAAAGGAGCATTTGCAGAAACAGGAGTAACTCTTTTTGAAGTGGTTGATAACACCCAGATGCACTTGGATTTGGATGTATATGAAAAAGATTTAGGATCTATTTCTGTTGGTCAGACTATTGATTTTATTTTGACAAACCAAGGAAACAAATCCATCAAAGGAAAAATATTCGGCATCAATAAATCATTTTCAAATGATAGTAAAACCGTTGCCGTTCACGCCAAAATAAATCCAGCTGATTCTAAGGATTTAATTTCCGGAATGTATGTTTCTGCCAATATTAGTATTAAAAACTCAACCGTTCCTGCCCTGCCAAAAGAAGCAGTAGTAAAAAATGGAGATAAGTACTTTGTCTATATTCAAGAGGATCACGAAGAAAAAGACACAGCTAAAAAAACAGAAGCAGACGAACATAAAGAAGGCGAAGCTCATTCTGAAGAAGAAGGACACAACGAAGTACATTTCAAAGCGATAGAAGTTATACCAGGAACAACCGATTTAGGTTATACCGAAGTGAAATTTGTTGAAGCAATTCCTGCTGATGCAAAAATTGTAGTAAAAGGCTCGTTTTATTTACTGTCAGCTATGAAAGGTGGCGGAGAACACGAAGAATAATAATTGAAACAATATGAAACACCAGCACACATACGATGCAAACGGCAAACAGCTTTGTTGCACATTGGAAGAAAAAATAAATCACAAAACCGACAAACAAACAGGTTGCTGTTGTACTGATAATGAAAATCATTCAGATGATGATGGACACGATCACGATTCTTCAACCGAAGGAAAGTCTACTTTTCAAATGTTCCTGCCGGCAATAATAAGTTTTGCACTATTAGTCATTGCCATTGGTTTTGATAACTATTTTCCTCAATCTTGGTTCACAGGATGGGTTCGTATTGCTTGGTATGCAATAGCGTATGTACCTGTGGGTTTTCCGGTTATAAAGGAAGCGGTTGAAAGCATACTTAAAGGCGAAATCTTTTCAGAATTTTTATTAATGGTAATTGCCACTATTGGAGCATTTGCCATTGGAGAATATCCCGAAGGCGTTGCTGTAATGCTGTTTTATGCTATTGGCGAAATATTCCAAATGCTAGCCGTTCAAAGAGCAAAAAGCAACATCAAATTATTATTGGATCAAAGACCGGATAACGCTACAGTAATCAAAGATGGAAATACTATTGATAAAAAAGCATCCGAAATTACTATTGGCGAAATCATCCAATTAAAACCTGGGGAAAAATTAGCCCTTGACGGAAAATTACTTTCAGACAATGCTTCCTTAAACACATCTGCTTTAACAGGTGAAAGTAAACCAGATACAAAACAAAAAGGGGAAACTGTTCTTGCCGGGATGATTAATCTAAATACAGTTACTCAGGTGGAGGTTACAACTGCTTATTCTGATAGTAAACTCTCGAAAATCTTGGAAATGGTTCAAGACGCAACTGCCAAAAAAGCACCAACAGAACTATTCATTCGAAAATTTGCTAAAATATATACGCCAATAGTTGTGTTTTTGGCAATCGGAATTTGCTTAGTTCCAATGCTATTTGTCGAAAATTATGTATTTAGAGACTGGTTATACAGAGCATTAGTTTTCTTGGTTATTTCCTGTCCTTGTGCATTAGTAATTTCAATTCCTTTAGGATATTTTGGTGGAATTGGTTCAGCCAGTAAAAACGGAATATTATTTAAGGGCTCAAGTTTTCTGGATATAATGGCTTCCATTCAAGTAGTTGTGATGGATAAAACTGGAACGCTGACCAAAGGGGTTTTCAAAGTTCAAAAAGTAGTAGCCGTTGATGTTCCCGAAACTGATCTAATAAAATATGCATCGGCTCTCGAAACCAAATCAACCCATCCCGTGGGAACTGCTATTATTGAATATGCCAAAGGTGCTGAAAAAAATGTAACCGTTACCGATGTGGAAGAAATCGCAGGACACGGACTAAAAGGGAAAGTAGATGGAAATGAAATCCTTGCAGGAAATGTAAAACTGATGAAGAAATTCAACATCAGTTACGATGCAGAAATTGACAATACACCATTTACAATAATCGTTATTGCCATCAATCAAAAATATGCAGGTTACTTTCTAATTGCCGATGAAATCAAAGAAGATGCCAAACAAGCTATCGAAAGTCTGCATAGAATAAATGTAAAAACAGTGATGCTTTCAGGCGATAAACAAGCTGTTGTTGATGCTGTGGCCAAAGAATTGAATATCGACCAAGCATTCGGTGATTTGCTACCTGAAAACAAAGTTGAAAAAGTTGAGGAATTAAAATCTCAAAACTTAAAAATTGCGTTTGTTGGCGATGGCGTAAACGATGCGCCAGTAGTTGCCCTTGCCGATGCAGGAATTGCAATGGGAGGTTTAGGCAGTGATGCCACTATTGAGACTGCTGATATTGTAATACAAAATGACCAGCCTTATAAAATATTTACAGCGATAAACATCGGTAAAAAAACTAAACAAATTGTCTATCAAAACATTGGTTTGGCCTTTGCCGTAAAAGTAATTGTACTTACTCTTGGTGCTGGAGGATTAGCCACAATGTGGGAAGCCGTCTTTGCAGATGTTGGAGTTGCCTTATTGGCAATTTTAAATGCAGTTCGGATTCAAAGAATGAAGTTTTAAAACCGATTTAAACAAGGATGTTTATAATTAAAAACATCCTTATTTGATTTGTTTATTCTGCATTTTTAACACGTTATTAGGAACAAACCGATATAAATTGATTAAATTTGGTATGAAATAAGAAAAGTAAAAATGAATAAATTTTTCACATACCTAATTATATTATTTGGCTTCTTACTGATGCCCAGTATTTCTTTGGCATGTGAAAATAGTTCAACAAAGCATTCTTCCAAAAAAGAGATTACATCTGAAACCTGTAATAAGGATTGTTGCAATAAAGATTGTTGTAAAAAAGACAGTCATTCAAAAAATAAGAACCACGATGGTTGCAATGGAAAATGTGGCCATTCAAATTGTGTAACTACTTCAACTCAATCTAGCGCAATTTTTTCCGAAATAAAATTCAACAACAGTAATTTTTCTTTCTTAGAGAAAAAATCAAAATTTTACGATTATGAAACCACCATTTCTTCAGGTTTCAATTCATTATGGCTTATACCTAAAATAGGCTAATTTCAATTTTGACAGCCAAAGGTGTGTCAAATTCAAAGCAATTCTTGCTTTACATCATTTATTTAACAGTTAATTGAATTTGATTAAATTTATAGCTAATTGCTATTTATTTGATATTCAACAACATGTTAAGTTTTTAAATCATTTTAACTTAAATCAAAACGAAAATTCACCAAATCGAATCTTTTCTTTCGACGAAGTAAATTCCTTGTTTACAAAATCAAAAAAAATGAAAAATTTAATTATCGTATTAAGTGCATTATTTGCATTTACTGTAGCAACAGCACAAGACGCTACAAAAAAGGAAGAGCAAAAAACAATTTACGTTTGCCCTATGCATCCTCAAGAGGTAAGTTCAACTTCTGGTAAATGTCCATCATGCGGAATGGATTTGGTAAAAACCACCGAAAAAATTGATTTACACCCGCAAAAAGGAAGTCAGCCTCAAAGTAAAATTGTGACAAAATATGTTTGTCCTATGGATGGCACAACATCTGACAAACCTGGGAAATGTTCTAAATGTGCAATGGCAATGGTAAAAACCACTGAAAAAGTTGATTTGCACCCGCAAAAAGGGAGCCAGCCTACAAGCAAAATGGTAACAAAATATGTTTGCTCAAAGGACGGCACAACTTCTGATAAACCTGGGCCATGTGCTAAATGTGGAATGGAGACGGTAAAAGTAAAAGTTGATACACATCCTTTAAAAGGAAGTCAACCCACAAGTAAAATTGTGACAAAATATGTTTGCCCAATGGATGGAAGCTTATCTGATGAACCAGGCAAATGCCCTAAATGCGGTATGGCAATGACCCAAAAAGAAGAGCCGAAAAAATAGGACAACTTTAAATATTTCAACAACTTAAAATTAATAAAATGAAAAATATAATTCTTTCTGCTATAGCAATATCATTCATCTTGGTTTCTTGTAAACAAAACAAAGAAGTAGAAACAGTCAATACTTCGACAAATACACCTGAAACTGCAACTGTAAAAGTCAATTCAAATTCTTTTTCCATTAAAGAAATTGTAACGGATTATTTGTCTTTGAAAAATGCTTTAACTAAAGACGATTCCAATGCTACAGCTGATGCAGGAAAAGCAATGGTGGTGACTTTGGGAAAAATTGACATGAAAAAATTGTCTGGCGAGCAGATGAAAACTTATATGGATATTGCCGATGATGTAAAAGAACACGCCGAGCATATTGGAGGTAATGCCGGAAATATAGCGCATCAAAGAGAACATTTCGTTTTATTGAGTAAAGACATCAACGATTTGATAAAAACCTTTGGAACAGAACAAAAATTGTATCAGGATTTCTGCCCAATGGCCGATGAAGGTAAAGGAGCCATTTGGATAAGCGAAGTAATGGAAATCAAAAACCCCTATTTTGGTTCAGAAATGCTTACCTGCGGTTCTGTGAGAAATGAGTTCTAAGATGAAAATAATCTTAAAAAAAATATTTTTTATCGGGTTAATTATTTTTTTGCTGATGCAATTCTATCGACCTGCTCAAAACATTATGTTAGAGCAGGATTATACTGCTGATTTTTCAAAAATATATCCGGTTCCTAAAAATGTAGAATCAATATTACGAACCTCTTGTTATGATTGTCACAGCAATAATACCAATTATCCTTGGTATTCAAACATTCAGCCCGTTCGATTTTTTATGGATAGCCATATAAATGAAGGCAAAGAGGAATTGAACTTTAATGAATTTGGAAATTATTCAAAACGTAAACAAAACAGCAAATTGAAAGCTATTAGTAAAGAAATCAAGGGAGATGATATGCCATTGGCTTCATACACTTTGATTCATAAAAACGCAATACTTTCCAATAATCAAAAACAAGAAGTAATCAACTGGATAAATACGCTTGAAAATAACGAATACCCTAATAATAAACAATTCTTACAAAATTAAAAATGAAGTTAAACAATAACATAGATAAATTAGGTACACTTGGACTTTTCTTCACGGCATTATTTTCTCCATGCTGTTTTCCCCTTTTTGCATTCATAGCTTCTGCTTTCGGATTAGGGAGTTTCGAATTATTTGGTGGATGGACAATGTGGATATTTCAGGTAATGATTTTAATATCAATTGCAGGTTTGATTATTTCTTACAGAAAGCATCACAAACTTTATCCTCTATTGTTTGCCATCCCAAGTGGAGCAGTCATTTTATATGGATATTATTCCAGTAGTGATTTTCACCATATTTACATTGGTATGTTTGGACTACTAATCGCGACTGGAATTAATTATTACTGTAATAAAGTGGAGCGTAATTGTGAAACCTGCACCATATATAACGGAAAATCAGTGGAGCTAAAATCAACTTTAACTTGCCCAAAATGCGGACATATAAAAGATGAAATGATGCCAACAGATGCTTGTCAATTTTTTTATGAATGTGAAAAGTGCAAAACAGTTTTAAGACCCAAACAAGGAGATTGTTGTGTTTTTTGTAGCTATGGAACTGTAAAATGTCCTCCTATACAAGCCGGAGACAAATGTTGTTAAAATTAAAATATTATGGTAGAAAAATTAATATCATTTTCACTACGAAATCGAGCAGTTGTCCTGCTGGTTTCAGTCTGCTTATTTGGTTGGGGAATTTATAGCGTACAGCAAAATCCTATTGATGCCATACCGGATTTGTCCGAAAACCAAGTGATTGTATTTACGGAGTGGATGGGCAGAAGCCCGCAGGTTATAGAATCGCAGGTGACTTATCCTTTGGTCTCGAATCTTCAGGGAATTCCAAAAGTTAAAAATATTCGTGGTGCTTCTATGTTTGGGATGAGCTTCGTATACATCATTTTTGAAGATAACGTCGATGCCTATTGGGCAAGAACTCGTGTGTTGGAACGACTAAATTATGCCCAACGATTATTGCCTCAAAATGTCGTTCCTACGCTTGGGCCTGACGGAACAGGTGTTGGACACGTTTTTTGGTATCATCTTGATGCCAAAGGAATGGATTTAGGAGAACAAAGAGCTTTGCAGGATTGGTACGTGAAGTTTGCCCTCCAGACTGTACCTGGGGTTGCAGAAGTTGCCTCGTTTGGAGGTTTTGAAAAGCAATACCAGTTGGTTTTAGACCCTTTAAAAATGCAATATTATAAAGTCAGTATGATGGAAGTGATGAACGCCGTTAAGGCCAATAATAATGATGTTGGAGGACGGAAGTTTGAAATGAGTGATATGTCATACATCGTTAGGGGTTTGGGTTATATCAAGAACATTAAAGATGTAGAGGATATTGCCATCAAAAATTACAATTCTATTCCGGTACGGGTTAAAGATATTGGATCCATTCAAATGGGAGGTGATTTGCGCTTGGGTATTTTTGATGAAAACGGAACAGGAGAAGTAGTTGGTGGTATTGTGGTGATGCGATACGGTGAAAATGCCGATAATGTCATAAAAGCCGTTAAAGCCAAAATGAAAGAAGTGGAGAAAGGATTGCCAGAAGGCGTCACTTTCAAAACCTCTTATGACCGAAGCGATTTGATTGAAAAAGCAATCGAATCAGTCAAAGGAACTCTGTTCGAAGAAATGATAGCGGTTTCCCTAATTGTGTTAATATTCCTTTTTCATTGGAGAAGCGCTTTGATTATCCTGATACAAATACCAATTTCGGTGGCTGTTGCCTTTATCTTCCTGCAGGCTTTTGGGATATCTTCCAATATAATGTCACTTACGGGAATAGCTTTGGCAATTGGAGTTTTAGTAGATGACGGAATTGTGATGGTGGAAAACGCTTATAGGACAATTTCGGAGAAACAGGAAGAAATGGATAATAACCAACAAGCTACTTAAAATGACAGATAAGATAAAAAAAATATTCAAAAAAGAAAACGATCCGTTATCCCCTGAAGAGAAACTAAAATTAATTGAAGCTTCTTCCAAATTAGTCGGGCCCGGTGTTTTTTATTCAACAATTATAGTAATTGCTTCATTTTTGCCCGTATTTCTTCTGACGGGAATGGAAGGCAAACTGTTTAGCCCATTGGCTTGGACAAAATCTTTTATACTTATTGTGGATGCATTTTTTGCAATTACACTTACTCCTGTGTTGATTAGCTTTTTACTCAAAGGCAAACTTCGCACAGAAAACAAAAATCCAATAAACAGAAAATTAGAGAGTATTTATACACCCATTTTGGAGTTTTGTTTAAGATGGAGAAAAACGGTCTTGGCAATTAATATTGTGGCATTGTTAGTAGGTGTATTGATGTTTACCCGTTTGGGATCTGAATTTATGCCCCCCTTAGATGAAGGCTCTGTTTTGTTTATGCCAGTGACCTTGCCCGATGTTTCCAATTCTGAGGTAAAAAGGATTTTGCAGGTTCAGGACAAGCTGATAAAATCAATTCCCGAAGTTGCCCATGTTTTGGGAAAAGCGGGAAGAGCCAACACTGCGACCGACAATAGTCCAATCAGTATGATCGAAACAATTATTTTGCTAAAACCGAGCAGTGAATGGAGAGAAGGCAAGAAGAAAGAAGATATTGTCAATGAAATAAACAATAAACTGCAGATACCGGGCGTGACTAATGGTTTTACCCAACCTATTATCAACCGTATCAATATGCTCTCAACGGGAATCAGAACCGATGTGGGAATAAAAATATATGGCGAAAGTCTGGACACCATTAATGCTTTAGCCCAAAAAATAAAAATGGCATTGGATGGAACTTCGGGGGTAAAAGATTTGTACGCAGAACCTATTACCGGAGGGAAATACATAGATATTAAAGCCAAACGTGAAGTTATTGGTCGATATGGACTAAGCATCGATGACATAAATAATGTGGTTGAAGCTTCTATCGGTGGAATGAAACTCACCACAACCATTGAGGGAAGACAGCGATTCTCTGTAAATGCAAGATATGCGCAAGAATACAGAAATAGCATTGACGCCCTGAAAAAACTGCAGGTGCAGACAATGGATTTTGGCCCAATTCCGTTGGAAACCGTTGCCGATGTAACTATCAGTGATGGCCCGCCTATGATCAACAGCGAAAATGCAATGCTCCGAGGTAGTGTTTTGTTCAATGTCCGTGACCGCGATTTGGGGAGCACTGTCAAAGAAGCGCAGAAGAAACTCAATTCAATGATGACCAAAATGCCAAAAGGCTATTATGTGGAATGGAGCGGTCAATGGGAAAACCAAATTAGGGCAAACAAAACGTTGAGCTTAATTCTGCCAATTGTTGTTGTGATTATTTTCCTGATTTTATATTTCACTTATCATTCAATGAAAGAAGCCTTGATTACGATGATAACGGTTCCGTTTGCGTTAATCGGCGGTGTTTTTATGGTCTATTTTTATGGGATTAATTTATCTGTTGCTGTAGCAGTAGGCTTTATTGCCTTATTTGGTTTGGCTGTGGAAACGGCAATGCTCATAACCATTTATTTGAATGAAGCCATGAATAAAATGGTAGAAAAATACGGTAACAGCAAGGAAACATTGACAGAAGAAATAATTAGAGAATATATTATTGAGGGTTCAGCCAAGAGATTACGTCCCAAACTGATGACGGTTTCCGTTTCATTATTTGGTTTGATTCCGATACTTTGGGCAACAGGAACAGGTGCCGATGTGATGCTCCCAATTACCGTTCCGCTCATTGGAGGAACAATTACTTCAACGATTTATGTATTATTGGTAACCCCTGTTGTTTTTGAGATGGTAAAACTTCACGAATTAAGAACAAAAGGAAAAATAACTCTTATAGATGCAAAACATTAAACTTTATTTCGTTCTAAGTTGTTTGATTTTCAGCGTTGCAAATAGTAATGCGCAAACACTTACATTGGATAATGTCTTGGACACAATCAAAACAAACAATCCACAATTAAAAATGTATGATGCCGATATCCAAAGCATGGATGCTTCTGCCCAAGGCGCCAGAAGCTGGATGCCTCCACAAGTTGAAACAGGTTTCTTTATGACACCCTATAATTCCAATTTGTGGAAAGCCGATGAAATGGGGCCAGGGATGGGAAGTTATATGTTGGGAGTAACCCAAATGATTCCAAATGCTTCTAAGCTTAATGCCAATGAAAATTTGATGAAAGCTATGTCTTCTGTTGAAAGTGAAAATAAAAATTTCACGCTGAACCAACTAAATGCATTGGCAAAAACCAATTATTACCAATGGATTATCAGCAAGAAAAAAATAAAAATTGCGCAAGACAATCTTTTGCTTTTGGAGTATATGATTAAGAGTATGGAAATACGCTATCAATACAATATGGATAAATTACCATCCTATTACAAAGCCAAGTCTCAATATTCCTCTTTACAAAGTATGATTGTAATGTTGGAAAATGATGTGTCACAGCGAAAATACATGCTCAATACGCTAATGGCTCGTGATAAAAACGAGGATTTGGAAATTGATTCCAATTATGAAATTAAGGATTTCAATCTTTTTGAAACCGATTTGTCTTCCTACATCAACAACCGAAGCGATATCAAAGCCATTGATAAAACCAAAGAAATCAATAATCTGAAGATCGAGGTGGAAAAAGTGGCAACCAGACCTGAATTTGGTGTTAAATACGATCATATGTTTGCTTTTGGAAATCAGCCACAGCAATTTTCATTGATGGGAATGGTCACTATTCCGATGCCTTGGTCAAACAAAATGAATAAAGCCAATATGGAAAGCTATCGTATTAAAAACGAAAGTTTGGATTGGCAAAAACAAATGATTGCCAATGAAGCAAGCGGAATGATAAAAGGGATGAATGCTGAGTTTTTGAATTTAAAAAAACAATATCAAATCAATCAAGACAACATTATTCCGGCTTTGAAACGCAACTATGACACCGCAATTTTGGCTTGGCAAAACAACACCGGAGAATTGTTCGTGGCTTTAGATGCATGGGAAGCAATGAATATGACTCAAATTGATGCTTTGGATAAATTAAAATCGATTCTAACGACACAGGCAGAAATCGAAAAACAACTTGAAACCAAATAATTATGAACCGATATCTAAAATTTGCAATACTATTTTTGGCAGTTGTTTTTATTGGAATTGCAATTTATTTCTTTGCCGTAAAATCAGGAAGTCATTCAGAAACGGAGCATCAAAACGAAGTTTATACTTGTTCAATGCATCCACAAATTATAAAAGACAAACCCGGCAGTTGTCCTATTTGCGGAATGACATTGGTGAAAAAAATTACCGAAGACCATTTGGGAGACAGTCATTCGATTGATCATCTTTTGAAGCCGACAGATAACTTTGTCGTAGGCAATTATCAAACCGAGACTGTAAAAGAAACGGCTATAAGCAGTGAAGTCAATTTGCCGGGAACAGTAATTTATGACCCAAATTCATCTGTAAATATATCAGCTAGAATTAGCGGTCGAATCGAGAAAATGTACGTCAATTATAAATACCAAAGAGTAGCCAAAGGACAGAAAATATTTGAATTGTACAGTCCGGAATTATTGACCGAACAGCAAAATTTTATCTATCTAATTACCAATGACAATCAAAACACATCGATTGTTAATTCTGCTAAACAGAAATTATTGCTTTACGGAATGACGAATACTCAGATAAATGCATTGGCCTCCGCTAAAAAAACAAATCCAATAATTACGATTTACAGTCCGGCTGACGGAATCATTATCGGAACGGAACAAATGGCCAGTACCAACACTTCTTCAATGTCAAGCGCAAGCAACAATACAGAAACTTTGAACATAAAAGAAGGTAATTATATTAAAAAAGGAGAAGGTGTTTTCAGGTTGATGAATACCGATAAAGTTTGGGGTGTTTTCAATGTTTTGGAAGGATACAATGGCTTGGTTAAAATCAATCAGCCTATAAACTTTACTTCTGAATTGGATGAAAAAAACACTATTTACGGGAAAATAAATTTTGTGGAAACACAATTAAACCCAGCTGATAGAACCAATAGAATTAGAGTTTATCTGAATAATGAAAAGCTGAAATTACCTATTGGCATAAGACTGCAAGGCGTTGTGCAATTAAAATCAACAAAGGGAATCTGGTTGCATAAGCAGGCTTTGGTCAGCTTGGGAGAAACAAAAGTAGTTTTTCTAAAAAAGGAAAATGGTTTTAAAGCAACAGCAGTACATACTGGTATCGAAATGGCTGATTTTATTCAAATTGCAGATGGTGTTTCTGTGGGAGATACCATTGCTCAAAACGGACAATATTTAATTGACAGCGAAAGCTTTATTAAAACCGAATAATGATGAAGACGATAAAAACAATAAGTTTACTGGCAATACTATTTACCGTAATAGCTTGTAATACTAAAAATAAAGAAGACCATAGCAAACACAATAAGGGTAAAGAAACAACATATTACACTTGTTCAATGGATCCGCAGGTTAAGGAAGATAAACCGGGTAAATGCCCTATTTGTCATATGACTTTAACTCCTATGAAAATGGAAAGCACTGGAGATAATGAAACTACTTTCTATACTTGTTCGATGGATCCTCAGGTTAAGGAAGATAAACCGGGTAAATGCCCTATTTGCCATATGCATTTAACTCCAATGAAAAAAAACGTTTCAGGAGCCAACGAAATAAGTTTGAGTAAACAGCAAATAAAACTAGGCAACATCTCCACCCAATCGATTGCGGAAACCCAAAATAACTTGGAACAAAATTATACGGGAGTTTTAACTATCAATCAGGAGAAAGCAAATACCCTTTCGGCTCGGGCGATGGGACGAATTGAAAAGCTGTATTTTAAGACTGTTGGCGAATACGTCAAAAAAAATGATCCTATTTATACTTTGTACAGCGAGGACATTGCCATTGCGAAACAAGATTATTTAATGGCTTATAAGCAATTGTCTATGCCTGGAGATTTTGGCAAAAATGCTCAAAATATGCTCAAGGCTTCCAAACAAAAATTATCGTTCTTTGGTTTGACCAATGCACAAATTGAAAATATAAAAACCAAATCGGATGCTTCTCCAAACACTACGTTTTACAGTACATCAAGCGGTTATGTTTCGGAAATAGTCGCAACAGAAGGCAGTTATGCAATGGAAGGTTCGGCAGTAATAAAATTAGCCGATTTGAACAGTCTTTGGCTCGAAACGCAAGTCAATGTTAACTATGCCAAAAATGTGCATCTTGGGCAAAAGGCTAAAATCATCTTCACGGATTTTCCAAATAAAACAATAGACGCAAAAGTTTCTTTCATTAATCCTGAAATCAATCCTGACACCCGTTTGCTGTTAATTCGATTGGAAATACCAAATCCAAATTTCCAATTAAAACCCGGAATGCAGGCTATTGCAAAAATATCCCAATCGAATGCGAAAGGATTGTTTATACCGATTGATGCCGTAATCTGGGAACAAAATGCAACCTATATCTGGATCGAAAAAAGCCCAGGCGTGTTTGAAAATGTTATGGTCAAAACGGGAGCAGAAATAAATGGGATGATTGAAATCAAATCTGAAATTGATCCCTCAAAAAAAGTGGTAATTACAGGTGCTTATGCCATAAACAGCGAATATAAATTTAGAAAAGGAAGCGACCCAATGGAGGGAATGAAAATGTAAAAATAGTATTGGGTATCCTACATAACCAAGCCCTTTAAAAATCAAAATTGAATCTTGAAAAAATACTCTCTAAATAAATGGAAAAACTAAAACCATATTCAGCATTAATACTTGCATTGGGAGGATTTATTCTTATTGTAATGGGACTCTATTTTGTTTTTATCCGACCACCTTTATTGCCAGAAGATTTACGCTATATGCAAACAACTTCAATGGTTATTAATAATTCCGCAACGGGTTTAGCGGTTTGGCTTCAAAAAGTATTTTGGGTAATGGGCAGTTACATTTTAACAACTGGATTGCTTACAATTTTTATAGCACTCACATCCTTTCGAAAGCGCACACCAGGAGCTTTTCCCATAGTCGCTATAGCAGGAATGAGTTCAATTGGTTTTATGACCATTGTAAATTTTATTATTAATTCAGATTTCAAATGGATATTGTTGGTTTTTACGCTTCCTTGGTTAATTGCATTAATGCTTTATCGATTTCACAAATGAAAAATTCAGAAAAGAGTATCAATTTTCTCAACATATTAAGGAGAAACGATGCACTATAAACAGCGAATATAAATTCCGAAAAGGGAGTGACCCAATGGAAGAATGAAAATGTAAAAATTATGATACATACATATACTGTTACCGGAATGAGTTGCGATGGTTGTCGCTCTAAAGTCGAAAAAACATTGAATACAATTGATGGTATTGAAGCAAAAGTTTCATTAACTCCATCAATAGCAACCATCACTATGGATAAACACGTTCCAACATCTGTATTGCAAGACGCTTTGACAACTGTTGGAAAATACACTATTGAAATGAGTACTGATAAAATCGAGGAGCATTCTTCAACAAATGAAGCTACTTCAAAATCCCATTCCTCCACGCATTCCCACAGTGATAAAAAAGAAATTAAAGTTCCTGTTAATGCTAATGGCAAATACTATTGTCCAATGCATTGTGAAGGCGAAAAAGTCTACGACAAAGCAGGCGACTGTCCTGTATGTGGGATGGATTTAGTCAAAGCACCAGAGTTAGCAGTTAGCAAAACGTTATACACGTGTCCGATGCATCCTGAAGTTATTCAAGAAGCTCCAGGCTCGTGTCCAATTTGCGGGATGGACTTAGTACCTATGGAACCCAGTGACAGCGAAGACCAAAAGACGTACAAGGATTTGGTCAGGAAAATGAAAATAGCTGTAGTATTTACAGTTCCCATTTTCGCCATTGCAATGATAGAGATGGCACACGACAATCCTTTATTAAAACTAATGGATGCCTCAAAATGGAATTGGGTGCAATTGTTGCTTTCGCTCCCTGTGGTTTTTTATGCGTGTTGGATGTTCTTTGTTCGTGCTTTTAAATCCATTATTACTTGGAATTTGAATATGTTTACCCTTATTGGCATTGGAACGGGAGTTGCCTTTTTGTTCAGTTTAGTTGGAATGTTTTTTCCTGATGTTTTCCCAAATGAATTTAAAACCGAACACGGAACAGTATTACTCTATTTTGAAGCTACAACAGTTATTCTAACTTTGGTTTTGTTGGGACAATTATTAGAAGCAAGGGCGCACAGTCAAACTAGCGGTGCAATTAAAGAATTATTAAAGCTTGCTCCTACAGAAGCAACTTTGGTAATTGATGGAAGTGATAAAGTAATTTCAATCCACGACATCAAAAAAGGTGATCTATTGCGGGTAAAACCCGGAGACAAAATTCCTGTAGATGGAAAAATAAGCGATGGCGAGAGTAGTATTGATGAAGCAATGATTACTGGCGAACCTATTCCGGTTGACAAAAAGAAAGATGACAATGTAATTGCCGGAACAATCAACGGGAATAAATCCTTTGTTATGATTGCTGAAAAAGTGGGTTCAGAAACCTTGCTTTCACAAATTGTGCAAATGGTAAATGATGCCAGTCGTTCAAGAGCGCCAATTCAGAAATTAGCCGACAGTATTGCTAAATATTTTGTGCCAATTGTAGTCATTATTTCGGTAATAACATTTTTTGTTTGGGCCAAATTTGGCCCAGAACCTGCCTTGGTTTATGGTTTTGTAAATGCTATTGCTGTTTTAATTATCGCTTGTCCTTGTGCATTAGGATTGGCTACACCAATGTCAGTAATGGTAGGTGTTGGCAAAGGCGCACAATCGGGAGTTTTGATAAAAAATGCCGAAGCATTAGAAAATATGAACAAAGTAAATGTTTTAATAACCGATAAAACAGGAACAATAACAGAAGGGAAACCATCGGTAGAAAAGATTTTTGCTTCAAACAATAATGAGAATGATTTGCTACAAAGAATTGCTTCTTTAAATCAATACAGCGAACATCCATTAGCCCAAGCGGTTGTAAATTATGCAAAAACAAAAAATATTTCATTAACAGAAGTGAAAGATTTTGAAGCCGTTGCAGGAAAAGGAGTTACAGGAACGGTTACCAATAAAAAAGTAGCATTAGGCAATAAAAAATTAATGGAACAAGTCAAGGCCACTGTTTCTAATGATTTAGAAAATAAAATTATTGCCGAACAGAAACTAGGAAAAACAGTCTCCTATATTGCGGTTGATGGTGTTGCAGTTGGTTTTGTATCCATCACTGATGCAATTAAAGTATCCAGTAAAGAAGCCATAAAAGAATTAATGCGTCAAGGAGTTGAAGTCATTATGCTTACTGGCGACAATGTAAACACAGCCAAAGCAGTTGCCGATGAATTAAACTTATCATCCTACAAAGCAAGTTGTTTACCCGAAGACAAATTAAACGAAATAAAACGTTTACAATCCGAAGGAAAAATTGTTGCAATGGCAGGCGATGGTATCAATGATGCACCCGCACTAGCACAAGCCGACATTGGAATTGCTATGGGAACCGGAACTGATGTAGCTATAGAATCTGCTAAAATAACATTAGTTAAAGGTGATTTGCAAGGCATTGTAAAAGCCAAGAATTTGAGCCACGCTGTAATGCGAAACATCAAACAAAACTTGTTCTTTGCTTTCTTCTATAATGTTTTAGGTGTTCCAATTGCATCGGGAGTTTTATATCCATTTTTTGGAATTTTATTATCGCCAATGATTGGAGCTTTAGCAATGAGTTTTAGCTCGGTTTCGGTAATTGTAAATGCGTTGCGATTAAGAAGTTTGAAATTGTAAAAAAATAAATTATAGCTGAATTAAAATGAACAACCTTACCCAAATCATACAACAATACAAAAGCGATTCAGAAAGTGTTTACAATACGTGGTTTGTTGATAATGATCAAAGATTAAAAGCATTCCGAACTATTCGCCGTGGTGTTTTGCAAGTCATTGAAGACATTAAAAACAAAACTTTCCCAAATGATTTCAAAGAAAGCAGTTTGGAATTTGTTTTAAGTTGCATTGCAGAACAGAAACAAATTTTTGTAGGTGTCGCACATCCTTTTTATTGGAAGCCAAAATTGCGTATTCCTGATATTTATGAAAACCAGAATAACAAAATTGCTTTTGGACAGTTTCTTGAAAATTGTATCAATGCCAAAAGTAGCGAACAGGTTTTGAAGGAAGTCGTAAAATTGGATGAATTAAAAATAAAGGGACTAGGCCCTGCCGTAGCAAGTATTTTATATTTTTTGCATCCCACTTGGTTTCCTCCATTCAATACTGCCATTCTCAATGGATTTAATTTTTTGTTCAAAGACAAAAAGAAATTGGGAAGCTGGACTGAATATCTTAAAATTCGAGAAACTTTAATCGAGACTAATACCAAGTACAAAGCAGAATTATCAAATGATTTAGGAGCTATTGCGGGATTGTGTTTTGAAATTGGAACGCAAAAAATGTTAATTGGCAACGATGAATATTTGAGCGAAGAAGAGCGAACAAAATTTGAAAAAAATATACTAAAACGTCAAAAAGAGATCCAGGAAGAAAAATTAGCCGAGAATCTTCATAACGAAATGCAATATCATTTATTAAAAATAGGAGCATCATTGGGGTATGATGTAACGCCAGCAAGCAATGATAAAAGCAAAGAGTTCGATGGACAGAAATTCTCTTTTATTTCAATTAATAAATTTCCTGAACTGCCAACGGACAAAGACACGCAAAATACAATAAAATTAATCGATGTTCTTTGGTTTCAAAAGGGGACAAACAGGATTGTTGGAGCCTTTGAAGTAGAGAAAAGCACCAGTATTTATTCTGGTATTTTGCGTTTATCCGATTTATATTTTAGTATTTCTAATGGAGAAGAAGTCTTTTATATCATCATTCCAGATAGCCGGGAAAAAGATGTCATACTTCAACTAAACAGACCAGTTATAAAGAATTCAAAAATGAATATTAAATACATATTATTTTCTGAGTTAAGAAGCCAATGTGATGCGATTTGCAAATTTGGGGCAGATTATTCAATAATGGAAAAAATAGCAAAATCAATTTAAAATGAAATTAGCAAAGAACCTAGGCAAATTTAGAAAGAACATGTTTTTGATAACACTATTCTAATCTTGCTATCTTCTGCTTATTGCATTTTCTACTATAAAAACAATTTTTCGTTAAACATCACGGGCAAACAATAGGTCTCTCTCCGGTCGTTCGCTTTGTTCCGTTCGGCTGTTCCAGTCGGTCGTCGGCAGAAAAAGCCTCCTTCCTCCATTCCACAGTCCACTCGTCAGCATAGCGTTGGCCAGCCCCGAAAAAGGGCAGGCCACCACTAAGCTTCCTCGCCCTCATCTCCACACACTCTCTTCCTGCGTTCGGCGGGGCTATTACATCCACAATACAGCTTCATTCATTGCGCTTCACTTCGCGTGCCCGCTTCGTAAACTACGCAGTCACACTCCATTCAGCTTCATTCCTTCAGCAGTATCATGTCTGTCGCCCCTAGTTTTTTCGGCGGTTGCTCCTTCGCACAGCCATCGGGGTTGGCACCACTCCCTACGACTGCTTTTTTCATTCATCAGAACATTATTGCAAAAACAAAACCGATTCGGATACAATCCCGTTTTCGTTTGCAGTCGTAGCTCGCTTTGCCCTGAATTAAGGAACGCCCCGCAGAAAAAGCGGGGCTGATTTTTTAGTTACCCCGCCGTTTCACGCTCATATCCGCTTCGTTTCGCTCCGTGCCTCCGCTGTACTCCCGCGTCTATGGTGGCAGTTCGATTACCGCAACCCCGCCACTGCGCTCCTCATCCGCAAGAAAAAGTTCCTTCTCGCCCCCAAAAGGCGAGACCACTTTTTCTTGCTCCTTGCGGTGCTTGGGGGTGTTAATTGCCGATTTCATAAGAACTTTTGCAACCATTCTAAGAACTATTCTGCTAAAAAAAAATAATAAAAAGAAAGTAAAGCTAAGTTCCGGTTTCAAAAAGTAAAGTTCAAGCCCTGCGGGTTTTTGATAAAATCTCCACCCTCGTTTTGTATTTCTCAAGACCTTCATTGTGATTGATCACTAAAAAGGAAATACTGCATACTCGAGTCGGGTAGTATTTTTTCAAAAAAACTTGACTTCTTTTGAAACCTCCACTAGATATTCGACTTTCTTTTTTTTCTTTTTTTCTTTTCAAATGTATAGGCGAAGCTTGAAAAGCGAGTAAAAGCATAATTTTAAATCCATAATTATGACTTTTCACAATGTATTGACACACCAGTCTCAAAGACCAATTACTCAACCACACTTTTTTATTTTAAGCAAAGGAAAAAACGCAGGTAAACCCCTAAAAGAAAGCTGTCCAAATTGCTTTCTGATCACCGTAAAAACCGAAGAAGAAACTGAAAACCTATATTGGATCGCTTATTTCCTTTGGAAAGCTAACTTTTGGCATCAATTTCAAATAGGTTCCGTAATTCCCTTTATTCGAATTACCACTTTTAAAAGCTGTTTTCGTGATGAGGTTCACAAAGCTTATAAGCAACATCAAAAACACCTGGATTTTGTCAAACGAATCCAGCAACTGGAAGCGCTTCAAAACCACTATTCAAAAACGATAGAACAGATTGAAAAACTGAAATGGGCATTACTACAAAATCAGTTGAGGTAAAAACATAAAATCCTAATAATCATAACCAGGCTTTATCATATTCCAATTTCCTATTTTAATGTAGATTTCTTCTTAATTTACATATATTAACCAATCCTGATTGGAGTCAGATAAATCTGTCCCGGTTGCGGTGGCTTTCTGTGATTTGTCACATATATAAATAAGTTAGCCGACACCCTGCGAATGCGTAATAAAAATCAACAAAACCAAGTTGTTGATTATTCAAATGAATCTTAAGAAAAATCACAACTAACATTTTTTTGTACATTAGCACTTAAAAATTATATTTATAAAATACTTTGGTTTAAGATAATATGAAATACACAGAAAACCAGTTTATTAATTCTGAATCTCTTTTTTGGGAAGATATTTTGCGTAGAGATATTACAAAATCAGGTAAACCATTGCAACCAATTTATGAAGCATTTACAAATTCACTTGAAGCAATTAAAGACGCTCAAAAGGTAAATCCTAAAAATCTAGGAGAAATTACAATAAAAATCAATTCGACAGAAAGTACAATTGCCGACCAATACATTTTTTCTAGTTTATCAGTGATCGATAATGGAATTGGATTTAATGACGAACAATTTAATAGATTTAATAATTATAGAGATATTAGGAAGGGTTATAAAAATCTTGGTTCAGGCAGGATACAATATGTTCATTATTTCGATTCAACAATAGTAAAAAGTATTTTTGAAGAAAATGATAATTTCTATGAAAGGGAATTTATTATTTCAAAAAAAGAACCTTTTATTAAAAATAATGCAATTGTAAAACATATAGTTTGTACAGAAAGTAAAATTAAAAAATCAGGAACAACTGTTCTTTTTAGTACATTACTTGAGAATATAGCAGTATATAATGAACTAAACGAAAAAATTTTAAAAGAAAAATTAATTGAGCGATATTTCCATTACTTATGTTACAATAGAAATAAATTACCTAAAATTAAAATAGAATTTTATGTGCAATCAACATTAATTGGTAATGAAACTATTTCTAAACTTGACATTCCGAATACAGATAAGAAAGATTCAATTAATCTAGATTATTTTAAGAAATCAAGCAAAGGAACATTGGAACTAGCTGATAAAAATGAGATTTTCTTTATAGATGCTTTTAAGATTCCTAAAAATATATTAAAGCAAAACGAACTTAAATTAGTATCTAAAGGAGAAGTTGTAGAGGAATCATATTTAAGTCTTGAAAACCTTTCCAAAAATGATAATATTAAAGGGAATAAATACTTATTTCTAGTTTCAAGTAATTATATAGATTCTAATGATACTCACGTTAGGGGAATATTGAATATTCCTAGTAAAGAATCTTTTTCAAAAAACATATTTTCAAATAACGAAGTAATTTTTTTAGAGGACATTCAAGAAAAGGTAAATGGTAAAATAAAAGAACTTTATCCTGAAATTGAAAAAGTTAAAGAAAAGCATCAAGAAGAATTTGAAAAACTAAAGGAAATGTTTTTACTTGATGACGAAACTGCCAAAAGTATTAGTATTTCCATAAATGATAATGAAAGTAGAATTTTAGAAAAATTTTATGAAGCTGAAGCAAAAAAATCTGCAAAATTAGATGCTTCGATAAAAGAGAAAATTGATGATTTAAATTCCTTGAACACTAATTCTCCAGATTATTCAGAGAAATTAAATAACCAAGTTAAAGAACTTATAAAAAAAATTCCTTTACAGAATAAAAATGCACTCTCGCATTATGTTGCTAGAAGAAAATTGGTACTTGAACTTTTTCAAAAAATACTTGACAAAGAACTTGATAAGGTAAAAAATGGAGGGCGAATTGATGAGGATATAATGCATAATCTCATATTTCAACAGAGTTCTACTGATTCAGAAAATAGTGACTTGTGGCTTATAGCAGAGGAATCTATTTATTTCAAAGGTTTCTCCGAGAGTAAATTAAAAAATATTAAACTAAACGGGAAAAAAATATTTAAAGATAAATTTACAGAAGAAGAAGAACGATATCTGAAATCTTTAGGAGAAGATAGGTTAACAAAAAGGCCTGATATTTTATTATTTCCAGAGGAAGGAAAATGTATAATAATCGAATTTAAAGCACCTGATGTTAATGCTTCGGAACATTTAACTCAAATTGATTTTTATGCAAATTTAATTAGAAATTACACCATTGACGAGCTACAAATCACCTCGTTTTATGGTTATCTTATCGGCGAATCAATAGAAGATAGAGACGTAAGAGGAAGAGTAACTCGTTTTGAACATTCTTATCATTTAGGATATTGGTTTAGACCCTCTGAAATTGTTGTAGCATATGATGATAACAGAAAAGATGGTAACATATATACCGAAGTTATAAAGTTTACTACTCTTTTACAAAGAGCCAAATTAAGAAATAAAATATTTATTGATAAATTGGGACTATCAAAAACTGACATTAACCAAGGATAAAAGGGCGATCAGCTAACGACCGTTTGGCAAGATTGGGGTTTTAGGCTGTATTTAAAGATGGTTTTGTATTTTGAAAATTTGTGCTTAACCGAAAAATCTCGCTTCTTTATTCCCCAACCTCGCCAAGCGCCAATACATTAAATACAAAAAAAAAGCCTGGTCTCGCGACCAGGCTTACTTAATATTCCGGAAAAGGTTACCAATCAAAACCGGATTATTTATTTTTAATTTTCGTTAACCACTTTAAAAGAAGCGAAACCGTAAAACTCACTGTTGCTCCTACAACCGCTAAGATAATCGTTTTTAGAATATCTTCAGAAAGGATGTTGGGTACAATACTCAACAAAGTCCCTGATGCGGTTCCAATTCGGAGGGATATATTAGTCTCCATCTCGTGCCTTATTTTGGATTTCTTTATTGGCCTGCACCGAGCTTGACGAATTGTCAACGGTGATTTGGCTAACCGCCGAAATAACTCCACCCGCTACCGCAACATATCCTGCAACAGTAACAATCGCAAGTGGCAAAGCGACGGGAGTTGCAATAACACTTCCGCTTACGGCCAACATAGCCAATCCAATACTTCTCAAAACCCTAAAAAACTTCGGGGTGGGCGCTTTTGCTCTTTGAACTATATTCATAATTTTTCTACTTGTTTTTGTGCCTTTGTCGTCCTGAGCGGAGTCAAAGGATTTGATTGGACAATTAATTTTACTTCTTCATTGCGATCCAAAGCTTGATAAACCAAAGCTTTCAGCTTTTCCATCGCTTTTCGGGAAAGACTTCCCTTGCCAATTCCAGTATGTTTTGTTACGGGAGCGATGCAACCCAATAATTCCCTTTTGGCGTCATTGGCGGGATGGATTAAAATCAAATCTCTTCCTGGAACATTTCTCAAATGCAAATGCCATTGAAACTTTGGGCTAAACCGCCTCCGTAAAACATATTCTCCCTCGGGGATGCAGGAAAATCGTTGCTGGTTATCCAACCAGGGCAACTCGATGGCATGACAAACTAAAGTGCCGTTCCATTCTAAAATTCCCTGTGTCCCTTCGGGAAAATAAGTTCTGTTCAACACCAAAACCATCCTACGCTCCGCTAACCTGAACCAATGACAAGGGGTTGTATGCTCCGTTCTTCAACGAATACATTTTTCCGTTTACCTCTTGGTAAAACTCCACTCCCAAAGCCAAAAACAATGGTTTTGTGCTGTTTGGCGTTACCGCATTCACTTGATTGATGGCGACCGTCGGGGTCGCATCCCAAGGAAGAATCGCCGTTTCCGAATTGGCAACCGTAAAGGTTTCCGCCTCAAAATCAATCTCGGCACCGGCCGAAATAATCTTAAAATGCGTGGTTCCCCTCGGAGCGGAAATCATGTTCAACGGAACAAATGGAGCGATGTCTACTGTGATGTCACCCGAAACTCGTTCAATACCTCCAACAAACGGGGCAAACAAGGTAGTCCCTAATTTCCCGCCAATATTGAATTCAAAACCGGCAAGCAATTCCGCTTCCCCGTCAATCACGTTACGCAATCCCCTGTCGTTGGTCGCATCCGCTTGGATAACTTTAATCATAGCCTGAGTCAATCGGCTGACCATTCTGCCATCCGCGGAATTGACAAGCAAAGTTCTTAATGCCGTTCTCAACATTTTTCCGGCTTTTCCCGCTCTGCCGAATTCGGAGCCGTTCTCTCGCGTTCTCTGAAACGCCGGATCGCTCGCAATTCGGCTCGCGTCGATACCTCCTTTTTCCCTGGCCAAATGACCGTCCTTTGTTTTGTAAAAGGTAATATCTCCGATAGTCCCTTTCAATTTAATTATGCCTTTCTGTCTTGCCATAATTTCTAAAATTTTAGATTATTTTTTCACTTAAAACTCTTTCAATCATCATCCTGTTGCAACACTTTCGATTGATTATGAAACAAATTTTAGCCAATTAAACTAGATAAAAAAGGTGAGGGAGTTCCGCATGTCAGGCAATGGTATAAATGGCAGAAATAGACTTGATTGTCACGGATATATCAGTGTAAAAACAATAAGAATATTCACTATTTTTACACAAGTAGAAGGTTACTATCATCAGTTACTCAAAGCCTAATCAAAAGCATAGATAGTGTATGAAAATCGAACCAAAGAGAGTGTGTATCTACCCAAAAGACATCCAGCGCATAACAGGCAAAAGTTATCGCCAAAGTATCAGAATACTTCAGAAAATCAGAACTGACCTTAACAAGCAAGAAAATGAGTTAGTAAGTATAGACGAGTTTTGTCAATTTACTAGTTTAAAATATGAACTAGTAGAGCCTTTAATTATTGGGTAAGCTAACATAACTAATTCATTTTTTGAACTAGTTAATCAATTAAACTTCATATATTTGTATAATAAGATTTGTCAAAAAAGGAGTGCTTTTTTGAGGTTCAAAATCGAGACCCTAGAATGTTATTTTGCTAAATCCCTACTAAATATAGGCTTCATGAGAGTGAAACAAATCCCTTCCTCTCTGCTGATTTAAATGTCAAAAGGTATTAAAACCTCGAAAATCATTGTATTTTCGAGGTTTTGTGTTTTATTGACTTCTGAAATTAAAAACTCAAATAGGTATTGCTACAAAATAAGATGAGGTAAAACCCAAAATTTCACCCCTTGAGATAACGACTTTTTTGTAAATCGTTATCTCAAGGGGTGAAATTTTTTTAAAAAAGAATGTGATTCAGTTCCAAATCGTTTAGAAATAGCGACTTAGAAATAAATATAAAATATGTTAAAATAGTCTATTTTGTTTGTCTTTTAACGTTTAGTTTTGTGAGTCAAATTTCAATCAATTTAGTTATTATCCCGTATTGTCCAACAATGAATTATTTAGATTAAATAATCGTTCCGTAAATAAAAGTTGATATTAAAATCACTTTTTATTTCTGTTAGACAATAATAATTTATTTGTTTTTTTATGCCATCAACTTCAAAATGGAAAGAGTTAGTTCAGAAGTATTTGTTTTTATACACGGACGGTTTTTTTGAGTTGCCTTATATCTCAAACTCTCCCATGGCAATGGTCGAAAGTCTGAAGAATATTCCTGTAAACGAGTACAAGGTTTTGCAGAACGCGGTTGCTACTAATAATAGGTTTTGCAGTGGAATAATGCGTTACCGCCAGCTTGATGAAGGTTTTTGGCTTTTGGCAACCCAAATAAATATTGAGAGAAATGTTGTAGCCAAAGCAATTTATAACGAGGATTTATCAAGTGATTATTATTTTTTGACATTCTCTGTTTTTGAATACGAATTCCCTTTTAAAAATCCCAACTCAAAAAAAAATGTGGTTTTGTTGAGCACCTGTTGGACTTTTTACAAACCCAATACCGAGGTGGCTACTTATTTTTACAAAAGAACTACCGGTAAATTTTACAATTTTGTTTTTAATAAAAAATGGGCTGATGAGAACATATTCTCTGGCAAAGGGTTGAAAAAAGGAATCATAGATGATTTTTTGAATAAAGAGACAGGTTTTTTTACATGGCTTGACATCGCGCCCAAAGCTCATGATTTGGCTAAGGAGATTTCTCAAATTATAGATAAGGAAAACAGTGGTGTTTTTAATACGGCAGATGTAAAAAAGCATAGTTTGAAATTGATTACTACTTTTTTTAAACATTCTTTTGATAAGAATCAGCTTAAAAGAAATAGCAGTTTATCCAATTTCGATTATTGCAAGATAGCCAAAGCGGAGAAAATGATTTTGAATAATTTGCATCTTCCTTTTGTAGGGCTTGAAAGCATTGCTGCAGACGTGAGTATGTCGCCGACAAAGCTGAAATCAAATTTCAAAAGCGTATTCGGGTTTTCACTGCTGCAATATCATAAAGAGAAAAATCTGATGTTGGCCATCCAATTGCTTAAAAAGGCGGATATCCAAATACAAGACATTGCCGCGGTAACGGGTTATGAAAGTCCCAGTAAGTTTACAGCCAGTTTTAAAAAACGTTTCAAAATCATGCCTTCAGAATTTAGAATTCTACATTCAGAGTTTGCAAATACACTCGAATAGTATTAGACAATTGTACTAGACAAAAGTAAAAAATCCTATTGCTATCACTGCACTTTTAGTCATTCGTTTTTACAATTTTCTCAAATTTCAATTTGATTTTTTTTCACAATTGGCTGATGTTTATGATTAATTCGCTCAAATATAATTGTATATAAATAATAATCAATATGTCCGAATGGGCTATTTAGTTTGTTTTTTAACATTTAGTTTTGCAGTCGAATTATTAATTATTATGAAAAAAATATTACTTTTTACAGTTGTCTTGTTGCTTTCTTTTTTAGCTAATGCTCAAGCACCAATTTTGGAATTTAATTTTGACGGAACATTTAGAAACACTAAGAATGATATTTCATTTACAGGAGATGCTAAATTTGTAAATGATAGGAAAGGTGTTGTAAATGGTGCAATACGTGTGGTTAATAGCACCTTTGAAATGACTGCGCTTAATTTGCCTGTAGGCAATTCGTCAAGAACAGTTTCTATTTGGGTTAAATACAATGATGTTACTGCTACAAATTATATTTGGGGCTATGGTTCTTCTTATAATGCTCGATATTATGGTTTGTTGCAGCAAAGTACAACAACTGCAAATTCGGATATAAATCTTGCTGGGTATGGGGCTAATAATGATCTCATTGCAACTACTACAATTGCGCCGAATATATGGTATAATTATATAGTTACTTATGACGGGCTCATTTCAAAGATTTATAGAGATGGTTTGTTAATTAAATCAGTAGAAAGCCCAAGAAAATTGACTTCTGGAATCGTTTTTTCAATAGGAAAAATGGGAAAGTTTGTTAGTATTAATGCTGATATTGATGATTTGCAAATATATGATGTTGCTTTGTCAGAAGTCGAGATTACAGGATTGTATAATAGAAATTTAGGTAAGGTAAATGATTTGGTTTTTACTGATTCAGCCATTAAAAAGGTCGCTAAAAAGGAAACTACTTTAGTTAATAATCGGGCTTTTGTAGGGACTAAAGTTAAAAAGACAGTTGATAATAAAACGCTACAGTCTGCTAACACAGATAATTCTGTTAAACAGAAAATGGTATTGTCTGAGTCAGTTGAGACAACTGTAATTAAATCTTCAGAAATCTATTCTACTCAGGGGCTAAAAGTCTTTTCAGGAACTAAAAATAATATTGATATTACTGAGATTAAGGAAGGCACCTATTTATTGAAAATAAAAAAAACTGATCAGGGTGCAAATGAAAATATGATAACGCTTAAATAATTATTTGATTTAAAATAAAAGTGGATAGAACTTAAAATTTTACCTTTTTTAGTTAATGATCTATTATATTTAGATGTCTTTTAATAAAGGATAGACCTTTTTGAATTTCTCAAAGGCTTTTTCATAAATCAATCTGTGATTTGGATTTGGGTAAAAACTTGCCTCTGTTTTATTTTCGAAAGAATTTGTATTTCCAATAGCTTTAAAACCTATTAAAACTGCTCCCCAAGCAGCTCCTTCAATGGTTTCGGAAACAACTACCTTCATTTGGAAAATGTCGGCTACCATTTGCAGCCATAATTCACTTTTTCCAAAACCACCACTAACCATCACAGTAGTTTCTTTTCTTATTTTGGGATCTGGAAGTAAAATTTCGACAACACTGAACAATCCAAAAAGAATGCCTTCAAGAGTCGCTCTGATAAAATGAGCTTTATGATGGGTAATTTTAATTCCCAGTAAGGTTCCTTGTGCCTCAGCGTCCCAAATTGGAGCTCTCTCTCCAAGTAAATACGGAACAAAAAGCAAACCATCCGAACCTGCTGGAATTTCTTTTGCTTGTTCTAAAAGGCTTTCATACGATTCATTTGTTTTTAAAAGAGATTCTTTTAGCCATTGCAAAATAATAGCTCCATTATTTACCGCACCTAGTTTTAAGTATTGATTGTCTATTAAATGATAACATTGCGTTCGCATTTCAGAATCAATGTAAGGCTCGTTTATGGGGATTCGAACAGCTCCACTAGTTCCTATAGATAAAGCAATTCGATTTTTTTCCATTGAGCCAGTTCCTAGATTAGCCAATGGACCATCTCCGCCTCCAAGTATGTATAAGAATTCATCATTAATTCCTTTGGATTTATGTGTTGATGGTACAATTTTCGAAAGTTGATTCTCCTTTATATTTAAATAATTAAGAATAGTTTCGTCCCATTTCAAAGTGTGGATGTTCATTATTCCAGTACCAGATGCCATCGAGGTATCTGTGGCATATTCTCCAGTGAGTTTATGCCAAATATATTCTTTGAGGCTAATAAATTTAAAGGCATTGTTGAATAAACTAGGTTCGTTTTCTTTTAACCAAATCAATTTCGTCATTGGAGAAAAAGGATGAATAGGAATACCTGTTTTTTGATAAAAAATAGATCCAAAATCAGAATTTTTTAACGCTGAGGCAATTGAAGTAGCTCTGTTGTCAGCCCAAAGTAATGCATCGCTTATGGGGAAACCATCTTCATTTATGATAAGAATACTTTGCATAGCAGCACTAAAACTAATGAATTCGGGTTGTGTGTCTTTTGTTATTTCCTTAATACAGGCTAAAACAGAATCTAAAATTTCATTCGGTTTTTGAGTGCTCCAATTTTCTTCAGAATGGTACATTGGGTATTCTTTGGTGATTTGATGCAATACGTTTCCGTTTGCGTCGAAACAAATTGCTTTTGTAGCCGTTGTGCCAATATCGATTCCTATGTGTGTTTTTTCCATCTTTTATGCAGTTACAAATTGATTTAGAATTAAAACGCCAATCAATCCCATAATTCCTATTATTGTTTCCATCACTGTCCATGTTTTGAAAGTATCTTTTAGGCTAATGCCAAAATATTCTTTGAACATCCAAAACCCTGTGTCGTTTACATGAGAACACATCAAACTTCCTGCTCCGATAGAAAGCACCATCAATTCTGGACTGATGCCTGAACTTGCTACCAAAGGTTGAACTATTCCTGCAGCTGTTAGTCCTGCTACTGTTGCCGAGCCTATTGCTATTCGAATAATTGTAGCAATTAGCCATCCTAATACTAAAGGCGAAAGTGTAGATTTTTCGAAGAATACAGCTAAATCAGTTCCAATGCCACTGTCAATCAGTACTTGTTTGAAAGCACCTCCTGACGCAATAATTAAAATAATCATAGTTACCGATGCAAGTGCAGTGCTTGATTTGTCCATGATGTCCTGCATTTTTTGACCTCTCTTTATTCCTAAAAACACAAAGACAAACAGGACGGCAATTAGCAGAGCTATTGTTGGATTTCCGATATATCCAAGAATGATTCGGATAGAATTATTTTCGGCTAATGTTAATTCGGTTATGGTTGCCAAAGCCATTAGCAAAATAGGAATCAAAGCGGAAACGATACTTATGGTAAAAGAAGGAAGTTCGGATTCTTGAAATGTTTTACTTTCGAATAAACCCTTAGGTGGATTTGCGCTGATTTTTTTAATAAACTCTGGGAATAGGATTCCGGCAATGAGTAAGGCAGGAATCGCTACTATTAATCCATAAAGTAAGGTTTTACCAATATTGGCTTTAAAAATTACCGCAATGGCAGTTGGTCCAGGATGCGGAGGCAAAAATCCATGTGTAATCGACAGTGCCGATGCCATAGCAATACCCAAATAGATAAGCGGTTGTTTAGTATTAGTGCTGACAGCAAACACCATTGGAATCAAGATGATAAAACCCGCATTGTAAAACATGGAAATACCAACGGCAAAACCAGTTATAGCCATCGCCCATTTAATGTGTTTTGCACCAAATAACTTAGTCATTACGGAACTTATTCGCTGTGCCGCTCCACTAGTTGATAATAAATTACCCAGAATTACTCCAAAGGCCAGAATTAAAATTAAAGAACCGAGTGTGCTGCCAATGCCTTGTTGCAATGAGTTTATGATTTCGGGAAAAGGCATTCCTTTTGTAATTCCAACAAAAAGAGCGGTAATGATTAATGCAATAAAAGCATTGAGTTTGATTACGGAAATTAGAACCAGTAACAATACAATGCTTATAATTAAAATCAATATTGACATATGTTTCTTTTAGATTAAAATTCAAATGGAATAATTCGATACAATTTACTCGTTTTTCTCTACAGCATGACCTCCGAACTCGTTACGAAGTGCAGCCACCACTTTTCCGGAAAAAGTATCTTGCATTTGAGAACGGTATCGCATCATTATCGAAAGAGCAATTACCGGAGTAGGTACGCCAAGGTCCAATGCAGTTTCTAATGTCCATTTTCCTTCGCCAGAAGAATGCATAATGCCTTTTATACTGTCTAGTTTAGGATCTTTAGAAAAAGCATTTTCGGTAAGTTCCATAAGCCAACTGCGAACCACAGAACCGTGATTGAAAAGTTTAGCTGTTTTTTCGAAATTTATGTCGTACTCGGAATGTTCAAATACTTCAAATCCTTCGGCTATGGATTGCATCATTCCGTATTCTATTCCGTTATGAACCATTTTTGTAAAATGACCGCTACCAGCCTCTCCAGTATAGAGCCAACCATTTGGAACTGAAATTGCTTGAAAAACATTCGAAACATATTCAAAAACAGGAGCATCTCCACCAATCATTGTGCAAGCGCCATTTAAAGCTCCAGAAGTACCGCCAGAAGTACCACAATCCAGAAAGTCAAAACCAAGTTCTTTTAGTTGGATATATCTTCTTTTTGAATCTTTATAATTAGAGTTTCCGCCATCAATGATAATGTCATTTTTATTTAAAAAAGGAAGTAGGGAAGTTATTACTTGATCGACAATTTCTCCTGCGGGAACCATTAGCCAGATTACTTTTCGATTTTGTAGCTTTTGGCATAATCCTTCGACAGTCGTTGCTGTTTTTATTCCTTCTTTTGCGATATTCTGGACGAAAGAAGAATTCACATCGTGAGCAATAACTTCGTATTGATTTCGGTTTAGATTTAAAGCCAAATTAAATCCCATTTTCCCAAGTCCTATAATTCCTATTTGCATTTTTATCTATTTTTTAAAGTACTGTAAATGTTTGTTTTGGATTGTTTATGTATGTAAATAGTAAAAATATATGTTTTAATTAATAAGTAATACTTTTTTCTGATATTTTGAATGATTTTTATTTGATTGCCTGCTTCGAAGTTTAATTTATATTTAAAGTATTATCAAACTACCAAAATCTTATATTTGTAACAATAATTGGTAAGTAATAGGTTTTAGCAAGTTATAAGTGCTGTAACTCTCAATTTAACTCACAAAAAAATGATGCGATTATTTCTTGGCTTTTTTCTTTTTTTATCATTTTTCAGAGGATATTCTCAAGAGGATACGTTTTCAATTGATACTTTGCATGTCAAAATTGACAGTCTTTACAGAGAGGATCAGTTTTATGCTGGTATTAACTACAATTTGCTTATAGAAAAGCCATCAGGGGTGTCTCAGGAAAAAATATCTTTTGGTTTTTCCGCGGGATTTCTTAGGGATATGCCAATAAACGAAAAAAGGACTTTTGCAATAGCGCCTGGAATTGGACTTTCGTTCAATAACTATTTACAAAATATGGCTATTACAGGAACTAGCCAAAATCCAATTTATGGAGTGGTACCATCTAATGTAAAATATGATAAAAGTAGATTCGAACAATTCCGAGTTGAACTTCCAATTGAGTTTAGATGGCGTAATTCAACTCCTGTGGAGTTTCAGTTTTTTAGGATTTATGGCGGTTTTAAAGTCAGTTATTTGTTGCTTGATAAATCGGTTTTTGAGGATGGAAATGAAAAAATTGTCATTAAAAACAATAAAGATTTTGAAGACTTTCTTTACGGAGCATACCTTTCAATTGGCTACAGTGCTTTTAATCTGCAAGTATATTATAACATAAATTCTTTTTTTAAATCGTCTGCTCAAATCGATTCTTCGCCTATTAAAATGAACGCGTTGAGTATAGGGCTTGTCTTTTATATTTTATAACCAGAGAAAAAGGAAAGCTAACTGTGGAATACTGCCCAGCAATAATCCTATGATCAATTCCTTTGGAGTATGCGCCTGCATTACCAAACGCGAAGAAGCTACAAATCCATTCATTAGCAATAAAAAAGGGACGATGTATATATTACCCATTTGTAAATGAATATTCAATCCGAAAACAAATACCGTCAATGCTGAAATTGCGAGCATGTGTAAACTTGCTTTGGTTTTAGTGTATAATAATCCAAGTGCAAACAAAGTGCTAAATAGAGCGCCTAAGAAGAAAAAATGCAATTCAGGGTAATATTCTAATGAGATGGTTTTTCTTAGCAATAATATGATTAAAAAGCTTTGAAAGATTAAAGGTATTTTGCGTTGTTCCATGTCTGAAATCATTATGGAATCTACTTTGCCTGTATAACGTAATAAATAATACAGCGCCATTGGAGTAGCAATGGTTATGATTGAAATTTGCAAAAAAAACGTGCTAATCTGTTCTACTGTGTAATCTGCAATATGGAATAAAAAATAGAAAAAACAAGCTTGTATCGGTGTGAAAAGCGGGTGGAATATATAGGAAAATATGGAGAGTATCTTTTTCAATTTCAAAAAGAGATTTGAGGGGTGTTAAAGATCAAAACGGTGTTTATAATTTTTTTCTCATACGGGCAACAGGAATTTCCAATTGTTCGCGGTATTTTGCAATCGTTCTTCGTGCGATTGGATATCCTTTTTCTTTGAGAATTTCAGCCAAAAGATCATCGGGAAGTGGATTTTTTTTATCTTCTTCTTCGATGGTATTTTGCAGGATTCTTTTGATTTCAATTGTTGAGACTTCTTCTCCTTGATCATTTTTCATCGCTTCCGAAAAGAATTCTTTTATCAGCTTTGTGCCATAAGGAGTTTCTACATATTTACTGTTTGCGACTCTGGAAACTGTTGATATGTCAAGTCCGACCATATCGGCAATGTCTTTTAGGATCATCGGTTTCAATCGCGTTTCATCACCCTCAAGCAGATAATCTTTTTGATAATGCATTATGGCGTTCATCGTCACGTACAAAGTGTCTTGGCGCTGCTTGATTGCATCTATAAACCATTTGGCCGAATCCAGTTTTTGTTTGATAAACTGTACTGCATCTTTTTGCGAATGCGATTTGTCCTTCGATTCTTTGTAGGTCTGCATCATTTCCTGATAATCTTTGGAAACGTGCAGGGAAGGGGCATTTCTGCCATTCAATGTAAGTTCTAAATCTCCATCAACAATTCGAATGGTGAAATCTGGAACTACGTTTTCGGTGATTTTGTTGTTTCCGGAAAAAGACCCTCCAGGTTTTGGATTTAGTCTTTCAATTTCGTGGATGGCATTTCTAAGCTGTTCATTGGAAATGCTAAATTTCTGAATCAATTTGTCATAATGCTTTCTCACGAAAGAATCAAATTGTTGTTCGATGATGTTTGTTGCCAATTCAACCGATTCAGTTGGGGTTTTATGCTTTAGCTGTAACAATAAACATTCCTGTAAATCTCTGGCTCCAACGCCTGTTGGCTCGAGTTCGTGAATGATATGCAAAATGGATTCAACTTGTTTTTCGGTAGTGTAAAGTCCTTGGGTGAATGCCATGTCGTCGACTAAGTCAGCAACGCTTCTTCGGATATATCCCATGTCGTCAATGCTCCCTACCAAAAATTCTGCAATATCACGTTCTTCATCATTCAGAATGAAAGTGTTCAATTGATTGATGAGGTCTTGATGAAAACTTATCGTTGCAGCAAATGGCGTTTCTTTGGTTTCATCGTCATCGCTGTAATTGTTGGCCTGCGTTTTGTAATCGGGGGTTTCGTCGTTTAGGTATTCGTCTATGTTGATATCTTCGGCTTCTACTCTGTCTGCTTCCGAATCGTCGTAGTCGTCATATTCTTCGTTGTCGTATTCGTCTTTTTCATAATTGTCCTCCTCTTTTCCAGATTCAAGAGCAGGATTCTCATTCATTTCTTCCAACAATCTTTGCTCAAATGCTTGCGTCGGCAACTGAATTAACTTCATCAACTGGATTTGTTGTGGAGATAATTTCTGTGATATTTTTAAATTTAAAAATTGCTTTAGCATTTATTTATTGTTTAAAAAGTTTAAGGTTTCAGGTTTCAGGTTTCAAGTTGACAACGTCTATCAACTTGAAACCTGAAACTTAAAACTTGAAACAAATTTTTAAAATTCAGCATTCTGTGGTGTTCTTGGAAAGGGAATTACGTCACGTATGTTTGTCATTCCTGTTACAAAAAGTACCAATCTTTCGAATCCAAGTCCAAAACCAGAGTGAACTGCAGAACCGAATCTTCTAGTATCCAAGTACCACCATAATTCTTCTTCGTCAATTCCTAAGGCTTTCATTTTTTCTACCAAAACATCAAAACGCTCTTCTCTTTGAGAACCTCCCACGATTTCTCCAATTCCAGGGAAAAGGATATCCATCGCGCGAACTGTTTTTCCATCTTCGTTCAAACGCATATAAAATGCTTTGATATTTGCTGGGTAATCAAACAAGATTACCGGACATTTAAAGTGTTTCTCCACCAAATAACGCTCGTGTTCTGATTGTAAATCAGCTCCCCATTCGTTAATGATATATTGAAATTTTTTCTTTTTGTTTGGAGTGGAATCTCTTAGGATATCAACTGCTTCAGTATATGAAACACGTTTGAAATCGTTATTCATAACAAAACCTAATTTTTCCAATAAAGGCATTTCGCTTCTGTCAGCCTGTGGTTTTGATTTTTCTTCTTCGATCAAACGACCTTCCAAGAATTTTAAATCATCACCGCAATTGTCAACCGCGTATTTCACTACATATTTAATAAAATCTTCGGCAAGATCCATATTGTCATTCAAATCATTGAAAGCCACCTCTGGTTCAATCATCCAAAATTCAGCCAAATGGCGTGAAGTATTGGAGTTTTCAGCTCTAAATGTTGGTCCAAAAGTATAAATCTGTCCCAAAGCCATTGCGAAAGTTTCTCCTTCCAATTGTCCGGAAACCGTTAAGTTCGTATGTTTCCCGAAGAAATCTTTTTTATAGTCAATATTGCCTTCTTCTGTTTTTGGTAAATTGTCCAATGGCAATGAAGTCACTTGGAACATTTCACCGGCACCTTCTGCATCAGCTCCTGTTATGATTGGTGTATTTACGTAAACAAAACCTTTTTGTTGAAAATAGCTGTGTACCGCAAATGACAAAACCGAACGCACACGCATAATTGCTCCAAAAGCATTCGTACGTACACGCAAATGTGCATTTTCACGCAAGAATTCCAAGGAATGTTTCTTTGGTTGCATTGGGAATTTCTCGGCATCCGAGTCGCCAAGGATTTCCAGTTTGTTTACCTGAATCTCATATTTTTGTCCTGCACCTTTGCTCTCCACTAAACTTCCGGTTACCGATACTGCGGCTCCAGTTGTAATTCTCTTCAAAGTTTCGTCCGGAGTGTTCTCAAAATCGACAACACATTGTATATTATTAATGGTAGAACCATCATTTAAAGCAATAAACTGATTATTCCTAAAAGTTCTAACCCAACCTTTTGCATTAATTTCCTGTAACGTCGTTGTACTGTTTAGTAAGTCTTTAACTTTTGTGTGTCTCATTTTAATTTTAGATTTTAAATTTAGATCAAAACAAAAATCAGTGTTTTAATCTAGATGCAAATATAAAGGATTTGTTTGAAATTGTCATTGTGAGATATAGTGTATTAAGGAGCAATTTCCTGCTATCCTCTATATCTTTTACTTTTTGAAGAAAAAAGGAAAAGATAATTGCGTGAGCAATTGGGTTATCAGGACTAGAATTTCGGGATGATTTAGGAATTTGGCGAATTAAAGTTGGTTTAAAATAAAAAGCTACATCTTTTTACGGATGTAGCTTTGATAGTTTAAGAACATTGCTCTATAGCTATATGTTTACTCTGATTTTTTTTCAAAATTATCAATTTCTTCGTCGGTGAATTCAAGAACTTCAATTTTAGGTTCGATAAATTCCTGTTCGTTGGCAATTGTTTTGTTTAATGTCAATACCAATGCTGGAAGTAACATCAAATTGGATAACATTCCGAATAATAAAGTTAATGAAATCAATCCTCCAAGGGCAATAGTTCCCCCAAAACTTGAAAGCATAAATACAGAGAATCCGAAGAACAAAACAATCGAAGTGTAAAACATACTCAGCCCTGATTCGCTGAAGGTTGCATATACGGATTTCTTTATTTTCCAGTCGTTTTTCTTTAACTCTTCCCGGTATTGAGCCAAGAACCGAACCGTGTCATCGACCGAAAGACCAAATGCGATACCGAAAACCAAAATTGTTGATGGTTTTAATGGAATGTCCAGAAAGCCCATGATTCCTGCAGTAAGTAGCAAAGGCAAGAGGTTTGGAATTATCGAAACCAACACCATTTTGAAAGAGCGAAACATAAATGCAATCAAAAGCGCTGTCAAGAAAAAGGCAAACACCAAAGAAGAAAGTAAATTGTCAAGTAAATATCCAGTTCCTTTTTGGAAAACTAAGGCTTTTCCCGTAATAATGACATTGTATTTGTCAGGTGGAAAAAGTATGTCTGCTTTTCTGCGTATTTCGGCTTCAATTATTGGGATTCTACCACCACTTTCATCACGCATAAACGTGGTAATTCTAGCCACTTGTCCCTCATTGTCAACATAACTCTTCATCAAATTCTCTTTGGAATTCTTTGTAGCGTTTTTGGCGTAGGACAAAATAAAGGCTTGCTCCTGTGAAGTAGGCAACTCATAATAATCAGGATTACCGTTGTAATAAGCCTGTTTGGAATATTTAACCAGATTGACAATAGAAATCGGTTTTGAAAGTTCTGGAATTTCTTCAATTGTTTTTTGAAGTTCATCCATTTTCTTCAAAGTAGATAATTTCATGATTCCTTTTTTGCGTTTGGTGTCAATCATTATTTCTAATGGCATCACTCCGTCAAACTCTTTTTCGAAAAAAATAATATCCTTGAAGAATTCTTCTTTCTTGGGCATGTCTTCGATTAAACTTCCAGAAATACGCAGTTTATAGATTCCTATGATGCTGATGACCAAAAGACTGATAGCTACTGCATAAATAGAGAAACGGTTATATTTTACGTTTCTCAGAATCCAATCCATAAAAAGCTTGATGGAATTACGATCCAAATGCTCTAAATGTCTTTCTTTTGGAGCTGGTATATAACTGTGTAAAATTGGAATAGCAATAATGCAGAGTATGAACAGCATCAAAATGTTGATGGAAGTTACATTCCCGAACTCGATGAGCAGTTTGTTATTGGAAGTGATGAAAGTGAAAAATCCAATCGCAGTTGTGACATTGGTCATCAACATCGCCATTCCTACTTTGGTGGTTACACGCTGTATGGCTTTGGCTTTGTTTCCGTGAATTTTGTATTCTTGATGGTATTTGTTGGTCAGGAAAATGCAGTTTGGAATTCCAATTACAATCATCAACGTTGGTACCATTGCGGTTAGTACCGTAATCTCATAATTTAATAATCCCAAAATCCCAAAAGACCACATTACACTAATGATTACAATGAAAAGCGAAATCATCGTGGCTCTAAAACTTCTAAAAAAGTAAAAGAACAATAGTGAGGTTATGAATAAAGCAGCTCCAATGAAAAGTCCAATTTCATTTAGGATGGTTTGCGCATTCAGCGTTCGTATGTAGGGCATTCCAGAAACACGAAGTTTAATGTTGGTTTCTTTTTCGAATACTTTTATTGCCGGAATCAGTTTGTATAGCACATAATCTTTTCGCTCAATGGTGTTTACAATTTTTTTGTCGAGATAAATTGCAGAGCGGATGCTTCCAGATTTTTTATTGAAAAGTAATCCTTCGTAAAAAGGCAAGTTGTTAAAAAGGTCGTGTTTAATTTTTTGTAGATATTCTTTATCTTGGGTTTTGCTTTGGTCAATAAACGGAACCAATTCGAATTTTTCCTCGGTTTCATTTTTTTGCAGTTTTTTCATGTCATTCAATGAAATAACCAAATCAACATCTTTGTTTGATTTTATGGTATTCATCAATTTTACCCATGACGCATAAACTTTTGGAGTGAAAATAGCGTTGTTTTTTACGCCAATGACAATCAAGTTGCCTTCCTCACCAAATTTATTCAAAAAAGCATTGTATTCGATATTGACAATATTGTCGGCAGGTAGTAGATTAGCTTCTGTATGGGTGAAATGGATGTTTTTCCATTGCATTGCCAAAAGCACTGTGACTAACGCAATTAACGATAGCATTAGTGTCTTGTTTCTGATTACAACTCTGGCAATTAATTCCCAAAATCCTAAGCTTAACCATTTTTTCATCTTCAAATTTTTAAAGGTGCAAATTTAGTAAACCTTTAGAAATAAAGCCTTCCTTATTGGTAAAGTTATTTTTTCTTTTTTGAGCGCAGGTTATCGGCAGAATTAAATTTTAGTTACTATTTTTCTATGTTTTATAATTAATAGGTTAGTTTTTCTCATCTTTGTTTTATAAAATTAATTTGCGCATTGATATTGGTATGAAAAAGTACAAGAATACTATATTTTATTTAGGAGTTACAGGAGGTTTTACCGCTTTAATGTATTGGATTATAAAAGAAGGCAAGCATCTTGAGGGGAATAAAACTATAATTCATAAAGAGTCAAGTGTCAGTTCCTGGGACGATTTTCTTACTTCAATGATTCATAACGTGCAAGATCCTTTGGCGATTTTGTTGGCACAAATTATAATGATTATCCTTGTTGCCCGCCTTTTTGGTTGGTTTTTCAAAAAAATTGGACAACCTTCTGTAATTGGAGAGATTATTGCCGGAATTGCATTAGGTCCCTCCTTATTAGGTTTGTATTTCCCTGAATTTTTCCATGCACTTTTCCCTGCCAATTCCTTAGAAAACTTAAAGTTTTTGAGTCAAATAGGGTTGATACTTTTTATGTTCGTAATTGGAATGGAACTCGATATCAAGGTGTTAAAAAACAGGGCTAAAGAAGCTATCGTTATCAGTCATGCGAGTATTGTTATTCCGTTTGCATTAGGAATTGGACTAGCCTATTTTGTTTACGATCGTTTTGCTCCAGAGGGAGTTAAATTTCTTTCCTTTAGTTTGTTTATGGGAATTGCAATGAGTATAACTGCCTTTCCGGTTTTGGCACGAATTGTCCAGGAAAGAGGCATGCATAAAACTAAATTAGGTGCTATTGCAATCACCTGTGCCGCTGCCGATGATATTACGGCTTGGTGTTTATTGGCTGTAGTAATTGCAATTGTAAAAGCCGGAACTTTTGAAAGTTCGATGTATATTATTTTATTGGCGGCACTTTATGTGGTAGTGATGATCTATCTGGTAAAGCCCTTCTTGAAACGAATCGGAGATTTGTATGGATCCAAAGACAGTTTGAGTAAACCCGTTGTCGCTATTTTCTTTTTGATATTGATTATATCTTCCTATGCAACAGAATTAGTTGGGATTCACGCTTTGTTTGGCGCTTTTATGATGGGTGCCATTATGCCTGATGTCCCTAAATTCAGAACTGTTTTTATTTCAAAAGTCGAAGATGTATCCGTAATATTGTTATTGCCTTTGTTCTTTGTATTCACAGGTTTGCGTACCGAAATAGGTTTGTTAAACGAGCCTTATTTATGGAAAGTAACAGGTTTTATCATTCTTGTAGCCGTAGTGGGTAAGTTTTTTGGAAGCGCTTTGGCAGCAAAATTCGTTGGGCAAAGCTGGAGAAATAGTCTTGTCATTGGAGCTTTGATGAATACAAGGGGTTTGATGGAATTGATTGTACTGAATATTGGACTCGCTCTTGGCGTTCTTACTTCCGAAGTATTTACGATGATGGTAATCATGGCTTTGGTGACGACTTTCATGACAGGACCAGCATTGGATTTAATCAATTACATTTTTAAAACCAGTGATATTGTTGATCATGATGAAGAAGTAAATCACAACAAGTACAGAGTTTTGATTTCTTTTGGGAATAATGAAAAAGGAAAATCGTTGTTGCGATTGGCAAATAGCTTGGTAAAAAAACAAAAAGAAACCTCTTCTATTACGGCATTGCATTTGTCCTTGAGTGATGAAATGCATACTTTCAACATGGAAGATAAAGAGAAAAGCAGCTTTAATCCGATAATGAAAGAAGCAGTTGTTTTGAAACAAGAAATCACTACTATTTTCAAAGCGACAATTGATATTGATACAGAAATAATTGATATTGCCAATCAAGGAGAGTACGATTTGTTATTGGTTGGATTGGGGAAATCCATATTTGAAGGTACTTTACTAGGTAAAGTAATTGGATTTACTTCCCGAATCATTAATCCTGAAAGGTTGTTGGATAAATTTACGGGTAAAGAAGGCTTGTTCGTGAATTCACCATTTGATGAAAGAACACGACAAATTGTTTTGAGAGTCAAAATGCCTTTAGGGGTTTTGATTGACAAAGATTTGAAAGAAGTGAATCAGGTTTTTGTTCCGATATACGGATCCGAAGATTCTTTTTTGATTGATTATGCCCAAAAAATAATTTTTAATAATAATGCTATTGTCTCCTTTTTGGACATTAATGGTCATATGCAATCGAATTTCGTAATTGCAAGTGCTCTCGGTTCTTTAAAACAAAAGTTTCCAAACAATGTTATTCTGGATACTGAATCTCTTCTTGAAAACGAGTTTTTAATCGAACAGGATTTAATGATTGTAAGTTTGGAGAGCTGGAAAGACTTATTGGATACTCGTCCAGTTTGGTTAAGCGGAGTGCCATCGGTATTAATTATTAAACCTTAAATTATGAATTGGATTTTACTTATTATAGCCGGTTTTTTTGAAGTAGGTTTTGCAACATGTTTGGGCAAAGCCAAAGAGACTTCGGGAATGACCTCGACTTTATGGATGGTTGGTTTTTTTGTAGCTCTTTCAATTAGCATGGCTTTATTATACAAAGCGACCCAAACCTTGCCAATTGGTACGGCTTATGCAGTATGGACAGGAGTTGGAGCCGTTGGAACTGTTTTGGTTGGTATTTTTGTATTCAAAGAGCCTGCTACTTTCTGGAGACTCTTCTTCTTGTTTACTTTGATATCGTCTATAATCGGGTTGAAATTTGTATCGGCTCATTAAAAGTAAATAGGCTTTTAAATTATTTCAAATCAAATATAAAATGGGTAATACACAAGAAAACAATAGCATTATATATGCGTTGCTGGTAATTATTCTGGCATTTATCGTGGTGCTTAGTTATCTTGTTTACCGATTGATTCAATCCGGGAAAGCCAAAAAAAGTGTTGAAGAGAAATTTGATTTACTTGAAATGAAAGTGAATAATCTGCAGTTGGAAACATTGGAATCCAAACTAAATCCTCATCTTTTCAAGAATATTCTCAATTCGATTCAATCGCATGCGTACCAAACCTATTTTGCTTTGGATAAATTGGCGAATGTTTTGGATTATATTTTGTATGAAAGCCAAAAAAAGTTTGTTTCCCCAAAAGAAGAAATTCAGTTTGCATTAAATCTGGTTGAAATTAACAAAATTAAAGTGAGTCCTCTTTTTGAATTGAAAGTAAAAACGAAGATTAAAGAGGGTGAAAAACTATATGAACAGAATCTTTTGGCACCGTTGATTTCGATTGATTTAATTGAAAATGCTTTTAAGCATGCCGATTTGCAAAGTGCCGATGCCTTTATTTCTATACTATTTGAATTTAAGGACAATTGTTTCTATTTGACGGTTTCCAATAAAATTTCGGAGAAAAAAGCCTTAAAAAAAGAAAGAAGTGGAATTGGAGCATCTACATTGGAACAACGACTGAAAATTATATACAAAAATCAGTTCAAATTGGATAAATTTGTCGAAAATGATATTTATGTTGCGCATTTAAAAATCAATCTGCTTGAATACAAAAATCAAATGTTTACTACTTGACGATGAATTGCCGGGTTTGACTTACCTGAAAATGCTTTGTGAGCAAATTCCAGAATTAGAAATCGTAAAAGCATTTAATGATCCCCAGAAATTACTAGAGGATGTTCCCAATCTCGATTTTGATTTGTGTATTTCAGATATCGAAATGCCGGGGATCGACGGGTTGACTTTAGCTAATTTGTTAAAAGATAAATTAGTGATTTTTACCACTGCCTACAAAAATTACGCCGCCGAAGCATTCGATATAAATGCTGTGGATTATGTCACCAAACCCGTTACCAAAGAGCGTTTGGAAAAAGCTGTTTCCAAAGCTTTGGAGCGATTTCAAAAGCTTGACAACTCTAAGAAATTCATTCATTTAAATACCGATAAAGGAAAGGCACTGCTTTATTTTGACCAGATTCAATATATCAAAACAGCAGCTGTTGATAGCCGGGATAAGGAAGTGTTTTTGGCTGACGGCAGTCTTTTAATTCTTAAAAACATCAATTTTGGATCGTTATTAAATCAGCTTCGTAAATCCGATTTTTGCAGAATTAATAAAAAAGAAATTATTGCATTAAAGGCGGTGCAGTATTTCAATCACAATGAGATTACACTCTCTTTTCATGAAAAAAACGGCAAACAAACCGTGTTGGTTTTGAGTGATATCTACCGTCAAGATTTTTTGGCAAAAGTGAAAATCTAACTTATTACAAAGTTTTGCTGTCTTGTTACATTCGCTTAAAATTTGACTCGAATAAGTTTTATCCCTCAAAAATCAGTTCTCATATTTGCATGAAAATTTAACTTAATTTAAAAGAGTGCTATATGAAGAGTATCAAAAATTCTTTTTTTTATTTGACTATTATAGGTGGTTTTTCCGGATTAATCTATTGGATTATTCTTAAAGGGAAAATGCTGGAAGCTGGACGAAATATTGTTCCTCATCATATAGAAAATGGATATTGGAATGATTTTAAAACGTCGATGATTCACAATTTGCAACATCCATTGGCTATTCTTTTGGCACAAATTATAACAATTCTTTTGGTTGCTCGTTTTTTTGGATGGGTTTCCAGAAAAATTGGACAGCCAACTGTAGTGGGTGAAATGATTGCTGGTATTGTTTTAGGCCCCTCTTTGATCGGGATGTATTTTCCTGAATTTTCGGCGGCGCTGTTTCCAAAGGATTCGTTGGGAAATCTCCAGTTTTTAAGTCAAATCGGATTAATCCTTTTCATGTATGTCATTGGTATGGAGCTCGATTTGAAAGCCCTTAGAAACAAAGCTCATGATGCAGTAGTCATCAGCCACGCTAGTATTATTATTCCTTTTGCGTTAGGTGTGAGCTTGGCATATTTTATTTATCATTCTTTTGCTCCCCAAGGAATTGAATTTATTTCTTTTGGATTGTTTTTGGGAATTGCCATGAGTATTACTGCGTTTCCTGTTTTGGCAGGGATCGTTCGTGAACGCGGAATTCACAAGACAAAATTGGGAGCAATTGTTATTACCTGTGCAGCAGCAGATGATATTACTGCATGGTGCATTTTGGCGGCAGTAATTGCTATTGTAAAGGCTGGTTCGTTTACTAGTTCTTTATATGTTATCGTATTGGCTATATTCTATGTACTGCTGATGCTGAAAGTGGTTCGACCTTTTCTGAAAAAAGTTGGTGATTTGAGTTCAACAAGAGAAAGTCTAAGTAAGCCAGTTGTAGCAATCTTCTTTTTGACTTTATTGCTTTCTGCTTATGTTTCTGAATTGATAGGGATTCATGCTTTGTTTGGCGCCTTCTTGGCCGGGGCAATCATGCCGGAAAACAATAAATTCCGTTCTATTTTTATCGAAAAAATTGAAGATGTTTCGGTGGTTGTCTTACTTCCTTTGTTCTTTGTTTTTACAGGTTTAAGAACTCAAATTGGATTGATTGATGATCCTTATTTATGGAAAGTTACAGGAGTTATTATTTTGGTTGCTGTCGTGGGTAAATTCTTTGGAAGTGCACTTGCCGCGAAGTTTGTAGGTCATAGTTGGAAGGATAGCTTGTCTATAGGAACATTAATGAATACAAGAGGTTTGATGGAATTAGTCGTACTGAATATTGGGTATGATTTGGGTGTTTTGTCAACACAAATTTTTACGATGATGGTGATTATGGCTTTGGTGACAACGTTTATGACAGGGCCGGCTTTGGATTTTATAAAGTATATTTTTAGCGATAAACCTACGATTATCCCTGAAGAAATTAGTAGCAAAGGCAAGTACAAAATTCTTATTTCTTTTGCGGCACCCGACAAAGGAAGAACATTATTGAAAGTAGCCAACAGTTTAGTTAAGAAACAAGGAGGAAACACGATTGTTACCGCAATGCATTTGTCATTGAGTTCCGAGTTGCATTCCTTTGATGTCAAGGATTATGAAAAGGAAACCTTTTTGCCTGTTCTTTCAGAATCGGAAAATCTGAATCAAAAAATTGTCACTCTTTTTAAAGTGTCCAATGACATAGATTCTGAAATAGCAGAGACTGCCAATCATGGTGAATATGATTTGTTATTAGTTGGCTTGGGACACTCGATTTTTGAAGGAACATTACTTGGAAAAGTACTCGGTTTTACAACGAGAATTATCAATCCCGACCGTTTGATTGATAAAATCACTGGAAAAGAAGGATTATTTGAAAACTCCCCTTTTGATGAAAGAACAAGGCAAATTATAGCCAATAGCAAAATGCCCGTTGGAATTCTTGTAGATAAAGAGCTGGAAGAAATAAATCGTGTGTTTATGCCAATTTTCACAAAGGAAGATGGATTCTTGATGGAGTATGCACAAAAATTGATACATAATAATGGTTCCCAAATTACGATTCTCGATGCTGATGGACAAATCAGAAATAGTAGGGAAATTCAAGAATCTGTTCGTTCGATAGAACAAATAGCACCGAATCATATCATGATGATGCAGGAAAGAACAATCAAAAAAGAATTTCTGGAGCAACAGGATTTAATGATTATTAGCCTTGAAAGTTGGAAAAAACTAATAGATTCCCACAGCACTTGGCTAAATAATACGCCATCTGTGCTAATTATTAAACCCTAAAAATTAATTAACCGCAAAGTTTCTATGTGCTTTGCGGTTAATAATATAATAAGTAACACTATTTTAGAGTGCATTTTGAGCAATTAGGTTTGGAAAAACTTTTTCGATAATTTCAAACAAAGCATCTCTGCTCATAGGCTTTTGTTTAAAAGCGACTATTTCAGCTATGGATTCGGCTTTAGATTTATCGGCAGGGTTGAAAGAGCTGCTGAGCATCACAACAACGATATCGTCTTTGTTTTCCAAATCCAAGTTTTTATAGGCTTCGATAAATTCCCAGCCATCCATAACGGGCATATTGATATCCAATAAAATCAATTGAGGCTGTGGAAATTCATTACCCACGGATTCAAACTTTCCTCTTTTACAAAGATAGTCAATGCCCTCTTTACCATTTAAAGCTATTTGGATATGTTCTGTAATGTTGGTCTTTTGTATGATTTTTTTGTTAATGAAATTAGTGGCAAAATCATCGTCAATCAATAAGACGCAATTTAGTTTTTTGTTCATTTCTTGCATTGTGTGACTTTTAATATTTTGTATTATTAGTTTAGTTCTATAGGGAAAGTCCATTTGAATATGCTTCCTTCATCGTATTTGGATTCGACCCAAATCTCTCCATTGTGATGTTCTATTATTTTTTTGCAATGTGATAATCCAATACCAGTTCCTTGGTATTCACTACGATTGTGTAGTCGTTTAAAAATCACAAATACTTTGTCCATGTCTTCTTCTTTAATACCGATTCCATTGTCTTCAATTGAAAAAATCCAGTTATTTTCCTCTTTTACAGCCGCTATTTTTATTTTTGGCATCTGGTCTTTTTTTCGATATTTATTGGCATTGCTTATTATATTTTGAAAAAGTTGTCTGATTTCGGTAGTATAACCTTCTATAACAGGCAGGTTCTCGTATTCAATAACAGCATTGCTCTCTTTTAGACTAACATTCATATCTGCAATAACATTGGCAACAATTTCATTACAGTCAATGCTGCTGGTCTTTCTTTCCTTACCAATTCTGGAGTAATCCAATAGTCCTTTTACTAATAATTGCATTCGGGATGTGGAGCTGTTAATGAATTGCAAATACTGTTTTTGGTCTTCATCCAGATTCTCGTATAATCCTTCCTGAAGTAGCTCTATACAATGAATTACGGTGATTAAAGGTTCCTGTAAATCATGAGACGCGATATAGGCAAACTGCTCCAACTCGGTGTTTTGAAATTCTAGTGTTCGATTTTTTCTCAGCATTTCTTCCTGCATGAAGCTTCGTTCATTAATGTTTCTCAATGTCCCCTCTACATAAATTGGAGTTCCATTAGAATCCTTCAAAATGCGAGCATTTATAGAGAAAGATACTATGTTGCCTTCGCCATCAATATATCGGGTGTCAAAATCGGTAACGTGTTCATTTTTATTCAGCAAATCAAGTAACCTTATGCGGTCATCTGCATTTTCATATCTAAATGAAGTTGCATTTCCGATGACGTCAGAGCGTTTCATTTTGAAATTTTTTTCAAATGATGGGCTTAAGTCGATTACGGTTCCGTTTAGTTCTGTTTTATAATAGACGTCTTCGAAATTTTCATAGATGGATCGGAATTTTGCTTCGCTTAGTTTTAGATTTTCTTCTGCTTGAATACGGGCTGAGATATCCCTGAAAGATCCAATTATGAATTCCGGTTCATTGTTTTGATCAAATGCAATTTTAGAATTAATAGAAACTGTGTACGTTTTATTTTTTATTAAAAATTTGGCATCATACTCTTTTATCTCGCCATTTAGTTGTAGCTCATGTAAAACGGCTTGTCTGTCATTGGGATTTTGATAAAACCCTTCTATTGGTTTTCCTATTATATCCTCAGGTGACACATTAAAATAAGCACAAGACGGACTAATGTCCAAAATGGTATGGTCTATGGCTGAGGCTCTAAAAAACACATCACGAACACTCTCAAAAATGGTTCGGTATTTTTTCTCGCTTTCCCTGATTGTCTCATTTGCCGTTTCTATTTCGAGCTCATTTTTCTTTCTTTCACTAATATCTCGCATTGTACCTTCAATACATATTGCATTTCCTTCGGCATCATGTATCATATGAGAGCTAACAGACAAATGAACAGGATTGTTGTCTTTGTCTTTAAAAACAGTCTCAAAATCATTGATTTGCCCATTTTTACTTATGGCTTCGAGTACCTTGTTACGGTCTTCAGAGTATAAATATAAATTTGATGTATTGGTGTTGATAATTTCGTCTCTTTTAAATTTTAATATCTTTTCAACAGATGGACTCACATTTTGTATAGTGCCATCCAAAGAAACTCGGAAATATAAATCTTCAAAGGATTCAAAAATTGCACGGAATTCTTCTTCGCTTTTTTTTATTTTCTCAGTGGCTTCTACCAATTTTTGTTGATCAATAATTCTTTCGTTGATGTTACGCATCGATCCTTCTACATGCGAAGGTGTGCCATTTTCATCATAAATTATTTTGCAGTTGACCGAGAAAAATATGGGTTCTCCAGTTGCAGTCACAAACTGTATATTTTCATCGGAAATATAGCCGTATCGGGAAATTTTTTCTCTAAATTTAGCTTGTTTTGATAGGTCATAATGGAAATCCGATGTATTACGGCCAATCATTTCTTCTCTTTTGTACTTTAACTGTTTTTCGACTGATGGGCTGATGTCTAAAAGTGTGCCATTTAGATCATGCAAATAATACACGTCTTGCATGTTTTCATAAATAGATCGGAATTTCTCTTCACTCTCCTTTATTTTTCCGGAAGCCTCCAATAATTGTTTTTGGTTGGAAATCCTTTCGCTGATATTACGCATCGTTCCCTCTATGAAAGCAGGTTTTCCATCGGCGTTATTGATTAATTTTGAATTGATAGAAAAATACATAGTTTCTCCATAAGTGGTAAGGAATTGTACTTCCTGGTCATTTGTAAAACCATCTTTTAGGAGTATTTCGTTGATCTCATCATATCTAATAGGATTATAATAGAAGTTTTTTACGTTAATGCCAAATACGTTTTCTCTTTTCACCTGAAAGTGTTTTTCGACAGCAGGGCTTATGTCTATTATTTCGCCTTCCATATTAAGCAAATAATAAATGTCCTGCATGTTCTCATATATAGAACGGAATTTTTCCTCGCTCTCCTTGATTTTTTCGGCGGCTTCAATCAATTGGTTTTGATTGATGATTCTATCATTGATATTTCGCATCGATCCCTCAATATGAGAAGGCTCACCATCTTTATCAAAAATTATTTTGCAAGTGACTGAAAAATATACTGGCTCTCCGGTTCCTGTAACAAATTGTACATATTCATCGTTTATAAAGCCATTTTTAGTAATTTTTTCTCTAAAATTATTTTGCTTTGATTGGTCGTAATAAAGATCACGGGTATATTTGCCAATCATTTCTTCTCTCGTGTACTTGAAATGTTTTTCGACAGAAGGGCTCACTTCAAATATTCTTCCATCAAGATTATGCATATAATAGACATCCTGAGTATTCTCAAAAATGGATCTGAATTTCTCCTCACTTTCCTTGGTTTTTTCAGCGGCATCCAATAATTGTTTTTGATTGTTAATCCTTTCGCTGATATTACGCATTGTTCCTTCCACTAGAGTGGGGTTGTCATTACTGTCATTTATTAATTTTGAATTGACCGAAAAATACATTGTTTCTCCTGCTGCCGTCACGAATTCTACTTCTCGGTCATTTATGAAACCTTCGCGTAGAGTTATTTCGGTGAGTTCATCATAATAAAGAGGATTCACGAATAACTTTTGGACATTCTCTCCAATAAGATCTTCCCTTTTTGCGTCGAAATATTTTTCGACAGATGGGCTTGTATTTACTAATATGCCATCAATAGTATGCAGATAATAAACGTCTTGCATGTTCTCAAAAATAGATCGGAATTTCTCTTCACTATCCTTTATTTTGTCGTTAGCTTCCAGCAAATGCTTTTCATTGAGGATTCTTTCACTTATATTACGTCTTGTTCCCTCCACAAAAATTGGTTTGCCATTGGCGTCATAAACAAGTTTTGCATTGACCGATAAATAGACAGATTCTCCCGTAGCGGTGATAAATCTTTCTTGATAGTCAATGATTTGCTCTTCTTTTAATATGATTTCGTAAAAACGATCTACATCGGTAATGTCATAATAGTAATCTCTGATATTTTTGCCAATCATCGATTCCCGTTTTTGATGTAAGTGCTTATCTACGGATGGACCAATTTCGAGAATTGTACCGACTAAATCTTTCTTAAAATATATATCCAGGGAATTTTCATAAATGGAACGGAATTTTTCTTCACTTTCCTTTATTTTTTCAGTTGCTTCAAGTAATTTTTTTCTATTTTGGATTCTTTCGTTTACGTTACGCATGGTTCCTTCAAAGTAGACAGGTTCACCATTGGTATTGTAAATTACTTTTGCATTGACAGAGAAATAGATAATTTCTCCATTGGCAGTTACAAAACGTTCTTCATAATCATTGACTTGTTTGTTTTGAAGGATGGTTTCGTTGAAACGATCTCCTTCGGCACGATTTACAAAAAAGTCATAAGCATTTTGTCCTATTATAGCTTCCCTCTTTATATTGAAATGTTTCTCTACCGACGGACTTACCTCAAACAGTACACCCTCTAAATCTCTCTTAAAATAGATGTCTTCTAATGATTCATAAATAGAGCGGAATTTCTCCTCGCTTTCTTTTACTTTTTCATTAGCTTCCAGTAATTGTTTTTCATTGTAGATTCTTTCGCTGATATTACGTTTGGTTCCTTCCACAAATTGAGGTTTACCATCGGAGTCATAAACGAGTTTTGCATTCACAGAGAAATAGACTGATTCTCCTGTAGGTGTAAGAAACAGTTCCTCGTAATCGTAGATTTGTTGTTCTTTTAAAATGATTTCATAAAAAAGATCTCCATCGGCAGGATTACAATAGAAGTCTTTGACATTTTTACCAATCATGAATTCCTGAGTGCGATGCAAATGTTTTTCTACCGAAGGCCCTATTTCTAAAAGAATACCGTCTAAATCTTTTCTAAAATAGATATCTAAGGAATTTTCGTAAATGGCACGGAATTTCTCTTCACTATTTAGGAGTTTTTCTTCGCTGAGTTTTCTTTCTAAAGATCTTGAAAAAATTCCAGCCAATGCTTCCAATAATTGAACTTCTTCGTCTAAAAGAAGGGCTTTCTTTTCAAGTTCGTTTGAATTAAAATATCCAATTTCTATGTAACCGCATTCCTCTCCATTTACGGCTATCTTTTGTTTGAGGTACCAATCGTTTTCCTGGGAATTGACAGAAATGAAGTTTTCCTTGCCCATTTGGATTCGGCAATTGGCCATTTCGGGAAATTGCATCGCCTTTGGGATAATTTGAACGCAGGTTTCTAGTTTTTCAGATATGGAAAGTGCTTTGTTGTTGATGATTTCTGAAATGTCATAAAGGCAACACAGTTCTTTAATACGTTCATTAAGTGTAATGTTGTTTTTTTCTAGCTGTATTTCTTTTAATTTTAATTCGGAAATATCGGTGATAATGGTGGTAATTCCAATGATTTGGCCTTCATTGTCTTTGATTGGTGATTTTGAAATGTTTAGATATTCTTCTTCTGAATGTTTTTCCTCAAGAGAGAGCGTTTTTCCTTTTAACACTTCTAGAAGTCTTAAGGTGGTTTCTTCTTTTTGGACAGTGTTTGAAAATAATTCAGGATGATTGTCACCAATTTTTATTTCGATTCCTTTTACGTCTTTCATATAACGCGCATGAACCGAATTGAAACTTATATAGTTTAAATTGGTGTCCAGTGAGAAAATACTTATTCCGTTCGGGTTTTCAATGGTTGCCTGAAGGATATTGTTCTTTAGATTGAACGATTTTTCACTTATTCTTAATTTGCTCTCTTCGTTTTCTTTTTCTCTCAGGATTGCTTTTAAAAACAAGACAGAAGTTATATTTACAAATAGGAACAACTGTAGCATTAAAAAGTTACCATTCCAACCAAATCCTCCTAAACCGTGTATCGTACACTTTACTGCAATGACTGTTACAATAAAGGTTACTAACGTAATGATTCTCATTTCGAATCGTGAAGCTGCCCATATTAGCAAAAAAAAGATAATAGATTCGTTATTTTCTTGTGTCTTAAAAACATACAGTGTAATGCCTAATGTTACGATTATCAGTAAAATGCTTTCTATTTTTTTTGAAGGTGTCCATCTGAAAACTTCTTCTGTTTTGTAAAACCAAGAAAGTACTAATGGAGTAACAAGAATAATACCCAGTAAATTTGATTGTGACCAATTGGTCCAAACCAATAAAATTTTGTCAATAGTGCTAGATGAGTTAAGAAGGGCTGGAAAAAGACCTAACGCGAGACTTACAATACTTCCAATTAAAGCGGCTAAAGTGAAATAAACAACATCAGTCTTTTTCGAAAATGGATATTTGTTTTTGCACCACAATTGTGTTAAATAAGAAACTATAAGTACAATTACACTGGCAATTAATGGCCTGATAAAACAAACCATTAGGGGATTTGCAAATTCTCCAATAGTAGTTCCATAATCAAAATTGGAAAGATATAATTTAATGGAGTATGCAAAACTGCCAATAGCTACTCCTATAATTGCTTTGCGTCCAAAAATCAATGCGAACGCAACCCCAAAGCCTATCGCAGGAAAAAAAGGCGGAATATTGGTTTCAGGAACAATTATCAAAAGGGATAATTGAGCAAATATAAAATACATAATTGCCGTACCAATGATAATTCTGGTCGTCGAATTTAGAAATGCAGGAATATAGAAATCTCCGATATTTTTATTTTCGTCCATTTTATTTATTTTGAAGATTTCCTATTATGGGAATCTAGTGTTGAATACGGTAGCTTTATTAGGCCTTGATTTTAGTTTTAATTTAAACACGTAAAATATGTAGCTTAAAGACTATTTTTTAAATGTAAATATGTTTTTTGTCGATATAAAAAGCATTTTAACGATACAAATTTAATACCTAACTTTTAATAATTGATAGTTTTGTCTCTTTTTAGTCCAAAATCATGTGCTTTTTAACAATTAAGTAGCTTTTGTTTTACGAACTGCATTATTGTTACGGATTTGATATTGTGCTATATAAGTGATTTGTTTATTATGTATTGGGTGTAATAATGAGACATGGGTTTATATTCAAAAAAAATAATTGAATATTGAGTTTCTACTTTGTTTGAAAGGAATTAAGAGGAGGTTCCGGGTTAAATTCTCAAATCAAGAATAAACTCAGTTATACGAAGATATTGTCTTTTGTTGGCTTCAGATGTTAAAGCTAACAGAATGTGTTTTGTCTTTTTTTAAGAAAATGATAAGCAATAAAAAATCCGTCTTGTTTATTGGAACAAGACGGATTTAAACTATATGATTCGAAAGATTAAACTTTCATAATTTCGGCTTCTTTTACCGCTAGAAGTTCATCTATTTTTTTGATAAATGAATTAGTTAAGTTTTGAACTTCTTCTTCAGCACTTTTGCAAATGTCTTCAGATGTTCCTTCTTTTTCTAATTTTTTGATATCCGTATTGGCATCTTTACGAGCATTTCTAACACCAATTTTAGCGTCTTCCGCTTCGACTTTGGCTTGTTTTGCCAAGTCGCGTCTACGGTCTTCAGTAAGAGGTGGGACGCTAATGATGATCATATCACCGTTATTCATTGGGTTGAATCCAAGGTTGGCAACCATAATTGCTTTTTCTATAGGATGCAACATGTTTTTTTCAAAAGGTTGAAGTGTTATGGTTCTAGCATCGGGTACACTGATTTTTGATACTTGAGATAACGGAGAAGCCGATCCATAATAATCAACAAAAACACTCCCCAACATCGCTGGTGATGCTTTTCCGGCACGAATATTTAAAAATGCTTTTTCTAAGTGCTCGATAGAACCCGTCATTGATTCTTCTGTACTATCTAATATAAATTCAATTTCTTCTGTCATTTTTTTTAAGATTTCAGAGTTTTAGACTTCAGATTTCAGATTGTTTACTGTCATCTGAAAACTGCCTACTGCTTTTTATATATTTACTATGGTTCCTATATTTTTTCCTTCACAAATTTTCAATAGATTTCCTATTTTGTTCATGTCGAATACTACTATTGGTAATTTATTTTCTTGGCTTAAAGTAAATGCAGTGGTATCCATTACATTTAATCCTTTTTTCAATACATCTTCAAAAGATATGAAATCAAATTTTACCGCAGCTGCATTTTTCTCTGGATCACAGTCATAAACACCATCTACACGAGTTCCTTTTAGAATCACATCGGCATTGATTTCAATACCACGTAAAACGGCTGCTGTATCTGTTGTGAAATATGGATTTCCAGTCCCTGCTCCAAAAATAACGATTCTTCCTTTTTCTAAGTGACGATCCGCTCTTCGTTTGATATAAGGTTCTGCGATTGATTCCATTTTTAGGGCAGTTTGCAAACGGGTTTTCATTCCTTTGTCTTCAAGAGCACCTTGTAATGCCATTCCGTTGATAACTGTTGCCAACATTCCCATGTAATCTCCCTGGACTCTATCCATTCCAGAACTGGCTCCTGCAACACCTCTAAAAATGTTTCCTCCACCAATTACTATAGCGATTTCTACTCCTTTCTCATGAATTTGCTTAATTTCATCTGCATATTCAGCCAATCGTTTTGGGTCAATTCCGTATTGTAAATCACCCATTAAAGCTTCACCACTTAATTTCAGAAGGATTCTTTTGTATTTCATTAGTCAGTTTTTGTTTTAAGGTCTCCCTTCGTTTATCGAAAGTAAATCGGATCATTGATTGGGTTCAATGTTGCCAAATTTGTGCAAATATAGACATATTCTGTTTTTTTTGAAAATAGTGCTCCTTAAATATTTAAATTAAGTTTTTTAAAAAGAATTTAGGGTTCAATGTTCATTCATTGCTTTTCATTTATTATTCGTTTTAGAAATCATTTTGTATCAATTTTAATCTTGTTTGCTTTAAAGATGATTTTTATCACGTTTTTAAAGAATATATATATATAATTTTGTATGCAACAAACTTGTATATTGTGAAATAAGCATGTCGTCATTGGGCGTATAAACCAATGATGTGTGCTGTTTCATAAAGCAATAGAGAAATAGATTTATTTATGGAAAGTTCAGTAACAAAAGCGTTGTTTAATAGTTACACGTATTTAGAATATAAAAAAATTGTATCTGATTTATTGTCTGAAGGAAAGTCAACTGGAAATGAACAATCCGAAGATTTATTGCAATACAGTACTTTGAATGAAATTCGTTTAAAACGTTTGGATAAAACGATAAGTGTTCCTGAGGGAATTAGTAATCAATTAAAAACACTAGATAAAGAATACATTTGGTTGGTTATCGCAGAAGGTTGGTGTGGCGATGCTGCACAGATTTTGCCGATTCTAAATAAAATGGCTGCCGAATCAGTGGATATTGATTTTAAAATTGTTTTCCGTGATTCGAATGATGATTTGATGAATCAATTTTTGACTAATGGAAGTAGAGCTATTCCAAAGCTAATTATTATTGATAAAGAATCGGGCGAAGTTTGCAACCATTGGGGGCCAAGACCAAAAGGGGCTTCGGATTTAATTAAAAACTACAAGGAAGAGTATAGCATTGTAGATGAAGAGGCTAAAAGACAATTGCAATTGTGGTATTTGCACGATAAAGGATTGTCTGTGCAAAATGAAGTTTTAGAGATAATGGGTTCTATAAAAGAGTGTGTTTGTATGGAATTATAATTTTCTTTTTTTTATGTCAAAAAAATTGTAAATTAGTGACAGCTAACCAGGTCTATTATTCTGATTTACTTTTTTATTGGTGTGTTTAAATATTGTTTAATAATTAAAAAAACATCGTTATGAAAAAGCTATTTGAAAAGTTTTATGATTATTTATCTCATTTGCTATTTGGAGACGAAAGTGCTACTCATTATTAGCGAATAGATATAGGTAGGTTTAAAAAATAAAGTATTTATTAAGTGCTTTATTTATCAAAAAAACACATCTCAAATTCAATTTTGGATTTGGTTATGTGTTTTTTTTGTTTACACTCTAGGGGTTAAGAGTTTGTTCAAAATCATTTACATCAATTGAATCATTCACATTGTAATCGCCAATTTTCGTGCGACGCAAAACCGTTAAATGTGATCCTGAATTCATTGCTTTTCCAAAATCATAAGCCAAGGAACGAATATAAGTTCCTTTGCTGCAAACCACTCTAAAATCTACTTCGGGAAGTGCAATTCTTGTAATTTCAAATTCGTGGATTGTAGTTTTTCTCGAAGCAATTTCAACTGTTTCTCCAGCACGGGCATGTTCGTATAAACGTACACCATCTTTTTTTATGGCTGAAAAAATGGGTGGTTTTTGGTCAATTTCACCCAAAAACTGTTTTACGGTTTCGTGTATAAGAGATTCATCGATATGATCTGTTGGGAAAGTTTGATCAATTTCGGTTTCCAAATCATAGGATGGAGTTGTGGCTCCAATGTAGAATGTCCCGGTATATTCTTTGAGCTGACCTTGTAATTCGGTGATTCTTTTGGTAAATTTTCCTGTGCAAACCAATAGTAACCCAGAAGCTAAAGGATCCAAAGTGCCTGCATGTCCAATCTTGAATTTTTTGGGTAATCCTGCTTTATTGATTAAGGCATATTTAAGTTTGTTTACCGCCTGAAAGGAAGTAAAATGCAAAGGCTTGTCAATTAAGAGAATCTGGCCGTTTAAAAAATCTTCGGTTGTCATTAGATTACGGTCAAAGGATGAATGAAAAAATGTATTGCCAATAATATGATTCCGGCAATAATTCGGTAGTAACCAAAAACTTTAAATCCGTTTTTTGTCAAAAATCCGATGAAGCTTTTAATTGCCAAAAGAGCAACAATAAAAGCAACTACATTACCTATAACTAATAAATTGATTTGATCGTCAGACAATACAAATCCATCTTTATAATAATCGTAACATTTTTTTACTGTTGCACCTAACATTGTAGGAACCGCAAGAAAAAATGAAAACTCAGCAGCAGATGTACGAGATAGTTTTTGTGACATTCCACCAACAATCGAAGCGCCACTTCTGGAAACTCCAGGAATCATGGCAAGACATTGGAATAATCCTATTTTTAATGCTTGTAGATAAGTGATGTCTTTTGCATTTTCGGATACATCAGGGTTGTTGAACCATTGATCTACTTTCAATAAAATAATTCCACCGATCAATAAAGAAACGGCAACGGTTACTGGATTTTCAAGTAAAGCGTCAATTTTTTTACTGAAAAGCAATCCGAAAACAACTGCAGGAATAAAGGCTACCAATAATTTGAAATAAAAATCAAAAGATTGAAAAAAGCGTCTGAAATACAAAACAACCACAGATAAAATGGCTCCCAATTGAATCACAATGGTAAAAAGTTTGGTAAAATCATCGTGAGCGATTCCAAAAAAAGAAGAGGCGATAATCATGTGTCCAGTTGAAGAAACAGGTAAAAACTCTGTAATCCCTTCAATAATGGCAAGAACGATAGCTTGTAATGTATTCATTTAATTTCAGATTTAGTGTGCAGATTTCAGTCTAGTGATAACTGAAAGCCAAATGCTACAAACTATTTTTTGGGGTTTTTAAGAATGGCATAAATGGTAATTCCAAATCCAATTAAAACGGTAGTTGGAGCCAAACGAATTCTTCGGAAATCAAATACTGCGTCATTAAAAACATTTGGGTCATCGCTTCCTCCGCCGGACATTAGTATAAAACCTAATGCAATTACTCCAATTCCAATTAATAGAATTTTATAGTTTACTTTCTCAAAAAGAAATTCGTGTTTGTGTTCTTCGTTTTTCATTATCTGTTTATTTTTTTAATGCTTAGCGAGTTCTTCTTCAGGCTCGTGTCTGCAAACTTAAAACTGCAATCTAAAATTAATAAAGGTCGTCTGTTCTTAAATTCAAGAAACGTTGTGTTGCAAAATAAGTACTCAACCAAGTGATTAAAATTCCAATTCCAAATACAGCAACCAATACAATTCCAATCATTAGTTTGTCGTCCAGGATTCCAAGGTCTGGGAAATTGTTCTCCAAGTAGATTAAAAGGCCTATTAAAGCTAGAACTGCAAGGCCAGCTCCAATCATTCCCAATTTTATGCTGCGCATAACAAATGGTTTTCTGATAAAGGATTTTGTTGCGCCTACCATTTGCATAGTTTTGATGATAAAACGATTGGAATATATCGACAGTCGTAATGAGCTATTGATTAAAAGTACCGCGATAAAAGTTAAGAAAGCACTAATAATCAAAATCCACATACTGACTTTTTTAATATTGTCATTTACTAAGTTAACCAATTGCTTGTCGTAAACAATATCCGAAACCATAGCGTTTTTGCGCAAACGTGCTTCTATTTTATTGATGCTGTCTCTTTCAACATAATCTGCTTTCAAGTGGATGTCATATGAGTTTTGCAAAGGATTTTCGCCCAAGAAGGTTACGAAATCTTCGCCAATAATATCGGTGTGCTCTTTTGCTGCCTGTTCTTTGGAAACATAGACAAAAGTTTTAGAAAACTTGGTGGTTTTTAGTTCCTGGCCAAAAGCCTTAAGAATAGAGTCATTGGCTTCTTTTTTGAAAAAAACAGTCATTGCTATTTTTTCTTTGAAGTCATCGGCCAGTTTTTTGGAATTAATAATAAAAAATCCCAGTATGCCTAGTAGAAACAACACTAAGAATATACTTAGCACTACCGAAAAATAAGAGGAAATTAACCTGCGCTTTTGAAACTTTTCAAAGGATGAACTCATAGTATGTCTAAATTATGGGGTAAAAATAATAAACATATTCATTAATTTGAAGTTAATAAGTCCCAAAGTTTTAACTTTCGTGTAAATAACTCGCTTTAGATGTAGAATAAATGAAGGTTGATTGGTTTTTACCGCCAATTCATGAAATAACCTGAATGATTGGATTAAACGCTTTTGAGGCAACCAATACTTTTTGCCCAACTCTAAAGTTTTGTATTTCGTCCTCGGTGGCTATTACTTTTACGATGTTGTTTCCGGAAAGTACTTGGACAACATAAATAATATCGCTTTTGGTGATGCTAATTATTTCTCCAGTCAGTTTGAATTTACTGCTTATTTTTTCTTCCGAAAACACATTTCCGGGCGTTTCTTCTTTGATGATTTTTCCTTTATCCAGAATAATGACTTTGTCCGAAAGTTTGAATATTTCGGGAATTGAATGACTTATCATTAAAGTGGTCAATTTATACTTTTGATGGATTTTCAGGATATAATCCTGAAGTTTAAAACGCATTTCGTCATCAAGTGCTGAGAGCGGTTCGTCGAGCAAAAGGATTTTTGGTTTACGGACAATCGCCCTTGCCAAAGCCACACGCTGTTTTTGCCCGCCAGATAAATTTTGAGGTTTGCAGTTTTGCAAAGACTGCAGTTCCATAAGTTCGATCAATTCGGAAACGATTTTACTGTTGTCGTTTTTTTGCAAAGCAAATTCTAAATTTTCTTTTACGGTCAAATTCGGGAACAATGCATAATCCTGAAAAACAAATCCGATTGAACGATTTTGGACTGACAAATGAAATTTGTTTTGAGAGTCATCCCAGATTTCATTCGCTACTTCAATGTGTGTTTTGTCGGCTTGGGTAAGCCCTGCCAATATTCTGAGTAGCGTTGTTTTTCCAGCTCCCGAATTTCCATAAATAGCCAGAAACTGTCCTTCTTCGATAGTGAAAGAAGCATTAAGAGGCAATTCTCCGTCTGCTGTTTGCAGCATTTTATAGGCATTAAACTGTATCATTAATAAAGAGTTGTTTTTCGGGACTTGTTATTAATTAAATGTACGGTCAGCAAAATGGAAAATGAAAACACAAACAATATTCCTGCATAAACATTGGCATTATCGTAATTCATCGATTCGACTTCTTCGTAAATGGCAATAGAAACTACCTTGGTTTCTTTTGGAATACTTCCTCCAACCATTAAGACAACGCCAAATTCTCCTACTGTATGCGCAAAGGTCATTATGATTCCGGTGAGCAATGAAGGACGAATATTCGGGAGGATGATTTTTAGGATGGTTGAGAACCTTGATTTTCCCAACGTAAAAGAAGCTTCCTGTAAAGAAACCGGAAGATTTTTTAAGCCCGAAAGAATTGGATTCACCATGAAAGGCAAACTGTATAAAACTGATGCTAGAATTAATCCTTGAAAAGTAAAAACCAATCGTAAATCAAAGTAATCGGATAGGAATTTGCCAAAAGCATTTTGTGGACTGAAAGCGACTAGAAGATAAAATCCCAAAACAGACGGAGGCAGGACTAAAGGTAAACTGATGATGGCTTCGATTACCGCTTTGAATCGGAAACGGCTATATGCTAGCCAATAACATAGTGGAATTGCCAAAAGCAAAAGAATAAGCGTTGTTACAAACGCCAATTTTGCGGTGAGCCATAATGGGTCAAAATCAATCATTGGGAGATAAGCTTATTTCGTTCGTTTTTATTAATGCAATTACCGTGTCGTTTTTTTCTAATTGCAGTTGCTCGCAAGCATTTGTCGTTATAATGGATTCTATAATTGTTTTTTCAAAGTTTAGGTTAACTTGACTGAGGAGAACGCCTTTTTTTATCGATTCAATCGTGCATTGCAATCGGTTTTGAATGCTGATATTTGGATTGGAATCTTTGGAAATAATGACTTCGGTTTCCTTAAAAATGATTTTTACGGAATGATCTATTTCGAGATAAGAGGCCGTTTCGGGTGTGTCCAGAACAATTGAAGTGAAAATAGTGTCATTTGATTTTACTTTCACCAATGAGATTCCTTCGTACGATTGGATTGCTGTTATATTTCCGTCTAGTGTGTTCATTATTTCTTAGTTGAATAACCGTAATATTTTAAAATAGCCGCCGCTTTTTTTGAAGAAATGAAATTGTAAAATTTAGTCGCAGCTGCATTTCCTTGTCCGTGCTTAAGGATTACGCAACCTTGTTCCAGAGGAGCGTGGCTTTTTTCGGGGATGATGTAATATTTGCCGCCTTCTTTCTGCATGTTTGGAGTGAGAACGAGTGATAAAGCCACGATTCCAATATCTGCGGCACCGGTTGTGGCAAATTGGGCGGTCTGCGTAATGTTTTCTCCAAAAACCAATTTGCTTTTTACCTTATCGTACACTTTGTAGAACTTCAAACTTTCTATGGCTTTTTCGCCATAAGGCGCTGTTGTGGGGTTGGCTATTGCTATTTTAACGATATTGACATTCAAAAGAGTGTTCATTTTTTTGATGTTGGGATCTGTTTTTTTGCTCCAAAGTGCCAGTTTTCCGGTGGCATACATTTTAATCTCCGATGCTGTCAGTTTTTTTTCTTTGAGTTTGTTGGGATAATCCATATCGGCGGAAAAGAATAAGTCGAAAGGAGCTCCATTTGAAATTTGCTCAAATAATTTCCCTGAAGCGCCATAGGTTACCTGTGCATCAATATTTGGGTTTTGGATTTTAAAAACGGTAGTTATGGAATCTAAGGCGACTTTTAGATTGGCTGCGGCGACAATGGTGATTTTTTGTTGGGCTCTGGCAACGCTAAATACTGATAACATTATCAGGACTGTTATATTGAAGAGCAATTTTCTAATGTTCATTGTTGGCCACTTTCTTGTTTTGATTAACAAATGTAAGTATTCTTACTTAGGGTAATTCGTTTTTGATTTATTTTTTATGACTGGCGTTATACTTTGCGGCTCTGCGCCTTTGCGTGAAATAGGGCTTGCAAAGGCGCAGAGGCGCAAAGAACTGAGGATTCAAAAATACAAAATATTCTCTTTAGCCCCGATAGCAGTGGAAATCCTTGTGAGCCGGTGTTCGGCTCGCAAGATTGCAACGGATAGCGGGACTAATGCCTCCTAAAAATGCCAAATCTTTCTGCTCCAAAATCAATTAATTGAGCACCCTTTTTTAAATAAAAAATAGCTTTGGTAACAAGCGACAATAACCGTAAATTTGCCAACTGAAAATTAGGAGAATATATCTTAGCAACTTAGTTTCTAAGTAACTCAGCAACTTGATAAAATGAAATACAATCCGAACGAAATAGAAGCCAAATGGCAAAAATACTGGGCAGAGCATAAAACTTTTGCAGCCAAAAACGATTCAGACAAACCAAAACATTATGTATTGGATATGTTTCCTTATCCTTCTGGAGCGGGATTGCACGTGGGGCATCCGCTAGGGTACATCGCTTCGGATGTGTATTCGAGATACAAAAGGCATCAAGGTTTTAACGTTTTGCACCCAATGGGGTATGACAGTTTTGGGTTACCGGCGGAGCAATATGCGATTCAGACTGGGCAACGTCCTGAGGATACGACTTCGGTGAATATTGACGGTGGTGTGGACAAAGAAGGGAAAGTGATTGCAGGATACAGAAAGCAATTGGATAAAATAGGATTTTCATTTGATTGGGATCGTGAAGTTCGTACTTCGAATCCTGATTATTACAAGCATACACAGTGGATTTTTATCCAATTGTTTAATTCGTGGTACAATAAAAATACAGACAAAGCAGAAGATATTTCGACTTTGACTTCGGTTTTTTCTGCGGAAGGAAATGGGAATGTAAATGCTGTTTGCGACGATAATATTGAATTATTTTCGGAAGATGAATGGAACGCTTTCGCAAAAGAACAGCAGGAGAAAATTTTGTTGCAATACCGATTGACGTATTTGGCGGAGACTGAAGTGAACTGGTGTCCAGGATTGGGAACGGTTTTGGCGAATGATGAAATCGTGAACGGTGTTTCGGAGCGTGGTGGTTATCCTGTGATTCGTAAAAAAATGACACAATGGAGCATGCGTATTTCGGCTTATGCTGAGCGTTTACTTCAAGGTTTGAATGATATTGATTGGAGTGAAAGCATTAAGGAAAGTCAGAGAAACTGGATTGGGAAATCGGTTGGAGCGATGGTAGATTTCAGATTACAGAATTCAGAAAGCAGTATTTCAGTATTTACTACAAGACCTGATACTATTTTTGGAGTTACATTTATGACTTTGGCGCCGGAACACGAATTGGTTGCACAAATCACGACTCCAGAGCAAAAAGCAGAAGTAGAAACTTATATCGAAAAAACAGCCAAACGTTCCGAAAGAGAGCGTATGGCAGATGTGAAAACTATTTCGGGAGTATTCACGGGAGCTTTTGCTGAGCATCCGTTTACCAAAGAGCCGATTCCGGTTTGGATTGGGGATTATGTTTTGGCTGGATATGGAACTGGTGCTGTAATGGCGGTTCCTTGTGGTGACGAAAGGGATTATGCTTTTGCGAATTTCTTCAAAGGTCAAAAAGGAATGCAGGAAATCAAAAACATTTTTGCAAATGTGGATATTTCCAAAGAAGCTTTTGGTTCTAAAGACAATGTGGAGATTGCCAATTCGGATTTCCTAAATGGATTGAATTACAAAGAAGCGACCAAAAAGATAATTGAGGAGTTAGAAAAAATAGGTCAAGGAAAAGGGAAAATCAATTACCGTTTGCGTGATGCAGTTTTCTCCCGTCAGCGTTATTGGGGAGAGCCTTTCCCTGTGTATTATGTGAATGGCTTACCGCAAATGATCGATGCGCAGCATTTGCCTATCATCTTACCAGAAGTAGAGAAATATTTGCCAACCGAAGACGGATTGCCTCCTCTAGGAAATGCAACAATCTGGGCTTGGGATACAAAAAACAATGAAGTTGTCAATACTGATTTGGTTGATAATTTCGAAATATTTCCTCTAGAATTAAATACTATGCCGGGTTGGGCGGGAAGTTCTTGGTATTGGATGCGTTATATGGATGCTAAAAATGAGGGAGAATTTGCGAGCAAAGAAGCTTTGGCGTATTGGGAAAGCGTGGATTTATACATTGGGGGGAGCGAACATGCTACTGGTCACCTGTTGTATTCCCGTTTTTGGAACAAATTCTTAAAAGACAAAGGTTTTGCGCCAACGGAAGAACCATTCAAGAAACTGATTAATCAGGGAATGATTTTGGGAATGAGTGCGTTTGTATATCGATTGGAAGGGACAAATACTTTTGTTTCAAAAAATAAAATTAACGGACAAGCTGTTCAGCCAATTCATACTGATGTTTCATTTGTAAACGCTTCGGAAGAATTGGATATTGAGAAATTCAAGCAGTTTAGAGAAGATTATAAAGATGCTGAATTCATTTGTGAAGACAACGGAAAATATATAGTAGGTCGTGAAATCGAAAAGATGTCGAAATCCAAATATAATGTAGTAACTCCAGATGATATTTGTAACGAATACGGAGCTGATACTTTGCGTTTGTATGAAATGTTCTTAGGTCCATTGGAACAAGCTAAGCCTTGGAACACTGCAGGAATTTCAGGAGTTTTTGGTTTTTTGAAAAAACTGTGCCGTTTGTACTTTGACGAAAATGGTTTGATTGTAACCAACGATGCGCCAACAAAAGACAACTTAAAATCATTGCACAAAACCATTAAGAAAGTGGCTGAGGATATCGAGAGTTTCTCTTTCAATACTTCGGTTTCGCAGTTCATGATTTGCGTGAATGAATTGTCAGCTCAAAATTGTCATTCTCGTGCTATTCTGGAGCCATTGGCAATTGTGATTTCGCCTTATGCACCTCACATTGCTGAAGAATTGTGGTCGTTATTAGGAAATACAGATTCTATTGCTACAGTAACGTTCCCGGTATTTGAACCGGCTCATTTGGTGGAAAGTGATAAGGAATATCCAGTTTCTTTCAATGGAAAAATGCGTTTCACCATCAATTTGCCTTTGGATTTAACCAAAGAACAAATCGAGGAAATCGTAATGAAAGACGAAAGAACCATCAAACAATTGGACGGTAAAACGCCAAACAAGGTGATTATAGTTCCGGGGAAAATCATCAATTTGGTGGGGTAACCTTTAAAAAAAATCAATATTAAAAATCCCAAATTTCAATTTTACGATTGGAGTCTGGGATTTTTTTTGTGTAACATTTTTCGAGTTTCTATAACCAATATAAAAAACATAAAAATGAAAAAACACGAAATTCACATTTTGAAAAAGAAGGCTGGTTTTTCCGGTATGAAAGAAGAATTATCAAAAGAGGTGGAGATTTTCTTGAATACTAAATCTTCTGAAGGGTATGAGGTTGTAGATGTTTCTTTTACGTATTATGAAGGCGCAGAATTGATAGCCTTTATTACAATTTGTAGGTAATTTGTAAATGCCAAAATGACACAAAAACAATTTGGTTCAGAATTTGATGTTTAATTTATAGATTTTAAACATAAAATAAAAAAAACAAAAATATGGGAATGAGTTATTTGATTCTTGCAGGTGGTATTATGCTTGCAAGCTGGTTAGTGAGTTCTACACTAAAGAGTAAATTCGAGTTTTATTCTAAAGTCCGTTTGCAAAACGGAATGTCCGGTGCCGAAATCGCCGAGAAAATGCTTGCCGATCACGGTATTCGTGATGTAAGAGTAATTTCGACGCCAGGGCAATTGACAGATCATTACAATCCGGTGGACAAAACTGTTAATTTGAGCGAGGCCGTTTATAATCAAAGAAATGCGGCAGCAGCAGCAGTTGCGGCGCACGAATGCGGACACGCGGTGCAGCACGCCACTGCTTATAGTATGCTGACTTTGCGTTCTCAGTTAGTGCCAATTGTAAATGTGGCTTCGTCTTATATGCAATGGATTTTGTTGGCTGGAATCTTGATGATTAATACCTTTCCGTCACTTTTGTTGATTGGAATAGTGATTTTTGCCGCAACGACTTTGTTTTCGATTGTGACATTACCAGTAGAATATGATGCGAGTAATAGAGCTTTGGCTTGGCTGGAGAATAAAAATATGCTAACGAGAGAAGAACATGCTGGAGCAAAAGATTCCTTGAAATGGGCTGCTAGAACGTATGTTGTTGCTGCATTGGGATCTATTGCTACTTTATTGTATTACGTTTCTATTTATATGAATAGAAGGTAGTTAAAAAGAGGAAATTCTAAATAAAAAATCCCAAATTCCAATCGTAAAATTGGGATTTGGGATTTTTTTTATTGTCATTGAAATTGCAATTGATATTGATATTTCAGAGAAGTCTATTTTGCTTTGTTAGCTTCAGTTATGTATTTTTCTAAAGCCATTGTCATTGATGGAGTTCCAGGTGTTGGAGCCATAATATCTATTCGCAATCCGTGATCTAAAGCTTCTTTTTGAGTAGTACTGCCAAAAACGGCTATTCGAGTATTGTTTTGTTCAAAATCGGGAAAGTTTTTATATAATGATTTAATTCCAGTTGGGCTAAAGAAAGCCAATACATCGTAATAAACATCGGCCAAATCAGATAAGTCACTCATAACAGTTTTGTAAAAAGTGGCTGGAGTCCAGTCTACTTTTAAACCATTTAGAGTTACTGGAATGTCGGCGTTTAATTGATCAGATGCCGGTAGCAAGAATTTTTCGTCTTTATATTTTTTAATTAAAGGCGACAAATCAGCAAAATCTTTAGGGCCTACATAAATTTTACGTTTTCTGTATACTACGTATTTTTGTAGGTAGAATGCAATTGCTTCAGATTGACAAAAGTATTTTAATCCTTCTGGAACTTTATAGCGCATCTCATCTGCCACTCTAAAAAAGTGATCCACACCATTTTTGCTTGTTAATATAATAGCAGAGTAGTTGTTAAGATCGATTTTTTGAAGTCTAATCTCTTTTGCGCTTACCCCTTCTACGTGAATAAAAGGTCTGAAATCAATTTTTACTTTATGCTTTTGTTGAAGCTCAAAGTATGGAGAATTTTCCACTTTAGGTTCTGGTTGTGATACCAAAATTGTTTTCACTTTCATATTTTAAATAATTTCTAAACGCTACCTTTTGTAAACCAATAATACATAAAATAATAGGGTGCTATTTCAAGAGTGCAAAGATATAAAATAAAATAAAACAACTTACTGAAAATTTCTTTTCTGTAGTTTTTTATGGAGTATGCATAAAGTAACACGTTCAAAACTAATATGCTATACAAAACCAGTAGTGGAATATTTTTTAAGATAGATTCATAATAAAATAAAATGATGTCGATTGGTAGTAATAATAAGCCTACGTATGTTCGATAAGTAACTTTTTGCAAATTAAATTGTTCAAGAAGTTCTTCTATTTTAAATGTTGTTGCAATGATTTTTTCGATTAAAAATTTCGATAAAATGAAGTAAATGATAAAAGTAAATATTTGAATAAATAAGATCCAATCTGTTTTTGAACCATAACCGAAATGATTCAGTAAAATTTGAATAAAGAGGGAAAAGGAAATAATTTGAACCACGAATAAGGATATTGAAAACATTCCCATCAAGTGACTGCTGTCTCTGTATATTCTAACGTATTTGTCTGAAAAAATGAGCTTTGTGAAATCTTCAAAGCGATTTTCATAGATCGATTTGGTTAATGCAATGATGCCAAATGACAAAATAAAAACGATTGTTATCCAGTCGTTAGTGTCAGTTATTCTAGGATGAAGTACATGTTCAGTCATAATTAGAGCAAAATTAGTGATTTTTATAACATTATTTATTATAATTTTATAATAATCAAATGGCATAAAAGGTTACTTTTGCACGGAAATTACGCGAAACATGAACAATTGCATTGTTATAATCCCCACCTATAACGAAATTGAAAACATAGAAAGCATTATTAGAGCAGTGCTCTCTCAACACAAACCTTTCCATGTCTTAATTATTGATGATAACTCCCCGGATCATACTGCGGATAAAGTGGTAATGCTTCAGTCAGAGTACAATGGTAGGTTGTTTTTGGAGAAAAGAACTAAAAAATCGGGACTAGGGACTGCCTATGTGCACGGTTTTAAATGGGCATTGCAAAATAACTATGATTTCATTTTTGAAATGGATGCTGATTTTTCCCACAATCCAAATGATTTAGAAAAATTATACGATGCTTGTCATTTTGGTGATGCTGATTTATCTATTGGATCTCGCTATGTAACTGGAGTAAATGTTGTAAATTGGCCTTTAAGTCGTGTATTGATGTCCTATTTTGCATCGGTTTATGTGCGTATGATAACCGGAATGAAAATTCATGATGCTACTGCTGGATTTGTTTGTTATAAAAAAGAAGTATTGGAGTCAATTAATTTGGACAAAATTAAGTTTGTTGGTTATGCTTTTCAGATTGAAATGAAATACCGAACGTATTCTAAGAAATTTGCCATTTCAGAAGTGCCTATTATTTTTACTGATAGAACCAAAGGGCAGTCTAAAATGAGTAATTCGATAATTGTTGAAGCCGTATTTGGGGTTATTATGTTGCGTTTAAAAAAGTTAGTTAACAGTTTGTAAAAGAAAAGATACTATGAATAGATATTTGATTAAAAATGCTAAAATAGTAAATGAAGGAGTTATTTTTGAAGGGGACGTGCTGGTAGAGAATGACCTTATTGTTGAGGTTGCAGAGAATATTAGCCTGAAATCTTCTAATTGTATGATTATTGATGCAGAAGGAAATTATCTTTTGCCTGGTGTCATCGATGATCAAGTGCATTTTAGAGAGCCGGGACTTACTCATAAGGGAGATATTGAATCAGAGTCTAAAGCTGCAGTTGCAGGAGGGATTACTTCATATATTGAACAGCCAAATACTGTTCCCAATGCTGTTACGCAAGAAATTCTAGAAGAAAAATATCAAATAGCGGCCGAAAAATCTTTTGCCAACTATTCTTTTATGATGGGCGCTACCAATGATAATCTAGAGGAAGTACTGAAAACAAATCCAAAGAATGTTGCTGGAATCAAAATATTTTTAGGTTCTTCTACCGGGAATATGTTGGTGGACAATGAAGCGGTTTTGGAAAAAATATTCACTTGTACTTCAATGCTGATTGCGGTTCATTGTGAGGATGAAATGACAATTAAAAACAATTTAGAAAAATACAAAGAAGAATTTGGTGAAGATGTGCCAGTAACTGCACATCATCTTATACGTAGTGAAGATGCCTGTTATATTTCTTCTTCAAAAGCAGTTGCTCTAGCCAAAAAAACAGGAGCAAGATTACACGTTTTCCATCTTTCGACTGCTAAAGAAATGGAATTGTTTAGCAATAAAATTCCACTTGAGGAGAAAAAAATTACAGCCGAAGTTTGTGTGCACCATTTGTGGTTTACCAATGATGATTATGCTACAAAAGGGAATTTGATTAAATGGAACCCAGCAGTAAAAACTGAAAACGATAGGAAAGTATTGTGGGAAGCACTTAATGATGGGCGAATTGATGTCATTGCGACCGATCACGCTCCGCATACATTAGACGAGAAAAAACAAAAATACCTACAAGCTCCATCAGGTGGGCCATTAGTTCAGCATGCACTTGTGGCTATGTTTGAAGCACATCATCAAGGGAAAATAAGTGTGGAGAAAATTGTCGAAAAGATGTGTCATAACCCAGCCAAAATTTTCAAAATTGAAAAAAGAGGTTTTGTTAAAGAAGGCTATTTTGCCGATTTGGTAATCATCAATGCAGGATTACCTTGGAGCGTTAAGAAAGAAAATATACTTTCTAAATGCGGATGGTCTCCTTTTGAAAAGTTTACTTTTAAATCAAGGATTACACATACTTTTGTAAATGGTAAGCTGGTTTACTCTGGCTTTAAGGTTAAAGATATTCGTGCCGGTCAAAGATTATCGTTCGACAGATAAAATATATTAGATGAGAAAAATAATATCTCTTTTTGCTTTAGTTACCTTGTTTTTGAGTTGCAATAAGGATTTGGTTGAAAAACCAGATAATCTTATTGATAAAAAAGTGATGGGAGATATTCTTTATGATATGTCGATTTTGGAAGCTTTAAAGTATCAGAATCCTAATTCCTTATACAAGAACGGGATTAACCCGAAGTCTTATATTTATAAAAAATATAAAATTGACAGCATTCAGTTTGTAAAAAGCAATGCCTATTATGCCGCTGATTATAGAGAATACAAAAAAATGTACGATGCTCTTAACGATCGTTTGATTAAGGAAAAAAAGACTGTAGATTTGATTGTCAAAAAAGAATCAAAAAAAGTAGCTGCACTTAAAAAAGCGAAAGCAAAGAAGGTACAGGATTCTATAAAAAAGGCCAAGAAAATCAAGGATTTGAAAGTCAAAAAAGAAAAAGATTCTATTGCTCAAAAAAATCAAGAAATAAAATCTAAAAAATAGAAACAATTACAGATTTGTAATTTCCTTTATATAATTATGAACGTCTATGAATGTAATATTCAAGGCGTTTTTTATTTTTTCATTGGAATATAAATCGGTTGTGTAAGAAGATCTGGCAGAGGCTTTACTGAGTTGTCTCTTTTGACCAAAAACATTGGAAGCAACCCAATCCAGTTTTGATAAAATATTCATCATTAGTGGAGTGGCATGGTATTTAGGTCTTTTGACTTTTAAGGCATCGGCAATGGAGTATAGGAAATCCTGAAAAATGATGTTCTGGCTTATTAGCGTAAATCGTTCGCCATGAATGGGACTTTTCATCAGCTGATGCATTATAGACACCACATCCGAAATGGCTACAAAACCTGTCAATCCTTTGGTATAAAAAGCTAATCCGTTTTTTACTTTTGTAAAAAGTTCACCACTTCCTTGATTCCAAAAGCCCGGACCAATAATGACACCAGGGTTTACAACCACGACTTCAAGTCCTTCTTGTAGACCGCGCCATATTTCCATTTCGGCACCATATTTTGAAATGGCGTAATCGCTATGCGGTTTTTCAGGATTCCATTCGGTTTCTTCTGTAATAATGGATTCATGTTCCGGCAAGTCGCCAAGAGCTGCTATGGAGCTCACATGACAAAGTTTTTTGACGTTTTTGGATAAACAAAAGTTTACAATGTTTGCTGTTCCTTCAATATTGATTTTTCGAACGAGATCTTCTTCTTTTGGATCAAAGGAAATCATCGCTGCACAATGGTATACTTGCTCTATTCCCTGAAAGGCATTCTCTAAAGTTGGAATGTCTAGAATATCGCCTTGAATCCATTGGATAGAATCATAAAGAGCCTCTTTTTTGTACAATGAAAACAGCGCTTTTGTTTTATGGGTATTGTCTAAATTTCTATAGAGGGCACGTACATTTTCTCCCTTCTCCAATAGGTGAATTAAAAGATGTGCGCCAACTAAACCTGTTCCTCCTGTGACTAATACCATATTTACAAATATATTATTTTATGTTGATTGGTTAAATCGTTTAAGTGTTTATTTGGTAAAACTTTTTTTCGATTAACCGATTAAACAAATAAGCAAATCAACATTAAGTTTTATCTTTGCTCAAAATTGATTATTTTATAGATGAAAAATATTATTTCCGAATTACAATGGCGTGGTTTAGTACACGACATCATGCCAGGGACTGAAGAACAACTTTTAAAAGAAATGACGGCTACTTATATTGGGTTTGATCCCACATCAGATTCATTGCATATTGGTAGTTTGGTGCCAATTATTTTATTGGTTCACCTTAAGAATTTTGGGCATAAACCAATTGCTTTGGTAGGTGGTGCGACTGGAATGATTGGAGATCCTTCCGGAAAATCAGATGAGAGAAATTTATTGGATGAAGCCACTTTAAATCATAACGTTGAAGGTATAAAAGGAGTTTTGTCTCGTTTCTTAGACTTTAATGATACTGCTACAAATGCTCCGGTTTTGGTTAATAACTACGATTGGATGAAAGGGTTGTCATTCATTAATTTTGCTCGTGATGTCGGTAAGCGTATTACGGTAAATTATATGATGGCCAAAGATTCTGTTAAGAAAAGATTGTCTGGAGAAGGAGAAGGGATGTCATTTACTGAATTTACTTATCAATTGATTCAAGGGTACGATTTTTACCATTTGCATAAAGAATACAATTGTTTGTTGCAAATGGGAGGCTCGGATCAATGGGGGAATATTACCACAGGAACCGAGTTGGTTAGAAGAATGAACGTTGGTGAAGAAGCCAAAGCTTTTGCGATGACTTGTCCGTTAATTACCAAAGCCGATGGTTCTAAATTTGGAAAATCCGAAGGAGGAAATGTGTGGTTAACTGCAGATAAAACTTCAGTTTATAAATTTTACCAATTTTGGTTGAATACTACAGATGTAGATGCTGAGAAATATATCAAGATTTTTACTTTCTTGGACAAAGAAACTATAGACGCTTTAATTGAAGAGCATAAAATAGCTCCGCATTTAAGAGTTTTACAAAGAAAATTAGCTGAAGAGTTAACTGTTTTTGTTCACTCAGCTGAAGAATTGGAGAAAGCGATTAAAGCTTCGAATATTCTTTTTGGAAATGCTACTGCCGATGATTTGAAACAATTGGATGAAACTACTTTTCTAGAGGTTTTTGACGGAGTTCCTCAAGCTGAAATTTCAAGAAACGACGTTCAAGTAGGATTGGATATTGTTCTAGTTTTGAATGAAAAAACAGGATTCTTCAAATCGAATGGAGAGGCAAGAAGGGCTTTGACTGCCAACTCTATTTCGGTGAACAAAGAAAAAGTGAATGAAACATTTGTGCTTTCTACAAAAGATTTGATAAATAATCAATTTGTGCTGTTGCAAAGCGGTAAGAAAAATTATTTTGTGATTAGGGTTGTTTAAAAGTTTAACGATTCAACAATCTAAACAACCATCAAATTACAACCACGAATATCAGAATTATCAAAACGTCCCAATACTTCGAAAGTTGTATTGGGATATTTTTTGCCCAAATCTTGCGTAGCAATAAATGAACAGGAATTGATATTAGCTAAGTCGATAACGTTAATTCCGCCCGTTTTTCCATCGTTAATGTATGTCAAGGCATCTTCGGTATCGCGAATGTGTATTTGCATCCAAGAAGGGCATTCAAATACGCCATTTCCTAACGAATAAGCTTGGGATAGTAATTCGGTCATTCCATACTCAGAATGGATGGCTGTGACGCCAAATCCGTCGTAAAGTTGTTCGTGTAATTCTTCCCGAATCATTTCTTTGCGTTTTCCTTTCATTCCTCCGGTTTCCATAATAATGGTGTGCTGCAGTTGGAAGGTATGTTTTTCAATTAAATCCAATAAAGCATAGGTAACCCCAATCAGAATAACATTTTGTCCTGCTTGGTCCAACTCAATCAGTTTTTGGATTAGTCCCTCGTGATTGTTGAGATAAAATCCACTTTCGCTGTTGTTAGTCAATTGTATTAAATCTTCAACCATATAAATCAATGAGGATCCTTCTCTTTCAAGATAGGAGGGAAGTAAGGCTAAGACAACGTAGTCTTCAATATTTCCGTAAAATTGGGAAAAACCTTTGCGATAGCTTTCTTCATAAATAGAAACATCAGTAACGATATGTCTGCTTGTTATGGTTCCTGTTGTTCCACTACTGGTAAAAGTTGCCTGAATTGGATTATTGTTTGATACAACATTATGGCTTTTGAAAAACTGAATGGGTAAAAAAGGTATTTGATGCAACGATTTTACTTTTTGCGGATTCGTTTTTAGCAAATCACAAAATTCTTGGTAGACCAAATTGTTCTCGTATTGAAATCGGAACACTTTTAAAGCTATTTTTTCAAATTGCTTCTGACTCGAAATGGTAAATATGTCGCTGGCTGTAATCAAGTTCTTTTTTTTGAGGACAAAGGTATTATTATTTTGGAACCTTTTTTTGAGAAAATTAGATGTTTGTGGCTTTGAAAAGTTTCAAAAAAAAAAGTTCCAATGAAAATTGGAACTTTTATGAATATTTTAAGAAGAATTATTGGATTATTAATTTTCGACTACTCGTTGCGCTTTCTTCAGTGATTTTGATGATATAAACTCCCGGAGAAAGATTAGAAACGTTTAGTTCTTTGGTGCTAATAATAGTTTGCAATACTTTTTTTCCTAATACGTCAAAAATTATGATTTCTTTTTCTAAATCGTTTTTTGAAGAAATGTAGACTTTACCATTAGTCACAGGGTTTGGATACAAATTTAACCCTTCAATTGAAGTGCTTTCTTGTATCTTTGGCGACTGTTTACTGTCTTGTGCAGTTGCACTAGTAGTAAAAAAAATGGCCATTAAAATAATAATATAAAAGTAGTTTTTTTTCATTCGCATTATAAATACATTGTAAATGTAGCAAAAATAGTTTACAAAAAAAAATACCTCCCAAAAAGTGAGAGGTATTTAACTAATTCAAAATCAGGGCTTACTTTGGTAAATTTACTTTTTTATGGTAAAAAACTATTTAGTCAAGTCTACGCCATTAACTGTTGCCCATGCACCAGCTGTTAAAGAAGCACCAGTTGCTGTAGTACTAATTACGAAATTTGCAGCTGGGAATGTTACAACTCCATCCCAAGGAGATTTTACAACACCTAAAACATTTTTAGAAGTTCCTGATATTTTAACGTTTGTAATTTTTATTTTAGAACCATTTACTTGATTTGTATTTGTTCCAGCATCTTGGATTTTTATTGCAGCACCAGTGTATAAAGTTCCTGCTTCAGTGTAATCACCATAACCTTCTATGATAATGTTACTGAAGTCACCATTTCCTTCATTTTTAAATTGGATAGCATCAACTTGAACATCACCAACTGCTTCTGGAGTTGTTCCAGCTGCTCTTCTTAAAGTAATATTGGTAACTTTTGGAAAATAAGCGTTGTTGTTTTTTACACATTCAATTTCCATTCCAAAATTTCCTTTTCCAGCTTGATATGCATACCAGTTTGTACTTGCTTGACCGTTCCAGCCATCTTGCCAGTCAAATGAATCATCTGTGTTACCATAAGAGATTGCATTTGTTAAACTTACAGTTCCACCATAGAACTCAAATCCGTCATCTGCACCTTTATAAGAAACTAAATGATCTAATGTTGTTCCAGAACCAACTGAATAGAAAGAGAATCCGTTTAATTCTTTTGTACCATCAGCTAATTTTGATCCAGCATATTCTACTCTAACGTATTTTAACGAACCACCATTGTGAGCATCATTTGTACCACCATAAGGTAAAGCGTTTCCATCTTCAGAGGTTGAAGTTTTAACACCGTTAATAGCATTGATCGGAGCGTCACCATACATGATAATACCTCCCCAAGAGCCTGCAATTCCAGATTTTTCAGTAAATACAACTGGTTTGTCAGCGGTACCGTTGGCGATTAATTTACCACCTTTCAATACAACTAATGCATTATCCCCTGTTGTTTTATCAACTGTAATAGTTGAACCAGCTTCAAAAGTTAATGTCACACCATCGTTAATTTTTACAACACCTTTCATAGTGTAATTTCCGTAAGCATAAGTTTTGTTTGCTGTTATTGGTCCTGTTATTTCTCCAGTGGCAGCTGGTATTGCTGATACAGTTACTGTTTTTGTCACTGAAATTGTTTGAGCGGTATATGTAATTGTTGAAGTTCCTACTGAAACCCCTACAATTTCTCCACTTGTAGCATTAACAGTTGCAACAGCTGGAGTAGAACTGGTAAATGTTCCACCAGTTGTTGTACTTGTAAAAATTGTTGTTCCTCCTACAATAATACTTTCAGTTCCTGTTAAAGGGGCAACTGTAAATGGAACGGTGTCATCATCGTTACTGCTACATGATGAGATTAATAAACCTAAAGACATTGCTAAGGCGAAAAATTTAGTTTTCATAATTGTTGTTTAATAGTTATTTCTTGAAACAAAAATACTTTAGGAATTCAATCTGCACGTTAGCTAATTATTACAATACTGTTATTATAAAAGCCCTAAAGTGTAAATAAAATGTTAAGAGATTATTTGGCTTTATGCTACAAAAAAAGCCCTAAATTAATAGGGCTTTCAAGCTATTGAAACTCAGTTTTTCTTAAAAAGTATATCCTAGGCTTAAAGAAAATCCTCTTCCTTTTTTATAGCTGTCTGTCAATGGATTTCCTATAACCGGTACTGTACTGTTGTCTCCCAATTCGAATTCACGTGATGGATCTATTAAATTGTCGGCAGAGAATTTTAGATCAAAATGTTCTGATAATTTACTGCTCCAAACAAAATCCAATTGTTGTACAGGCAATTCATAAATATGATCTAAATTGTTTGTTCCTACCGCATATATTCTTTTTCCAAATACGGAGTAAACTAATGAAACAGTATTGCTCCATGATTGGCTAAAATCAAACTGGTATTTTAAATCGGAATTAATCAGCCAATTCGAAGCTCCTTGTAAATCTCTTGTTTGATGAGTTTCTATAGATTCTGACTGAGATCCATCAGGATTTGTTGTAAATGGACTTACTTCGACTTTAGTACTCATTAATGATGTGTTAAACCCTAATGAAAAATCTGAAAGGTTTGTATTTATACGACCTAGATCATAAATAAACTCAATTTCGGCACCATATAAAATTGCGTTATCCGAATTTAAATAGGTAATGATAGTGGAACCCGCAGCATTTGAAGTAAACGTTCTTTCAATAGGACTTTCCATTTTCTTTCCAAAAATACCTACAGCAAACATTTCTTTTGAAGTTGGGAAAAGTTCGTATTTCAAATCAAGATTATAATTATCACTATTCACTAAAAACGGGTTTCCTTTCATTGAAGTTCCATCGGCATTGACATATTCAATAGGATAAGCTTCCATTATCACAGGCTTTGTATAAGTAACCCCACCTGCAAAACGAATATTTGAATTTTCATTTAGCCCGTATTTTAAGTTCAAGGAAGGTAAGAAATAGACTTTATCATATTTTAGAGTTTCGAATGGTTCGTCAAAAGAACCTTGTTGTCTGTATTTCGTTTCTCTATTGGTACTTTCTACTCTTACTCCAGCATTAGCTTCCAATTTTTCGTTGAATTTATAAAGCAAATTGGCATATCCTGCATTCGCGCCTTCATTTAATATTGCTTTATATGTTGAATTGGAACTTTCCTTAAAATGAAAAGCACCAGAAGCTATATATGCATTTAATTGCTCATCGATACTGTTAAGTGGCGCATCGATATTTGGACCTGCTGTTGGAGAAATAAAACGATAAGAAGATTCCATGTCAGAAGTGTTGCCATTATATCCAACAGTCAATTTGTTGTTTTTATCTACTCCTCCAAATTTTAAACTGTATTCAGCCAATCCGGATAAATAAGTATTTCCTGTAATTTCTAAATACTGCTTAATGAAGTTGTTACCTGCAATCGAAGCAAGTATTCCGTTATTTGGAGTTTTCGCTCCAGAAAAAGCTTTTCTGTCCGGCTGATCGTATTTTGTTACAGCATAAGATATGCCGGCTTTTATAGTTTGGTTTTTGTCTTCCGTCAAAGCGAATTCTCCTCCTAATTGATTGTTCCAATAAATGGATTGGTCTAATTGATTGGTACGAATGAGTGTTTTGTTTTCTCCTGTTCCTGTTTCGGCGTTGGCAACACCATATTGGTCTTTGATTAAATTGTCTGTAGTTTTTATAAAAAGACTATTGAGAGTTAACTTCAAACGATTTGTGTTATAATTTAAACCCAGCAAACCAGTTAAAGCTGTTTTATAATGGCTGTCTGTGGTTACGAAATCAGTTTTGTAGTCGATACCAGTACTTTGATAGCGAAATGTTCTGTCTACACCTTCTTGGATACTAAAACTATTTTCTGCATTTATAGAGAAAAGATAAGAGAAGTTTTTTCCATCAGTTAAACTAAATTTTTCTGAATGTAAAAGACCGATACTAGTATTTAATGGGCTTTTTATTTCTGAAACGTCAAAACCGCTTTGAAATGAATTTAAAGATTCTGTTGGAGTGAAAACATGACTTGATGGAGTATCACCTAATAACGCAGGCAAGTCTCTGTTATCTGCAGTCAAACCAAAGAAACCTTCAGCTGAATCAGCATCTTTAGAAAGCGAAAAGGTTTTTAAGTTACTGTTTACTGTATAGCTTGTTCCGATGTTGATTTTTGTAACACTCTTTGATCCTTTTGAAGTTTGAATGTTAAATGTCCCGCCAGCAAAATCTCCGTAAATGTTAGGGCTAAATGTCTTGTAAACCTCAATAACTCCTACAATGTCTGTAGAGAATAAGTCTAAAGGAATGATTTTTAAAAACGGATTGTTTGTTGGAGCAGCCAAATCATTAATCAATAAATTATTGTAACGATCTTCCAGTCCACGAACGAATAAACCTCTTGAACCTACTTTTGTGATTCCGGTTATTTTGGTTAAACCTTCTTCAACATCGCTAACACCTTTTCTGGACATTTCTTGGGCACCAATACTTTGTTTAATAACAGCGGCATTTTTTTGTTCTAATAATAAAGCGGTTTCTTTTTCACGTCCACCACTTGATTTTACAACAACATCTTTTAGTTTGTAGCTTCCAGAACCCAATGAACTATTTACTGTTACAGTTTCGTTGGCAATCACAGTTACAGGAACTTCTGTAGTTTCATAACCCACAAAACTGAATTGCACAGTATAATTTCCCGGGGCTATCGCAATTGTGTATTTCCCTTCTACATCAGTGTTGGTACCAATTTTTGTTCCTTTGATCAGCACATTGGCAAATGGTAAGGATTGATTATTGGAATCTTTGTCTAATAAAATACCTGTTATTGTTCCTTTGTTTTGAGAGAAACCAATCGCACAAATAAATAGTGTAAAGAATAGAAATTTTAATTTCATTTTTAGTAGTATTAATTTTTCTGCAAATAAATGGCAGGATTCTAGTCTTTGTGTTAACATCAGGTTATGAATGGATATCATAATTATTATGAAATTGTTAACATATTAAATTAAGGTTAAGACCTCTTTTTTTATATTGATACTTACCGTTTATTATTACTTTTACATTGCAATAAAAAGTCATTGTATTTAATTAAGAGATAAATACAATCGAAAAACTTAATTTTTGCTTTAAATATGAAGAAAAGAAACACAAAGATTCTTCTGGTTGATGATGAACCGGATATTTTAGAAATTGTAGGCTATAACCTAGCGCAAGAAGGGTATCAAATTGTTACAGCTATCAATGGTAAAGAAGCTATTGAAAAAGCAAAAAAAGAAATACCAAGCCTTATTATAATGGATGTCATGATGCCAGAAATGGACGGAATGGAAGCTTGTGAACATATTAGAAGAATACCCGAGTTGAATAATGTTATCATTACATTTTTGACAGCAAGAAGTGAAGATTATTCTCAAGTGGCTGGATTTGATGCCGGTGCCGATGATTATATTACTAAACCGATAAAACCAAAATTATTGGTTAGCAAAGTGAAAGCATTGTTGCGAAGATTGAAAGAACAAGATCAAAACAGTGAAACACTTAATGTGGGGGGAATCGAAATCAACCGTGAAGAATATAAAATTGTAAAAGACAATCTTGAAATTGCTTTGCCAAGAAAAGAGTTTGAATTGTTCTATCTATTAGCTTCAAAACCTGGAAAAGTTTTCAAACGAGAAGAAATTTTGGATAAAGTTTGGGGAAATGATGTAGTTGTTGGTGGTAGAACTATCGACGTACACATTAGAAAACTTCGTGAAAAAATAGGTGATGATCTTTTCAAAACCATAAAAGGAGTAGGGTATAAATTTGAAGTTTAAATATAGAACCTAAGATTCTAAGCTACTAAGAAAATAAGTTTTTATGCTGGCAATTTAAAAAGACGAAGTAATTGTTTCTAAAAATGAGAATTAATATACCTGCGTTTAGAAAAAGAACATCAAACTTTTTCTTAGAATATTATCAACTTAGTATCTTAGCCTCTTATTTAATAACCATAATGCCTGTGTTAAATCAATAATGAAAATCAATTTCAAAAAAAGTTACAAGTTTGCTATAAAATCGGCTTTGTATATCAGTTTATTTGTCTCAGGATTTTGCATGACTTTATCCGTAATACTGTTCAAATCTTCTTTTACGAACATGTTGTTGTTTGGTTTTATTAGCCTGTTTTTTGTTTATGTATTTTCATTTTTTGTTCTACAATACAGAGTGGAGCGATTTATCTATCGAAGGGTAAAGAAAATTTACGACGATGTGGCGCTCTTGGAATCGAGTACTTTTATAAATAAGCCCATCACCACTGATATGGAGACTTTAACACGTGAAGTGAAGAAGTTTGCAACCGATAAAAAACTCGAAATAGAAATGCTTCAAATACGTGAAGAGTATAGAAGAGAGTTTTTAGGAAATGTTTCTCACGAACTTAAAACCCCATTATTTACGGTTCAGGGTTACTTGTCGACACTTATTGACGGGGCCATGGAAGACAAAACCATCAGAAAAAAATACTTGAAACGTGCCGAAAAAGGAGTAGAGCGATTGATTTATATTGTGGAAGATTTGGATATGATTACCAAATTAGAATCGGGGGATTTGAATCTTGATTTCACAAAATTTGATTTAGTAAAACTCATTCGGAATGTTTTTGATTTGCTAGAGATGAAAGCGGATAAAAAGAACATCACTTTGGCATTCGAAAATGATAATATTCTGCCCGTTTTTGTAAACGGCGACAAAGATAAAATTCAGCAAGTAGTCGAAAATTTGCTTGTAAACTCCATAAAATATGGAAAAGAAGGCGGTTTGACTGAAATTTCGATTGTGAATTTAACCAATAAAAAAGTTTTGGTTCGAATTAGCGACAACGGAGAAGGAATAGAACCTCATAATATTTCTAGAATTTTTGAGCGATTTTACAGGGTGGACAAAAGCGGTTCCCGTACCGAAGGAGGTTCTGGCTTAGGACTTTCCATTGTGAAGCACATTATAGAAGCTCATAAAGAAAAAATATATGTCGAAAGTGAATTTGGAATAGGTTCAGAGTTCTCTTTTACTCTTGAAAAGACATATATTACAGATCAATTTGGCTTAAAAAAGAAATAGATTTATTATATTTGAATAATAAATAAGTATTTGACTATCAAATTCATGTGTCAAAATTAACGAGATTTAAGTGCAAAATTTTTCTTAAGGAAAACCCTGTTAACATTAAATTATCGTCTAAATAACATTCTGTTAACTTTAACTTAACATTGTAACCTCAACTTTGCATAAAATTAACATTTAGAATTAACATAATGATAAGAAGAGTTATAATAGCATTAATGGTGTTGACGATTGGCTTGAGCAATGCTCAAGAGATTACCAATAACCCAAAAGTCACCAACGATCAAATCCAAAAAGCGGTTGCTCACTATATGGACTCTGTTAATAAAGCAAAGCCTGTTGAAATTAAAGAAACGGAGAAAAAGGAGAAATGGTACGATATGTTTTCCATTCGTGGATATGTTCAAGTAAGATATAATGGTTTGTTCTCTACCAACGATAAGGTTTCTTGTGATCAATGCGATAAGTCTTGGGGTACAACATCTTCAGATCCTGATGCAAAATCTAATAATGGTTTTTTTATTAGAAGAGCGCGTATCGTTTTTTCTGGGCAAATACATCCAAACGTATTTTTTTATATCCAGCCAGACTTTGCAAGTTCCCCTTCTACTGGAGTGATTAATTTTGTGCAATTAAGAGATGCCTATGTTGATTTGTCATTCGATAAGAAAAAAGAATATAGAGTTAGAATTGGTCAAAGTAAAGTGCCTTATGGATTCGAAAATTTGCAATCAAGTCAAAATAGGTTGACTTTGGATCGTAATGATGGTTTAAACAGTGCCGTTGCTAATGAACGAGATTTGGGGATTTTCTTTATGTGGGCGCCAAGTGAAATAAGAGAACGTTTTGCAATGCTCGTTAAAGACGGTTACAAAGGTTCTGGAGATTATGGTGTATTTGCATTTGGAGCCTATAATGGGCAAACACCTAATAAGTTGGAAGCGAATAGAGATTTACATGTGGTCGCTAGGCTAACATATCCTTTCGTAATTGGTAACCAAATTATTGAGCCAGGAATACAGGCTTATACCGGTAAGTGGGCTTTTACTAGTGAAATTTCTTCTGGTGTAACCACCCCCTTGAATACAGAGTATGTCACTGACCAAAGAGTGGGTGCGAGTTTTGTCCTATATCCAAAACCCTTTGGGATTCAAACAGAGTACAATATTGGAGAAGGACCTCGTTATGACAAAACTACCAATACAATACAATCTGAAAGTTTACAGGGCGGATATATAACACTGAATTACAAATGGGATTTACCAAGGCATCATTTGTTATACCCGTTTGCTAAATTTCAATATTATGATGGAGGAAAGAAATTTGAAAAAGATGCGAGAAGTTATATGGTAAGGGACTATGAATTTGGATTGGAGTGGCAACCTCTTAAAGCATTTGAATTAGTTGCAGAATGGGTTGTATCTGACAGAACTTTTGAGGATAGCGCCAAAAGAGATAACAGACAGCAAGGAAATTTACTACGATTACAAGCGCAATTTAATTTCTAAAAAGAAAATATAAATATCATAATAATTTAGTATTGTTTAATAAAAAAACCGCCATTGGCGGTTTTTTTATTGTAAAATTATTGTAAAAACCACGTAAAGGATAAAGATTGAATAATACTGGCTTAACATAAAGTTAACGTTAGGCCTTTACTTTTGTCGTAAATTTAAATAAACTTTAAAAATGAATAAAAGTAAATTAAAAATAGCGGCAATAGTATTGGTTACAATGACTGTTGGATATTCGTTTACAGCATTGAATAAGATAACTATTAAAGGTTCGGACACGATGGTGATTCTGTCGCAAAAATGGGCAGAAGTGTATATGAAGAAAAATCCAGGAACCGCGATACAGGTTACAGGTGGTGGATCTGGAGTGGGTTTGGCTGCTTTGATTAATGGTTCTACAGATATTGCCAACTCAAGTCGTCCAATTAAATCTTCTGAAGTAGGGAAATTAAAAGAAAAGTATGGTACTATGGGAATTGAAATTCCTTGTGCCAAAGATGGTTTATCTGTTTTTTTAAATAAAGGAAACACTGTTTCGGAGCTTACGATAAAACAGATTGGGGATATTTTTTCCGGAAAAATAACGAACTGGAAAGAAGTAGGTGGCGCAGATGAAAATATACAATTGTATGGAAGAGAGAGCAGTTCGGGGACATTTGAATTTTTTAAAGAACACGTAGTTAAAACAGATTTTTCACCAAGATGTCAAACTTTACCTGGTACTGCAGCTATTGTAAATGCAGTTAAAAAAGATAAATATAGCATAGGATATGGTGGGTCTGCTTATGCCGAAGGGGTAAAAGACTGTAAGGTGAAAAAAGATGCCAAGAGCAAAGGTGTTTTACCAACCGTTGCAACCGTTAAAAACAATTCTTATCCTATTACAAGGTATTTGTACATGTATTTGAAATCGAAACCAAAAGGGGAAACCAAAGCTTTTATTGATTGGATTTTGAGTCCTGCTGGCCAAGCTTATGTTCAAGAAGTGGGGTATTATCCTTTAAAATAATACAAAGTAAAATATCCCTCATTTACAAGTGAGGGATATTTATGTTTATTCTATACGTATTTATAAAAAAGTAAGATGCATTCACAATTACCCATTAATCAAGCTTTCACGAAGGAAAGTTTAAAGAAACAATTCAGGCTTTCTGAGTTCTTGGCAGAAAAGATCATATCATCGATTGCCTTTTTGTCAATAGCGGTTATTTTCTTGATTTTCATTTTTGTATTCAAAGAATCATTGCCATTATTTAGTCTAGGAAGCGATGATAAGAACAAATCAGAAATTCACGCATCTGCAGTAAATAAACCAGAATCTTACGATGCAGCTTCAGAAGATTTGAAACCTGAGTCTTACGGATCTGAGTCAACTGAGGAGTTAAAACCCGAATCTTACGGGACAGAATCTACAGAGGAACTTAAACCCGAAAGCTATGGAGATACTCCAATAGTAGACTTGACAGTTACATCGGCAGACGAAACAATAGATGTGGCTCCCCAAAATCAAGAAGGATCAGATAAAACTTGGGATACTTTTTTCAGTACAGAATGGGTTCCTGTTTCTGATAATCCCAGATTTGGATTAATCGGTTTGTTGATAGGAACTCTGAAAGTGACTATTATAGCCATGCTTATTGCGGGTCCGTTGGCGGTTTTTGCCGCTTTGTATACTTCTTGTTTTGCCTCCAAAAGAATCAAGGAAATCATAAAACCTATTATCGAAATGCTTGCTGCTTTTCCATCTGTGGTTATTGGTTTTTTTGCATTGATGGTTTTGGCCAGTTTTTTTCAGAATGGGTTTGGATATGATTCCAGATTAAATGCTTTCATCGGAGGAATTGCGATGGCTTTGGCTGCTATTCCAATTATTTATACTATTTCAGAAGATGCATTGTCTTCGGTTCCAAAGACCTATACCGAAGCGAGTCTGGCATTGGGGGCTAGTAAGTGGCAAACTGCTTTTTTTGTGGTTTTGCCGGCGGCAACGCCTGGTATTTTTGCGGCATTGTTGCTGGGAGTTGGAAGAGTATTTGGGGAAACAATGATCGCCTTGATGGCAACTGGAAATGCTGCTTTACTTTCTGCTAATCCTTTTGAAAGTGTGCGAACTTTTGCCGCAACTATTGGTTCTGAAATGGCCGAAACGGTATTTGGAGAAACCCATTACAGTGTTTTGTTCTTTATAGGGTCGCTGCTTTTCGTTTTCTCATTTGCATTAAATGCAATAGCCGAGTTTTATATAAAGGGCAAATTGTTGAAAAAATTCCAAGGAAAATAATTATGGAAAAAGTTATAAATGAATCAGAAAAGCACTTTTTTTCGAGTGAAAAAAGTGCTTCAGAAATGAAGGGGAAAATTTTCATCGGGATGACCCAATTGGCCGTAATCCTTATTATGACTATTCTTTTTGTTATTTTGGGAATTATCATTTACGAGGGGAGATCCAAATTCTCATGGGAATTTATTTCTGCTTTCCCTACAAATGGAATGACCGAGGGAGGGATTTTTCCAGCCTTGATAGGTACTTTTATTTTAGTAATCGTAATGTCTATTGCGGCAGTTCCATTCGGGACTATTACGGCGCTTTACTTAACGGAATATGCCAGCGAGAATTCCAAATTTGCAGCAGCGGTACGATTCTCGGTTCGTACTTTAGCGGTTGTGCCATCCATTATATTCGGACTTTTTGGGCTAGGGTTTTTTATCCAATTTTTGGGAGCTGGTGCCGATACTGTTTTTAATGGAGGAGAATTGCGCTGGGGACAACCCAATATTCTTTGGGCGAGTTTAACAATGTCTTTGTTGACTTTGCCTGTTATCATCGTTTCTGTTGAAGAAGCTTTGAAAACTATTCCACGCGAATTAAGGGAAGCTAGTTTGGCACTTGGCGCAACCAAATGGCAAACCATCAAAAAAGTAGTGCTTCCGGGTTCTGTTTCCGGAATTATGACAGGAACTATTCTTGCTGTGAGTAGAGGTGCCGGTGAGGTAGCTCCAATATTATTTACGGGTGCAGCCTATTATTTGGCTACGCTACCGGGTTCTTTGAGCGACCAATTTATGAATTTGGGTTACCATGTTTATATTATGTCAACTCAATCTTCGGATGTGGAGAAAACCATGCCAATACAGTTTGCTACCACATTAGTGTTGTTAATTTTGACGTTATCACTAAATGTTGTTGCCGTAATCATTAGATCAAGAATTAGAAGAAGAGCAAAGTAAAATTTTTGATTGCAGATTTTGTGGGGTAATTATAGGATTATCTCTTTTATAAAACAATAAAAAACAATGAAGGACATAAAAATAAAAGTTAATGATTTGTCACTATACTATGGTGAAAAAAAGGCGCTGAACGAAATCACAATGGATATTCCAGCCAACAAGGTGACTGCTTTAATTGGACCTTCGGGTTGTGGGAAATCCACTTTTCTGAGATGTATCAACAGGATGAATGATTTAATTCCTAGTGTTTCCATTACTGGTAAAATGCTGGTGGAAGATGTCGATATTTATGATAAAAATGTTGATGTAGTCAATATCCGAAAAAAGATTGGAATGGTTTTTCAAAAGTCTAATCCTTTTCCGAAATCCATTTACGAGAATATAGCTTATGGGCCTCGCATCAACGGGATAACAAATAAGACAGAATTGGATGAAATTGTGGAAACATCTTTGCGTCAAGCCGCTATTTGGGATGAGTTGAAAGATCGTTTGGATGATTCGGCATTAGGACTTTCAGGGGGACAGCAACAGCGTTTGTGTATTGGAAGAACCTTGGCGGTAAGCCCAGACATTATTTTGATGGATGAACCCGCAAGTGCATTGGATCCAATCTCCACTTCAAAAATTGAAGAGTTGATACATGAATTGAAAGAGCAATACACGATCATTATCGTAACGCACAATATGCAACAAGCGGCGAGAACTAGTGACCATACAGCCTTTTTTTATATGGGGAATTTAATAGAAATGGGGAAGACAAATTCTATCTTTACAAAACCAAAGGAGAAACAAACCGAAGATTACATCACGGGTAGATTTGGATAATAAAATAATTGAAAAATTGTAAAATGCAAAGATTATAAAAACCTTTAGTGATGAATATAAGTTCATATATCTTTAATTTTTTTAATCTTTAATACTTAAATTAGAAAAAAATGGCAACACGTTTCGAAATAGAATTAGATAATTTAAAAAGCATTATTAAAAAAATCGGGAAATTGGCGGAAGGTCAAGTGAGCGAAGCTGTCAAAATACTTTTGCAGGAACCTGAAGCCGCTGGAGGGAAAATTATAAAAAAAACCGAGAATAAAATAGATAAATTAGATATCAAAATAGATGAGGTTTGCCAAAGTATTTTTGCTTTGCAGCAACCTGTCGCTTCCGATTTGAGATTTATTATGTCTGCAATGCAAATAAGTAATGAGATAGAACGAATTGGGGATTTGTCTATTAGTATCATGAAAAAATCAAAAAACATAAAGGAAAAACTTGATTTGATCGAAAAGTTCGACATTGCCGATATTGCCAGACAAGTCGAATTGATTACCGTTAAAACCAATAAATGTTTTGCCACACAAGATGGTAAAGCTACCGGAGAGATTTTTGTTCTAAACAAGGATATTACAAATAGCTGCGAGGATGCCATTCATGATGTTATCAATGAAATGAAGGTCAATTCCAAAGCTGTGGTTTCCGGGACTAATCTGGTGATTGTTTTGAAGCATTTGGAGCGCATTTCGGAGCATTGCACGAATATAGCGGAGTATGTTTACTTTACGGTCAATGCCAAAATTATCAAACATGATAAACTGGATGATATTTTGCCCGAAGAATAGTTGCTTTCAGAAGTTGAAAATTTATAAATTTTAAAAAGTCGGAGCTGATAAACGGTTCCGACTTTTTTGCTTTTTGAAATGAGTCTATTTTATTTAAATTCAATTGCTTAACTTTATATTTTGACTTCTATTTAATCTATATGAAATGTTTTCTGCTTTCATTGTTTTTTCTGTTTTGTATTGGGCTCCATGGCCAAAATGACACTTTGTATTTTAAGAACAAAGAAATGATGGTTGGTGAGGTAAAAAGTATGTCAAACAATATACTAATAGCCGAAACTAAATTCAGTGATCAAGATTTTAAAATTGAATTTGATAAAATCATAAAACTAATTTTGGTCAATAAATATTCCATTTATTTGGTAGATGGGAGTAGTTTTTACGGTACATTAAAATCGAATAAAGATAATGAGGTCACAATTACTAGTGGAGATACTATTCAGAATGTATCGGTTAGTAAAATAGTGAGTTTGAATAAGATTGAAAGCGGGTTTTGGAAACATTTTACAGGCTCATTTGATTTTGGATATAATTTTACAAAAACCAATAACAGTAAACAATTGACTTTGGCATTGCAACTGAATTATATCAGCGAAAAATGGATTCATACCGTCAAATATGATCAATTATTCAATGTTCAAGATGATGTTGAAGATATTGAAAGGGTCGAATGGGAATTGGATACAAAAAAATATTATAGAGATAATTGGTTTTTTAATTCGAATTTTTCCTTTTTGTCAAACACGAGTCAGTCCATAAAAGGAAGGTTTAGTCCAAGTTTCGGAATGGGTAATTATTTGGTAAGAAATAACAAATTATATTTTCTGGCCGGTGGAGGTTTGACCTACAATATTGAAAAATATTTTGATTCCACAACCGATAAGAATTCATTTGAATTGGTCTTTACCACTCAATTTAACATGTTTAATTTTGATGATATCAATATAAATACTTCCGTTTCAATGTTTCCCAGTTTGTCTGAAAAAGGTAGGTTTAGAACCGATGTTGATTTTTCATTCAAATATGATTTACCATTGGATTTTTATATAAAAGCGTCCATCAACGCAAATTTTGACAATCAGCCTTATCAAGATACCGAAAAATTGGATTATGTTTTTTCAACTGGTTTTGGTTGGAAATTAAAACATTGATTTCAGACAAAACTTAAATATTTTTTTTTATTTGAAAACACTTTGAATAACTCTTCCCAGTTAGGGGTACTGTCCAATTGCGGAAGCCCTTTGAATTGTTCTATTTGTGAAAGATTTTCAATTCTAAAACTATCTTGGGTTGCATAAGGAACTAAACCTTCTTTTTGCAGTTTTTCGGCAAGATAGATTTGTTCGTATTGTCCGGGAGTGGGTATGAAAAAGGCTTTTTTGTTGAGCTTGACCAAGTCCATAATCGTAGTGTAACCAGAACGGCAAAGCACTTTTTCGCTTTCGTTGAAGGTTTGTTCCAACTGGCGGGTTTTCATGAAATTGTAATAAGTTACATTTCCTATTTGTTCCTTTTTTTGTTCAGCTTCGATAATTCCTTTTACGAAAACTACTTTTCCGTCAAAACGTTTTACTTCTTCGGTAAGATGAGCTTCCAGTAATCCGCGTTGCGGTTCAGGCCCAGACAGAATAATCATTAAGTCATACTGAATGGGTAATGCCATTTTGTGCATACGGCTTAATGGGCCAAGGTAACGTAAGTTGAGCGAGTTGCTTTCCAGATGGCCGAGCTTTCCGGTTAGGTTCAATTTTCCGTTTACGTCGGGAACCCAGCAGGCGTTGTATTTTTTGATGATATTTTGGTGTAATTTACTGGTAATCCAGGTGGTATTTCCAGTCATTACATTCAATTGGTGTGTAATAAATACTGACGGAATTTTGTGGCTGATAACGCCTAATCGATTATCGGATATGATGCCGTTAATTTTATATTTCTGAATCCATTTTTTTACGATTCTTTTTTCTTCCCTAATGGCTTCAATCATTTTTGGGAGGCTTTTTATCAGTTTCCATTTGAAATTTTTGCCGTTTTTGGCATATTCAATTTGGTAAGAAGGTAATTCAAGGGTTTTTAAATAGGGAAATTCTTTTCGAAGCAACTCAAGAGCAATTCCATCTGAAGCAATAATTGGGGTGAAATTATTTTCCTGTAACGCTTTGATAATAGGAATGCAACGGGTAGCATGACCCAGTCCCCAATTTAATGGAGTAATCAAAATAGTTTTATTTTCGGAGTCTAAATTCATGTGTGAGTCTTACAGTTTAAATGTAAGGCGAAAATACGGGATGCTTTGCTTTTTAATGTTTGCAATGTATTACTAAAAGATTATTTAATTAAAAAAAATGCGATTTTATACATTGTTTTTTACTACAAAATAGTGCAGATGATTTTATTATGTGATTAAAAATAAGCTCTTAGCTCCACACTTCCAGTGTGAATTGCATCGCTTACTTCACTTTTTCGGCCTTGATATACAAAATTTAAATCCAAAAACTTAGTCAGATTCATTTGAAAAAGTGTTCTCCAAGTTACATTTTGTCCTCTTTGCAATCCTTCCAACATTTGGTATCCAGCGGAAGAAAACTCATTGCCCACAAAGTCATTTTCGTACAATGAGATTTCTCCGTTTACGTTAAACTTGGAAGTGCCAACGTAGCTAAAAGAAGTGCCAAAACGATTTTGGGTTAAAGTATCTAAAGTGCCAATTTGATTCTCTTTGTTTATGTATTCATAAAAAAGGTCTAAACTGACTTTCTCGGAGAAAAGGTAACTGATTTTAGGAATGCATAAATAACCTTCGATTGTATAGTTTTTTTCGGCAAATGTTTGGGATTCTGTTGCGGTTTGGATGGTTTTGGCGAGTATGTCAAATAGCCAGCTTTTTTGTAATAAGTGTTGGTATTGCAGTTGATGGAAACTGTTTTTGTTTTGGATGGTTCCAATGGACAATAAATTTTGGGTTTCGTTTTTGGTGAAAGTATAGGTAACGGAATTGTCTCTTTTTCCTCTGTTGTACGACAGGCTATTGGTGAAGGTTTTGATAAGTCCTAAAATGTCTTCAGAAGACGATTCAAATGGATTTAGTGCCAAATGTTCTTCGTTATTTTTAATCTTTTGATCCATAATAAAGGAAGTTTGCATATAAAAATAGGATAGCGCTTTCTTGAATGGACTGCTATTTTGCCAAACAATAGGATTGATTATGAAGGACTGAGAAAATCTGTTTTGGTTGGTTTTGATATAAATCTGATTAGGTAAAAAGATTCTGGTATAGGTCGCTAAATCCGAAAAAGGCGCGATTTCAAATTCTTCCAAATCCTTTATTCCATTGCCGTTATAATCATTCCAAGTATATTTTCCCTGTCCGGCTGGAACTTCTACATAAGTGTAATCCTGAAAAGGCATGGTTCCGGAATTGGTTTGGTAGAGTGTATTGCTTTGAATCAATTTATTGAAAAATTGGTCGTTGTACAACATTTTTGCATTTAGAGAAGGTGTTGTTTTTAGGGCTGGATCGGTGTAATTTAATTGTCTGTAATTGACAAATAAAGATACATCCCTACTTTCTGTCGTGAATAATTTGGTTTGTAAATTATAGCTGTTTGATGTGTTTACTCTTTGAAGTAATCCGTTTTGAACACTGTCGTTTACTCTTTTTGCATAACCCAATTGGACATAAACTTTGGTACTGTCGCCATGTCCGGCATATATTCCGTATTCCGAAAAGCGCTGGCTTAGCAAAGAGAATTGTTGAGTTGCTTTGTTTTTTTCTTGATTGTCTTCAAAACGGAGCGTACTGCCAATCCAGTTTTTTTTGGAATTATAACGAACATGTGAAAAGTTTCTCAGGAATTTCGAGGTGTTTTCTACGTCATCACTTTTTAAATAGCTTCCGTCGTTTTTAATGTTCCAATGGTTAAATTCAAACCCTGCGTTGAGGTTGTTTTTTACACCCGAATAAGTATTGGTAAGCGCTAGTTTCTGAAAAGCATAAGTAATTGTTGCAACTTTTGTTGAGTCTGTACTTGGGATTAAATTAAAATTCAAGCCAGTTCCCAATAAGCTTTGGTCACCAGTTGATGTTGTGTTTACATTCCAATCGCGATAGAATTCTATACTGTTGATGCGCTCAACGGGTTTAAACTCGGCTTGAATGCTCTGAAAATCTACGAACGCATCAACATTCCATTTTTTGGAATACAGTCGCTGTTTGGCGTTAATTTCGCCCGACAATCCTTGATTATTATTGTCATCTATTGTAGAAAATAAGTTTTTATCGCTGTTGCTAACCGCTAATTCAAAATCAACAACCGTTTTTTCTGAAGGGTTGTATTTTCCAAAGAAAGTTGCCACTTGCGCTTTTACAGGAGCGACCAATTGTATGATAGCTTCATAGTTTCCCTGTGGGATTCCATTAATTGGTTCAACATATTCAAATATTCTATCAACGCTGGTAGGATTTGATAATATATAGTTGCCTTTGGCTTGACCGATCAAAGTAAATTGAACATTGTACAATTTGTCATCGGGGTTTGTGGAATATTCATAAATATCGGTTGTTCCCAGAATGGTTTTTTTATACTGTATTTTCTTTTCGTCATAGGTGTCGGGAACGGCTGATGGAGCAATCATCATATTGGGATTGTCTCCTGCTTCCGCCAAAATTTGAGCTTGTTCGCTTGAAAGATTTTGCTGGACGGGTTGGTTTTTTAAATCATTTTCAGAATATACAGCGGCTCCAAAATTCCATTTTTTGTCTGTATAACTAGCGCCGTCATAAGTGATGAATCTCGTGTAATTGTTCTCGGAATATTGGTATTCGACAACTATTCGCATTTCGGAAGTAATAGGGAATTGAGAGTTAAACACAATTTCTCCAGAATTATAATCAATAATGTAATCGAAGTTTTCACCTCTTTTTAATAAAACGCCATTGACATAAACCCGCTCCGAACCGATGATGACTAAAACATATAATTCACCATTTTGTCCAACCAATTTATATGGCCCTTGATTTCCTTCTTGTCCTTTGAAATTACTGCTGGCATAATTCCCCGTAACAAGTCCGCCCGATGCAAAAACATTGGTCTTTCGGTCTTCATTTCCAAAATTGACCGTAGCCGATAATCCTTGAATTTTTTTGTTGAAAGTGAGGAAGCGGGTAGTATTGTTTCCTATAAAAACATCACCGGCACGAACATTCCAATCATCGGTAAAAAGCTCCATAAAAACATTGTCGTACTGATTCAGCCGTTGTGAATAACTGCCTTCCTGCACCGGAATGTTCGTGTCCTGAATTGAAGCTCGAATACTGACTTTTTCGGATATTTTTCCAGTGATTTGAAAATCTAGATTTGAATTGACTACCGCATTTTGATTACTACCAATGGTAACGCCTCGGGAAAGACTTCCTGTTGCTAAAATACCATCAAATGGAACGTTTTTTGGAGTCGAAATACTCTCCATTCTGTACAAATTCTGAGTGGTGGCATCGTTGTCAATGATTTTGCTACTGTCGTAAATGGTATATTCTTTGGTTAAAATATCCGGTAGCTTTAGATAATGAACCGTTAGGGAATCAGTAGGCGAGAAGTTTTGGTTTTTGAGTAAAAGATAACCTTTGGAAAAGTTGATTTGGTATAAAGTACTGTCGATGACTTGATTTTTTGTGTCCAATACTTTGAAATAACTGGAGTTGATGCTTACGGATTCCAAGTGAATAGTGTCGGTAGTAAAAGCTATTTTTTTGGTAGTGTAAGTCGAATCTATTTCTTGAGCCTGAAGCCCAGAAAAATAAAAAATGACAACCCAAAATAATACCTTTTTTAGCATAAACAGTATAACTCCAAAGTGTCAAAAATAGTGTTTATTATTTTTATAATGTGTTAATTAGTCGATGTCGTAATTCGAGATATTGAAAATGATTTTACGGTTTGAATTTTAGAGAATAAGGCACATTTAAAACTAAAAAAAAATGGAAGCCGAAGCTCCCATTTTTAATGGTAATTTGTTTTTGGATAGTATATTAATTCTCTTTAGTTACAATTTGCATTGTTTCTCTACTCACTTGTTTTAGCAGCACCGTTTTGTTTTCTTCAACCGTTTGAGCGGCGTTTTCATTAAAATGTCTGATTGTATATAACGTTACATTTTCGGTAAAATCTACTTTGAATTTTTTCGAAAGAATAGCATTTAATTCATTGAAATTTCCAAATTTATCTTCCACACAAACCGAAAAACTAATTGCAGAATTCTGTATTAAGTTTACTTTAAGTTTGAATTGGTGGAATAAACCAAAGATTTCGCTGATGTTTTCTTCCATGATGAAAGAGAAATCTATCGAAGACAATGAAATCAATAATTGGTTTCTTTTTACAATAAAACAAGGTAAGTAAGGTTCCAAATCAACACCTTTGGAAACCGAAGTTCCTTTCAATAATGGGTTGATAAACGATTTTACATATAATGGAATTTCTTTTTTCTGTAAAGGCTGTAATGTTTTTGGGTGAATAACCGATGCTCCGTAAAATGCCAATTCGATGGCTTCACGATATGAAATTTGATTCAGCAAACTTGCATTTTCAAAATATCTTGGATCGGCATTCATAACTCCAGGTACATCTTTCCAGATGGTTACGCTTTCGGCATTAAGGCAATATGCAAAAATAGCAGCGGTATAATCCGAACCTTCACGACCTAAAGTAGTAGTGAAATTGTTTTCATCAGAACCCAAGAATCCTTGAGTGATGTTCAAGATTTTGCGTTTAACGTTGTTGGAAATATTTTTTTGTGTCAACTCCCAATCTACTTCTGCATCTCTGTAAGTTGAATCTGTTTTCACAAAGTTTCTAACGTCCAACCATTGAGTTTGAATACCTTTGAAAGACATAAAATGGCTCAAAATTGTAGTCGAAATTAATTCTCCAAAGCTTACGATTTGGTCGTAAACAAAATTATAATTTGGAGATTTATTATGAGATAAGAAATATTCTAAATCAGAAAATTGCTCATTAACTGCTGTAAAAACTTCATTTTTATCATCTTCAAACAAATCCAATAAGATTTGATTGTGGTATTTTTTCACTTCTTGTACCGATGAATTCAATTCTGGAGATTTATCAAAATAATTTTTGATAACCTCTTCTAAAGCATTAGTCGTTTTCCCCATTGCCGAAACAATGACTAATACATCCTCATAACCCACTTGTTGCAAAACGTCGTAAACGTTTTTGATACCGGCTGCATCTTTAACAGAAGCACCACCAAATTTAAATACCCTCATTTTATTCAGATTTTAGATTTTAGGTTTTAGATTTTTTGTCTAAAACAAAATCATATTTTAATTTTTTAATTTGTTGTCTACAAAAAAGTTAATTGCATTTTCGTCCATTTGAGCAACGCGCCATTCATCTAATATTTTTGCTCCCGATTTTTCATAAAAATCAATTGCTGGTGTGTTCCAGTCCAAGACATTCCATTCGATTCTTCGAACTAGATCTTTCTTCCCTTGTTTGATAATTTCAGAATACAAAGCATAACCCAATCCAGTTCCGCGCATGCTATCTTTGACTACTAAATCTTCCAAATGGATTGTTTTTCCTTTCCAGGTTGAATATCTGTAATAGTACAAAGCAATGCCTACAATTTCATTCGCAACCTCGGCAACAAAAACATGAAATAATGGATTTGTTCCAAAACCGTCACGAACCAAATCTTCTTCGGTTATTAAAACAGCATCTGGCTCTTTTTCGAATACTGCCAGCTCCTTAATTAATGCTAAAACACCATGCATGTCCTCTTTTTCTCCTTTGCGTATTTTCATGATTTCGTATTATTATTCTTGAATTCTATTAAAAAACAGTCAAATAGTAACTAGTTTTTATGAAATATGTAGCAAATATACAATACTGTCAAACTATCTAAGTATTATTCTTTTCAATTTCACAAAAAAAACGATATTTGTGACTTCAAACTAACTACATCGATTTCGTAATGGAAGAAAGAAACAAAACACTAGGGGAATTTATTATTGAAAACCAAAAAGCCTTTCAGTATTCATCGGGTGAACTGTCGAGAATTATCAACTCAATTCGTTTGGCTGCGAAAGTGGTCAACTACAAAGTGAACAAAGCTGGATTAGTCGATATTGTTGGTGCAGCCGGAGAACAAAATATTCAAGGTGAAGATCAGCAAAAACTGGATGTTTATGCCAATGAGATTTTTATCCAAACTTTGATCAATCGTGAGATTGTTTGTGGTATAGCATCAGAAGAGAATGATGATTTTATAACTGTTGAAGGAAGTGATAACAGTCATAATAATAAATATGTTGTCTTGATGGATCCATTAGATGGATCTTCAAATATAGATGTGAATGTTTCAGTAGGAACTATTTTCTCAGTTTATAGACGTGTAACACCTATAGGAACTCCCGTTACATTAGAGGATTTTTTACAACCAGGAACTCAACAAGTAGCTGCGGGTTATGTAATTTATGGAACATCAACAATGCTAGTGTACACAACAGGACACGGTGTAAACGGATTTACATTGAATCCAGCTATTGGAACTTTTTATCTTTCGCATCCCAACATGAAATTCTCGGAAGACGGAAATATATATTCCATCAATGAGGGGAATTATGTTCATTTCCCGCAAGGAGTGAAAGATTATATTAAATATTGTCAGTTGGAAGAAGAAGATCGTCCTTATACTTCTCGTTATATAGGAAGTTTGGTGTCTGATATTCATAGAAATATGATAAAAGGAGGTATTTATATTTATCCAACAAGTTCCAAAGCTCCAAAAGGGAAATTGCGTTTGTTGTACGAATGCAATCCAATGGCATTTATTGTAGAGCAAGCCGGAGGAAAAGCTTCTGATGGTTTTGATAGAATAATGGAAATTCAACCAACAGAGTTGCATGAAAGAGTGCCATTCTTTTGTGGAAGTTTAAACATGGTTGAAAAGGCAGAAGAGTTTATGTATAAAGCAAAATTGAGTAAATATTAAACCGAGTAAAAACCAAATATTAAACCAAAAAAATAGCTCCATTTAGGAGCTATTTTTATTTATACATATTTTTCATTTCGTATATAAAGGTTTCTTCATCGACTTCTTTATCCACTAATTTTAGTGCTTTGTCAACTATGTAATTTACATTGCTAGGAGTAAAACCTAAAGCCAAACCAAACTTCACCATTAAATGCTCTTGTAAATCTCCTAATTGATGATCACGGTGTACAATTCTTGCTAGTTTATAAAGAGCTTCAAGTCTTTCTACATATAAGTATGGAGCATTGATTTCGTGTTTAGAAGGATCTTTTAAAATCTCTTTGTATTCTGAATCCGAAATTTGTAGACTCACAGCTAATTTATCCAAGAATTTTTGCTCCTGTTCTGTGATATTGCCGCCAGCATTAGCAACGCGTACAATTGCTGAAAAATGACCTCTGGCTTTTTGGATGTTCTCGCTGTTGAATAAATCTGAAAACGGCATAATCGTGATGTTTAATGGTTTGATATAAAGATAATTAATTTTTTAGTAATGATTTTTGTTTTTAATGACTTTTTTGTACGATTGACCTCTATTTTTTTATTTTTTTTAGAGAATGATTTATTTAATCAAATATTCCATTTTCAAAATTAATCGTAAGTTTACAATCCCATATCAACTAATTAATTTATGATGTCAGAATTTTTGATTTACTTTCAAATAGGATTAAAACATGTATTAGACATACATGCCTATGATCATGTTTTATTTTTAATTGCTTTGTCTGTTCCTTTCTCTTTCAATGACTGGAAAAGAATTTTGCTTTTGGTGACTGTGTTTACTTTAGGACATACAACAGCACTGTTTCTTTCAGTTTTTGGAATTATTGCTGTCAAAGTAAATGTGGTAGAATTACTCATCCCGATTACAATATTAATAACGGCTCTCTATAATTTGTTCACCGCCGGTAAAAACAGTAAAAATGGCAATGTCAATTTGGTTTTTATAATAACACTTTTCTTTGGAATCATCCATGGATTAGGATTTTCCAATTATTTTAAAACAATATTGGGAGGTAGTCCAAGTTCAAAATTATTACCAATGGCCGAATTCGCACTGGGAATTGAAGCTGCCCAAATTGTAGTAGTAATTGTAGTGTTGATTTTGTCGTATATTGTACAAACGGTATTTCGTTTTTCAAAACGTGATTGGACATTAGTGATGTCTGCATTTATAATTGGAGTGGTTTTGCCAATGATAATAGAGAGTGAAATCTGGAAAAGATAATTCAAAATATGAAATCGCCATTAAGAACAAGTTTATTGCAAATAAATACCAATAAACAAAAGGCGATTCTAATAAATATGGTTTACATATATGAATAAAATTAAATTAAATAAATACGACAAAGCCTATCTTAGAATTGCTACAGAATGGGGTTTGTTGTCTTATTGCCAAAGAAAAAAAGTAGGCGCCATTATTGTAAAAGACCGTATGATTATTTCAGACGGTTATAATGGGACACCTTCAGGATTTGAAAATTGCTGTGAAGACGAAGATGGTTTGACGCGTTGGGATGTTCTTCACGCTGAAGCAAATGCGATATTGAAAGTGGCTAGATCAACTCAATCCTGTGAAGGGGCAACTTTGTATATCACGCTATCGCCTTGTAAGGAATGCAGTAAATTGATTCATCAATCTGGGATAAAAAGAGTGGTGTTCCATAATGGATACCGTGATGATTCTGGAATACAATTTTTAATGAAGGCTGGTATAGAAGTAGAACATATTCCCGTTTTAGAAGATTAAGAGAAAATGAAATTCGACAACAAATATTTACCCATACTTATTGGAGGCATTTTTGCCCTCGGAATTTTTATTGGTAGTTTGTCGGGTACGCCTTCGTCGAAATCTTTTATGACCAAAAAGAATACTAAAGAAAAGCTCAACAAACTTATTGATTTCATTGATAACGAATATGTAGATGATGTCAATACGGATTCTATTGTGAGTCTTACCGTGAACAATATTCTGGCAAAATTAGATCCTCATTCAGTGTATATTCCGCCAAGTGAACAGGCTGAAATTGCCGAGACTATGAAAGGTGACTTTGTGGGAATAGGAATCAATTTTTATATGCATAATGATTCTTTAGCGATTATAACTCCAGTTAAAAATGGCCCTTCGGCAAAAGCGGGAATCAAAGCGGGAGATCGCATTTTGTATGCAGATAAAACCAAATTGTTTGGTCGGAAATTGACTAATGACAGTTTGTTTGCTACGCTAAAAGGTGAAGCAGGTTCGCAAATTGAATTGACAGTTTACAGAAAATCCGAACGCAAAAAAATGAAGATAACGATAAAGCGTGATGTTATTCCTTTAAAAAGTGTTGATGTTGCTATGCTTTTAGATAAAATAACAGGTTATATCAAGATTAATCGTTTCGCCGGAACCACTTCTCAAGAGTTTAAAAAAGGTTTGACTTCTTTGAGAAAACAAGGAATTAAAACTTTAGTGATTGATGTTCGTGATAATGGGGGAGGCTATATGGAAGAAGCCATTGCTATTGCCGACGAGTTTTTGAAAGACAAAGAATTAATAGTTTTTACCAAAAGTAAAAAAGAGCCTACCGAAAAAACGTATGCCACAGAGCAAGGTAGTTTTGAAACAGGTAATGTATTTGTTTTGATTGATGAAAACAGTGCTTCGGCGAGTGAAATTTTGGCTGGAGCTATTCAAGATAATGATCGAGGAACGATTGTTGGCAGACGTTCATTTGGTAAAGGATTGGTACAACGTGAAATGGATTTTAATGATGGATCGGCTGTTCGACTGACCATTGCAAGATATTATACACCAACAGGAAGGTCTATTCAGAAGCCTTATTCCAAAGGAAATGAGGAATATTTCAACGAATCGGATTCTCGTTTTCTTCACGGTGAGCTCTATAAAAAAGACAGTATAAAAGTGGTTGATTCCCTAAAGTTTAAAACTAAAAAAGGTAAGATTGTTTACGGCGGAGGTGGAATCGTACCTGATGTTTTCGTGCCTTTGGAAGCGGAACATGGAGCAGAGAATATTTCGTATTTATTGCAATCAGGAATCGTAGGACATTTTGTTTTTGAAGAATTAGACAAAGACAGAAATGCATTTGCGAAATTGACTTTCGAACAATTTAAAGTTAAAATCAATGAAACAAATTCGTATTTTAATGCTTTCCAGAAATACCTTTCCAAAAATGGATTAAAGGTTAATTTAGATAATTATAAACCATTGGTAAAAAGATATGTCAATGCTGAGTTTGCAAGACAATTGTTTGGTGATACTTATTATTATGAAGTTGTTTTGAAAGAAGATGCTATGATAAAATCGGTTTTGAAGCAAAATTCAAAACTCTAAAGTAAATTTAAAGAAGTATTTACGGTAGTTTATTTTCTAATACTATCGTGAGAATGAGTCTGAATTCCCTCGTTCCACAAAGTAAGTAAATCTGTAGCGACAGCGGCACCACTTCCAGCAGCAATAGCTAATTGGCTTCGCCATCCCGCAAGGGTTCCTATAACATAAATGCCATCGGCTACTTTATGATCAATATTCTTAAGTTGGATTCTTTGTTTTTCGGGAAGGGCTTTTTTGTGTGGTTCTACAAACTGCATTAAGCCTTCTATGGCAAAAGTGTTGGCTGAGCCAATACCAATTACGATATTGACAGTTTTGTATGAGTTTTTATTGGTGACAACTGTAAATTCGGGATAGTGACCCTCAATTTTCAATACTTTTTCCTCAGCGATTTGAACAATATGGGGATAAGTGTTGGATAAATGATGGATGCTTTCAATTAGTAATTCCGAACCTAATTTTCCAGCAGGAATTCCGTATGCATTGTTAAAAAGTGCCTCTTGAAGTGATGAAGTCTTTTGGTGAGTGAAAATTCCGATTTTCTTTGACGAAACGAAAGTTTTGTTTTTAGCAGAACCCAATACCATAGCACATGATATACCGGAAACGCCACCGCCTATAATTAATACATCAAACACAGTTATGCGTTGTTGTCGTTCATTTTTTCAACTATTTTTTTAGACATTCTAAAAATTAGAAGAATTAATACTGCACAAAATGAAGCGACTACACCAACGAATGCCACTACGCTATCTCCTTTAAATGGATTTTGAAAATCAATTAAAGTAATGTTGAAAATAAGAAGCGCAACTGCCAAAAGCACTAAAATGTTAGTGAAAGTTTTCATAGGTTTAATTTTTTTTATAAAAAATGCCAAAGTATTTTTTGAGTCAAATTTTGAAATAAAATTGCTTAAAATGGGCTGTAATCTTTGACGAATAAAATATTTAGGGGGTAAATTTATAATTTTTTTTTTTAGACAAACAAACCTTTAACATTAGCGGCGAATAATTTAACAGCTATAGCTAAAAGTACTACACCAAAAGTCTTACGAATTACGCCAAGTCCATTTTGTCCTAGCATTTTTTCAATTTTTCCTGATGATTTCAGAACAATATAAACCAAAACAATATTTAATATAATTGCAAGGACAATATTTAAGGTGTGAAATTGTGAACGTAAAGAAAGTAAAGTGGTCATTGTTCCAGCGCCTGCAATTAATGGGAATGCCAAAGGAACAATCGAGGCGGAACTTGCTTCTTCGTCTCGATAAATACGAATGCCTAAAATCATTTCCAATGCCAAAAAGAATAATACGAACGAACCTGCCACTGCAAATGAATGGACATCAATTCCTATTAGACTTAAAAATTCTTCACCAATAAATAAAAACAATATCATAATCAATCCAGCAACCAAAGCTGCTTTTTCTGATTCGATATGACCGTGTTTGGCTCTCAGCCCCACTATAATTGGAATAGAACCGACTATATCAATTACAGCGAAAAGTACCATTCCTACCGTTATTATTTCCTTTAAATTGAAATCCATCATAAGCATTGATTTGTGAAAAGTTAGGGTAAAAAAAATTTTCATTTCAAAAATACGGTTATTTTTTTCATTTTGGGAATTCTATTATTAAATGATTGTGGTGTTAGTTTTTTTTGCTTTTTATTGAATTATAAAAATAGAATAAATCAAAAGTTAAAATATATAACTACTTGAAAATCAATTGCTAAATTTGTTTGTAATTTTAAATATTTGAGCTATGAAAAAGATTGGTTTTGTTATTGTATCCTTGATTCTGTTGCTTTCTTTTGAAAATTCACAGGCTCAATTTTGGAAACAGATTCAAAAAGCAGCAGAGCAAAAAGCTCTGAATAAAGCTTCCCAAAAAGCGGATATTGCAACTGATAAGGCTTTAGATGAGGCAGATAAAGCTATTGGAGAGAGTGTAAACCAAAATGTAAACATGAATGAAGCGATTTTGGGTTACGGCAAAAATAAAGTAGATGCTTCAGAAGTTCCAAATTCGTATGCATTTAGCTGGAAATACGTTATGGAAATTAAAAGTGATGATGTAAAAGCGATGAATGCAGATTATTTTTTGGAACCCAATGTGTCTTATTTTGGGTTTAATGTGTCGCAGGGCGAAGGACAAAATATGTTTATGGTCATGGATATGAAGAACAAGATTACGGTGACTAGTTTTGGTAATGGAAAGGAAAAAATGGCCTCGGCTTCCAAAATGCCGGATTATTCCGAAATGAGTAAAAAAGAAGGTGAGAAATCGAAATTCACTTATAAGACATTGCCGAATAAAACATATCTAGGATATAATTGCAAAGGAATCCAGGCTACAAATGATGAGTATGACATTGTTTTTTATTACACAACTGAGACGAAAGTGAGTTTTAGTGATATGTTTAAAAATCAAAAAAATTGGAAAATGCCTGATGCTTTGGCAGGTTATCTCAAGCCAGATGAAAAAACGTTGCTGATGGATATGAGTATGAAAGATTTGAAAAACAAAGGAAAAGTGACTACTATGAAATGCATTAGTTTGGAGAAAAGTGCTTATGTATTCAATAAAGCGGATTATAAATTTATGTAAGTAAAATTGTTGCAATGTGTTAATTAGACTGGTTAGTGAGCTTATGTTTGAGTGAATGGTTTTTATTTCTTGAATCTTTGGTTACCTTTGCAAAATGTTTCAACTAGGAAAAACCATCGTATCAGAGGATATACTCGAAAAAGAATTTGTTTGTAATTTGTCAGCTTGCAAAGGAGCTTGTTGCGTCGATGGCGATGCTGGAGCGCCGTTGAGTTTGGCAGAAACAAAGATATTGGAGGAAATATATCCAAAAGTAAAACCATTTTTAAGAAAACAGGGAATTGAAGCCATAGAAGCTCAAGGAACTTGGGTAAATGGTGCGGATGGGGATCTTGAAACACCTCTAATTGACAATAAAGATTGTGCCTACGTCATTTTTGACGGAAAAACAGCTCTTTGTGGAATTGAGCAAGCTTATAATCAAGGTATAATAGATTGGAAAAAACCTGTTTCTTGTCATTTATATCCAATACGTGTTAAAGATTTCACTGAGTTTGCAGCTGTCAACTATGACAAATGGGATATTTGTGATGCTGCCTGTTCTTTAGGGCAGGAACTCGAAGTTCCGGTATACAAATTTGTCAAGGAAGCCCTTATTCGTCGCTTTGGTGAAGACTGGTATTTGGAACTTGAAAAAGTGGCTGAAGACTTAAAAAAAGGTTTGTAAAATCTAACACTAATTTCTATTTCTGATCTTTTAAAATTTCTATATTTTACTGGAGTTTACTTCTTTTTGTAATAATTAAAGTATTGTAAATCAATATGTTAATTATGTGATAATAAAATAAGGAATTTTTCTTATTTGTTAAAAACTATGAAGGATTGTGAATAAGTTTGGCTTTTAATAACCGCATTAATTCACAATCTTTGTAATTCAGATTTCAGATCTATTTTCAGTATAAAAATCAAAAAAAAACAAACACAATCAAATGTCTCAAATAGAACCAATTTTACAAGAAAATAAGAATCGTTTCGTGATTTTTCCTATCAAGCACCAAGATATTTGGGAGTTTTATAAAAGTATGGAAGCTAGTTTCTGGACTGCTGAAGAAATTGATTTGTCGCAAGATTTAAATGACTGGAATAATAAGCTGAGTGATGACGAACGTTACTTTATAAAACACATCTTAGCCTTTTTTGCAGCTTCTGATGGAATTGTAAATGAAAATCTTGCTGAGAATTTTGTTAATGAAGTGCAATATGCTGAAGCTAAATTTTTCTATGGTTTCCAAATTATGATGGAAAACATTCATAGTGAAACCTATTCACTTTTGATTGATACCTATGTAAAAGACGAGACCGAAAAGTCAGATTTATTCAATGCTTTGGATGTTTTTCCTGCCATTAGAAAAAAAGCAGACTGGGCTTTAAAATGGATTGAATCTGATTCTTTTGCAGAAAGACTTATTGCTTTTGCAGCGGTAGAAGGAATTTTCTTTTCTGGTGCATTTTGTTCTATTTATTGGTTGAAAAAACGTGGATTGATGCCAGGTTTGACTTTCTCTAATGAGCTTATTTCTCGTGACGAAGGAGTTCACTGTGATTTTGCTGTGCATTTACACAATCACCATTTGATTAATAAAGTACCAAAAGAAAGAATAAGAAGCATTATTGTTGATGCCTTGAATATCGAAAGAGAGTTTATTACTGAATCACTTCCAGTAAGTTTGATTGGAATGAATGCAGGTTTAATGACTCAATATTTAGAATTTGTTGCCGATAGATTATTAGTAGAATTGGGTTGTGACAGAGAATACAATGTTGCCAATCCGTTTGATTTCATGGATATGATTTCTCTTCAAGGAAAAACTAATTTCTTTGAGAAAAAAGTTGCTGAATACCAAAAATCAGGGGTTAAAGTTACCGAAGGTGGCGATTCCCAAAAAATTAGCTTTGATGCCGATTTTTAGAATGCAGTTTTGAATTTCAAATATTTTCTATAGTATTTGATAATATTAAAAAAAATAAAGAATAATTATAATTAAATAGTTTTTGTAAGATCCCCAAATCTAAAAAAAAACTAAGTTAATTCAGCCTGATTAATTTCAGGACAAATGACGGCGTTTTGTTTCATTTCATTTTATGCGATGAAACAAAATATCGAAATGGCTTATGGATTGACTATGAGTAAAAAAATGGATTATGAATTCCTACTATTCGTAAATCACAATTCATTAATTTAAAAATTGATAAAAGTATGTTTGTAGTAAAAAGAGACGGTCACAAAGAGCCTGTAATGTTTGATAAAATTACAGAGAGAATCAAAAAGTTATGCTACGGCTTGAATGAATTGGTAGATCCAGTTAAAGTTGCTATGCGAGTTATTGAAGGTTTGTATGATGGGGTTTCCACATCTGAGCTTGACAATCTTGCTGCTGAAACTGCTGCGTCAATGACTATTGCTCATCCGGATTATGCACAATTGGCTGCTCGTATTGCAATATCAAACTTACATTCAAATACCAAAAAATCATTCTCGGAAACGATGAATGAAATGTATCATTATATCAATCCAAGAACGAACCAAGAATCGCCTTTATTAGCCGAAGAGGTTCATAAAGTGATTATGGAAAATGCTGAATATTTGGATTCACATATTATCTATAACAGGGATTTTAACTACGATTATTTTGGTTTTAAAACACTGGAGCGTTCGTATTTATTGAAAATAAACGGAAAAATTGTAGAGCGTCCACAACATATGTTGATGCGTGTTTCTGTGGGGATTCACCTAGGTGATTTGAAATCAGTATTGGAAACTTACGACTTAATGTCCAAAAAATTCTTTACTCATGCAACGCCTACTTTATTCAATGCTGGTACTCCAAAACCTCAAATGTCTTCTTGTTTCCTTTTGGCAATGCAGGATGACAGTATTGACGGTATTTATGATACTTTAAAACAAACAGCAAAAATCTCGCAATCAGCAGGTGGAGTTGGACTTTCTATTCATAATGTTCGTGCAACAGGTTCTTACATTCGCGGTACAAACGGTACTTCAAACGGAATTGTACCAATGTTGAGAGTGTTTAATGATACTGCTCGCTATGTGGATCAAGGAGGAGGAAAAAGAAAAGGAAGTTTTGCTATTTATATTGAAACTTGGCATGCCGATATTTTTGATTTCTTGGATTTGAAAAAGAATACAGGTAAGGAAGAAATGCGTGCAAGAGATTTGTTCTTTGCAATGTGGACTTCAGATTTATTTATGAAACGTGTACAGGAAGATTCTACTTGGACTTTAATGTGTCCTAACGAATGTCCTGGTTTGTATGATGTATATGGTGATGAATTCGAAGCTATGTATACTGATTATGAATTTAGAGGAAAAGGTAGAAAAACCATCAAAGCGCGTGAATTATGGGAGAAAATTCTAGAATCTCAAATTGAGACTGGAACTCCTTATATGTTGTATAAAGATGCAGCAAACAGAAAATCAAACCAAAAAAATCTAGGTACTATTCGTTCTTCGAATTTATGTACTGAGATTATGGAATTTACTTCAAGTGATGAGGTAGCGGTTTGTAATTTGGCTTCTATTTCGTTGCCAATGTTCGTTGAAAACGGAAAATTCAATCACCAATTATTATACGATGTTACCAAACGTGTGACTCGAAACTTGAACAGAGTAATCGACAGAAATTACTATCCTGTAAAAGAAGCTGAAAATTCCAATATGCGTCACAGACCAATTGGTCTTGGAGTGCAAGGACTTGCCGATGCTTTTATAATGTTGCGTTTGCCTTTTACAAGTGATGATGCCAAAACATTAAACCAAGAAATATTCGAAACCCTTTATTTCGCAGCTTGTACCGCATCTATGGAAATGGCAATCGAGGAAGGACCATATTCTACTTTCAAAGGATCTCCAATGTCAAACGGAGAGTTTCAACACAACCTTTGGGGAATGAAAGACGAAGAATTATCAGGAAGATGGGACTGGGCTTCGCTTAGAAAAGAAGTAGTGAAAAACGGTGTTCGTAACTCATTATTAGTTGCGCCAATGCCAACAGCTTCGACTTCTCAAATTTTGGGTAACAATGAAGCATTCGAACCATATACTTCTAATATTTACACAAGACGTGTATTGTCTGGAGAATTCATTGTGGTAAACAAACATTTATTACATGACTTAGTAAGACTTGGATTGTGGAATGAGAACTTGAAACAAGAAATCATGCGTCACAACGGATCGGTTCAAAATATTGATATCATTCCGCAAGACTTGAAAGAATTATACAAAACCGTTTGGGAAATGTCAATGAAAGACATTATTGATATGTCTCGTCAAAGAGGATATTTTGTAGATCAGTCACAATCATTGAACTTGTTTATGCAAGATGCCAATTATTCTAAATTGACTTCAATGCATTTCTATGCTTGGCAATCTGGTTTGAAAACAGGAATGTACTACTTAAGAACCAAAGCAGCTGTAGATGCGATTAAATTTACGCTAAACAACGATAAAAAAGAGGAAGCAATTCCAGAATCTAAACCACAAGCTAGAGTTCTTGAAGCGGTGGAAGTAGATGCAACTCCAATGAGTACCGAAGAATACAGAGCAATGATTGAATTAGCTAAAAATGCTGGTCCTGAAGATTGCGAAATGTGTGGATCTTAATTAGAAAATAGATTTTAGAATAAAGAGAAACAGCTGTCAGTAATGATGGCTGTTTTTTTTTAGGAGCTATTTCCCGCTTTCCGTTGCAATCTTTTTATTTTTAAAGAAAAAATAAAAAGGATTTCCACTTTAATCGGGGCTAAAAGACATTCGTTTCCATAATTAAATTTGTCTAAATTTGCGGGATTCATTTCTGAAGAAGCAATATTTAAAAACCATTTCCCTTGAGTTTATTATATTTTACAGACCGAAGCATTGTTCATCTTGAAGATGTAGTATTCAATGAAGCCGTTTCAGAGCAAATCAATCAGTTCTTGAAGGAATATCAATTCCGTCAGGTTTTGGAGCAATACGAGTTGCCTGTGGTCAATAAAATATTGTTGCACGGCAAAACAGGCTGTGGCAAAACAATGACTGCCAAAGCGATTGCAAGAAAACTGGACAAAAAGCTAATCATTGTCAATCTCTCCCGAATTGTTTCTTCCAAATTAGGGGAAACCTCCAAAAATATTGAAGGATTATTCAAAGAAGTGCAATACGAAAGTTCAGTTTTATTCTTCGATGAATTTGATTCCTTGGGTCAAATACGGGATTATGACAACAAAGACAGTACGGAGATGAAGCGGGTGGTGAACTCGATTATTCAGTTAATTGATAATTTTCCCAATCGTTCAGTATTATTGGCCGCTACCAACCAAATCCAGATGATAGACGAAGCCCTGGTACGCCGCTTTGAAATGGAACTAGAATTTACCGCTCCGACCAAAGATGTTTTGGATAATTACTACACAAAATTGCTTTCCAAATATCCTGTGGAATTTCAGGAAGTAACCCGAATCTATGATGTTACTTTTGCGGAAGCGAAAAATCATTTACTCAAAGAAGTGAAAAATAACATCATTCAGGCAGAGATTAAAAAACAACAATAACTTCAAGTTGAATAGTATGTAATTCGAAGGTTTTGGTACAAAAACATTTGTTGATTGTAAAATTACTTTTGTTTTTAAAATCTATCTATTTCTCTATCTTTGAAAACAAATCCGAAAAATACATCATGAACTGGGAACAACTATTATCACTAAAACGACAAGGAGATACAGGCAAAAGACTAAGAATCGAGCAAGATGAAACCCGTTTGGGATTTGAAGTCGATTATGACCGAATCATATTCTCGTCTGCTTTTAGAAGTTTACAGGACAAAACACAGGTGATTCCGCTTTCCAAAACCGATTTTGTGCACACTCGTTTAACACACAGTTTGGAAGTTTCGGTTGTTGGACGTTCTTTGGGACGATTGGTTGGAAAAAAAATATTAGAAAAATATCCACATTTACAAGAAGTTCACGGTTACCAAATGAATGATTTTGGAGCTATTGTTGCCGCGGCATCTTTGGCACACGATATCGGAAATCCACCTTTTGGACATTCTGGAGAAAAAGCCATTGGGGAGTATTTTTCGATAGGAAATGGATTGAAATACAAAGATCAATTATCAGCCAAAGAATGGCAAGACCTGATTGATTTTGAAGGAAATGCCAATGGATTTTCGGTTTTGAATAGTTCGCGTCCTGGTGTTGAAGGCGGGATTAGACTTTCCTATGCTACTCTTGGTGCTTTTATGAAATACCCAAAAGAAAGTTTGCCTAAAAAGCCAACTAAAAACATAGCCGATAAAAAGTATGGTTTTTTTCAAACTGACAAAGCTTTCTTTCAGGAAGTCGCTTCGGATATGGGGATGATAGCCAATAAAACAGGGAATGATATTGGTTTTGAAAGACATCCACTTGCTTATCTTGTAGAAGCAGCAGATGATATCTGCTATACCATAATAGATTTTGAAGACGGAATCAACTTAGGTTTGGTTTCCGAAGATTTTGCTTTGGAATATTTAATCAAATTGGTAAAAGACAGCATTGATACTTCAAAATACAAGACACTAGAAACCAAAGAAGATAGAATCAGTTATTTACGCGCATTGGCAATCGGAAGTTTAATCAACGATGCCGTAAAAGTTTTTGTTGAAAATGAAGAGGCTATTTTACAAGGAAAATTCCCTTTTTCCTTAACGGATAAAAGCAAGTACAAAGCCCAAATGGACGATATAATCAAAATCAGTGTGAAAAATATCTATCAAAGCCGTGAAGTGGTGGAGAAGGAAATCGTTGGTTACCAAATCATACAAACGCTTTTGGATAAATTCGTAACGGCTTTCAATAATAAATACGAAGGAAAAATGTCCAATTATGATAATCTTATCTTGAAAATGCTACCCGAAAAACATCATTTGGAGAAAGAAAATCTATACGAAAGATTGCTTCATATTTGTCATTTTGTTTCGATGTTGACAGATGGGAATGCGTTGTTGTTTTATAAAACAATAACTGCAGCTAAAAGTTAGATAAAGAAAGAAATGTTTAAATAAAATGTCCTCAAACAACAAACTGTTTGAGGGCATTTTATTTTTTTGATTTAAAAAACATATTCAAGGCCTATTCCTAATACTTGTTTTAGCTGTACTTTTGCGCCTTCATTGATTTTTACGCCGTTTTCTTCTTTAATGACATCAATATCTTCATCGTAAACTAAATTGCATCCTACATTCGCTTTTACATATTCATTTACGATTAAATCAGCATATAATTGCCAATCAACATCAATATTGCCAAAATTATTCAGATAATCAGTGTACAAGCTTAGGCGATTTTTTATTGTAATATTGGTAAGGATTTCTCTTTCGAAATAAGAAGATACTAGTATGCCAAGTTCTGTTTTCGATTGTTCTCCTTTGGAAATTATATTTCCTTCTTCATCATAAACAGCTTTTTTTACACCATATGCGCCGGAATCAGCCAAAGTTTGATCAAGTACCACTGTGTTCTTTAATGTTAATGGTGATAAATAGACATTTAGTTTTTCGGGTTTATAAATGTATTCAGACCCAATACCTAAAAAGGTGTAGGCAGGAGCAAATGGTTTTGAAATAGGATCTTTGGTATTTGGATAATTGTATCCATCAGTGAATTGGGTATTGAAGTTAAATTTTGCAGAATGATACCAATTCGATAAAGTATCCTTTCTATATCCATATGTGGAGTTTATTTTAAAAACATCATCTGTTTTTCTGAGTTCAACTCCCTCTTGTTTGTTCATACCATACCTGAAAATAAGTTCATTTGACCACATTTGATTATCGTCTTTATAATCTCGTTGAAGATGACCTCTTACTAGCCCTGTTATGGAGCTGGTACCCCCAGCACTCCAGTTAACAAAGGCAATTTCTGAAATGTCTATTCCTAAAATGTTTTTGTTTGACCAATATGAAATAGTGTCCGGTTTTGAAGTTATGATGGTTGTTAGAGCCTGATCAATCTTGTTTTCGTTTATGTTATCTGGCTTACTGGTGATTATTTTAATTTGTGAGAAACCACATATCGAAAACAATAAGAATAAAACAGCAATTGGTTTGGTTAGAAAAGTCATAATAGTTCAGAGGTATTTTAAGTTTGCAAAATAGTTAATTTCAATAACTTGAAAAAATTATTTCTAAACTATCAACGGAAATTTTGCAATATTGTTGTAGCTCATCAATAGAACCTTGTTCAATAAAGACATCTGGAATTCCCAAAATATTTATTTTGGTAGTATTATAGCTATGAGTTGCTGCAAATTCCAGAATTGCACTTCCAAATCCACCTTTAATGACTCCGTCCTCAACAGTTATAATGTTTTCGAATTGATTAAAGATAGTGTGAAGTTCTTTTTCATCTAATGGTTTGACAAAAGGAAAATCATAATGTGCAAAATTTTCCGGGCTTTTTGTTCTAGCTAGGGCTAATGTGACATTGTTCCCAATTGCACCAGTAGATAAAACAGCTGTTTTTGATCCACTATTCAGGAGTTTTGCCTTTCCGATTTCGATTTTTTCGTATTTGCCTAAATGCAATCTTTGCCAATCATTGGTCACGCCTCTTCCTCGTGGATAACGAATGACAATGGGATGATTTAAGCCTAATTGCGCAGTATATAAAATGTTTTGTAAATCAATCTCATTTAGAGGTGCATAAATTATCATGTTTGGGATACAGCGCAAGTAAGCCAAATCAAAAACTCCGTGATGCGTGGCGCCATCTTCGCCAACCAAACCTGCTCGGTCAAGACAAAAAATAACAGGTAAATTTTGTAAAGCCACATCGTGGATTATTTGATCATAAGCTCTTTGTAAAAAAGTAGAATAAATATTGCAATACACGATCATTCCTTGGGTAGCCATTCCAGCCGATAACGTAACAGCGTGTTGTTCTGCGATTCCAACATCAAAAGCGCGTTTAGGAAAGGCATCCATCATAAATTTCAAAGAACTTCCCGAAGGCATTGCAGGAGTAATCCCAACAATTTTTTCGTTCTTTTTAGCTAAATCCAAAATGGTTAACCCAAAAACATCTTGGTATTTTGGAGGTAAATTTTCTTCCGATTTTGGTATGATTTCGCCGGTTGTGGCATCAAATTTACCAGGAGCGTGGTATTTCACCTGATTTTCTTCGGCTTGTTGAAGGCCTTTGCCTTTGGTGGTAATTAGGTGTAAAAATTTGGGACCTTTTATTTTTTGCAAACGCTTTAATTCTTTGATCACCGCAAAAAGATCATTACCGTCAATCGGTCCCGAATAATCGAAATTCAGTGACCGAATCATATTATTTTGTTTCGGGTTTTTCCCTTCTTTTACTGAAGTGAGATATTTTTTGAGAGCACCTACACTCGGGTCAATTCCGATTGCGTTATCATTGAGGATTACCAATAAATTTGCATCGGTAACTCCTGCGTGATTCAGTCCTTCAAATGCCATCCCTGATGCTATCGAAGCATCGCCAATGACTGCTATGTGCTGTTTTTCGAAATCGCCTTTTAAATTGGAGGCAATTGCCATTCCCAGAGCCGCAGAAATAGAAGTGGAGGAGTGGCCTACGCCAAAAGTGTCATAAATACTTTCGCTTCTTTTTGGAAAACCGGAGATACCACCCAATTGGCGGTTGGTATGAAAAATGGTTCTTCGTTCGGTCAGGATTTTATGTCCGTAGGCTTGATGCCCAACATCCCAAACCAATAAATCCTCAGGAGTGTTAAAAACATAATGCAAAGCAATCGTGAGTTCCACCACGCCGAGACTAGCGCCAAGATGACCTTCTTTGGTGGCTACAATATTGATTATAAAATCGCGCAATTCTTGAGCCAATTGAGGAAGTTTAACTTCGTCTAGTTTGCGTAAATCGACGGGATTGTTGATATGTTCAAGTAAATAGTCAGGCATAAAGCAAATGTACGAATTGAATTCTTATTTTTGTAACTATGATAAATCCTTTCACCGACGAGTATTTCATGAAGAAAGCTTTGCAGGAAGCCGAAATGGCTTTTGACAAAGGCGAAATTCCTGTGGGAGCCGTTATTGTGGTTAATAATACAATTATTGCCCGAGGCCATAATTTAACCGAATTGCTTAATGATGTCACAGCCCACGCCGAAATGCAGACCATTACCGCTGCAGCTAATTTCCTTGGTGGGAAATACCTCAAAGATTGCACACTTTACGTAACACTGGAACCTTGCCAGATGTGCGCCGGCGCTTTGTATTGGAGCCAAATTACGAAGATTGTTTATGGAGCTAGCGATGAAAATCGTGGTTTTGTGAAAATGGGAACTAAATTGCATCCCAAAACCGTTGTTGTTAGGGGTGTTATGGCCAATGAGGCTTCAGAGTTGATGAAGCGATTTTTTTCTGCTAGAAGAAAGTAAAATTCGAAATTAAATATAATATTTTACTTATATTTGTTTGGCTAACTAATTAATTTTTAACTATATGGAAAGTAAATTAAAATCATCAATAATTATTTGTCTTGGAATAATTGTAACGGGTTGGATATTAGGAAGTTCTTTTCAAAACAGAAATAAAAATTTGGATGCAATATCCGTAATTGGTTTAGGAACAAAGGATTTTGTTTCAGATGAAATATTATGGTCTGGCAGTTATACTGCTGCAAACATGGATATTAAAGAAGCTTACAGTAAGATCATATCCGACCAAAAAATTGTTTCTGCTTTTTTTGTTAATAAAGGATTTAAATCTTCAGAGTTTAGTTTTGGGGCTGTTAATTTTCAAAAAAAATACCGTCAAATTACTATTGAAAATTCTGAAAATCAATATGATAAAAAACACGAGCAAATATTTGACGGTTATCAAGCAACACAATCTATTGTATTTGTAGCCAAGAAAAATCCAGATTTGATGAAACGGATTGAATTAGTCTCTAGTAAAACTTCTGAATTAATTAATTCAGGAATTGAATTAACTTCCAATACGGTACAATATACATATTCTGGTTTGCCTAGCTTGAAACAAAGCCTGATTGAAAAAGCAACCAAAGACGCAAGTGAACGTGCTAATAAAATTGTAAAAACGGCCAATGGTACAATTGGAAAACTTAAAAATGCGAGCATGGGAGTTTTTCAAATAACAGGACAAGGCTCAACAGAAGAAGATAGTTATGGCGGAATTAATGATACTGAAAGTAAAAATAAAACCGCAAGAATAACAGTTCGATTAGAATATGAGTTGGATTAATAAAGAGTGATTTCTATTGAAAACGAATTTTATAGCCTAGATAGTAACAGAAATCCTTTTTATTTTTCTCAAAAAAAAACAGAATGCATGTAGCAGAATTTAGAAAGTAGAAATCAGATATCTAAATTCTACTTTTTAGCGGATAAATAAACGCCAACCAAAATTACAAAAGCGCCAATACATTGAACAAATGTCAATACTTCATTGTCAAGTAATCCCCAGAAAAAAGCAACAATTGGAATTAAGTAAGTTACCGAAGTTGCAAAAACAGGTGACGAAGCCTGGATTAATTTAAAGAATATTACATTGGCAATTCCTGTCCCAACCACTCCCAGAATCAATATAAACCAAAGGGAATGTTGTACTTTTTCGACATGAATCACATCAAAAAAATCAGAGAAAAACAAAATTCCCAAAGCAGGAAAAAGCAAAATTAAAAAATTCCCAGTCGTAATGCTCAAAGGCGTCAAGTCCGATAAGTATCTTTTGATTAAATTGACGTTTACAGCATAACAAATAGATGCAATCAAAACCAGAATGGCATAATAGTAATTTTGTTCGGGATGGTTTACTGCTCCGTTAAAAACCAAAAGCATACTCCCCAAAAGGCCAATGATTACTCCCCAGATTTGACTTCTTCTGAAAGTAATCCCAAAAAAAGCGGCTCCTAAAATTAATGTATTTAGCGGTGTCAAAGAATTTAAAATCGCAGTAATCGAACTGTCGATTTGGGTTTCGGCTATGGCAAAAAGATAAGCTGGGACAAATGTTCCGAAGAGTGAAGTCAGCGCAATATATTTCCATTGATGATGTGGAATCTTCAACAAACTTTTAAACCCAATCAACAACAGAAAAAGTGCTGCAAAAATAATGCGCAAAGATCCCAATTGAAAAGCAGTCAATCCAATTAATCCTTTTTTTATCAATATAAAAGAACTTCCCCAAATTAGGGATAAAACTAATAAATATATCCACTTCAACTGCTTTGTCATAATAAACACTATTTTGCTGCAAAATTGTGAAAATTTTAAAAACTTCCACCTCTTTTTTCATTAATTTTGTAGCCAATCACAAGAAAATAAATCAATTAAAATAATAGCATAATGAATTTTACAAAATCAATCGCAATTATAGCGCTTTCAGGATTGCTTTTTGCAAGCTGTAAAGATAGCAAGGCTGAAGTTAAAGCCGAAACCGCTTCAAATGAAGTAGCAGCCCCAAAAGTTAAAAAAGAAATTGCTGCTGCCAATCTGCAAACTGCAAGCTTCAATATCGAAGGAATGACTTGTGCTGTTGGTTGTGCTAAAACAATCCAAGAAGAATTAACTGGATTGGATGGAGTGCAAGAGGCCAAAGTAGATTTTGACAAAAAACTGGCAACTGTGACTTTTGACAAAACCGTTCAAACTCCAGAAAACTTAACTAAAGTAGTTCAAGAAACTGGTGACGGAAAAACATATAAAGTTTCTAATATCAAGTCTTAAACAGACTGGTTTTCTATAAAAAAAAGCATTCGTTATTGGCGAATGCTTTTTTTATGCTCTTTATTTCCATTTTATGGTTTCCATCAGTCGCTGCATATCATTTTTGATATAACTCGCCGCCGGCATAATGGAATCAAAATTGGGTTTGGCATAAAAATAAACCGAACCCGTAACAAAATGCTTAATGCTGTCAGTTGCGTAAAATTGTGAATTGGTAGCCGCATTTCCATCGACCTGATAAAACATTCCGTATACTTTTTTATCAGGGTTTAGATAAGGTTGTTCTAAGATATCATCCGCTTTGATGACGTGCTCGTATGTTAATTTTTGGGCATCCCTAAGCAGGTTTTTTATGTTGCCGTTTACTGGCTTGTAGGTCAGGTAAATCGTTGCTTTCATCTTTGGATACGTAATTGAGTATCCACAATCTTTGTCCTCTTTTACAATTGCTTTGGAATTCATGTCAAATTCAAATGGGCAATGACCTTTTAGGGAAACATATTCCGCCTCGGGGTAATCTAACCTTAAATAACTGGCTGGTTTAGGTAAAACATCTTTTTTACATCCAACTACAGTATAAAAGAATGTAAAAAGTAGCGCTATAGCTGTGATTTTTTTAAGCATTTTAATTTTATTCAATCGTTACTTTAATTTGTTTAACACGTTTTTGGTCCGCCGATTCGATGACAAACGTACAGTTTTCAAAAACTATTTTGTGTCCTTTTTTTGGAAAATTGCCTAAAATCTCAAGAATAAATCCTGCCAAGGTTTCTGCTTCTCCTTTTCGTTCTTCAAATAAATCTTCATCTACATCAATAATCCTATAGAAATCCTTTAGGTTTATTTTGCCTTCAAAAATATAATTTTTATCATCAAGTTTAGAAAAATTAACGGGTGCGTCATCATATTCATCACTGATCTCTCCAACTATTTCTTCAATGACATCTTCTAATGAGACCAATCCTGATGTTCCTCCATACTCATCAACCACTATGGCCAAATGGCTTTTTAAGCTTTGAAAATCTTTTAGTAAATTGTCTAGTTTTTTATTTTCGGGAACAAAAAACGGCTCTCTTAACAATGAGGTCCAATCAAACTCGATGTCGTTGATGTACGGAAGTAAATCCTTGACAAACAAAACGCCTTCGATTTGGTCAATATTGTCTCGATAAACAGGAATTCTAGAGAATCCTTTTTCTATTATTTTTGGATAAATTGTTGCAAAAGGCTCGGTGACTTCCAAAGAAAAAATGTCTATCCTCGGACTCATTACCTGTTTGGTGTCAGTGTTTCCAAAAGAAACAATTCCTTCCAGTATTTTTTGTTCTTCAGTCGAAGTTTCATCGGTAGCCGTTAATTCTAAAGCTTGGGATAGTTGGTCTATCGAGAAATTTGATTTTTGTTTCCCTAATTTATTCTGCAAATACAGGGTTATTGAACGCATAGGAATGCTTACTGGTGACAATATTTTATCTAATCCAGAAACGGGATAAGCAATTAATTGGGCAAACTTTATATTGTTTCTGCTGGCGTATACTTTTGGCAAGACTTCGCCAAAAAGCAATAACAGGAAAGTGACTAAAATCACTTCGGTTATGAATTTTAAAACGGGAGATTGTATAGCTGAAAAAAGGTCCTTTCCTACAAAAGAGAACAGAATAACTACGGCAATGTTAATGAAGTTGTTCGCTACTAGTAGTGTAGCTAAGAGTTTTTTTGGTTTTTCCAAAAGGTTGGCTATTATCCTTCCTTTGGAGTTATTCTCCTGAATGGAATCATCTAAATCTTTTTGTGATAAGGAAAATAACGCTACTTCTGCGCCTGAAACTATTGCTGAGCAAAATAGCAAAATAATAATTCCGATAAAACCGAAAATTAAGGTAAGGTCAACTTGAGATGCAATCTCTAAACTGGGCTCTGGGTCCAAATTCTTATAAATTAGTTAAACAATTAAAACGGCAAGTCGTTGATAGGCAAGTCGTTATTTTGAGCGTCAAAGTTAGTGTTTTTTGTGGATTCCGAAGAATTTAATGCCTTATTGCTTTCGGTATCTTTTTTGGTGGTCAAAAAAGTAAACTCAGTTACCTGAATTTCCATTGTATGTTTGGTAGAGCCGTCTTCGGCTTGCCATTGTCTTGATTTTATCCGGCCTTCTACGTAAATCTTATCTCCTTTCGAAAGATATTTTTCGCAGATTTCGGCCGCTTTGTTGCGTACAACTAGATTATGCCATTCTGTCGAAGTGATTTTTTCGTTTGTTGTTTTGTTGACATAGACTTCATTTGTAGCTAATTGAAATCTGCCGATGCAATTTCCTCCGTCGAAATAATGCATTTTGACATCGTCGCCAAGATGGCCTATAAGCATCACTTTATTTAATGATCCATTCATGATTTGGTGGTATTTATATCAAAGGTACATTATTTTTTGAAAACTTTTTTTATTGGATTTTTATAAAATAAATTTAGATAAACACTTTTTCTTACCTTAATATATAACCCTCCAAATTTGACAGTGCGCTACTTCTTCCTTGAATTTGTTTTGCCACAAGCTGCTGAACATTTAGTATTTGTTTGGAAAGCTTCGTCGTTTTTAGCTTCTGTTCAGAATCTACAGCTTCTCTTCAATGAAGTTATGAATCACTATGGGAAATGGAAAAGTTTTGGCTGTTTCGAGATCGATACCATTTTCGATTATGCCTTTTAAACTTACCTTCCAAAACTTGATGTGTAAATGCTGGTGCGATAATTTATGGATGATACTATCTTCATTATATTCTAATAGGCTTTCTATTTTGTTATCCTGGAAAAAGTTTTGATTGATTTGTTGGGCTACGGTTTCGAAATCTTCGACTTTATCGGTTTCGATCAGAGGGAACTCATATAGATTATGCCAAATTCCTTTAGCGGTGCGTTTCTGAATGATAGTGTTCTCTAGATTATCGACGGCTACTATATAATTAAAGAAACGATTGCGGACTTTAGTTTTCTTTGATTTTATAGGCAATTGACCCACTTTCTTCTTTTGCAAAGCGGCACAGCTATTATTAAAGACACATTCTTCGCAATTTGGATTTTTAGGAACGCATTGCAGTGCGCCAAATTCCATTATGGCTTGATTGAATTGTGCTGGGTTATCTTTTGGCATTAGTTCGAAAGCCAATGCAGCGAATTCTTTTTTGGCGGAAGCCTGTGCAATGTCGGTTTCTAGATCGAAATAACGCGAAAGTACCCGAAACACATTTCCGTCGACCACGGGAACACATTCATTATAGGAGAAGGAAGCAATTGCGGCGGCTGTATATTCTCCAATTCCTTTTAGTTTTAGTAAATCGGCATAGTTATCCGGGAAAATGCCGTTCATTTCAAAAGCGATAGTTTGGGCAGTTTTATGTAGATTTCGGGCACGTGAATAATACCCTAATCCTTGCCAAAGTTTTAGAACTTGCTCTTCATTGGCTTTTGCCAAATCAAAAACAGTTGGAAAAGCTGTTGTAAAAGACAGAAAATACGGCGTTCCTTGCGCAACTCTTGTTTGTTGCAGCATAATTTCGGAGAGCCAAATTGGGTATGGATCGGTTGTTTTTCGCCAAGGTAGATCGCGTTTGGTTTGTAAGTACCACTTAATTAATGTGTTGTGAAATTTCATTGTAAAATAATTGTAAACAAAAGTAATTGTTTATGTAATTAAATTTTAACGAATTAGGTTGATTTATTGTTTTTTAAATTCATATATTTGCAAACTCAAAAAAATTATTACAACATAATAAAAAGGAAAGAAAATGACGAAAGCAGATATCGTAGCGAAAATTTCAGAAAAATTAGGTCTTGAAAAAGGGGATGTGCAAGCAACCGTAGAGACTTTTATGAACGAAGTAAAAAACTCACTAGAAACTGGTGATAATGTTTACCTAAGAGGTTTCGGTAGTTTTATCGTTAAAACAAGAGCTGAAAAAACTGGAAGAAATATTTCCAAAAATACCACTATTAAAATTCCAGCACACAACATTCCTGCTTTTAAACCTGCAAAAGTTTTTGTTGAAGGAGTTAAAGTGAACAACGAAGCAAAATAACACTATTAATTAATCATAAAATCTATTAGATATGCCAAGTGGTAAAAAAAGAAAGAGACATAAGGTAGCGACGCACAAACGTAAAAAAAGAGCGAGAGCTAACCGTCACAAAAAGAAAAAGTAGTTTTAAACTACTTTTTTCTTTTTTAAGTTCATTGAAATTTGGAAGAATAGTCCGCAGAATTCAGTTTTTAGAAGGCAGTGTAAAACTGCAGTATAAACTCTTAAAATTGCAATCTATGATTCCTCCCGGGTACAATACCTGTTAAATTATTGTTTAATCCATCTGTAAATAAGATTTCAGATTTCAGATTTCAGATTTTAGACTTTTAAAAGTCTATTCTCTATTATCTATTCTCTTTTATCTAAAAATACAGATAAAAATTTACAAATGAATAAAGAATTAATCATTCGATCTAGTTCTGATTTCGTAGATTTTGCCTTATTAAAAGATGGAAAACTAATTGAATTACACAAGGAAGAAGAGAAAAGCAACTTTCAAGTAGGTGATATTTTTATTGCCAAAATAAGGAAACCCGTTGCTGGACTTAATGCTGCTTTTGTAAATGTTGGCTTCGAAAAAGATGCCTTTTTACATTATCACGATTTAGGACCTAACTTAGCTTCCCAACTGAAATTCATAAAACTTGTAAGCGCAGGTAAAATAAAAGATTTCTCCCTAAAAAACTTTCAGTTTGAAAAAGAAATAGATAAAGATGGTACGATTACAGATGTAATTAGTGCTAATCAATCTGTTTTGGTACAAGTTGTCAAAGAGCCAATATCGACCAAAGGGCCAAGGATAAGCGCAGAGCTTTCTCTAGCCGGAAGATTTATTGTTTTGGTTCCGTTTTCTGACCGAGTTTCTATTTCGCAAAAAATAGAAGACAAAAAAGAAAAGGAACGTTTGAAACGTCTTGTACAATCAGTCAAACCAAAAGGATTTGGCGTTATTGTTCGCACAGTAGCCGAAGGCAAAAGCACAGTAGAATTAGAAAAAGATTTGCAGAACCTGCTCAGCAGATGGAATGCAATGTGTAAAAAATTACCAACTGCTCATCATCCTTCCAAAGTATTAGGAGAGCTCAATAGAGCTTCTTCAATATTGAGAGATGTATTTAATGATACCTTCAGTGGTATTCAGATTGATGATGAAGAGTTGTACAACCAAACAAAGGATTACCTGCAAGAGATTGCACCGTCCAAACAATCAATTGTTAAGTTCTATCAGTCCAAAGACACTCCTATTTTTGAGAAATACAATATAGAGAGACAAATCAAAACTTCATTTGGGAAAACAGTTTCCATGAGTAAAGGGGCTTACCTTATTATAGAACATACCGAAGCTTTGCACGTTATTGATGTAAACAGCGGAAACCGTTCCAATAAAGCTACCAACCAAGAGGATACTGCCATGGAAGTCAATATGATTGCAGCCGCCGAAATAGCAAGACAATTGCGTCTTCGCGATATGGGCGGAATCATAGTAGTTGATTTTATCGATATGTCTAATCCTGAAAATCGTAAAGTCTTATTCGACTTCTTGAGAGAAGAGATGAGTGATGATAAAGCGAAACACAAAATCTTACCACCGAGTAAATTTGGGCTAGTCCAGATTACCAGACAAAGAGTAAGACCAGAAGTAAACATAAAAACTAGAGAGGAAGATCCAAACAATGAAAATGGTGAAATTGAAGCGCCAATATTGATCATTGATAGAATTGCTTCCGATCTGGAAAGAGTTTTAAAAATCCACAATAAAGTAGTGCTTAATGTACATCCATTTGTGGCTGCATACCTCAGTAAAGGTTTTCCATCATTGCGTTCAAGATGGTTTTTTGAACACAAAAAATGGGTAAAAATCATACCGCGTGACGCTTACACGTATTTGGAATATCATTTCTACGATAAAAAGGGAAATGTTATAAAGGAATAAAACAAAAACCGCCTTTCGTGAGATAGGCGGTTTTTTTGTGTGTATTTGCGAAATGTTTCTATAGATAAATCAATATGAATTTTACGAATTAGCAAGCAATTACGTAATCTAGATTGATTTTGTTGTTATAGGGAAGGGGATTTTTCTAAAATTGGTTTTTCCAGAGGATTTCCGTATTTGTCAAAGTGAAACATCGGAATTTTTAGTTTTTCCAATCCAGGAGTTATCTCGGATCCTTTACCTGCAATTACAATTCGGATGTTGTCGATTAGGAAATATTTGTTGGCGACACGTAATATATCCTCAGCGGTTACTGCGCTTATGGTTTGGATGTATTTCTCGTAAAAATCTGCTGGAAGTTTTTCTGTTTCTATGTTTAACGCATATCTTGCAACGGCTTGTGGTTTTTCAACCTGCATCACAAATCTACCAATGTAGCCTGCTTTTACGGTTTCTAGTACTTCTTCGGTTACTTTCTCGGTACGGATTCTTTTAATTTCTTTGATAAATTCAACAACGGCACTATCGGTAACCGCATTTCTTACAGCGGATTTAGCGAAAAATTTGGAAGTGTGTTTCCCAGCGCCTATACTGGATCTAGCGCCATAAGTCCAAGCGTTTTTTTCGCGCAAATTCATATTCAAATAACTATTGAAATCCCCTCCTAGAATTTGATTTGCAATTACGGCAGGGAAAAAATCTGGATCACCCATTTTTAAATTTACAGTATTAACCAGTGTAATTTCAGATTGGACTGCATTAGGCACATCTACCAAGTTGATTTGTAGGTTTGATGTATTTACAGGAATGTCATATGTTGTTTTTGGAGTGTTTTTTTTCTCCCAAGTGCTAAATAGTTTTTCTACGACTACTTTTGCATTTTCGTATTTGACATCGCCAACAATTACTAAATAGGCATTTTCAGGAACGAAGTAGGTTTTGTAATTTGTCTCTACATCGGTAAGTGTTATGTTATTTAATGTTTCTTCGGTCATAAATTCGCCCGAAGGATGATTCTTTCCAAATGCCAAAGCATCTACAACGCGATTTGCAATTGCTGGAACACTTTTTTCTTCGGCTTTCATGCCTTCTATTAGTTTGGCTTTTTCTTTGTCGAAATCTTCTTGAGTGAAATTCGGATGTAAGACACCTTCTGCCATCAGTTCCAAAACTCTTACGCTATATTTGGAAAGAGAATTTGCCGTAGCTCCGTGAGAACTGAAATTTATATCTACACCCCAAAAATCAATCTCTTCATTGAAAGCAGCTTTTGTTGTTATCTTGCTGCCATTACCAATTAAATTACTCGTTAATTCATCAACTCCTTTTTTGTTGCCTTCGGTAAATGGAGCATTGTTTAAGGTTAGATTAAAAGATACTCTTGGTAATTTATGATTTTCTACAATCAATACTTTCATACCGTTATCTAAAACAAAGGTTTGAGGTTTTTTTATATTGATTATGGGTGATTTTCTTGGTTTGGGTTGCGTGCGATCGTTTGCTTGCATAGTTCCTGTTGCTAATGAAAGGATGAATATTGTAATTGTCTTTTGTATTGTCAGTCTGCTTAATTAATTGGCTTTGCTGGAATGTAATCTAAAAGTAAACGCTGATTTGGATTAAGGTATTTATTGGCAACCTCTCTTATTTCTTCTCTTGTGATGGAATGATACAGTTCAATTTCTGTATTGATTAGATTGATGTCTTTATAGAGTAAGTAATAAGTAGCTAGATTATTGGCAACTCCTTCAATAGTTGCATTAGAATTCACGAAGTTGTTGTCAAACTTGTTTTTTAGTTTTTGAAAATCTTTTTCTGAAATTAAGTTGGTTTGAATTTTTACAATTTCTTCGTCGATTTCTTTTAGCATATCTGTGATGGTGAAATCGCCCATAGGCAAACCATATATTATATACATGCCATAATCTTCTTGACTAAAACCTACGGCTCCAATTTGCAGTGCCATTTTTTTATCGTCTACCACTTTTTTGTACAATTTGGAGCTTTTTCCATCGCTTAAATAAGAAGATATTAAGTCTAATACTCTTGCGTCTCTACTTTTCATGGATGGAGTGCGGTAGCTTGCTACAAGCATCGGGATTTGAATGTTGGGGTCCTCGTAAGTAGCTTTGATAGTTTGTGTTATTGGTTGCTCTAGGAAGCTTTTTTTAGGAACAACTTCTCCTTTGGGAATAGGGCCAAAGTATTTTTGAATCCATTCTTTTGCTTGTTTTTTTTCAAAATCTCCCGCAACTACCAAAACGGCATTATTCGGTAAATAGAATTTTTTGTTGAATGCTTGAAATTCTTCTAGTGTCGCAGCATCTATATGTTCCATAGAACCGATGGTTGTCCATCTATAGGGATGGTTTTTGAACATATTTTCTTTTACCGCAGCAAGTATATTTCCATACGGTCTGTTGTCGTAGCTAGTTCTTTTTTCTTCTTTGACAACTTCATTTTGAGTATCGACTCCAATTTGGTTAATTATTGGATGTATTAATCTTTCGGATTCCATCCAAAGTCCTAATTCCAGATTATTAGATGGGAATATTTCGTAGTAGTAAGTTCTGTCATCGGAAGTATTTGCATTATTCGTCCCTCCATTGGAAGTAACGATTTTAAACCATTCACCTCTCTTAATGTTTTTGGTGCCTTCAAATAATAAGTGTTCAAAAAAGTGAGCAAAACCTGTTCGATCTGGGTTTTCGTCTTTGGCTCCTACATGATACATCACAGAAGTAATAACTACAGGAGCAGAATCATCATCATGCAAAATAACATGTAAGCCATTATCCAAATCGTATTCCTCGAAAACTACTTTTTGAGCTGAAGCAATTCCTCCTAATGTTAATACAGCACTTGACATCATTGTTTATTTTTAATGGTAATTGTTTATTGATTTTGTCGGAGCAAAAATACCTTTTTTTATGCTGTAGAAAGTAAGCAAATTCATCATTAGGAATATATTAACGTTATTTTGCTTTGCAAGGGTAATCGCTTCAGAATTAATATGAAATAGATATAAAAAAAGCTATGAAATATTTTTTCAGTAAAGATTGCAGAGTAAATATTTAATTGTATATTTGCAACCTTAAAAATTATTAAAACAATTCAGTATGTATGCAATCGTAGAGATAGCAGGGCAACAGTTTAAAGTAAGCAAAGACCTAAAGGTTTACGTTAATCGTTTGGCAAATGAAGAAGGTTCAAAAGTTTCTTTTGACAAAGTTTATTTGGTTGATGATAACGGTTCAATCACAATAGGCGCCCCAGCTATAGAAGGTGCTTCAGTAGAAGCTAAAGTGTTACAACACTTAAAAGGAGACAAAGTTATCATTTTCAAAAAGAAAAGAAGAAAAGGATACAAAAAAAGAAATGGTCACAGACAATATCTTTCTCAAATTGTAATTGAAGGTATTACTGTTGGAGGAGCTCCTAAAAAAGCAGCTTCTAAAAAAGTAGCAGTTGAAGCAACTACAGAAGAAGCAGAAGTTGCTCCTAAAGTAAAAAAAGCTCCAAAAGCTAAAAAAGAAGATACACAAGAATAATAACAAAATAAACTAATACGTCATGGCTCACAAGAAAGGTGTCGGTAGTTCCAAGAATGGTAGAGAATCAGAATCAAAACGTTTAGGCGTTAAGATTTTTGGTGGTCAAGCTGCTATTGCTGGGAACATCATCGTAAGACAAAGAGGTTCAAAACATAATCCAGGTGAAAACGTTTACATTAGTAAAGATCATACTTTACATGCAAGAGTTGATGGAGTTGTTTTTTTCCAAAAGAAAAAAGATAATAAATCTTATGTTTCTATACTTCCATTCGAAGCATAATCATAAGCTTAAATATTATTACAAAACCCGTTTCGAAAGAAGCGGGTTTTTTGTTTGAATTCATTTTGTAGCAGTAATGAGCCAAATGGTATTGGTCTTATCATCAGTAAGGAGTAGGTCGCCATCAGGAGTTACTATCACGCCAACAGGTCTTCCGTGAACGATATCCTTCTCAGGAGCTATGATGAAACCAGTAAGGAATTCTTCTGATTTACCTGATGGCTTTCCGTCTTTAAAAGGAACGAATATCATTTGATAACCAGATATTTTTTTCCGATTCCATGAGCCGTGTTGTGCTATAAAAGCGCCATTTCTGTACTTTTCAGGAAATGAAGTTCCTGTATAAAAGGTAAGTCCAAGGGATGCTGTATGTGCGCCTAATGGAAAATCGGGAACTATAGATTTTTTTACTAATTCAGGCTTCATTTCTTTTACTCTTACATCTTCATGTTGGCCAAAATAGGCATATGGCCAACCGTAAAAAGCATTTTCTTTAACCGAAGTCAGATAGTCTGGAACGAGATCGTCTCCAAGTCCATCACGCTCGTTTACTACTGTCCAAAGTGTTTTGGTTTTTGGTTCCCAATCCATTCCTACTGGATTGCGAAGACCAGCAGCAAAAACTCTTAAATCAGAACCGTCTGGATTTACTTCTAATATGTTAGCCCGAAGAAGCTCGTTTTCAATTCCATTTTCGGCTATATTCGATCCCGAACCTACAGCAATGTAAATTTTAGATTTGTCGCTGTTTGCAATGATATTTCGAGACCAGTGTCTGTTATGTTTTCCAGCCGGTAGATCGACGATTTTTTCTCCTTTGCCAGTTATTTTGGTTTGCCCTGCTTTATATGGATAGCGTAATATGGCATTCGTGTTAGCCACATAAAACCAATTGTCAATTATCAACATCCCAAAAGGTTGATTAAGACCTTCATCTTCGGTAAGAAAACTTTCTCTCAAGTCAGGAATACCGTCTTTATTGCTGTCTCGAAGTAAGGTAATAGCATTGGCACTGTGTTTTAGATTATTGGATCTCCAAACACCTTTCAGTGTTGCCCCAATTTGCTTGAGAAAGCTGTAATTAGAATTGCTTTGAGCAACTAAAATATCCCCATTTGGTGTTATATACAACCAACGTGGATTTTCAAAACCATCTGCATATTTGGTCACAGTAAATCCAGGTGGTGCAATTGGGGTTTCTCCATCTTTCCATCCTACAACTTTAGAAAAATTGCCATGAGATTTTGTTGGCGAACCAAGAGAGTCTGTTTGGGCAGTGATTTGTCCTATGTATAAGTAAGGTAATACAAGTATGAATATAATAAATATGTTTTTCATAATTATCTAATTTTTAAATACTTATGAAGATAGTAAAGAATTTAGTTATTCTTATATCATTATTTAAATAATAAGTTGCATAATTATGCTATTGACTTTTCTTTGAATGAAAACAAAAACACAAAATATTTCCCTTTAGTCCGATTACTTCACTATACTTTTATTTTTATAGGAGTTTAGTGAATTGCGTTTGTAGCTAAAAGTGGAACGATGCCTGCAAAAAGCTACGCGAGCGATAGCGAACATGTGAAGCAATTTTTTCAGCTTTAAAAACTTATAATCGAAATCCAGTTTTAAAGAGTTGGTTGCTACAATTATTTTAGCTTATTCGCTATTTGATTAAACGCCTCCAGCTGATTAGCGTGTTGCAAAGGCGTGACATCTGACCGCAAGCTTAATCTTGTAAATACATGGATGTCCGAATCCATTAATTGTGTATCAATGGGAGCGCCTGTGCTTGTTTTTAGACCTTTATAGATTAATACGGTACTTGTTGTACTGGCAACGGGATCATGCAGAGAATGAAACACTTTTAAGTAAGTTCCTATTGGAAGTGTTATTCCGTTCTCTAAGCCTTTGCGTACAATTTTCATTACATCATTAAGCTCATCGATTGTTTGGTAGGGTCTAAATCGATACCAGTATTTATTTTCTGCAGAGGTTTGGTCCGATTCAGCATAAACGATCATTGGCCCAACTATGCCAATAATAGATTGAAGTTTGTTGGAAGACACTACTATTGGGTCGATTAAAAATAAATTTTTAGGAGGCAAGTGAGTATTGAAATAACCTGATTTTACTAATGCCAGAATTAGAGTCCCCCCAGTTGAAGAACCCGCAATGCTTATTTTAGTATAGCCAAGCGCTATTAGTTTTTCATATTCTTCAGTAATGGCAGATTGCCAATCTTCCCAATTTGAGGCCTTAAATGAATCATAATCTCTGCCGTGTCCGTCGAGTAAAACTTGAGAGATTCTATAGGTAGATTCGTTTGACCAATCTTTAAATTCCTGCCATTCAAAAGTGCTAGCAGAATAGCCATGAACAACCAATATAATATGTTTACTTAAATCTTCGGGTGTTGGATTAGGGTATTTAGCCGAGACCAAAAATTGTTCAGGATTATATAATGAAGGATCAAAGATAACTTTGCCATCGAGCAAATCGTCCGTGATGGTTGGGTCGCTACATGAGAAGAATAAAGTCATAATAGCGAATACGAAAAATAGGTTTGATTTATTCATTAGTTATGTTTTTTAAACAGTGTGTAATAAATATCAAGATGAAAATATAGAGGCTGCAAAGTTCCAGGGGAATAGCCTTCTTTTTCTGTAATAATATAATATCCGGCTCCAAAATTTAGAGAGACCGGCACTTGTGGTATATCGAAAGTAAAGCCAATTTCAGGGGAAAAAAGAAAGGCGGTATTTGGAATTTCATCGAAAATTTCCTCCTCTAGATCCGAGTAAAAATACCCCATATTCAATCGGGTGACAAAATGGTAAGGTTTACTTTTGTTGAATTGCCAACTGCCTGAAAAGATATAATTGTCTTGCTTGATGGCGTTTGAATTATAGGCAGATCCTAACCTAGAAGTTACATAGTCAAACCCAACGAAAAATTGATTAGGTTTAAATTTTGCGAAAGAATATTGGGCTGAAATACCATTTTCCCAATACATTTCTTGCGTCTTTTGAAAGCGCCCACCCAATTTGAGGGTTTGGGCTTGGGAGATAATGGTGCATAATATCAACGAAACTATGAATGTCTTTTTCAATAGAAATGGTTTATGTTAATATTTGGAATGTTTTTTGGGTTAATTACTCATGCAAGTTTAATAATTTTCTTTAAATCAGTTGTTTATTGTATTGGTAGTTTGGGATTAGCTCAAATAGTGCAGATTAACATTTGTTATTTTGAATTTATTAAACATGCTTATGAGGGTAATTTGGTACTTAGTTTTATGGATTAAAAGAAAAACCAACACTAAAAAATAATCTTACTTTGCCGATATTATTTATCCATGAAGTATCAAAATGGATGGGGCCTAAAATTGACTGATAAGAAATAGCAGCGCCCCCTGACATTACAAGACTAGTTTCTAAATTTTCATCCCAATTTCCTTTTGGACTAAATACATTGTCAATATATTCGTTAAAATTGCCAAAGCCAACTGTTGCTGCATTAAAATGAGGGGTTAGATATATTTTGCCCATTGCATTTATTTGTGCTCCTAGCCTAATTCCCATAAATTGGGTAGCATTGAGTTCATCTTCATTTAGGCCGGGAAATGAAAGGCGACTACTGCCGGAACTTGGTATAATTCCTCCTATGAAATATTTTGAAGCATAACCATAATCCGAAAATGAGGCTTGGTCATTTTTAAGTTTATCTTGGAAAATAAAATAGGAATCAAATCCTATCATAGCTGTAATTTTCTTTTTTAAGAGCGCTCTCTTTTCAACCGAAAATCCAAATTTAGTATAGCCATTTGTTGCGCTAGAAATACTTGTTAAGGTTGGGTCAGAAAATGAGATATTGGCATTTGTAAATAAAGAACGGCTTATATTGGTTTTTAGAATTGTTCCATTTGTAGCAAAGAAAACTTTATCCATATCGTTATAGGAATAATGCAGGTTTATCTCTGAATCATTAAAATTATAGTTATTGATGTTGAAAAAATTATTGTTGTAGTCAGTATCGTATTTTGGATTTACATTAGTGAAGTGGTAATTAAAACCAAAACCAACGTAGCTTTTTAGTGAATTTAAGTTTCTGTTTATCTCATTATTGAATTCAAAAGCGTTATAGAGCATATTGTCTACAGAACTGCCATCTATAAAAATTTCTTGACTTAAAAAGGCTCCATAAAGCTCAGATCCCCACCACCAATCTTTGTTCTTTCCAAAATTTTTCTGAAAATTGATTCTAACTTTTGGCTGTTCTGCAAGATCTCCCGTAAAAACAAGGCGAGAGGATTCAGCAAGAACATTTCTTGCCGTGTAATTAAGAATAAGCCCAACACCTCTATAAGTGTCATAATGCAAAGAGGCATTGACTTGGTTTTTTGCATATTCAAAACCAGTCAATGCAATTCCAAGTTTATCTTGATCTGTTATGAAATAGGTATATGTGATTTGGCTAAAAAGATTAGTTCCCATGGCTCTATTAATACCAGCAATTAGATCTTTAGTGGTGCATTTTGTATGCGTTTTGATGTTTGTTCTAGCCATTACCAAAGGGATATTCTCCTTACTGATATTTTTATAGACAATAGTGTCAATGATAAATTCATTGGGCATTTTTGGGAGCTCATGCGTTCGTTGCGGGTGTCCTTTTAATTTTTCTGCTAAAGCTATTAAGGCAGGCAAATTTTGCTCAGCAGCAATTTTACCGTCTTTGTAAATTTCGTCGCTTTCTGCAAAATCAGCGGTAGAAAAGCGTAAGTTAGGCAAATGATCTACCAAGATATCACAAAGTGCTCGATTTGCTGGATTTTTAATGTTGCTTGGAAACATACTGGTTTGCATCAATACAGTTGCAAAATTATTTAGTTTTTCTATAGGTTCCATTCCGCCTCCTACGTCGCTCCCAATAATTATGTCGGCACCCATTTGCTTAGCAATATCTGTTGGAAAATTATTCATTACTCCTCCATCGACCAAGACCGTTTTTTCATAGTTCATGGGATTAAAAACAGCTGGTAAAGACATACTGGCTCTCATCGCAAAAGCCAAACTTCCTTTGCTTAAAATAACTTCTTTTCCTTCAACCAAATCAGTTGCCATTGCTCTAAATGGTATTGGAAGCTTGTCAAAATCTTTCACATTGTAAACCGGATAGGTTAGTTCGGAAAGGTATTCTCTTAAATTTTGATCATTCAATATAGAACTAAGGCTATTTGGTTTTCCATCTTTTATTCCAATACCGGCCAAATATCTGTCGTATTCTCTTTTTTCTTCAACACTTACAGTTTTTAGAGATTGGCCTCCGCCTAGTATTTTGTCCCAATCTATGCTTTTTGTGATTTTTTCAATGCTGTCTCCCGAATATCCCATAGCATATAAACCTCCGATGATGCTCCCCATACTATTCCCAACGATAAGGTCTGGAACAATGTGTAATGAATCCAGTTTTTGTAAAAGAGGAATATGCGCAATTCCTTTGGCACCGCCACCACTTAACACTAATACTACTTTGGGTTTTTTCTCTTGTGAAAAAATAGTTTGAGAGGCTATAAAAAAAACTAATAAAAGGAAGAGGGGGAATTTTTTTTTCAAAGCGTCTTGTTTTGGGTTGATAATTGAGGGGTGTATAACGAGTTATCGTATATCTAATTATAAATACTAAGATATTGAAAATTATGTTTTTGAAACAATAAAAAGTGTATTTAAATTCAATTTCTTTTCTGCGTAACAATTTTCAATTGGGGGAGGTTGGTTTTCTTTGGGTTTTATTCTATAGTGATATTATTGAATCATTATTTAAGAACTAGACAGTTAAAACAAAAAAAAACCCTTACATTACTGCAAGGGTTATAAAATTGTAAATCTAAAATAGATTTAGTATCTGTAATATTCTGGTTTGAATGGACCTTGAACTTCAACTCCAATATAAGCAGCTTGATCGTCACGTAATGTTTCCAATTCAACACCTAATTTTGCTAAGTGCAACATTGCTACTTTTTCATCTAAATGTTTTGGTAACATATAAACGTCGTTGTTGTAAGCAGCGCTGTTTTTCCACAATTCGATTTGTGCCAAAGTTTGGTTTGTAAATGAGTTACTCATTACAAAACTTGGATGACCTGTAGCACAACCAAGGTTCACCAAACGACCTTCAGCCAAAATGATGATGTCTTTTCCAGCAATAGTATATTTATCAACTTGTGGTTTGATTTCGATTTTTGATGCACCGTGGTTTTTGTTCAACCAAGCCATATCAATTTCGTTATCAAAGTGACCAATGTTACAAACGATAGTCTTGTCTTTCATTTGTTCGAAATGAGAACCCAAAACGATATCTTTATTTCCAGTTGTAGTGATGATGATATCAGCATTTCCAACAACAGTATCTAATTTTTTAACTTCAAAACCGTCCATTGCGGCTTGTAAAGCACAAATAGGGTCAATTTCAGTAACAGTTACAATAGAACCAGCACCTCTAAAAGAAGCAGCAGTTCCTTTTCCTACGTCACCGTATCCACAAACGATTACTCTTTTTCCAGCCAACATAATATCTGTAGCACGACGAACCGCGTCAACTGCAGATTCTTTACAACCGTATTTGTTGTCAAATTTAGATTTAGTAACTGAGTCATTTACGTTGATAGCCGGCATTGGTAATGTTCCAGCTTTTACTCTTTCGTATAATCTGTGTACACCAGTTGTAGTTTCTTCAGACAATCCTTTGATTCCAGCAACCAATTCAGGGAAACGGTCAATAACCATATTAGTCAAATCTCCACCGTCATCAAGAATCATGTTCAATGGTTTTCTGTCTTCACCAAAGAATAATGTTTGCTCAATACACCAGTCGAAATCCACTTCATTCAAACCTTTCCAAGCATAAACTTGAATACCAGCAGCAGCAATAGCAGCAGCAGCTTGATCTTGAGTAGAGAAAATGTTACAAGAACTCCAAGTCACTTCAGCACCAAGAGCAATCAATGTTTCGATTAAAACAGCAGTTTGAATCGTCATGTGTAAACATCCTGCAATACGAGCACCTTTTAGTGGTTGTTCGTTTTTATATTCTGCACGAAGCGCCATTAATCCTGGCATTTCAGCTTCAGCTAGTTCAATTTCTTTTCTTCCCCAAGCAGCTAGAGAAATGTCTTTTACTTTGAAAGCCACATAAGGCAAAGTCGTTGTGCTCATTTATAGTATATTTGTAATTATAAAATTTTTGCAAATTTACGGAATAAGTTTAGAAATAAACTAATTTATGCGAGATTTGTGTTTTGTTTAATGTCTTAATCTTTTGAGCATTAGATAAATATTTTTCGGAGCTAATCCCGCTATTCGTTACAATCTCATATGCCGAACACCGGCACATGAGGATTTCCACTGCTATCGGGGCTAAAAACACCACAACAACATCATGCCATTATATAAAACAATTACTTTAAATTCATCAACCCAAATCCTCGTTTGGGAAATAACCGAATCCTATCAGGAGCTTTTTGAAGCAGTTGCTCTTAACGAAAGTAACCTGAATCGATTAACCTGCATGAAATCCGAAATACATCAACGTGCTTTCTTGAGTGTTCGTAAATTGTTTCAAGAATCAGGTTATACGGATTTTGATTTGTATTATGACGAATTCGGGAAACCGCATTTGCATGATGGGAAACATATTTCAATTACCCATTCCCATCAATTTTCGGCCATTATCTTAAGTGATGAAGTGGTTGGGATTGATATAGAATTACAGCGGGAAAAAATTATTCGCATTGCAGATAAATTCGCTGACACTGAATTTTCTTATTTGAACCCCGAGGAAAAAATAGAATACATCAGGAAACTGACAGTGATTTGGGGAGCAAAAGAGGCAATTTTTAAAATCAGAAACGAAAAAGGAATCAGTTTTAGAGACCATATTAAAGTGGAAGCTTTTGAAATGAACGATTTGAAAACCAAAGCTGAACTTCATTTCGATGATATAATCAAAGATTTTAATGTTTGTTTTGAAGAATTTGATTCAAAAGATAATAATGGTTTAAAACAAAATTTCACTCTTGTTTATGCTTTTGAATAATCGAGAATAATTTTAAATCTTTGATTAGCTTTGCGTCCTCTTAGTTAATCTCTGTGTAACTGTGTATGACAAATATTTATAATGCTATAATTCAGTCCAAAACTGAAAACCGAAAATTACTTGCCATTCTTCTGGATCCCGACAAAATTGTTTGGGGAAATTTGGGGTATTTAATCGAAAAAATAAAACAGTCACCAGCAACTCATGTTTTCATCGGCGGAAGCCATGTACGAAATAATATTTTGGATGAATTAATCCTTCGTTTAAAAGAACAAATAAAGTTGCCAATTGTTCTTTTTCCAGGAAACCCATCCCAAATTTCTGCAAATGCCGATGCGATTTTGTTTCTTTCGCTAATTTCTGGCCGAAATTCAGATTATTTAATAGACCACCAAGTAGATGCAGTGCCAATTTTAAAGAAAACCCAACTCGAAATTATATCGACAGGCTATATGTTAATTGAAAGTGGCAGTGAAACGGCGGTCGCCAGAGTGAGTAACACTAGGCCATTGGATAGGAATAATAGCGATTATGCAATGCACACCGCCCAAGCAGGGGAGATGCTCGGTCATAAACTCATTTATCTAGAAGCGGGAAGCGGTGCAAAAAAAGCTGTCCCAATTGAAATGATAAGAAAAGTATCAAATAATATCGAAATACCTCTAATTGTTGGTGGCGGAATTATAGATTTGCAGGGCATTCAAAAAGCCTACGAAGCAGGAGCCGATTTAGTTGTAATTGGAACCGCTTTTGAAAACGATACCGAATTTTTTAATTGATAACCTAAATACAAATTTTATAGATTGTAATCTGTGGTAATTTGTGTTAACTCTAACCCAATGATTGAATACTTTTTTTCTCAATACTCAGGCTATTCCACGTTTAATATTACATTGGAAATTGTGGCCATAATTTTTGGTTTGCTCAGTGTTTGGTTTGCCAAAAAAGATAATATTTTGGTTTTTCCGACAGGATTAGTAAGCACGTTTATATATGCATATTTGCTTTGGCAGTGGAGTTTGTTAGGAGATTCCATGATTAATGTGTATTATTTTATAATGAGTATTTACGGCTGGTATCACTGGACGAGAAAAAAAGGAGATGTTGATGAATTTCCAGTTTCGGTGATGACTAATAAGGAAAAAGCAATGTCGGTCGTTATTTTTATATTGACCATCATTTTTGTGATTGCAGTGTATGTTTATTTTGATAAATTTACAAGCTGGTATTCGTACGTGGATACCTTCTTGACCGCAATATTTTTTGTAGGAATGTGGCTGATGGCCAAAAGAAAAATTGAAAATTGGATTTTTTGGATCGTAGGGGATTTACTTTCTATACCTCTTTATTTTGCAAAAGGATATACTTTTACCAGTTTTCAATATATAATATTTACAATTATTGCCGTTTATGGCTATTTAGAATGGAAGAAAATCTTGAACAGCTCGCAAAATCTGGAGCCTCACCAATTATAAAAATTGCCATTTTTGGACCGGAATCTACTGGGAAAACTACTTTGGCAACACAGCTCGCAGAATACTATAAAACGGTTTGGGTTCCCGAATTCGCACGAGATTATCTACAGGAAAAGTTAGATAGTGGTCGCGGTATTTGTGATATTGATGATATGTTGCCTATCGCATACGGACAAACTAAATTGGAAAACGAAAGTGCTTTAATTGCAAATAAGTATCTTTTTTGCGACACCAATTTATTGGTAACCAAAGTGTTTTCGGAATTGTATTATAATTTTTGTGATTCATTATTAGATAAAGCGGCTCGTGCTCATCAATACGATCTATTTTTCTTGACAGATATTGATGTGCCTTGGGAAGACGACGGATTGAGAGACAGTCCAGAGGGAAGAGAAACCGTTTTTGAAGTATTCAAACAATCATTAATTGATAACAAAAAACCTTTTATTACCATTTCTGGTGATAAGGAAATCCGTTTAAAAAAAGCTGTTGCAATTATTGAGGATTTGACGATGGCTTTGCAAATGGGATTTACATCTCTTGATTTTTTACAAATTCATGAGCATGGCATTCCTTTAGAAAACATAAAAACACAATTTAACATTTTTAAAAAAGGAATTCAAAAAACCGTTTTGGTTAATCCAGCGACTTTAGACAGTGGAATCCTAAAATTATCAGATGCTGATTTTGAACAAAAAGTTAATTATTTTGACGCTAATATATCAAAACTAAAACTGAAGAAATTTGTTCCAGCCTCTGGTGCTGCAACAAGGATGTTTAAATTTTTGAGTGCTTTTTTGAATGAATTTGATTTTGAAAACGAAAGTATCAATGCCTATATCAATAGAAAAAAAGATGCCGAATTGGCTCTTTTTATCATTGGAATGGATAAATTTCCTTTTTTTGAAGGAGTAGATAAAGAGTTGAAGGAGATATATCCCGATTTTGATTCTTTGGGACGTGATTATAAAAATTATTATTTCATAAAGACTTTACTATCTTCAGAATATTTTGACTTTGCGAGTAAACCCAAAGGAGTTCTTCCTTTTCATAAATATGAAAGCTATATAGCAACTCCTATTCAAGAACACTTGAATGAATGCGCTTTTTATGCCACTTCTAATAACCAATCTGATTTGCATTTTACAGTTTCCGAAAATCATCAAACTCAATTTGAAGAAATAATTGAAAAGATAAAAGGAAAAATTGAGGCTAAATCAAATTCATCCATAACCGTTAGTTATTCGTATCAAAAGAAAGAAACCGACACTATTGCGGTTGATACAGGAAACAATCCTTTCCGAAATGAAAAAGGAATGTTGGTTTTCAGGCCTGGAGGACACGGTGCTTTAATTGAGAATCTAAATGCAATTGATACGGATGTTGTTTTTATTAAAAATATTGACAATGTGTGCCAAAATAATATTGAACAAGTTTCTTTTTATAAAAAAGCATTGGCAGGTGTTTTGTTAGACCTACAATGTCAGCTTTTCGGGTTTTTAAATGCGTTGGACAGTCAAGAAATTACCTTGGAAAAAATTACTGAGATTTTAGCTTTTTTAAAATCACAACTGAATATTGAGATGAATGATGGTTTTCATAAATTCAAATTAGAGAACCAAGTGAATGAATTAAAAGAAGCTTTAAACAAGCCTATTAGGGTTTGCGGTATGGTGAAAAACGAGGGAGAGCCTGGAGGAGGGCCATTTTGGGTAAGAGGAACAGACGGTAGATTAACACTGCAAATCGTGGAGACTTCACAGATTGATTTGAATAATGCTTCGCAATTGAAAATTTTGGGAAATGCTACTCATTTTAACCCAGTTGATTTGGTTTGCGGGTTGAAGAATTATCAAAATAAGAAATTCGACTTGAAGGAGTTTGTTGATCCAAATAGCGGTTTCATAGTACACAAAAATAGTGGAGGAATAGATTTAAAAGCCTATGAATTACCTGGCTTATGGAATGGAGCGATGGCGAATTGGCTGACCGTTTTTGTAGAGGTTCCTTTGTTTACTTTCAGCCCGGTTAAAACGGTAAATGATTTATTGAAAACAGCGCATCAACAAATTTAACGTGGAAATTCAAACTATCCTCTCAGAGGTGAAATATAAAGCTGTAAGAAGCAGTGGTGCTGGTGGACAAAACGTAAATAAAGTTTCGTCCAAAGTAGTGCTTACTTTTGATTTGTTAAATTCTCAAGGATTTTCTGAAGAAGAAAAACGGCTATTGGAGGTAAATTTGTATAACAGATTAACCTCAGATTTGGTGTTGATTTTGAATTGCGATGAAGATCGGAGTCAAATCAAAAATAAAGATATCGTTACTAAGCGGTTTTTGGATATTATAAAAAAAGGATTGTATGTTCCCAAAGAACGTAAGCCTACCAAAATTACAAAAGCGGCAATTCGAAAAAGAATTAAGGACAAAAAGAACGTGTCGGAGGTGAAGAAAAACCGTAAAAAACATGAGTTTTAGTTTTTAGGTAAGAGTGTGAAAGTTAGGGAATGTTGAAAAAATAAATCATAATACTCTCATCTTAATACTTTTTTCCTACCTTTGCCCCGTCTCAAAGGGGTGCTCCAAATAACGAGCTGAGATCATACCCAAAGAACCTGGGCGGGTAATGCTGCCAAGGGAAAAAACGACAAAAAATTAGAGTGCACGCTAACTATTTGTTGTAGAAATCACTATTTTATTAATTTAACAAAAGAATAATTCCCCCTTTTATTTGTAATTCTTTACAGATGAAAACTATTATTAAATGTACTGCGGTACTATCTTACAAAGGTTTTAAGTCAATTAACTTCAAGACTTTTTGCTTTCTTCTATTTACTTTCTTCTATTCTCTATTTTCTTTTTCTCAAGTTAAAGATTCTACAAAGGTAAATCAACTTGATGAAGTATTGGTTTCGGCTGTACGGGTAACCACAAAAACGCCAGTTACATTCAGTAATTTGGACAAAAAAGACATTGAAACACGAAATTTAGGTCAAGACATTCCGATTTTGATGAATTATCTACCTTCGGTGGTGACGACTTCAGATGCTGGAAATGGCGTGGGTTATACTGGTATTCGTGTGCGTGGGAGCGATGCTACTCGTGTAAATGTAACCATCAACGGAATTCCGTACAATGACGCTGAAAGCCAAGGAACTTTTTGGGTTAATATGCCTGATTTCGCTTCCTCAATTCAGAGTTTGCAATTGCAACGTGGAGTTGGAACTTCTACCAATGGAGCTGCTGCTTTTGGTGCTAGTTTGAATATGCTGACAGATTCCTATTCAGATAAAGCTTCGGGTGAAATTTCTAGTGCTGCAGGAAGTTTTAATACGTTTAAAAATACCGTAAAATTCAGTACAGGTTTGATGAATGACCATTTTGAAATTGCTGGTCGTTTGTCTGTTTTAAAATCAGATGGATATATCGACCGAGCTAGTTCTGATTTGAAATCGTATTTTCTTCAAGGAACTTATGTCGGGAAAACAACTTTGATCAAGGCGTTAACTTTTGGTGGAAGCGAAAAAACGTATCAATCTTGGTATGGTGTAGATGCTGCAACTTTGGAAAGTGATAGAACTTTCAATCCTGCTGGAATCTTTACCGATGAGTTTGGTAACATTCGTTTTTATGATAATCAAACTGATAATTATCAACAAGACCATTATCAGTTGCATTGGAATGAAAGAATTTCTGAAAATTGGAGTACGAACTTATCTTTTCATTATACCAAAGGAAAAGGATATTACGAAGAATACAAGGAAGATCAAGATTTTGGTGATTATGGTTTGGCTCCAATTACTGCTGCTCCAACCGTTAATACAACAGATCTTGTACGTCAAAAATGGTTGGACAATGATTTTTACGGAACCACTTTTTCTGCTAATTATAAAAAAGACAATTGGGATGTTATTTTAGGCGGTGGATGGAATAAATATGAAGGCGATCATTTTGGAAAGGTAATTTGGGCGCGATATGCTTCGACAAGCGAGTTGGGAGATCATTATTATGATGATTTTTCGACGAAAACGGATGGAAATGTTTTTGCGAAAGCAAATTATAAACTAACAGATAAATGGAGTTTGTTTGGAGATCTGCAATTGCGAAATGTAACTTATAAAGCGAATTCGGAAGAAACAGGTCTGGTAGATGATAACTTTAACTTCTTTAATCCAAAAGCTGGAGTTACTTATGAGTTAAACGAAATCAATAGTTTATATTTTTCATATGCTAGAGCGAATCGCGAACCAAACAGAACGGATTATGAAAATGGAAGTCCAAAACCAGAAAAACTAAATGATTTTGAATTGGGATGGCGTTATATTTCGGATAAAATTAAACTGAACGCCAATACGTATTATATGGGATACAAAGACCAATTGGTATTGACTGGTGAGCTGAATGATGTGGGTGCGCCAATTAGAGCAAATAGTGGTGATAGTTACAGGCTTGGTTTAGAATTGGATGGGACTTTTCAGCTTTCGGAAAAATGGGTCTTGCAACCGAATGTGACTTTGAGCCAAAATAAAAATAAAGATTTCTATTTTACGAGAGACGGTGTTCTGCAAAATTTAGGAGATACCAATATTGCCTATTCACCAGAAATTGTGGCAGGAAATCGTTTGGGATTCACGCCGATCAAAGATTTTCAAATATCCTTGTTGTCTAAGTTTGTTGGGGAGCAGTATATGGCTAACATCGATTCTGAAGGGTCAAAATTGGATAGCTATTTCGTTAATGACTTGAATATTTCATATGAGTTTAGACCTAAAAGTATATTTAAATCTATTTTGGTTTCAGCTTTGGTTAACAATATTTTTGATTTGAAGTATGTAAGCAATGGGTATTTCTATACTTATGATGATGACTACAGTAATCCACCAGCCATAACAACAATTGAAGGAGCGGGTTATTATCCTCAAGCAGGAATCAATTTCTTGATTGGATTAAGTTTGAAGTTTTAGGAAATAATATCTTGGTCACGCGTGAAGGATGGAAGCAAGTTACCGAAGTAACGCGGACAGCCTGACAGCATAAAGGAAAGGGAGCGACTCACCGATGTGATGAGTAGCTCCCTTTCCTTTATGGTGGCACGCCCAAGTAGACTTAATTATATACGCGAATAAGGTTTTCGTTTACTATTTGCACGCGGTATTGTTTTAAAGGATAGGTGGTGCCTCCTTGTCCGGTGAATAAGCTGTATTCTTTTTTGTCACAAGAACAAAGGGCATTTACTCCCTTTATGGTCATGGCGGCACAACTGCCTGCTTCTTGATTTGGACAAGCGGCATCAAAAGCATTGTAGCCACTACCTGTGTTGAAAACGATAATTCCACTAACTCCTACGCCAGAATAATAGATAGCGTTGCTAGGATATTTCAGTGTAGAATATGTTGGTAAATTTAGGTTGAGATCGACAGAAAAGCTGTAGTTTGGCAAGTATGGGTTTTTATTGGAGTTTTCGTTATCGCTGCAACCCAAGAAAAAAAGGGATGTAATAATTAAAAGAAAGTATTTTTTCATTATCAAAAATTAAATATAAACTATTAGCGAAACAAATTTAATTTATTTAACTTTGAATCTGTTATGATTAACATATAATTGTAAACTAAAAACAAAAATATAGTATCTTTGTGGAAAGAAATCCCGTCCTGATGGGATTTTTTCTATTTTATATAAATGACGAAATTATGAGCGCAATATCTTATTACACAGCGGAAGGATTAAAAAAATTAAGAGAAGAATTAGATTATTTAAAAAGCGTGATGCGCCCAAAGGCATCTCAAGATATAGCAGATGCAAGAGATAAAGGTGACTTATCTGAAAATGCAGAATATGATGCAGCCAAAGAAGCTCAAGGTATGCTGGAAATGAGAATTGCTAAGTTGGAAGAGGTGCATTCTAACGCGAGATTAATTGATGAAACGCATTTGGACCTTTCTAAAGTGCTAGTTTTATCAATTGTGAAAATCAAAAACCAAACCAATGGAATGGAAATGAAATACACATTGGTAGCGGAAAGTGAAGCCGATTTGAAAACAGGAAAAATATCAGTTACTTCTCCTATCGGGAAAGGCTTGTTGGGTAAAAAAGTAGGCGAAGTTGCCGAAATTACTGTGCCTAACGGTGTTTTGAAATTTGAAATTCTTGAAATTTCAAGAGAATAATTTTTTAATTGTTTAATAGTTAATTTGTTTAATGGATTAAGCAATTTAACAAATAAACCAATCGATATGAGTACTATTTTCAAAAAAATAATCGACGGAGAAATACCTTGTTATAAAGTAGCAGAGAATGAAAACTTCTTGGCTTTTCTGGATGTAAACCCAAATGCAAAAGGACATACACTTTGTATTCCTAAGAAAGAAGTTGACAAGTTTTTTGATATTGAAGATGATTTGTATCTTGGTTTGATGGCTTTTTCAAAAAAAATAGCTATTGCTCTAGAAAAAACTGTGCCTTGCTTAAGAGTAGGAGTGGCGGTTATAGGACTCGAAGTGCCTCATGCTCACGTTCACCTTATTCCTTTGAATGAAATGGGGGAAATGTCATTTAAGCACAAAGTAAGTTTGACAAAAGAAGAATTTGAATCTTTGGCAAAAAGTATTCAAGCGAATTTATAAAAGTATAAAGGCTAAGAACACGAATCTTTTAAAAGTAATTTAAAAGGTTCGTGTTTTTTTATACCTAAAAAATGAATGGTTATGAAAAGCATGTTTTTGTTTTTGATGTTTACGATTGTCGGTTTTGGTCAAGCCAAAGGAATCTATGATTTGGTTGATGCTAAAATGGACAAAATCCCTAATGATTTAAGTAAAACAACTGTTGGAATTGCAGAATACATCAATGCTAATTTTAAGTCTGAAAATGATAAAGTAAGAGCTGCTTTTTATTGGACTGCCTCAAATATTAGGTATGATATCGAGAACATAGAATCGATTGATTACAAAGAAATCTCTCAAGATAAAATAAAGAATGCTGTACTTACTAAAAAAGGAGTTTGCATTCATTATGCTGAGGTTTTTAATGACATCGCCAAGAAAGCAGGTGTCGAATCCTATATTATACACGGCTATACAAAACAAAACGGAAAAATTGATATACTGTCACATGCTTGGTGTGCAGCAATAATTGACAATGTTTGGTATCTTTTTGACCCTACGTGGGGAGCGGGTTACGTAGATAAAAAGAAGTTTTTTAAGAAAATAAACAACCTCAATTTTAAGGTTGTACCAAGTCAATTTATCACGTCACATATGCCTTTTGATTATTTATGGCAATTTTTAAATTATCCAATTACGAATCAAGAATTTATTGATGGAAAAACACAATTAAATAAAGCCAAGCCTAATTTTGATTTTGTTACTCAAATCAGGGAATATAATAGTATGTCAGATTTGGATAAAGCTAGAACTTCTTTAATCCGAATGGAGAAGAACGGCATAAAAAACAAATTGATTCAAGAGAATGTTTTCTTAAAAAAGAGTGAAGTTGATGCAATGCAAAACAATGAAGCAATGGATAAGATGCAAGCAATCAGTGACGATTATAATCAAGCAATAGCAATGTTTAATGATTTTATTTATTATCGAAATAATAGATTTAAACCAGTCTTATCGGATGACGCTATTAAAGAAATGATTGAATCTCCAAAACAGAAAATATTGGATTGTCAAAGCCGTATTTATAAGATTGGTGCTTATAATGACAATAATATTGCTAATGTAAAATCATTAAAGAATTCTATAATTGATGTTCTTAAGCAAATCGAAGTGCAAGAGAAATTCGTGAACGACTATTTGAACAAAAGCAAATCAGGTAGAAAATCAATGTTTACAAAGACGACTTTTTTCGGAATTCCGGTTAGATAAAAGTCTACGTTTTCTTTAGGATAATTTGCATTGTTGTTCCTTTTCCCACCTCGGAATGTAGAACTTTAATTGTGCCCTTGTGGTATTCCTCAACAATTCTTTTGGTTAAGGAAAGACCAAGTCCCCATCCTCTTTTTTTTGTGGTAAAACCAGTTTCAAAAATTCGATGAAACTCTTTTTTTGGAATACCACTGCCAGTATCGGTTACGTTTATTTTTAAGTGATGATTATCTTCTTCTATTTCCATGGACAATTTTCCTCTTCCTTTCATCGCATCAATGGCATTTTTAACTAAATTTTCTATGGTCCAACTGTGCAAAGTAGGATTCAGAAAGATACTGATGGGCTTAGATGGCGCTTTAAATGAGAATTCAATTTGGTCCGAAAAACGGGAAATCAAATAATTATAGGATTGTTTGGTTTCTTCAACGGCATCTTTTAATTCTAATTTGGGTTCTGAACCAATTTTAGAAAAACGATCGGTAATAGTTTGTAAACGTTCAATGTCTTTTTCGATTTCAAGAGTTATGGATTCGTCAATATTTTCCATTTTTAAAATCTCAAGCCAACCAATTAGTGATGAAAGCGGTGTTCCTATTTGGTGAGCCGTTTCTTTGGCCATTCCTGCCCACAATTTGTTTTGGGTAGACATTTTATGGCTGAGGTAAAAATTGTAAATAAGAATGCCGCATAAAACGATGATTAGTGACAAAGCGATTGGATAATATTTCAGTTTGTCTATCAAGGAAGAATTACCATAATATAATTCTTGGGATTTTCCAGGAGCATAAATTATTTTAATAGGCTCATTTTCGTTTTTTAATTCGTTTAAATATTCTATGGACTTTTTTTTGTTTTTTATAATTTCCTCATCAATATTTACGGAGTTTATAATACTGTCATTTTCCGTTAGTATTAGCGGAATTGTAGTGTTGTTGTTGAAAATCTGAAGTGGTAAATCCACTTCGGTATTTTCTTGTGCATTGATTAATGTTTTCTCGGCTGTAGCCCAAAGATTCATTTTTATTCGCTCCTCATTTTTGAATATTTGAAAAAAAGTATAAGTATTCCAAAGAATAATGGCAATTATCAAAAAAGATATAAAAATAATAATCCAACGTATAGGGTTGCTGTTTTCAGAAAAATTCATAAAAGTAAATTTGTGGTATAAATATAACGAATTAATAGCCGTAGGATTGTGTTGGTACAAAAAAATGATTGCTTCCACTACCTTAATTGTAATTGTTTTTGGAGCTATTTCCAGCTGTCCGTTATTTCTTTTTTTGTCTCTTTTAAATAAAAAGAGCAAAAAAGTTAATTGCGAGAGCAATTCGACCATCATGGCTAGAGCATTTGTTTTCATAATATAATTGTTTGAATTAACTATAATCTAACTGCTATTTTGTTATTTTTGTCCAAATAAAAATTTTATGATTAGCATTGATCCAAAAAGCATTGAAACTGCAAAATTGCAAGGATACTTACAAAGTGCAGTTGGACCTAGACCTATTGCTTTTGCCAGTACTATAGGGAAAAACGGGATTCCTAATTTGTCGCCTTTTAGTTTTTTTAATGTATTCAGTGCCAATCCGCCCATACTTATTTTTTCACCTGCAAGGCGTGTAAGGGATAATACGGTTAAGCATACTTTAATCAATGCCGAAGCCACTTCCGAAGTCGTTATTAATGTGGTGAATTATGATATGGTTCAGCAAACTTCTTTGGCTAGTACAGAATATGCCGAAGGTGTTGACGAATTTTTAAAATCTGGATTTACACCAGTTCCTTCAGATGTGGTGAAACCATACCGAGTAAAAGAATCACCTGTGCAGTTTGAGTGCAAAGTGACTCAAATAATTCCTTTGGGAACAGAAGGTGGTGCTGGGAATTTAATTCTTTGCGAAGTGGTTCGTATTCACATCAATGAAACTATTTTAAATGAAAATGGTGCTATCGACCAGCATAAAATTGACTTGGTTTCTAGATTGGGGGCCAATTGGTACTCTAGATCTAATCAAGGATTGTTTGAAGTGCCAAAACCTCTTACTACACTCGGAATTGGGGTTGATGCTATCCCTGATTTTGTCAAAAATAGCCCTGTTTTTGATGGTAATGATTTAGGGATGCTAGGGAATATTGAAGCCTTGCCTACTAAAGAGGAAGTTAGTATATTTGTAAATCAAAATTTTGCAGTTAAGGCTGTTTTGAGCTCGGATGACCTTGAAAAACAGCACTTGGAAGCCAAAAGATATCTTTTAGATAATGATGTTCTTTCGGCTTGGAAAGTACTTTTAGCCAAAAAATAAAATCAAAGTAACAATAATAAAACAAAAAGAAGATGGAAGTATTAGGAAAAGTTAAAGTTGTTAATCCAGAGCAACAAGTAAGTGCAGCATTCAAAAAAAGAGAGCTGGTTGTTACTACAGATGAGCAATATCCACAGCACATTTTGATTGAATTTACTCAAGACAAATGTGATTTATTAAACAGTTATAATATTGGTGAAGCTGTAAAAGTTTCTATCAATTTGAGAGGAAGAGAGTGGGTTAATCCACAAGGAGAAACAAGATATTTTAACAGTATTCAAGGTTGGAGAATTGAAAGATTGGCTGCAGATGCACCAACTCAACAAGCACCTCCAATGCCAGCTGCTGCAACTTTTGCTCCAGCAACCAACTTAAACGAAGAAGAAGCAGACGATTTGCCATTCTAAGGAATATAATTCAAATTTTTAAATTCCAAATTCCAATTAAAAACTTATAAATTGGAATTTGGAATTTTTATTTATTTTGGGATTTACTATTGCCATTGAAATTGAATTTTGAAATTAAAAAATGTATTATTTATCCAAAGCTTTATTCTTTCCACCAGTTTCTCACGCCGACAGCGATGGGATTTTGGCTATTGGTGGCGATTTGTCCACGGAGCGTTTGGAGTTAGCCTACAGTAGTGGAATCTTTCCTTGGTTTAACGAAGGAGAACCAATTATTTGGTGGTCGCCCAATCCTAGAATGGTATTATTCTTGGATGATTTGATCGTTTCCAAAAGCATGCGAAACATCCTTAACAGAAACATTTTTAGATTTACTTTTAATCAAAATTTCAGGGATGTAATTTCCAATTGCCAGCAAGTAAAACGTGATGGGCAGACAGGAACTTGGATTACCAATGAAATGATTGAAGCCTATTGTAAACTCAATGAACTTGGAATAGCAAAATCGGTTGAAGTTTGGCAAAACGACCAACTTGTCGGCGGTTTGTATGGCATTGATTTGGGACATATTTTCTGTGGTGAAAGTATGTTTTCATTGGTTTCCAATGCTTCTAAAGTGGCGTTCATTGCTTTGGTAAATCAACTTAAAAATGATAATTATCGTTTGTTGGATTGTCAAGTGTATAACGAACATCTCGAAAGTTTAGGTTGCAGGGAAATTGAACGAGAAACTTTTATGGCAATTTTGAAAAGAGAATAGTTTTAGTGTCTAATTCGTTGTTTATTTGGTAGTTTCAAACTTAAGGCTTGTGCAGTGTTTTTTATATTTTGAAAAAAAACTGCTTTCTGAAATCTATTTTCTGCGGTCTAATTTCTCTTCCAACAATCAGCTACATGATCATCGACCATTCCGGTGGCCTGCATATGAGCATAAACGACAGTCGAACCGACAAACTTAAATCCGCGTTTTTTTAAATCTTTGCTGATGATGTCTGAAAGAGGTGTTGTGGCTTGTACTTCACTTAGGTTTTTACGGTTATTTATAATAGGTTTTCCATCTACGAATCCCCATATATACTTGGAAAAACTACCAAATTCATCTTGAATTTTCATAAAGGCAATGGCATTGGAAACGGCTGAATAAACCTTGAGTTTGTTTCTAATGATACCTGAATCTTGGAGCAAATCCTGAATTTTATCTTCAGAATAGGTGGCTATTTTTTTATAGTCGAAATTGTCAAAAACTTTGCGGAAATTTTCTCTTTTGTTTAAGATAGTAATCCAGCTTAATCCAGCCTGAAAAGTTTCGAGTAACAGGAATTCAAAAAGTTTTTGGTCCTCATAAACGGGAACACCCCATTCTTCGTCATGGTATTTTTTATATAATTCACTGGAATTACACCAGCCGCATCTTATAAGTTCTTTTTGCATCATTTGTTTATTTCCCAGTGGTAGCCTTTTACGGTTGGAATATAGGCCGATCCGTTATTAAGCATCAGTTCAGTATATATTTTTTTATTGTATTTAATACCAATAGCTCCTCCTGATACATAAGTTTTGTTTTTTTTGAAAGTAAAAACCATTGTGTCGTTTTTGAATTCTGCATCCGAAACTTTCTCTACAAGCCATGTGGAGCCCCATTTAAAATACAATTTGTTTGGGCCTACACAGGTTACGTGTTTTATAAGATCTACTGCCTCTTTTGGGAATTTGTATTGTTCAATAAGCTCTTTTTTGGTGTATGATTGCCCCACTTGGGCATTTCTCAGTAAGTTTCTCAAGGGAGTATTGACGATAGCTTCTGCATTTTTTGCTGTAGGCGTTCCAATCGTGACTTGAATTTGATCTTGATTAGTAGTTGTGTTTTGAACTTCTTCGTTTGATATTTGTGAATTTGGGATTTGTCTTTGTATAGCTGCAGCTAATCCTGAATCGGATTCATTGTAGGTTTCTTCTGTTCCTGTGTTTTCGGTTTCAGTATTTGATTCTTCACTCTCAGTGTTTGTATCAGGAGTTACAGTGGTAATATTTGAAGTCTCTGTATAATTAGTTTCTATTTCTTCAGGCTCGTTTCTCCCACAACTTGCAAGTGAGGCGAAAAAAATAAATAAAAACCGTATTGTAAAGTTCTTCATAGTTAAAGTTTTATAATCCTTATATTACTCAAATTTAAGCTATTTTTTAAAAACTTAACAAAAACAACTATTGAATAGTGCAAAAAAAAATCCCAAACATATAATGAATGGGATTTGATTTTTAGTGAAATAAATTTTGACACTTGGTCTAGTATATTTGTTTTACACCTTTAGCATTATCAAATACATAACTAACTAACCAAGCAATTTGGCCTTGTTTAGCGAAGTAAATCTTTTTGCTTTGTATGTTAGGAATTACTTCAAGTGAAGTTTCTAAAAGATTGAAAGCTGCGATTAAATATTTTTGTTGGTAAGTATTCAATACTTTTTTCATTTCGATATTACTTTCAGCACTTGTCACAAATCTTTGGTAATTGTTTTCTGCAATTGTTCTGATAGCTAGAATGTCATCATATTGAACTTGAGTAAAATTTTCTTCTGCTTTAGTACCGTTTAAAAGTGTGAAAAAAGCCCAAGCTGCACCACCAGAGATGTAAATATTACTTTTTTCTTGTGATTCTGTTCTACTTGTGTACATTTTTTTGAAAGTCTCTCTCATAGTAGGTAAGTAGTCAAATAAGTTTTCGTTGAATTCGAATACCGTTTTTTGCTTACACTTTTTATTGATGATTTCAGTTAAAGTTACTGTTCCTAGATCACATGATATTGGGAAAAATACAGATGATTGATTGATGTCTTTAGCGAAACCTCCTTTAGTATTTCCACCACCTATATCTATAATAACAGAATTTAAATAGTTTTTAGGTGGAATACAACCTCTCAAAAGCAATTTAGCTTCTAGTGAAGATGAGATGATTTCTATTTTTTTATTTGTTACCTCTTTTATTTTCGCAGCTAGATCTGCTGTGTTTGTCGCAAGACCCACACCAGAAGAAGCAACAATGAAAATATTTTTGTCTTCAATTTTGTATTCACCTAGCATTCTTTTGTAGTTATTGTAAACAACTGTGCCAGCTTTGTCGATGTCTTCTTTTAGAAGATTACCATCAATTCCGATACCAGCTGCTATTCCTACGTTTTCAGTCCAAAATTCCTTTACATCGTAAGTGTTTCTTTTAATGCTCTCAACTTGAAGAACGGTCATTTTGATACCTTTACTTCCAATTTCTATTCCTCCATAGAGTTGTGCCTGTGCAGTGTAGGTAAAGATTAGGCCTATTATTAAATAGTAAAATTTTTCTTTCATAATTATTGTATTTGGGGTTAATGCTGGTTGCAAATCTATATTAAAAATATATAAATTCCTTTTTTTTAATGTTTTTTTTGAATAACTTTTTTTTTAACTAAAAAATGCTTTCAAATTGTTATAAAATTATTAAATTTTTTAAGTGCTTGATTGTTGGTTGATTGAAAAAAAAATCTATTTTTGCCAAAATGAATAAATTTTTTGCCCCAAAAAAAATTAATTATGATAAAAAAATACTTTGACAATTTTAAAGATTTTCCAAAAGAAATTTGGATACTTACTTTAATCACATTCATCAACAGAGCAGGGACAATGGTTATCCCCTTTCTCTCAAAATACATGAAAGAAAATTTAGAATTCAGTTACAGTCAAATTGGCTGGGTGATGGTTTTCTTTGGAATCGGTTCTATTGTAGGAACTTGGCTTAGTGGTAAACTATCAGACAAGATTGGATTTTACAAAGTCATGGTGTTCAGTTTGTTTGCCAGCGGTATCGTGTTTATTTTGTTGCAATATGCAACAACTTTTGAAGAACTTTGTATAGGGATATTTGTATTGACGAGTATTGCTGATATGTTTAGACCTGCAATGCTAGTGTGTTTAAAGACTTTTACCACAAAAGAAAACAGAGCTCGTGCCTATTCATTAACCCGTGCAGCAATTAACTTAGGATTCCTTTTTGGACCAGTATTAGGTGGTTTGATTATCATGCAATTGGGATATGAATTTATCTTTTATATTGATGGCGCAACCTGCATCTTGGCAATAATTGTTTTCATGTTTTTTGTAAAAGAAAAGAAAATACCTTTTAAATTGAAAAAGCATGATAAAGCACTTAAGAAGGTTTCTGTTATGAAAGACAAGCCTTTTATGCTTCACTTAGTGATATGTTTGATAACGGGAATTTTATTTTTCCAAATTTTCACTACTTTACCTTTGTATCATAAAGAGCGATTCAACATGTCGGAATTTGATAGCGGATTGCTTTTGAGTTTAAATGGACTACTTATTTTACTTTTTGAACTTCCAATTGTGAATTATGTAAGCAAGAATAAAATCAATAATCATAAAGTTATTTCTTTAGGACTATTACTTATGGCAACTAGTTTTTTACTTCTGTTGTTGCCTTGGGAAGCAATTTTGATTCCTATGATGGTATTTATGACTTGTGGAGTAATGTTGACTTTTCCTTTTGCTAACTCATTTGCAATGGATAGATCTTATGAATTGCAAGAAGGAAAGTATATGGCTGCTTTTACTATGAGTTATAGTTTTGCACATATATTAAGTGCTAAAACAGGTATGGAAATCATCCAAAATTCAGGATATGAGTCCAACTGGTTGTTCATGACTACTCTTGGTGTTGTGGGTACTTTACTTGTTTTTAAACTATCTAAAATGGTAGCAAAAGAAGAATTGAAAGAAGGAATGATACCTGTAGAAAGTAACGAGAATAAATAGTTCGATTATTCTGTAGATAATCTTTTGTATTTGTAGTGCATTATTATGAACTACCTATTCTAAAAGTTGTTGTGGAATTATAAAAATAGAATAAAAATTAAAGTAGCTGTAAACATTTTGTTTGCTGCTACTTTTTTTGTTTTTAGACTCTCTGTGATAATTTGATTTTTTAAAACTTTTGGTTAAAGTTATAATCATTCTTCCAGTAGATATTTTTTTTGTAAGTCATTTTTAAGACCTTTTAAGTGTTAATTTGATATTATTGAAGAGTTGGTTTTGTAATAGTTTAACGTCATAAAAAAGTCCCATTTCGTGGTGAAATGGGACTTTATAAGTAAACGAAAATCTGTAATTAGAATCTCGTTGATGTAATCTAATTGATTATCCTAAAGTAACTCTTTTGAAATTTGTAATTTCAACGTTGAATCCTTTAACGTAATCACCAACTTTTTTACTATCATCTTTGATGAAGTTTTGATCTAGTAAAGCTTTTTCTTGATCTAAAGTAGTATTGTCAGAGATGAAACGTAGAATTTTTCCTGGAAGAATTTTATCCCAAATTTGTTCTGGTTTTCCTTCAGCTTTTAATTCAGCTTTAGCATCTTCTTCAGCTTGTTTTATAACTTCTTCAGTCAATTGAGAGAAAGAAATATATTTAGGAACATTTTTCAAAGTTTTTCCTAAACGTTTTGCTTCTTCATTTTCTTTTTCGATGATAGCAATACGAGCATCAAGTTCAGAAGCAACGAAAGCTGGATCAAAATCTTTGTAAGATAATGTGTCAGCTCCCATAGAAGCAACTTGCATAGAAATGTCTTTAGTTAAAACATCAGCATTGTCAACAGCTGCAGAAATAGCAGTTAATGCAGCAATTTTGTTAACGTGAACGTAAGATCCAACGAAAGCACCTTCTACGATTTCAAAACCACCGATTTCGATTTTTTCACCGATAACACCAGTTTGCTCAATTAGTTTTTCAGCAACAGTAATTCCGTTGAAATCTGAAGCTAAGAATTCTTCTTTAGAAGAGAAATTGATCGCTTTTTCAACCAATTCTTTAGCTAAAGCTACGAAACTTTCATTTTTACCTACGAAATCTGTTTCGCAGTTTAAAGTGATGATAGCTCCTTTAGTTTTGTCTGCATTGATAAAAGAAACAGCAGCTCCTTCAGAAGACTCACGGTCAGAACGGTTATCAGCAACTTTTTGTCCTTTTTCTCTAAGGTTTTGTATAGCTTTATCGAAATCTCCTTCAGCTTCAACTAAAGCTTTTTTACAGTCCATCATTCCGGCACCTGTAGTTTGTCTTAATTTATTTACGTCTGCAGCAGTAATTGTTGCCATAATATAATGTGTTTAATGTTATAAAAATAAAAATTCCAATCTTTAAATCCCAAATTCCAATTTTATTAAATTATCAACATATAGTTTCTAATTTTTTATGGAATTTGGAATTTAAAATTGGAATTTAAAATTTGATTTATTCTTCAGTTGCTGGAGCTGGAGCAGCTTCAACTGCTGGAGCTTCAGCTACAGGAGCTTCAGTTTCAGCAACAACTTCAGTAGCATCAGTTTCTTTATCAGAAGTTCTGTTTGCAAGACCATCAATAATTGAAGCAGTTACTAAAGATAAAATTTTATCAATTGATTTAGAAGCATCATCATTTGCAGGGATAACATAATCTACTTCACGTGGATCAGAGTTAGTATCAACCATTGCAAAAACTGGAATGTTTAATTTTTGAGCTTCTTTTATTGCGATGTGTTCAGCTTTGATATCTACTACGAACAATGCTGCAGGAAGTCTAGACATATCTGCGATTGAACCTAAGTTTTTCTCTAGTTTAGCACGAAGACGATCAACTTGTAAACGCTCTTTTTTAGAAAGGGTCATGAATGTACCATCTTTCTTCATTTTATCAATAGTAGCCATTTTTTTAACAGCTTTACGGATAGTTACGAAGTTAGTTAGCATTCCACCAGGCCATCTTTCAGTGATGTAAGGCATGTTTGCAGCTTTTGCTTTATCAGCAACGATGTCTTTTGCTTGTTTCTTGGTAGCAACAAATAATATTTTTCTACCTGATGCAGCGATTTTTTTCAAAGCGTCATTAGCTTCTTCAATTTTTGCTGCAGTTTTATATAGATTGATAATGTGTATACCATTACGCTCCATATAAATGTAAGGAGCCATGTTTGGATCCCATTTTCTAGTCATGTGTCCAAAATGAACACCTGCTTCTAGTAATTCTTTTACTTCTACTTTGTTTGACATTTTTTGTACTAGTTTACGTTCTGTTGAATTAGCAATGTATAAATGGCGATTGCTCGGCTGTATACATTTAGATGCTAAACTAATTTCCCACCTCGATGGGACAACAACAACATTGTTTTAAATTTTTTAATACATTCTAGAATGTCTTGTATGAATAATACAAGACAGGCAATATTAACGTTTAGAGAATTGGAATCTCTTACGAGCTTTCTTCTGACCGAATTTCTTACGTTCAACCATTCTTGGATCTCTAGTTAATAAACCTTCTGGTTTCAAGATAGCTCTGTTTTCAGCATTTACTTCACACATAACGCGTGCCAATGCCATTCTTACAGCTTCTGCTTGTCCAGTTGAACCACCTCCATAAACGTTTACTTTTACGTCAAAGTTAGATGCATTTTCTGTCATAGACATTGGTTGCAAAACTTTGTACTGTAAAGTAGCAGTTGGGAAATAAGTTGCGAATGGTTTTTTGTTTACAACGATAACTCCTGTTCCTTCAGAAACATAAACACGTGCAACAGCGGTCTTTCTTCTACCGATTTTGTGAATAACTCCCATTACTTAAGATCGTTTAGGTTAACAGTTCTAGGTTTTTGAGCTCCTTGTTTGTGCTCAGATCCTACAACAACATTTAAATTTCTAAAAAGTTCTGCTCCTAATTTGTTTTTAGGTAACATTCCTTTTACCGCTTTTTCTACTAATAATGCAGGGTTTTTTGCTTGCAATACTTTAGCAGTTAAAGTTCTTTGTCCTCCAGGGTAACCAGTGTGACGGATGTATGTTTTTTCATCCAGTTTGTTACCTGTTAGGTTGATTTTTTCTGAGTTGATAACAATTACGTTATCTCCACAGTCCACGTGTGGCGTATAACTTGGTTTGTACTTACCTCTTAAAATCATAGCGACTTTTGAAGCAAGACGACCTAAGTTATGACCGTCAGCATCTACAACAATCCATTCTTTTGTAGAATTGGCTTTTGTTGTTGAAATTGTCTTGTAGCTTAATGCGTTCACAATAATATATTTTAATTAAACATTCCATCCCCAATAAAGGGGTTGCAAAAGTACAATTAATTATTTTAAATACAAATAGCTTATTTGAATATTTTTTTATCGGATTTCATCTGATTATCAATTGTATATTTGGATTTAGCCAAATAACATTTAGTTTGAGTTTTATTTTTTTAAAATAATTTACTAAAATATTTTTTTTGATGTTGCATTTTTTTTGTAATTTTCGCTTTTATCCTTTCGAAAGACCATTAAAATTTATATATTTAGTAAAATTTTGGCAAGTTTAATTTAATCTCTATGTTCTTCTAATTTTTTCAAGAACTTTAATATAGTACAAAATACCATTTCTCCAATGAAAGCAAAAGCAACATTAAAACAAATTGCAAAAGAACTTGACGTTTCGGTTTCTACTGTTTCTAAGGCACTTAACGATAGTCCTGAAATAAGTGAACAAACAAAAATTAGAATAAAAGAGTACGCTAAATTAAAAAATTACAAGCCTAATGTTATTGGTTTGAACCTTAAAAATCGAAAAACTAAAACAATCGGTGTAATTATTCCTAATATTTTAAATTCATTTTTTGCTAAAGTTTTCAGCGGTATTGAGAAAGTAGCTGATGAAAATGGATATAATGTTATTATGTGTATTTCCAATGAATCTTTGGATAAAGAAGCCCATACTCTTGAGATGTTGAGTAACGGAACTATAGACGGTTTTGTTCTGTCAATTTCTGAAGAAGCTCAAAAACTCCAGGATTATAGTCATTTTAATTCTATTATAAATGATGGTACTCCAATAGTGATGTTTGATAGAACTACCGATGAAGTGGAATGCGACAAAGTTATTGTGGATGATTTCGATTCAGGGTACAACGCAACGCAACGTTTGATTGATTTAGGATGCAAAAATATTGCACTAATTTCGACTGTGGATAATTTGAGTGTTGGTAAATTAAGAGCCGATGGATATTTAAAAGCATTGGAAGATAATAATGTAGCGGTTAATGATAATATTATTTTACGAACTGATTCCGAAATAGATCTGATAGATAAAATTAACGACTTATATTCTAATAATCTTGTGGACGGCGTTTTTGCATTAGAAGAAAATGATTCAGTTGCCGCTTTAAAAGTCGGAGTAAAGAAAGGATACAAAATACCTAAGGATCTTCAGATTATTGGTTTTGCTGATGGTATTCTTGCTTCAAGACGATTATCTCCTAGTATGACTACCGTAAGTCAACACGGAATTGAAATTGGTGAAGTAGCAGTAAAATTGTTAATCGACCGATTGGAATCTAAAGAAGAGCACAAGCCTTATGAAACCGTTGTCATTAAAACGCAATTGAAGGAAAGAGAATCTACCAAATAATATAAAAAAGCAAAGGCAATCGAAACTAAAAGTTGATTGCCTTTTTTATTGTCAAAAAGTGGGTGTTGTTTTGCTAGGTTTTATTTCTTTTTCCCGCCACCTTTATTCGATTTTGAATCGTATGAGTTATTGTTGATTGTTTTTTCAACTTTTTTCACATCACTAGTATTTACAGTATTAACTGTTTTTGTTTGTTTAACCGGTTTGTATTTTTGTTTGTGTTGGGAATTTTCTTTCCAAGGATCGTCTCCGTCAAAATCAAAATCACTAAAGGCACCGATTAAGCGAATAGTGTTCGGCAAAGTGGCGCCAGAAACCCATCTACCTCCATTCATGTATGTGTATCTTTTACCTATAGGGTCAAAATAAACATTGGCTTCCGGATAGTATCTGTATTTCTTTTTTACACCATGTGCTTTTGCATGAGCAGGTGGTTGGGCAGTTGCAGTATAGTTGTCTGCTACTATAAAAAACACAAAAAACAAAATAACCGTTTTGATCGTTCTTCTCATAATAAGATTTTTTTGGTTGGTACAATTGTTTAAAAATCAAAGTATTAAAGGTAGTGAAATAGTTTTAAAGATTTTCGATTTCTTTAATCAATATTTTCTCAATCTTGGAAGAATTAAATTTATGAGTAAGGTTCAAAACAAAAGAGCAGGAATCGATAAGTTTCTATTTACGATTACTGCTCTTTTTTTTGTTTCTTGATTCTGGACTGAATATTAAAAACTGTTGTATAAGTATTCCTTAATGTGCTTCCAACCAATTTTTCCCTAACCCAATTTCAACATCCAGCGGAACATCCATTTTAAAGGCATTTTCCATTTCATGTTTAATCATCGGCTGTATTTTTTCTAATTCACTGTTGTGAACGTCGAACACAAGCTCATCATGTACTTGTAGTAACATCTTTGATTTCCAGTTTTCTGAAACTAATTTTTTATGAATGTTAATCATAGCAATTTTGATGATATCGGCGGCAGAACCTTGAATTGGTGCATTAACTGCATTTCGTTCGGCACCGCTTTTTACCATCATATTGGCAGAATTGATGTCTTTTAAGTAGCGTCTTCTTCCTAAAACCGTTTGTACATAACCATTTTCTCTGGCAAAATCAACTTGATTAGACATGTAGGATTTTAGTTTTGGATAGGTTGCATAATAGGCATCAATCAGTTCAGCACTTTCTTTTCGCGAAAGCGAAGTTTGATTGCTTAATCCAAAGGCCGAAACACCATAAATAATTCCGAAATTTACCGTTTTGGCATTGCTACGCTGTTCTTTGGTTACTTCTTCTAATGGGACATTGAATACTTTTGCTGCTGTACTTCTGTGGATATCTTCGTTGTTTTGAAAAGCTTTGATCATATTTTCTTCGCCAGATAAAGCTGCAATAATGCGTAATTCTATTTGCGAATAATCCGCAGAAACTAAGGTGTAGTTTTCATCGCGGGCAATAAATGCTTTTCGGATCAATCGTCCTCTTTCGGTACGAATTGGAATGTTTTGCAGGTTTGGATTGTTTGAGCTTAAACGTCCCGTTGCTGCGACAGTTTGCATGTAATCAGTGTGGACACGTCCTGTTTTTATGTCAACTTGGTTAGGTAATGCATCAATATATGTACTTTGCAATTTCACCATTTGTCGCCATTCAAGAATATCGCGAACAATTTCGTTATCATTGGCCAGATACGATAAAACCTCCTCGCCGGTGGCATATTGACCTGTTTTGGTTTTCTTTTGTTTCGCTCCGCCGATTTTTAATTTGTCAAATAAAATATCGCCGAGTTGTTTTGGAGAAGCCAAATTGAATTTCTCCCCAGCAGTTTCATAGATTTTTTGTTCCAATGCATTGCTTTGGGAAGCCATTTCAACCGACATCGATTTTAAAAAAGGAACGTCCAGATTAATTCCTTCCAATTCCATAGCAGCCAAAACTGGTATTAATGGAATTTCGATTTCGTCAAATAGTTTTTTAGTTTCGGCTTTGTCGAGAATCGGACTGAAATTTTGTTTTAATTGATAAGTAACATCAGCATCTTCTGCTGCGTATTCTTTAATGTCTTCCAATGGTACTTCGCGCATTGTTTTTTGACCTTTCCCTTTTTTGCCAATTAAATCTTCAATGGATTTTGGCGAATATTTCAAATAGGTTTCTGATAAAACGTCCATATTGTGACGCATATCAGGATTGATTAAATAATGGGCAATCATCGTGTCGAATAACTTGCCTTTTATTTGAACACCATAATTTGAAAGAATCTTTAAATCGTATTTAACGTTTTGACCAATTTTTTCGATGTTTTCATTTTCGAAAAAAGGTTTGAATTTGTCAACCAAAATTTGTGCTTCATCTCTGTTTTCTGGAAACGGAATATAGAAAGCTTTTCCTTTTTCGAAAGAAAATGACATTCCAACCAGTTCTGCATTCAAAGCGTCAATTCCGGTAGTTTCGGTGTCAAAACAAACCGAAGTTTGGTTCATTAAGTTTTGTAAAAGCAATTTTACGGCAAAATCTCCTTGAATACTTTGATAAAAATGTTCTGTGTTTTCAAGATTTGTATAATGCGAACTTGATTTTACCTCTCCGCTTTCTTCATCAGAAAAACCAAATAAATCAAATTGATCATCGTTGGATTTTTTTGCTGGGGCTTTTTTAGCAGGTTGTGGTGACTCAACAGAAGTTCCATTTCCGTTAGTGTCGATTTCGTCATATTCTTTTCCGGTTCCAAAAAATTTGTCGAACTGGGCTTTCATTTGACGAAATTCCAATTCCTGGAATAATTCATCCGTTTTTTCAACATCGGGTTTAGATAATTCGTAGTCACCTGCATTAAATTGAACGGGACAATCGAGTATAATAGCGGCCAATTTTTTAGACAAAATTCCTTTGTCTGCGTTGGCTTCTATTTTATCTTTAATGGCACCTTTCAGTTTGTCAGTATTGGCCAAGAGGTTTTCCATTGAACCAAATTCTTTTAGTAATTTTTTGGCTGTTTTTTCGCCAACACCAGGTAATCCTGGAATATTATCGGCCGCATCGCCCATCATTCCCAAGTAATCGATAACTTGTTCTGGACGCTCTATTTCGAATTTTGCCAAAACCTCTGGAATTCCCCATATTTCAATGTCATTACCCATTCGGGCTGGTTTGTACATAAAAATATTTTCGGAAACCAATTGTGCAAAATCCTTGTCAGGAGTAACCATAAAAACTTTGAAATCTTCTTTTTCAGCTTGTTTGGCCAAAGTTCCAATCAAGTCATCAGCTTCAAAACCTGGAACTTCAATGATGGGAATATGCATTGCCTTCAATAATTCCTGAATATAAGGAACGGCAATTTTGATAGCTTCAGGAGTTTCGTCTCGATTGGCTTTGTATTCTGGGTACATTTCGTAACGGTAGGTACTTCCTCCTTTGTCAAAAGCAACGGCCAAATGGTCTGGTTTTTCACGTTTGATAACATCCATCAAGGCGTTCATGAATCCCATAATGGCAGATGTGTCCATTCCTTTGGAATTGATTCTTGGGTTTTTTATAAATGCAAAATATCCGCGAAAGATAAGTGCATAGGCATCGAGGAGGAAAAGTCTTTTTTGAGCTGACATAAAATAATATGTATTTTTTAGAAGGGTAAAAATAATCAAACATAATTGAATGGGGATAGCTAGCGTTAATTTTTAATTAATTAAATCGCTATCCTTTTTAAAATTTGTTAATTTGTGTAAAATTTTTAAAAATGGGTTTAAGGTTATTGTTTTTTTGTTTATTCCTTTTAGTTATTGAAATATATGCTTATCAAGCGGTTAAAACTTTAATAAAACTAAGATGGATGCTTTTGGCTTATTCTGTTATTAGTCTCTTGCTTTTGGTTTTTATTCTTTACTCTTTTACGCAATTTGACCGTTCTGTTGGACAAACACATAAGACGATGTTTACCATGGGACTGATGTTGGTGGTTTATCTTCCTAAAATTGTAATGACGGTTATTCTTTTAGGAGAAGATGTCTTTCGATTGGCAGCCGGTTCAATCAATTATTTTATAGATAATAACAGCAAAGTGGATTTTTTGCCTTCAAGACGTAAATTCGTCAGCCAAATTGGTTTAGGGTTGGCTTCCATTCCATTCTTGTCTTTGATCTATGGAATATTTGAAGGAAGATATAATTATAAAGTGATAAAGCAGGCTATATATTTTCCTGATTTACCAGATGCTTTTAATGGTTTTACAATTACTCAAATTTCGGATGTGCATAGCGGGAGTTTCGATAATCCTGAAAAAATCAGTTATGCTATTGATTTGGTAAACGAACAAAACTCGAATATGATTTTGTTTACGGGTGATATTGTCAACACACATGCCAAAGAAATGGATCCTTGGATTGATACTTTTAATAAAATTAAGAAACATGAATATGGGAAATTCTCGGTTCTTGGTAATCATGATTATGGGGAATATGTGACTTGGCCGACACAATCTGCTAAGGATGAAAATTTTGAAGATATAAAAAAATTGTATGGACAAATAGGATTTCAGTTGCTGTTGAATGAGCATACTTTTATCGAAAAAGATGGTGATAAAATTGCATTGGTTGGTGTTGAAAATTGGGGTAAAAATTTCAAGCAGGCTGGAGATTTAAAAAAAGCATCAGAACATTTAAGTAAAGAGGATTTCAAAATCTTAATGACCCATGATCCAAGCCATTGGAACGAAGTCGTACAACATGACGACAAGCATTTTCAGTTAACTTTGTCTGGCCATACCCATGGAATGCAATTTGGTATTGAGATTCCAGGTTTTTTTAAATGGAGTTTGGCACAATATGTTTACAAACAGTGGGCGGGATTGTATGAAAACGTGGGAAGGTACGTTTATGTAAATCGTGGATTTGGTTTTCATGCCTATCCTGGTAGGGTTGGGATTATGCCGGAAATAACAGTAATTCAACTAATAAAGGGAGAAAAATTAGCATAATTAGTTTAAAATGCTAAATTTGCAAGATGATATCTCTTTTCGAAAGTAATAGAAATTAAATATTTTGGTTTTATGTCAAAATTTGGAGAACTTATAAATGCTCAAGTTCCTGTGTTAATAGATTTTTACACAGATTGGAACGAATCTTCGGTATCGATGCATCCTGTTATAAAAGATGTAGCCGCAGCGCTTGGTGATAAAGTAAAGGTGATCAAGATAGATGTGGACAAAAATCAAGAACTAGCCGATGCTTTACGCATAAAAGGCTTGCCTACTTTGATGATTTATAAAGAAGGTTTGATGATCTGGAGGCAGTCTGGGGAGTTAGATGCCAATACTTTAATTGGATTAGTACAAGAGCAATTATAATCTTTAGTTTCTTTAGATTATTGAATTACTTCAAAAACAAATCCTCTTTGCTTTAAAATTTCCAGAGTTTTGGGTAGTGTGTATTCTAAGTTTTTGAATGCTTTTACACTGTCGTGAAAAACTATTACACTTCCTGATTGTACATTCTGTAATACATTCTCTAGACATTTTTCTGGTGTTATGGTTTGGTCAAAATCAGCACTGAGTACATCCCACATGATTATTTTATAACCTAATTGTTGCAATTCTTTAAATTGCGTTTTTTTTATTTTGCCGTAAGGCGGACGGAATAGGGGAGATTGTGGGTTGCAGATTACAGGGTCTAGGTTGTCGATTTCAGATTTACATAAGGCAATATTGTCTAAATAATCTTCAGTCGAGGTATTCCATCCTTTCAAATGATTGTAGGTGTGATTTCCAATGAAATGTCCTTCATCGATGGTTCTTAAAAAAATAGCTGGGTGATTGTTTATGTTTTTACCAATGCAGAAAAAGGTGGCTTTGGCTTGGTACTTTTTTAATTCTTCCAAAACCCATTCTGTGATCTCTGGAGTTGGTCCATCGTCAAAAGTAAGGTAGATTTTATTCTCCGCATTTGGAATGTCCCAAATGTAATTGGAGAATATTTTTTTTATGAGCTTATTTGTTTTTATCCAATAGGGTTTCATGATTCTATAGCACAATTCAATGCAATTTAAATAAAAAAATGCAGTGTTTTTTTAATTACACTGCATTTTTAAGAGATGTTTTTTAAATCTTATGATTATTCTTTTTCACGTCCAAATCGAGCAAAAATTTCGATATAGGTATTGAAAGTTTTTTTGCTTGAATTGTAATAATCCATGTCATTACTGTCTTTCATAACAATCAATAAACCTCTGTAGCGTTCTAAGTCGGTTATGATTTCAATGCTGATGCTAGATTGTTCAGATGGTGCTAATTTGGCGTAATAATTAAGGTTTTCCTTGTATTTGTCCACTAGTCTATTAAGTAAATCATGTGCTTTTGCTTTTTCTCCAACATCATAATATCCTTTGGCAAATGGTTCCAAAAGTGAATAATAGCCAAATTTCTCCAAAGGCATTTTTTTCATAGCCAAATCAATGATGTTTTTGGCTTTATCAATCTTTCCTTCTTCTATGAGTTTGTTCATCAAACGAGATAAATTCATTCTGTAAGTAAGGCTTTCTCTGCGTGTTTCTGGGTCGTGGTATATTTTATCACTTTCGCTATTACCCCAATCCCATTTCATTATTTTATTGTACATGTTATCCGTGTCAATTCGGCCCATGTCCATCTGACCTGAATCCTTCGGTAATGCAGTTTTTATTGGAACTAATTTATAAACCATACCTTCTAATTGAAGATACTCTTTCATCCATAAATAATCTTCTGCATCAAATGCTCCTCCACTAAAATACACCGGTCTTTTCCAATTATTATTGCTAATTAGATCCAACATCATCAATCTGTTTTTGTAGATAGCGCTTCCTTTGATATCAATATCAATATACGGAACAATAGAGTCGCTAAGTTTAGGATCAACTACCTTATTCTTTAAGATATTTGCTTTGTCTATTGGGATTCTGATTTTATTTGTAGGGTAGAAATGGATAGTTTGCCCGTTTTGCATTTCTACTGTTGATTTTGGGTTTTTTATAAATGAAATAAAATCTTTTAAATCCCAACGGCTTTCCGTTTTTTGTATGTATGCTACATAGTCTAGTTTATCACCAACATACTCATCGTGTGTAAACGAAATTGGTAATAAATTCGATTCGTATGCTTTTCTTTTCATTTGATCAATGTACCAATCCGTCATGAATAAACTGGTGTTGACAATCTTGATGTCAGTACGAATGCCTTCTATTTCCTGGGCGTACCAAAGAGGGAAGGTGTCGTTATCTCCAATAGTGAATAAAATGGCGTTAGGGTCGCAGGATTGAAGATATGCTTTTGCCATTGCGGTTGCCGTATATTTTCCGGAGCGATCATGATCATCCCAGTTTTGGTAAGCCATTAGCATTGGTGCTGCTAATAAGCATCCGCCAATAAGCACAGGTCCTGCAATTTTTGGGGCAAGATATTTTTGTGCGCTTTCGTATAATGCATATACTCCAAATCCGATCCATATTGCAAATACGTAAAATGAGCCGACTAAGGCATAATCTCTTTCACGAGGTTCAAATGGTCGTTCGTTTAGGTAGATTTTCAACGCAATTCCCAAGAAAAGGAAAAGAGCCAATAAAACATAAAAACTTTTTCTGTCTTTGCCTGCATGATACATGATTCCGATAAGCCCAAGTATAAATGGCAAGAAGAAATACACATTACGGCCTTTGTTGTTTAATACATCTGAAGGTAGATTCTCTTGTGAGCCTAAATGTAAATTGTCAAGGAATGTAATTCCGCTTATCCAGTTTCCGTCAAGGTAGTCATATCTTCCTTGATTGTCGTTTTGTCTTCCGACAAAATTCCACATTAAATATCTCCAATACATATAGCCGAATTGGTATTCAAACATGAAGCTGAAGTTGTCGGCAGTAGTTGGTTTTTCAACAATTAAATAGTCTTTATAATGGTTAAGGAATGAAACGTAACCTTCATTGTCAATTTGTTTTTGCGCGTAAGCCTGTCTGAACTCTGCTATCGTTTTTTCAGTTTCGTTTTTTAATTGAGCAATAGCTTTATTATAATCTTCTTCGCTAAGTTGACTTGGATCTAATCCGTATTTTACTAAATCCTCATCATAGTCATAGTTAGGGTTTATTCTAAATGCTGGAGGATTTGTGAAATTCATGTAGTTTTCAATGTGTTCAGAACTCCACATTCTTGGTAAAATAGTTTTTTGACTATCATCACTATTTTGCTCGGCATTTTTGTAGTTGTTAACAATTACATATTTTCCGGTTTTATAATCTCTCTCGTAATTGGGAGCTTTGTCTAAATATGGTTTGTCAGGATCCAATCCTGCAAAAGTTTCGGTGTATTGTGGTCCGTAAAATAATGGATTTACACCATATTGTTCTCTGTTGTAATACGCAAGAACTTCGGCAGCATCCGATGGTTTGTTTTCGTTGATAACCGTATTCGCATTAGCACGAATTGGCAACATTAACCAAGTTGAGAATCCAATTAATATAAAAAGAACACATAATATAAGAGTGTTGTAATGTATTAATCCTTTTTTATGAGTGTAATTTAATCCAAAATAAAAGAAAGCTATAAGAAGAAGTGTTACAAATATAGTTCCCGAATTAAATGGTAATCCCATTGAATTAACCATGAATACTTCTGTTTTACCAAAGAATGCCATCGTTAACGGAAGTAATAATTTGAATATAAAAAGCAATATAGATACCACAACAATGTTGGCTATAATGAAGTTTTTAACGGTGACTACTTTATAGTTTTTGAAAAAATATAAAAACCCAATTGCAGGAATAGTCAGTAGCGACATAAAGTGTACCCCGAAAGATAATCCAACTACCAGAGAAATTAAAAGAAGCCATCTATTTCCTCTTGGAGTGTTCATTTCTTGTTCCCAGCGTAATCCCAACCACAATAGTAGAGAGATTAGCAAAGTAGCCATTGCGTAAACTTCGGCTTCAACTGCATTGTACCAGAAACTATCTGAAAAGGTATAGGCTAAAGCACCGACTAAAGAGCTTCCAAGGATGACAATTGAATTGTTTGTATTGATTTCTGAATACTGTCCAATTATTTTTTTTAAGATCATTGTTGATGACCAAAACATAAATAATATAGTAAAGGCACTTGAAAATACAGAAGTCATATTCACCATTAAAGCAATGTGTTCATTATCTATCGCAAACATTGCAAAAAAAGCGCCAATCATTTGGAATAATGGTGCTCCTGGTGGGTGACCAACTTCAAGTTTGGCGGCTGTAGCGATGTATTCACCACAATCCCAAAAACTCATTGTAGGTTCAACAGTAAGTGTATAAGTTATTAATGCTATTGAAAAGGCAAACCAACCTGTAATTGTATTCCATTTGTTGAAATTGAATGATGTCATATACTAGTCTTCTGTTTTTTTTATGTGTTTTAAAAAGTGTTACAAAGAAAATGTTTTTTTTTTTAATGTTTAGTCGCATTAATATAATTTTATTGAAAATAATCGTTTCGGCAAATGCTTTGTCTTTCAGTATTTTAATCAGATTTTGATTTTTAAATTGAAATTTGTTTCATTTTTTTTGAAGAAAAAGGCAAAAAAAGTTTGCACAGCTTGGAATTTGTTTTAAATTTGCACTCGCTTAGCAGAAATGTTAGCAAGAAAGCTGGTCTATGGTGTAATGGTAACACAACTGTTTTTGGTGCAGTCTTTCAAGGTTCGAGTCCTTGTAGACCAACGGAAGCCCTTCAAGTTTGAAGGGCTTTTTTTATGGCATTGATTGAGTGTCGAAAAAAAGAAAGCCTCTCAAATTTTTGAGAGGCTTTCTTTTATTTATATTCTAAATGTTAATACGGGTTTTGTGGCGTGGTTTACTAGATCTTCAGAAATACTTCCAGTGAAGAAATGGTTAAGGCCGGTTCTTCCATGAGTGCAAAATGCGATTAAGTCAGCATTTTTTTCATTGGAATAGTTAATAATCCCATTTTCTATATTGCTTTCATTGTATGTTTCAAATGTATATTCTGGCATGTCAAAATCGGCGACAAAGTCGGTTACGATTTTACGTGCAGCCGAAGTGCTTTTGAAACTGTTTGGTGTGCAAATCATTACTAGTTTTAATTTTGATCCAAATAATTTGGTGAAATCAAGCATTTTTTGAAATGGTTTTTTGATTTCTTTTGAAAAATCAGAAGCAAAAATTATATTTTGAACTTTGAAATTGTCAATTTTGTTTTTGATGACCAAAACAGGCGTTTCGGATTGTCTTACTACTTTTTCGGTATTAGATCCAATGATGATTTCATTAATTCCAGATGCTCCGTGAGACCCCATAACAATTAAATCCATGTTGTTTTGTTTGATGTAATTGTTTATTCCTTGGTAAGCGCTATCAAGTCGTACTACTTCGGTTATTTTGATGCCGGCGAGGTAAGGACGGTTTTTGATGTTTTTTAATGTTTCTTCGGCTTTACGTTTGAAGAGCATGATTTCAGGAATGCTTGTTTCTCCTTTGATGGCGTCATTCATTTGGCCTGGTAGTTCAAGCATGTGAATTAAAATGATTTCACAGTCGTTTTTTTTTGCAATTTCTGCGCCAACTCCTATTGCTTCATCAGCATATTTAGAAAAGTCAGTTGGGATTAAAATTCTTTTCATGATGTTTGGGGTTTAATTTATTCAGTAAAACAGGACTAATTTTGTACATTAAAGATATAAATTTTTTTAATAGTAATCAATTTTTTTGATTTATAAAAAAACACTATATTTGCACCGTTATTTATTAATATACTAGATAATGAGGCACGCATAGCGTGCCTCTTTTTATAAAGATATGACATTTAAAGAAAAAGTAAAGCAAGTATTAGAAGAGGCTCTTCTTGAAAAGCCATCTGTTTTTTTAATTGACTTGGCCATAACGGACAGTTTTAAAATTATTATTGGGATTGATGGGGATAATGGTGTGGTTTTACAGGATTGCATTGATATAAGTCGTGCTGTTGAGAATAATTTGGATAGAGAGGAGCAAGATTACTCTTTGGAAGTAGCTTCTGTAGGAGTTGGTTCTCCATTAAAATTGGTTAGACAGTATAAAAAAAATATCGGTAGAACATTAATTGTTAAGACAAATACCGAAAATATTGAAGCAGAATTAGTTGAAGCTAATGATCTTTTTATAATTTTGTCTTGGAAAGCTAGAGAACCGAAAAAAATTGGTAAAGGAAAAGAGATGGTTCAAAAAGAACAACAAATACCTTACTCAGATATTAAAGAAGCAATTGTTACAGTAACATTTTAATTAAAGAATTCGCATGGAAAATTTAGCATTAATCGATTCATTTTCAGAGTTTAAAGATGATAAACTTATTGATCGTGTAACGCTTATGGCAATTTTGGAAGATGTATTTAGAAATGCATTGAAGAAAAAATACGGTTCAGATGATAATTTCGATATCATTATAAATCCTGATAAAGGAGATATGGAGATTTGGAGAAGAAGAGTAATCGTTGCTGACGAGGATTTGGATTTTGAAAATGAAGAAATAACATTAACTGAAGCTAGAAAAATTGAAGCCGATTTTGAAATTGGTGAAGAGGTTTCTGAGGAGGTCAAATTGATTGATTTAGGGAGAAGAGCGATATTAGCTTTAAGACAAAATTTAATTTCAAAAATACACGAACACGATAATACTAATCTTTACAAGCAATTTAAAGATATTATTGGTGATATTTATACTGCGGAAGTGCATCATGTACGTCCAAGAGTTGTAATTTTGGTGGATGATGACGGAAATGAAATCATTTTACCAAAAGAAAAACAAATTCCTTCAGATTTCTTCCGTAAAGGAGATAATGTGAGAGGTATAATTGAAAGTGTTGAACTAAAAGGAAATAAACCTCAAATTATTATGTCTAGAACTTCAGATAAGTTCTTGGAAAAATTATTTGAACAAGAAATTCCAGAAGTTTTTGACGGTTTGATTATGGTTAAAAACGTTGTGAGAATTCCTGGTGAAAAAGCGAAAGTAGCTGTAGATTCTTATGATGATCGTATTGATCCAGTTGGAGCTTGTGTGGGTATGAAAGGATCTCGTATTCATGGAATCGTACGTGAATTGGGTAATGAAAATATTGACGTTATCAATTATACTAGTAATGTTCAATTGTATATTACTAGAGCATTGAGCCCTGCTAAAGTTTCTTCAATCAAAATTAATGAAGAGACAAAGAGAGCTGAAGTGTTTTTGAAATTGGAAGAGGTTTCTAAAGCAATCGGTAGAGGAGGTCATAATATTCGTTTAGCTGGTTTGTTGACTGGTTATGAATTGGATGTAATACGTGAAGGTGATGTAGCTGGAGCAATTGCAGATGATGATGATGTTGAATTGACTGAGTTTTCAGATGAGATTGAAGAGTGGGTAATTGAGGAATTTGCAAAAATAGGTTTAGATACTGCTAAAAGTATTTTGAAACATGATGTAGAAGATTTAGTTAGAAGAACCGACCTAGAAGAGGAAACGATTTTAGATGTAATGAGAATATTAAATGAAGAGTTTGATAGTTAACATACTATTAATTCCTCATATAAAATAAATTTCTATTTTTATTATAAAATATAAGTAGAACAACGAATAAGGTAAAAATAAAAAGGTTTTATGTCTGAAGAGAGAATTATTAGAATAAACAAGGTTTTAAGGGAATTAAATATTTCGTTAGAAAGAGCTGTGGATTATCTAAAAGATAAGGGTATTGCTATTGAATCAAACCCAAACACAAAAATTTCTGAGCAGGAATTTAATATCCTACAAAGTCAGTTTGCAGGCGATAAGGGGAATAAAGAAGCTTCTAAGGAAGTAGGCGAGGAGAAAAGGAAAGAAAAAGAAGCTTTGCGTATTGAACGTGAAAAAGAAGTGGAAGACAAACGCAAATTAGAAGAAGAGCGTTTGAAACAACAAGAAGTTATAAAAGCTAGAGCTGTTTTGTCGGGACCAATACAAGTTGGTAAAATTGATCTTAATCCTAAAAAGCCTACTGCTGCTCCAGAACCTGTTGTTGCTGAAAAAGTAATTGCTCCTAAAGATGTAGTTCCAGAAGACAAGCATGTTCTAAAAGAAGAAGTTAAAAAAGAAACTGTCGAGAATGTTGTCAAAGCTGAAGCGCCAGTTGAAAAAGATAAAAAGGAAATTCCTGTTTCTGAGGTAAAAGATAAGCCAAAGTTTAAGGAAGTTAAAAATATTGAAAAACAAGAAGTAGTAGAAGAGAAAAAAACTGAAGCGACTTCAGGTGAAACTCCAGTCGAAGAATCTATTACAACTCAATATCAAAAACTTTCTGGGGCAACTTTAACGGGTCAAGTTATCGACTTGTCTCAATTCAATAAGCCGAAAAAGAAAAAAGAGGATCCAAAAATTACGCCTAATAAACCTGGTGCTCCTGGAGCAGCAGTTGGTGCTAATAATGCGAATAAAAACAAACGCAAAAGAATTGCTCCAAAACCAGGTGCGCCTAGACCACCTGCAACTCCTGGAGTTCCTGGAGCGCCAAATCCAAACAAAATCACACCTAATACTGGTGGTGGAGGTTTTAATGCAAATAGAAGTGCAAGACCTGGATTTGTAAAAGGAAATAGACCTGCAATTGTTGCAAAAGTTGAGCCAACTGAGGAAGAGGTTAAAAACCAAATCCGTGAAACTTTGGAGAAACTTCAAGGTAAAGGTGGTAAATCAAAAGCTGCAAAATACAGAAGAGATAAAAGAGATACACACCGTCAGAAATCTGATGATGAACAAAGAGCTTTAGACGAAGGAAGTAAAACTATTAAAGTTACTGAGTTTGTTACTGTAGGTGAAATTGCAATCATGATGGATGTGCCAATTACTAAAGTGATTGGAACTTGTATGTCACTTGGAATCATGGTTACCATGAATCAACGTTTGGATGCTGAAACATTAACTATTGTAGCTGATGAATTTGGTTATGAAGTTGAGTTTATTACTGTAGATATTGAAGAGGCTATTCAAGTAGTTGAAGACAAGGAAGAAGATTTAGTATTCAGAGCTCCTATTGTTACTGTAATGGGTCACGTCGATCACGGTAAAACGTCTTTGCTGGATTATATTCGTAAAGAAAATGTTATCGCTGGTGAATCTGGTGGAATTACACAACATATTGGTGCCTACGGAGTAACTTTAGATAACGGTCAAAAAATTGCATTTTTAGATACACCAGGTCACGAAGCCTTTACGGCGATGCGTGCTCGTGGTGCTCAAGTAACAGATATTGCAATTATTGTAATTGCTGCTGATGATGATATCATGCCACAAACCAAAGAGGCTATTTCTCATGCTCAAGCAGCTGGAGTTCCAATTATTTTTGCAATCAATAAAATTGATAAGCCAAATGCTAATCCTGAAAAAGTAAAAGAAAGATTAGCGGGTATGAACCTTTTGGTAGAAGACTGGGGTGGAAAAATTCAATCTCATGATATCTCTGCAAAAGTAGGTACTGGTGTTAAAGAATTATTGGAAAAAGTATTATTAGAAGCTGAAATTTTAGATTTAAAATCAAATCCAAATAAAGCTGCTCAAGGTACTGTTGTAGAAGCTTTCTTGGATAAAGGAAAAGGATATGTTTCTACTATATTAGTACAACATGGTACTCTTAAAATTGGAGACTATATGTTGGCTGGAAAACACCATGGTAAAATTAAAGCCATGCATGATGAAAGAGGTAATACAGTTACTGTTGCAGGTCCTTCGACTCCGGTTTCGGTTTTAGGTCTTGATGGTGCTGCTACTGCTGGTGATAAATTCAATATTTTTGAAGACGAAAAAGAAGCAAAACAAATTGCTGCTAAACGTTCTCAATTGATGCGTGAACAATCAGTACGTACACAAAGACATATTACTTTAGATGAAATTGGACGTAGAATTGCGTTGGGTCAATTTAAAGAATTGAATATTATCCTTAAAGGAGATGTGGATGGTTCTGTTGAAGCGTTATCTGATTCGTTCTCTAAATTATCTACTGAAGAAATTCAAATTAACATTATTCATAAAGGAGTTGGTGCAATTACAGAAACTGATGTTATGTTGGCTTCTGCTTCCGATGCAATCATTATCGGATTTAACGTTCGTCCTGCTGGAAATGCTAGACAATTGGCTGATAAAGAAGAAATCGATATCCGTTATTACTCTATCATCTATGCAGCTATCGATGATTTAAAAGATGCAATGGAAGGAATGTTAGCTCCTGAAATGAAAGAAGAAGTACTTGGTACTGCTGAAATCAGAGAGATATTCAAAATTTCTAAAGTTGGTTCAATCGCTGGTTGTATGGTTATGGATGGTAAAATTGCCAAAAATGCCAAAATCAGAATCATTAGAGATGGGGTTGTTGTATTCACGGGTGAACTACTTGCATTGAAGCGTTTCAAAGACGATGTGAAAGAAGTTGCTAAAGGATATGATTGTGGTATTCAAATAAAAGGTTACAATGATATCGAAGAGAGAGATGTTATTGAAGCATACCATGAAGTAGCAATCAAAAAGAAATTGAAATAATATTTCGTATTTTTATACTTAAAAATCCCAATTCGTTGGGATTTTTTTTGTTTATATAGTGATGATTTTATTGTTAGGTAATTTTAAAAATAGCAAGTAAACTGTAGTTATATTATTAGTTTTGGAATCAGAAATATTTAGCTTATTTGTTGTGATCGTCTCGTTTTTCGTTGTGATTTTTTGTACCGAATACCAGCACAAAAGATTTTCACTTCAATCTGGGCTTAAGACAGTGTTTTTACTTTTTTGCCATTATCTAATTGATAAATATTAATAATTAAAATCAGATCAAAATTTTAAATAGTTATGAAAAGAATTGGAATTCTCGGTGCAATGCCGGAAGAAATAAATGGGATTGTTTCTTTGTTAAAGGACAAAACAGAAGTTGTAAAGGGAATGCGTACTTATTATTTAGGGACGATAAATGATTTTGAAGTTGTAGTGGTGTTTTCTCGTTGGGGAAAAGTTGCATCAGCGACCACAGTTACTCATTTAATTGTTGAGTTTGGGATAACGGAACTGATTTTTACTGGAGTTGCAGGTGCTATTAATTCAGATTTAAATATTGGAGATATTGTTGTTGCTAATAGTTTAATTCAGCATGATTTGGATGCTCGTCCAATAATGAATCGATTTGAAATTCCTTTGTTGGGAAAAACAATTCTTTGTCCTCCAAAAGAGATGTTGGATAAGGCAATACAGAGTGTTAATGAATTAATAAGGGACGAAAGTTTAATTCATTTGCTTTCTCCAAAACAAAGAGAAATGTTTTCTATGTCGAAGTCCAAAATGGTTGTTGGTCAAGTTGCCAGTGGAGATCATTTTTTTGCGAGTAGTGAGGATAAGGAAAATCTTTTGACAATACTTCCTGAAGTATTATGTGTTGAGATGGAAGGTGCTTCAGTAGCACAAGTTTGCTTTGAATACAATATTCCTTATGTAATAATTCGAACTATTTCAGATGAGGCAAATGATAATTCTGTTGTAGATTTTAAAGAATTTGTTTTTCAGGTTGCTTCCCGATTTGGCGTTGAAATCATTAAAAAATTACTAAAAAAATAGCCCTTAAAAGGGCTGTTTTTTTGTTTTGGATTATTTGTTTGGCTTTATTAAAAATACATTTTTGTATTTCTTTTCAATATCAACAAGATTTCGTTCAGCTTCCATTCGGGTTCTGAAATTACCAACCCAAACTTTATAATTTGGTGTATTGAAAATAATAGTTCCGTCTAAGTTTTTAAATTCTTGGCGAAACTCATTTAAAGTTTTTTTAGCACCGTCGCTCGCTCCGTTAAAAATTTGGATTTTGTAACGGTCGGAATAGGATAAATTGGAGTTGGATTTTCTTTTTTCATTCAATAATTGCTCGAATTTAGGGTCTTGATTTATGCTTAAATTTGAGTTTTGAGCTGTCGTTCTGTTTGTTATTGTGAAAAATAAAATAAATAGCAACAATGCTTTAATGTTTCTTAAAAATCTCATAATCTGATTATTTATTCTGCAAAAATAGTTTTTTAACAGGAAATCGTTATGATTTTATTATTTAGATTTAATATAAATTATAATTAAGATTATTTTAAGGTTTTGAGAATAGTTCTTAAGTCGTATTTTTGTGCAAGTTTTTAAATAAGGTTCGTTTTGTTTTCTAAATTTTAGATAACAAGCGAACAATTTTTTAGTAGATAATCAATATATTAATATGAAAAAGGTGGGTAACCATAATTCGAATTCAAGGAAATTATTTTTAAGCTTAGCATTAATGTTGAGTATTTCCGTAGCTTCATTTGCGCAAGATGCAGCTCCCGTTGCTGCCGAAGCAACTGCAGCAGCTCCAGCGGCGAGTTCTGGAGGTGATGCGGCAAAAGGTAAAGAGCTTTTTAATGCCAATTGTGCAGCATGTCACAAATTAGATGGGAAATCTACGGGTCCAGCTCTTAGAGATATTATTTCTAAACATGAGATTTCTTGGATTTATAAGTGGGTTCACAATAGTTCGGATTTAATTAAATCTGGTGATGCTGCTGCTGTTAAGGTTTTTGAAGAAAATAACAAAATACCAATGACTTCATTTCCTCAGTTGTCTGAAGGGGATATTGATAATATTATAGCTTATACTTCTGAGCCAAAAGCTGCTGCTACTGCTGCAGCTGGTACTACTGCTACTGCTGGTGTTCCTGGTACAGTTCAAGAGGATGGTATTTCTAATAATGTAATATTGGGTGCTTTGTCATTAGTAATGGCAATCCTTATTGTAATGTTGGTTTTGGTCAACAAAGTATTAAGAAAAGTAGCCGCTGCAAATGGTATTGAAGTAGTTGCTAAAGAGCCTACATTGCCAATTTGGAAGGCTTTTGTTAAAAATCAGTTTTTGGTTTTGGTATCTGCTATATTCTTATTGCTTTCAGGTGCTTATTTGGTTTACGGATTTTTTATGCAAGTTGGTGTAGATCAAAATTACGAACCAATTCAGCCGATACATTATTCTCATAAAATACATGCTGGTGATAATGAAATTAATTGTAAATATTGTCACTCTGCTGCACGTGTAAGTAAAACTGCAGGTATTCCTTCTTTGAATGTTTGTATGAACTGTCATAAAAGTATTAGTGAAGTTGCTGAAACTACTGCAACTCCAGAATACAGCAAAGCTTTTTATGATGAACAAATCCAAAAATTATATAAAGCTGTGGGGTGGGATGCTGCTTCTCAGTCATATACTGGAAAAACAGAACCTGTAAAATGGGTTCGTATTCATAATTTACCTGACTTTGTTTATTTTAATCACTCACAACACGTTACTGTGGCTGGAATTGAATGTCAAACATGTCACGGTCCAGTTCAGGAATTTGAAATCATGAAACAATTCTCTCCTTTAACAATGGGGTGGTGTGTGAATTGCCATAGAAAAACTGATGTTAAAATGGAAGGTAATGAGTATTATACAAAAATACATGAAGAGCTTTCTAAAAAATATGGAGTAGATAAGTTAACCGCTGCTCAAATGGGTGGATTAGAATGTGGTAAATGTCACTACTAAAAAGAGTTTAAGGTTTTAAGTTTCAAGTTGTTTTTGTATAACTTGAAACTTGAGACAAAGAAAGCTTGAAACTAAAAAAAATTATTAAGATTAATATTTATATATAATATGTCATCAAACAAAAAATACTGGAAAAGTGTTGAAGAACTAGACGGAAATAGTTCTATTGTTGAGGCGCTTAGAAATAACGAATTTGTTGAAGAGATTCCTACAGATGAATTTTTAGGAAATGAAGCTGCTTTGTCTTCTTCTTCAACTACACGTCGTGACTTTTTAAAGTACGTTGGTTTTAGTACAGCTGCGGCTTCTTTAGCTGCGTGCGAAGGTCCTGTGCATTTGTCAATTCCTTATGTGCTGCAACCAGAACAAATTATTCCTGGAGTAGCAGATTATTATGCAACTTCAGTTTTTGATGGATTTGATTTCGCAAACCTTTTGGTAAAAACACGTGAAGGTCGTCCAATTAAAATAGATAACAACACTATTGCTGGAGCTAAGTTTACAGCTAATGCTAGAATTCATGGTTCTATATTGTCATTATATGATAATATGCGTTTGAAAGAGCCAAAGCTAGATGCTAAAAATTCTACTTGGTCTGCAGTTGATTCAAAAATAAAATCTAGTATTGTTGATGCTAAAGCAAAAGGTGGGCAGGTAGTATTTTTGACAAATACATTGGCAAGTCCTTCTACTGAAAAACTAATTGCTGATTTCGTTGCAAAGAATCCTAATGCAAAACATGTAATATATGATGCTGTTTCTTCTTCAGAAGCTTTAGATGCTTTTGAAACTGTTTATGGAGAAAGAGCTTTAGTAGATTATGATTTTTCTAAAGCTTCAGTTATTGTTTCTGTTGGAGCTGATTTCCTTGGAGATTGGCAAGGTGGAGGATATGATTCAGGTTATGCTAAAGGAAGAATTCCATCAGGTACGGTTGGAAAGAAAACAATATCAAAACACGTACAATTAGAGTCTAATATGACTTTATCTGGTGCTGCTGCTGATAAGCGTGTTGCTATGTCAACTGCTAATCAAAAACAAGCATTGGTTCATATTTTTAATGTAATTACTGGATCATCTGTTGCTACTTCATTAGATGCTGCTTTCAAAGCAGATATTACTAAAGCGGCTCAACAATTGAAAGCTGCTGGTTCTAAAGGAGTTTTAGTGTCCGGTATTCAAGATAAAAATGCTCAATTATTAGTTCTTGCTATTAATCAAGTTTTGGCAAGTGAAGCTTTTACTACTTCTGGAACTAGACAAATCCGTAAAGGATCTAATGAGAAAGTTACTCAATTAGTAAAAGATATGAATGCTGGAAGTGTTCATACTTTGATCATGAGCGGTGTTAACCCTGTTTATACTTTAGCTGACAGCAAATCATTTGTTGAAGGATTAAAAAAAGTAAAAACTTCGGTTTCATTATCATTAAAAGAAGATGAAACTGCTTCATTGTCTACAATCGCTGCTCCAGTTCCTCATTATTTGGAAGCTTGGGGAGATTTAGCTTTGACAAAAGGAACATATAGTATTACTCAACCTACTATTCGTCCATTATTCAATACAAAGCAATTACAAGATATTTTATTGTCTATTAACGGCATTCCTGGAACTTATTATGATTATTTGAAAGCATTTTCAGCTTCAGTAATTGCAGGTTCATCTTGGAATAAAGTTTTGCATGATGGTATTTATGTTGGTGTTGTATCAACATCAGCTGCTGGTACTGCTGATTATAACGGTGCTGCAAATGCATTGGCTCAAGCAAAATCTGCTGGTCTTGAATTAGTATTGTATACTAAAACTGGAATGGGAGATGGTCAACAAGCTAACAATCCATGGTTGCAAGAGTTTCCAGATCCTTTAACAAGAGTATCTTGGGATAACTATGTAACTGTTTCTAATGCTGATGCAAAGAAATGGGGATTAACAAATGAAATCGTTGCTAACGGTGGATTAAATGGTAGCTATGTTACTTTGACTGCTAATGGCGTTAAACTTGAGAATGTTCCTGTAATTGTTCAACCAGGTCAAGCTGTTGGAACTGTGGGAATGGCTTTAGGTTATGGTCGTAAAGCAGCTTTAAAAGAAGAAATGCAAGTAGGTATTAATGCTTACGCTTTATATGCAGGATTCAATAATGTACAATCTGTTTCAGTAGTGAAAGCTAGCGGAGAACACGAATTTGCTTGTGTTCAAGGTCAGAAAACATTAATGGGAAGAGGAGATATCATTAAAGAAACTACTCTTGAAATTTTCAATACTAAAGATGCTGAAATTTGGAATGAAAAACCAAAGGTTTCTTTAGATCACAAAGAAGTTGATGCTACTTCTGTAGATTTATGGGGTTCATTTGATCGTTCTACGGGACATCATTTTAACCTGTCTATTGATTTGAATGCTTGTACTGGATGTGGGGCTTGTGTAATTGCATGTCATGCTGAGAACAACGTTCCTGTAGTTGGTAAATCTGAAGTTAGAAGAAGTAGAGATATGCACTGGTTGCGTATTGATAGATACTATTCTTCTGAAAGCACATTTGAAGGTGATAATGAAAGAAAAGATAATATAGCTGGTTTGTCTAGTTCGTTATCTACTTTTAATGAAATGGAAAAAGCTGGGGATAATCCACAAGTTTCTTTCCAACCTGTAATGTGTCAACATTGTAATCATGCTCCTTGTGAGACTGTTTGTCCTGTTGCTGCAACTTCACACGGTCGTCAAGGTCAAAATCAAATGGCTTATAACAGATGTGTTGGTACTCGTTACTGTGCTAACAACTGTCCTTATAAAGTACGTCGTTTCAACTGGTTCTTATACAACAAAAACAGTGAATTTGATTATCATATGAATGATGATTTAGGACGTATGGTTTTAAATCCAGATGTTAATGTTCGTTCTCGTGGTGTAATGGAAAAATGTTCAATGTGTATTCAAATGACACAAGCAACAATTTTGAAAGCTAAAAACGAAGGAAGAACAATAAAAGATGGTGAATTCCAAACTGCTTGTTCAAATGCTTGTTCTACTGGAGCAATGATATTTGGAGATGTAAATGATAAAGAAGCTGTTGTTAGTAAATTAGCAGAAGACGAAAGAAGTTATCATTTATTGGAGCATGTTGGTACAAAACCAAATGTTGTATACCACGTTAAAGTTAGAAATACCTAGTACAAAAATTATTAATTAAGAATCAAATAAAGGATTATGTCGTCTCACTACGAAGCAGCCATTAGAAAACCCTTAGTTATAGGTGATAAATCGTATCACGATATAACTGTAGATGTAGCCGCGCCTATAGAAGGTAAAGCAAATAAACAATGGTGGATTGTATTTTCAATCGCATTAATAGCCTTCCTTTGGGGATTAGGCTGTATTATATACACAGTGTCTACAGGTATTGGTACTTGGGGATTAAACAAAACAGTTGGTTGGGCTTGGGATATTACTAACTTCGTTTGGTGGGTTGGTATTGGTCACGCAGGAACTCTTATTTCTGCAGTACTTTTATTATTCCGTCAACGATGGAGAATGGCGATTAACCGTTCTGCAGAGGCAATGACAATTTTCTCTGTAATACAAGCAGGTTTATTTCCAATTATACACATGGGACGTCCTTGGTTGGCGTATTGGGTATTACCAATTCCAAATCAATTTGGATCTCTTTGGGTGAATTTTAACTCTCCATTACTTTGGGACGTATTCGCTATCTCAACTTATCTTTCGGTTTCATTAGTTTTCTGGTGGACTGGATTGTTGCCTGACTTTGCAATGTTGCGTGATAGAGCTGTTACACCTTTTAACAAAAGAGTATATTCTATCTTGAGTTTTGGATGGAGTGGTAGAGCTAAAGATTGGCAACGTTTCGAAGAAGTTTCATTAGTTCTTGCAGGTTTAGCAACTCCACTTGTACTTTCTGTGCATACTATTGTATCTATGGACTTTGCTACTTCTGTTATTCCAGGATGGCATACTACGATTTTCCCTCCGTACTTCGTTGCTGGAGCGGTTTTCTCTGGATTTGCAATGGTTAACACTTTGCTTATCATTATGAGAAAAGTTATTAATCTTGAAGCTTATATCACTATTCAGCATATCGAATTAATGAACATTGTAATTATGATTACAGGTTCTATCGTTGGTGTTGCTTATATTACTGAGTTATTTATTGCTTGGTATTCTGGAGTAGAATACGAACAATATGCTTTCTTGAACAGAGCAACTGGACCTTATGCTTGGGCATATTGGGCTATGATGACATGTAACGTGTTCTCTCCACAATTTATGTGGTTCAAAAAATTAAGAACAAGTATTATGTTTTCTTTTATAATTTCGATTGTTGTAAACATTGGAATGTGGTTTGAAAGATTTGTAATTATCGTAACTTCATTACATAGAGATTATTTACCATCTTCATGGACTATGTTCTCTCCAACATTTGTTGATATTGGAATTTTTATCGGAACAATAGGTTTCTTCTTTGTGTTATTCTTATTGTATGCAAGAACATTCCCTGTTATTGCTCAAGCCGAGGTTAAAACAATATTGAAAGCTACAGGAGAACAATATATTAAAGAAAGAGAAGCTAATAAACATTCACATCATGAGTAATAAAGTTATATACGCCATTTATAATGACGATGATATTTTGATGGATGCCGTAAAAAAGACACGTGCAGCTCATCACCATATTGAAGAAGTATTTACACCTTTCCCAGTTCACGGATTGGACAAAGCAATGGGACTTGCACCTACACGTTTAGCGATATGTGCTTTTATCTATGGTTTGTGTGGTTTGTCTTTTGGTACTTGGATGATGAATTATATTATGATTCAAGACTGGCCTCAAGATATTGGTGGAAAACCAAGTTTTAGTTATATTGATAATATGCCAGCTTTTGTGCCTATTATGTTTGAAGAAACCGTATTTTTTGCAGCTCACTTAATGGTAATTACTTTTTATATGAGAAGTAGGTTATGGCCATTTAAAGAAGCCGAAAATCCTGATGTAAGAACTACTGATGATCACTTTTTGATGGAAGTAGCGGTTAACAATAATGAAGAGGAATTAGTTTCTTTCTTTGAGGGTACAGGTGCAGTAGAAGTTAAAGTAATTGAAAAGCATTAATTGTAGATATGAAAAGTTTATATAAAATAACACTTGTATTGGGTTTAATGGTAACGGTTTCATCTTGTTTTAATAAAGATAAACCGAATTATCAATATTTTCCAAATATGTATGAAGCTGTAAGTGCTGAAACTTATGCTTCTGCACCAGTTGATGTTTTCAAAAACGGTAAAGAAGGTCAACTTCCTGCTGTTGGTTCAATAAACAGAGGTTTTGAGCCATTTGAATATGAAAATACTCCAGAAGGATATGCTTTGGCGAAAGCTAATTTAAAGTCTCCTTTGGATTCATTAGACAGAGGTTCTGACAAAGGAAAAGAACTTTATGAAATTTATTGCATTAGCTGTCACGGTGCAGCTGGTGATGGTAAAGGAAAATTAGTAGAGAGAGAAAAATTTCTTGGTGTTCCTAATTACAAAGACAGAGACATTACTGAAGGAAGTATTTTTTATGTGGAGACTTTTGGTTTGAATGCCATGGGATCACATGCTAATCAAATGAGTGCTCACGAACGTTGGTTAGTTGCTGACTATGTTCTTAAACTAAAAGCACAATAATAATTGTTGAACAAACTGATCGTAATAGATATGTATACATTTTCAAGTAAATTAAAAACTTTTTCTTTCGTCTTAATGGCTGTTGGCCTTTTGGGAATTGGATATGGTTTTTTGACTGCACCAAAAAATATTCAAGAAGTTGAAGCTCTTCTTGCCGCTGACTCACATGGAGGACATGGTGAAGGAAATCATGAAACAGCTTCTGTAGCTCATGAATCTGAAACTGCTCATGAAGCAGTGGCATCGGAACATGGTAAAGTTGAGGCTGCTAAGCATGAAGTAAAAGCAGATACTGAGCACCAAGAACATTTAGAGCATGTGCTTCATCAATTAAGTAACAAACCATGGGCGGCATTATATGTTGCTTGTATTTTCTTTATGTTACTTTCTTTAGGGACTTTAGCTTTTTACGCTATTCAACAAGTGGCACAAGCAGGTTGGTCTCCGGTTTTATTTAGAGTTATGCAAGGAATTACTGCTTACTTGCCTGTAGGTTCAGTGATATTCTTCATTATATTAGTTCTTTGTGGACTACACTTTAATCATTTGTTTATTTGGTTGGATCCTGAAGTAGTAAAACACGATGAACTTATTCAGACAAAAGCTGGTTTCTTGAATTTTCCTTTTTGGATTGTTAGAGCTGCAGTGTTTTTGTTAGGTTGGAATTTATACCGTTACTATTCAAGAAAAAATTGTTTGGCTCAAGATGAGTCTGATGATAATAGTTTCTACAAAAAGAATTTTAATTATTCAGCTGGATTCTTAGTTTTCTTTATCGTTACTGAATCTATTATGTCTTGGGACTGGATTATGTCTATCGATCCACACTGGTTTAGTACTTTGTTTGGATGGTATGTATTTGCTAGTTTCTTTGTAAGTGGAATTACAATGATTGCAATGGTTACAGTATATTTAAAATCTAGAGGATATTTAGAAAATGTAAATTCTAGTCATATCCATGATTTAGCTAAATTTATGTTTGGTATTAGTGTGTTTTGGACATACTTATGGTTTTCTCAATTCATGTTGATATGGTATGCTAATATTCCTGAAGAAATTACTTATTTTATAACAAGAATTCAAGAGTATAACTTGCCTTTCTTTGGTGCTGTTGCTATGAATTTCTTATTTCCAGTTTTAATCTTAATTAATACTGATTTTAAACGAATTACTTGGATTTTGGTTATGGCTGGTATTGTTATATTGTTAGGTCATTATATTGACTTCTTTAATATGATTATGCCTGGTACTGTTGGAAGTAGTTGGTTTATTGGTGTTCCAGAAATTGCATCGGTTTTATTCTTCCTTGGATTGTTTATTTTTGTTGTCTTCACGGCATTAACTAAAGCTCCTTTGTTGCCAAAAAGAAATCCATTCATTGAAGAGAGTAAACATTTTCATTATTAATATTTAAAGAGATAAACAGATGACAAGTTTGTTGGTAATTATAGTTTTAGTTTTATTGGCTGTTGCTGTTTGGCAATTGACGAAGATATTCGATTTAACGCAAGTTGCTTCGACTTCGGACAATTCGCAAGTTGCAACCGATGACGATAATAATGTACAAGGATATTTGATGTTTGGCTTTTTAGCTTTCATCTACATCTTTACAATATATGGAGTTTACACATGGGGACCTTTGGTCCTCCATACTCCTGCATCAGAACACGGTGCTTTGATTGACAACCTAATGAACATTACTTGGGTATTGATCTTTACGGTTCAAGCAATCACTCAAGTTTTATTACATTACTTTGCTTTCAAATACAGAGGTAATAAGGATAAAAGAGCCTTATATTTTGCAGACAATAATAAATTGGAAGCAATATGGAGTGTTATCCCTGCTGTTGTATTAGCTGGTTTGATTCTTTATGGTCTTTATGCTTGGACAAATATTATGTTTGTTGATGAAGAAGAGGACACAATTGTTGTTGAGTTATATGCTCAACAATTTAAATGGACTGCAAGATATGCTGGTGCCGACAATGTTTTAGGAAAAGCAAATGTTAGATTGATCGAAGGAGTTAATACTCTTGGTGTTGATTTATCAGATCCATATTCTCAAGATGATATTGTGGTTTCAGAATTGCATATTCCTAAAGGGAAAAAGGTTCACTTCAAGATGAGATCTCAAGATGTTTTGCACTCAGCTTACTTTCCTTATTTCAGAGCCCAAATGAACTGTGTGCCAGGTATGGTTACTGAGTTTGCTTTTACTCCGATTTATACAACGGCTGAATATCAAGCTTTACCTTATATGGTTGAAAAAGTTGCGAAGATTAATGCTATCAGAGCTAAGAAGAGTTTAGAATTGGTTGCTAAAGGTGAAGCAGGTTTAGATCCTTATACTTTTGAATATTTGTTATTGTGTAACAAAATTTGTGGAGCTTCTCACTATAATATGCAAATGAAAGTTGTAGTTGACACTCCAGAAGATTATAAAAAATGGTTGAGTGAAAAAACTGCTTTGGTAAGTGAAGTAAAAGCTTCTAAAGCTGAGCCAGCTGCTCCAGATGCGGCACCGGGTAAAGATTCAACTCTTACAAAAGATACAGCGGCTGTTGCAAAAATAGCTATGAAATAATTATTAAGAAAATTTAAAGTATAAATATATGTCAGCAGAAGGTCACGATCACGGACACGATCACGAACACGAACACCACCATAAGGACACATTCATTACTAAATATATCTTTAGTATTGACCACAAAATGATTGCCAAACAATACTTGCTTACTGGTATTATTATGGGAGTTATAGGTGTTGGTATGTCTATGCTTTTCAGAATGCAATTAGCTTGGCCAGAAGAATCTTTTAAGATTTTCAATATATTACTTGGAGACAAATGGGCTCCAAATGGAGTAATGGCAAATGATATTTACCTTTCATTAGTTACCATTCACGGTACTATCATGGTATTCTTTGTTCTTACTGCAGGATTAAGTGGTACGTTTAGTAACTTGTTGATACCACTGCAGATTGGAGCAAGAGATATGGCATCCGGATTCATGAATATGATTTCGTATTGGTTGTTTTTCTTGTCTAGTGTTTTAATGGTTTGTTCATTATTTGTTGAATCAGGACCTGCAAATGCTGGTTGGACAATTTACCCGCCTTTAAGTGCGCTTCCTCAAGCTATATCTGGTTCTGGTGCTGGTATGACTTTATGGTTAGTTTCTATGGCTATTTTCATTGCATCTTCTTTAATGGGATCTTTGAACTATGTTGTAACTGTAATTAACTTAAGAACAAAAGGAATGTCGATGACAAGATTGCCACTTACTATTTGGGCTTTCTTTGTTACTGCAATTATAGGTATTGTTTCTTTCCCTGTTTTATTGTCAGCTGCATTGTTGTTGATTTTTGACAGAAGTTTTGGTACATCTTTCTTCTTATCTGATATTTATATCGCTGGTGAAGTTTTACATTACCAAGGTGGTTCTCCTGTTCTTTTCGAACACTTGTTCTGGTTCTTAGGGCACCCTGAAGTTTACATCGTAATCTTGCCTGCATTGGGTATTACTTCTGAAATTATTGCTACAAACTCTCGTAAGCCAATCTTTGGTTACAGAGCGATGATTATGTCAATTATTGCAATTGCATTTTTATCTACAATTGTTTGGGGTCACCATATGTTTATCTCGGGTATGAATCCATTCTTGGGATCTGTGTTTACATTCACAACCCTTTTGATTGCAATTCCATCTGCTGTAAAAGCATTTAATTATATTACTACACTTTGGAAAGGCAATCTTCAAATGAATCCTGCGATGTTGTTTTCAATTGGTTTGGTTTCTACTTTCATTACTGGAGGTTTAACTGGAATCATTCTTGGAGATAGTACATTAGATATTAATGTTCACGATACTTACTTTGTTGTAGCTCACTTTCACTTGGTAATGGGTATATCTGCTCTTTACGGAATGTTTGCTGGAGTTTACCACTGGTATCCAAAAATGTTCGGTAGAATGTTGAACAAGAATTTAGGATATGTTCACTTTTGGGTAACTGCTGTTTGTGCTTATGGAGTATTTTTCCCAATGCACTTTATTGGATTAGCTGGTTTACCAAGACGTTATTATACAAATACTAACTTCCCATTGTTCGATGATTTGCAAAATGTAAACGTATTGATTACAACTTTTGCTTTGATCGGTGGAGCTTTTCAATTAGTGTTCTTATACAACTTCTTCGTTAGCATTTTCTACGGTAAGAAAGCAGTTCAAAATCCATGGAAATCAAATACTTTAGAATGGACTACTCCTGTAGAGCATATCCACGGTAACTGGCCAGGAGAAATTCCTGAGGTACACCGTTGGCCTTATGATTACAGTAATCCTGGACATGAAGAGGATTTTGTACCTCAAACAGTTCCAATGAAAGAAGGAGAAGTAGTTTTACATCACTAAAATTTCAAAAATTATATAAATGCCTTTCATTAATTAATGAGAGGCATTTTTTTTATATAGAACGATTACTTTTTTTACCTTTATCGCATGAATGAAAACTTAGATCCAACAAGTAATAATTACAGTTCTGAAGAACTTGATATTGAAAAAAGATTAAGGCCATTGTCATTTGATGATTTTGCTGGTCAGGATCAAGTATTGGAAAATCTCAAGGTTTTTGTTGCTGCCGCCAATCAAAGGAAAGAAGCTCTTGATCATACCCTTTTTCATGGGCCTCCTGGTTTAGGAAAAACAACTTTGGCAAACATATTGGCTAATGAATTAGAAGTAGGAATCAAAATTACTTCCGGACCTGTATTGGATAAACCTGGTGATTTAGCTGGGTTGCTTACTAATCTAGAAGAAAGAGATGTATTATTTATTGATGAGATACACCGCTTAAGTCCGATAGTTGAAGAATATTTATATTCTGCTATGGAGGATTTTAAAATTGACATCATGATTGAATCTGGGCCTAATGCCAGAACAGTCCAGATTAATTTGAATCCTTTTACTCTTATTGGTGCAACAACTCGTTCTGGTCTTTTGACTGCTCCAATGCGTGCCCGTTTTGGTATCTCTTCAAGATTACAATATTATACAACCGAGCTTTTGACAACCATTGTGGAGCGTAGTGCCATGATTTTTAAAATGCCGATTACTATGGAAGCCGCTATTGAAATAGCTGGCAGAAGTAGGGGAACGCCTCGTATCGCAAATGCTTTATTGCGTCGCGTACGTGATTTTGCCCAAATCAAAGGAAACGGAACCATTGATATAGAAATTGCACGATATGCTTTGAAAGCATTGAATGTAGATGCTCATGGTCTTGATGAAATGGATAATAAAATTTTGAATACGATCATTGATAAATTCAAAGGAGGTCCTGTTGGTCTTTCAACTTTGGCGACAGCCGTATCTGAAAGTAGTGAAACCATCGAAGAAGTTTACGAGCCATTTTTGATTCAGGAAGGTTTTATTATGCGAACGCCCAGAGGTCGTGAAGTGACTGAGAAAGCATATAAGCATTTAGGGAAAATTAAAGCCAATATTCAAGGCGGACTTTTTTAAAATTTATTATCAACTGCAATGAATAAGAAATATAATTATCCTGAAAAACTTTCAATAGTTAATTTCTTTTTAGATGCTGAAGGAATCCGTAAAAATCCGATTCCATTTCATAAAAAATATTTTGACAAATTAGGTGATACTTTTTCTGTTAAGATAGGAAGAACAAAGCATCTGATATTGTCACGCGATAATGAAGTTGCCGAATATATATTGCAGAAAAATCATAAAAACTATCATAAGTCGAATATCCAAACTGTATATCTTTCAAAGTATATAGGGAAAGGTCTTTTGACATCAGATGGTGATTTTTGGCGAAAACAAAGAAGACTGATTCAGCCAGCGTTTCATAAACAAAAAATGAATCAATTGGTTGTCAATATGGAGCAGATTATTGCTTCGGAATTGAATGAATTAGCCGAAGAAAAGCCAGTCGATATTTTTCCAATAATGAGTCAATTAGCATATAATGTTGTTGCCAAATCATTATTTCATCTTTCAGCCTCACAAGAAAAATTAAACAGAATAAAATTTATTGTCGATGAAGTACAAAAGTTCTTAATTAAAGAAGTTAGACTTCCTCATAAAGGATGGTGGTTTTCTTTGAGCGGACAAACTAAAAAACATGCTCTATTGTCTTTAGAAAATAACAATATCATTCAAGAGATTATAGAGGAGAGAGTGGCTTCAAAAGTGGAGACTAATGATTTGTTGAATATGCTTCTTGAAACGCGACATGAAGATACAGGCGAAGGTATGTCGGTAACACAATTAATTGATGAAATTAAGATTCTTTTTGTTGCTGGATATGAAACGACTGCAAATGCTTTGACTTTTACGCTTTACCTTTTGGCAAAGCATCCTGATGTTCAACAAAAAGTATTTCAAGAGATTTCGCAAATTGAATCTCAAGAATCTGATACGGTTGATCAGCTCCAGAAAATGACTTATATTAATGCTGTTTTGAACGAGTCGATGCGCTTGTATCCTCCAGCTTGGATTATAGACAGACAAAATGTTGCTGATGATACTATTGCTTCTTATCATGTAAAAAAAGGGACGCTTATTGGAGTTTCATTTTATGAGTTGCACCGTAATCCTAAATATTGGGAAAACCCAGAAGAATTTAATCCGGAACGTTTTCTTGGGGAACAGAAAAAACATTCTATGCAGTATTTTTATCCTTTTGGGGCGGGTCCAAGAATGTGTATAGGTGTCGGTTTTGCTATTTATGAAATGTGTTTGACACTTTTTAAAATTGTAAAAAAGTACGAGATAAAGCCTGTCAGCGCAGAGGTTCAATTTAATCCGTTGGTTACTTTAAAGCCTGTGGGAGTTGAAGTTTTATTTGCTAAAAGATGACAATTAATTCCAAAGAAACATATTCAAAATTTATAAAGTCCGAGGCTAAACGTCTCGGGTTTTTATCTTGCGGTATATCAAAAGCTGGTTTTCTAGAACAGGAAGCACCACGCTTGGAAAACTGGCTGAATAAAAACTACAATGGGCAAATGTCCTATATGGAGAATAACTTTGACAAACGTTTGGATCCGACTTTATTGGTCGATGATGCTAAAAGTGTGGTTTCTCTTTTACTGAATTATTATCCTTCTGAGTTTCAAAATCCTGATTCTTATAAAATATCTAAATATGCTTATGGGCAGGATTATCATTTTGTCATAAAAGATAAACTCAAGGAATTGCTTTTTTCGATAGAGTCTAATATAGGTGCTGTGTCTGGACGTGCTTTTGTGGATTCGGCTCCTGTTTTGGATAAAGCTTGGGCAGCAAAAAGTGGTTTAGGTTGGATTGGCAAAAATAGTAATTTATTGACACAAAAAGTAGGTTCTTTTTATTTCATTGCGGAGCTTATCATCGATTTGGATCTTGATTATGACCATGCAGTTACAGATCATTGCGGAACCTGTACAGCCTGTATTGATGCTTGTCCAACCGAGGCAATTGTTGCGCCTTATGTTGTGGACGGGAGCAAATGTATTTCTTACTTCACTATTGAACTCAAGGACAACATACCTTTAGAGATGAAGGGAAAATTTGATGATTGGGCATTTGGCTGTGATACTTGTCAAGACGTCTGCCCTTGGAACCGTTTTTCAAAATCTCACAATGAACCTTTGTTCAATCCCAATCCTGAATTACTTTCAATGTCCAAAAATGATTGGATCGAAATAACTGAGGAAACTTTTAAAATGGTGTTTAAGGATTCTCCTCTTAAACGATCAAAATTTCAAGGGTTAAAAAGGAACATTCTTTTCTTAGAATAGTATTTTCTCTTCTTTTTTCGTGACAACGTTTCAGTTTTACATTTTAATTATGTTATAAAAATGTAAAATTCTGACAGTAAACAGCTGTATTTTAACGATTTAATGTGCTTTACATCGGAAAAAACGTGAATTGACGACAAAATAGGTAGTTAAACGGAATAATGTTAACAAGTTGTTTGTAATTATTTAGTTTTGGCAGACCCAATCTATTGAAACTTAATGCTAAATTAATTATGACGAACTTTACTTTGAAAGGACTTAACCTTATTAAGTCATTATTTTTTGTTGTTTTACTTTTTTTATATTTCTCGGTAAAACATATTTCCTTTTTTCTCTTTTGTTTCAAAAAAAGATGGATTCCGAAATTAATTCTCGAGAAATCGTCAGCTTCTCTTTTTCCTTTCAATCAAGCTTTAAATTTGGATTGTCATGTATAAATGTTATATGATCTGAGTTTCTATTTTTTATAGTAAGCTCAGTACTCACGAGCATTTATTCCAACTTAATTTCCTCGATGCTTAAAGAATAGTTTTTTGAATGATGAATGCCTTTTCGATAAATAAATACCATAGGTTTATGACAATTTCTACTTTAATCAAAAACAAATTTTTGCTTTTATTTTTACTGCTAAGTGTTTCTATATTTGGACAAAACGTAGATTTAGCAATTGTAAAAACAGTTAATAATATAGCTCCTGCTATAGGAAGCAATGTTGTATTTACCTTGACCGCAAGTAATTTATCCAATGGTCAGGATGCAAGTTCAGTAGTAGTTAATGATTTACTTCCTTCTGGCTATACTTATGTAAGCAGTAATCCTTCATCAGGTTCTTATAGTTATGGAACGGGAATTTGGACTATTGGGAATTTGACTAGAAATTCAAGCTTAACATTGACTATAAACGCAACCGTTAAAGCTACTGGTGTATATACGAATACTGCTGTAATTAGGAGTGAGGACATGGATAATCAAGGCGGAAATAATTCTTCAACTGTTACTCCTCTCCCTTATAGGGATACAGATGGGGATGGGATTGCGGACTCGGTTGATCTAGATGATGATAATGATGGGATTTTAGATTCGGTTGAGTGTTCGGATTGTGCAATTAAGTTTATAAACGGTGGTTTTGAATCTCCAGATAATAATATTTCCAATCCTCCTAATTGGTATTTAGTAAATGACAGTACATCTCCAGCAACTCTGGGATGGAAAACCACCGCAACAGATCATCAAATAGAATTTTGGGATTCTGGTTTTAACGGGGTTTCTGCTGCAGAAGGAGGACAGTTTGTAGAGTTAAATGCAAATCAAGTTTCTACATTGTATCAAACTTTTTGTTTAAATGGTTTTTCGGGTACTGTAAATTGGTCTGTTAAACATAGAGGGCGCTCAGGAACTGATGAGGCGACAGTAAATATAGGAACCGATTTGACTTCAGCAACTATTCAAGCTACCATGTCTGACGGGACAACCAGTTGGGGTTCCTATTCGGGGACTTATACTATTACTCCAGGACAGACTACTCTTGTTATAGCATTTAAATCTGTTTCTTCTGTTGGGGGCGTTTCATTTGGAAATTTCCTAGATGATGTCAAGGTTTCTATTAATGAAGGATGTGTAGATACAGATGGTGATGGTGTCCTTAATTATTTAGACTTGGATAGTGATGGTGATGGTTGTTCGGATGCAAATGAATATTACAATTCTAGTAACGCAGATGGTAATTTATTGGGTGTAGATAATAGCAAATATGGGACTGGTTCACCAACTGTAAATCCTGATGGCACTGTAATTGGAGCTTCATATAGTGGTACTTATTCAAATGCAGTTTCTATAGGTTCCGCCAGTACAATTACGATACACCCTACTGATCAAATAGCTTCTAGTACTGCTAGTGCTTCTTTTTCCGTTACTGCTTCTGGTGGATCTGGGACAAGACTGTATCAATGGCAATTAAGTACCGATGGTGGTACAATATGGAATAATATTGGTGGTGCTACTAATGATATATTGAATTTATCATCTATCACCTGCTCTATGAACAATTATAAATATAGAGTTATTATTACACAATCAAATTATATTTGTACTAATGTTGTTAGTAGTTCCGCAACATTGTCAGTAACTAATCCTGCAGCACTTTCATTAACAGGAAGCCAAATTTGTGTGTCTCCTGGAGGGAATGGAACTGTAAGTTCAACAACATCGGTAAGTGGAGTGAGTTATCAATTGTATGATTCTAATAATTTAGCGGTTCAAAGTGCTCAGACTGGTACAGCATCCGAATTAATATGGAATTCACTACCTGCCGGGAATGGCTATTATGTTGTAGCCACCAATGCGGCTACTTGTACAGCTACAAGTGGAAGCGTAAATGTTTTAACTACTCCAACCCCTGCAGCGCCAACGGCTTCATCACAGACTTTCTGTTCAGTAGACGCTAAAAAAGTAAGCGACTTGGCTGCCACAGGAACTGCAGTAAAATGGTACAATGCTTTAACGGCAGGAACATTATACACAGGAACCGAGACGTTAGTTACAGGAACTTATTACGCCAGTCAAACTGAAGATGGATGTGAGAGCGCCAGAACTTTGGTTTCGGTAACGGTCAATCCAAAACTAACCAAAGTGTCTACACCAGTTACGATCTGTTCTGGGGAGACCTATTCTTGGGCAGTGAATGGAACTGCTTACACAGTTGGTGGGACCTATTTAGAAACCAATAATGGCTGTACAGCAGATCAGGAATTAGTATTGACCGTGACGCCAAAACCTGCTGATATAGTTACGAATCAAACCATTTGTTCGGGAGCGAGCTTCACATGGAACGGCACGAATTATACAACGAATCAGACAGG